>CABXIU010000001.1 GCA_902512305.1 uncultured Gammaproteobacteria bacterium
TCATGGTGCTGATGGTTATGCGAGGACTAATGGAAAGCCAGGAGTTGTTTTGGTAACTTCAGGTCCAGGAATTACAAATGCTGTTACTGGTATAGCAACTGCACATATGGACTCAATACCCATGGTAGTTATATCAGGACAAGTTCCCTCACCACTAATCGGAATGGATGCTTTTCAGGAGGTTGATGCAACCGGTATCACTCGATCATGTGTAAAACATAATTTTCTTGTAAGGGATATTAGTGAAATCGCAACTACAGTAAAGAAAGCTTTTCATATTGCTACAACCGGAAGACCTGGTCCAGTTGTTATAGATATACCAAAGGATATTACCATTGAAAAAATGGAAAAAGAGGAATATCCCGAATCAATTGAGATGCGTTCATATAAGCCAACTACAAAGCCAAGTAATCGCCAGATTCGAAAAGCAGCAGAGCTGATCTCAAAATCAAAAAAACCTATCCTTTATTCGGGTGGTGGCTGCGTAATTGGCAATGCTTCTGAAGAGCTTCGAGAATTTACTCGAATGCTTGGATTCCCAATCACTCAAACTCTTATGGGTCTTGGGGCCTATCCTATGACCGATAAGCAATCTCTTGGAATGCTAGGTATGCATGGAACTTATGAAGCCAATATGGCCATGCATGGTTCTGACTGTGTTGTAGCAATTGGCGCTAGATTTGATGACAGAATTACAGGCAATATAGCAAAATTTTGTCCTACAGCTAAATTTATTCATATTGACATAGATCCATCTCAAATTTCTAAAAATGTCGTTGCTCATATTCCAATTGTTGGGCAAACAAAACAAGTTCTTCAGGCATTAATTGATGAGTTAAAAGATAAAGAACTTCCTGATATTTCTGATTGGTGGGTGCAAATTGATGATTGGAGAAAAGTTGACTCATTAGCTTATAAAAAATCTACTGGAGTAATTAAACCACAGACAGTCATTGAAGCTTTATATGAGGTGACTAAAGGTAAAGCTATTGTAACCTCAGACGTTGGACAGCATCAAATGTGGGCTGCACAATATTACTTGTTTGATGAACCTAGGCAGTGGATTAATTCTGGTGGACTTGGTACTATGGGTTTTGGTCTTCCAGCAGCAATGGGAGCAAAACTTGCAATGCCGGAAAAAGACGTAGCATGCGTTACTGGTGAGGGAAGTATACAAATGATGCTTCAAGAACTCTCAACTATGCTTCAATACTCCACTCCTGTAAAAATTGTCAATCTTAATAACGGTTATCTTGGAATGGTTAGACAATGGCAAGAGTTTTTTTATGAAAAGCGTTATGCTATGTCCTATATGGACGCATTGCCAGACTTTGTTAAATTAGCTGAAAGCTATGGTCATCTGGGAATTAAAGTTAACAAAGAAAAGGATCTTAAGCCAGCATTAATTGAAGCGTTTAAGCAAAAAGATCGTACTGTTTTTCTTGATATTATAACTGACCCATCTGAGAATGTTTTTCCAATGATTCCAGCTGGCGGTGCGCATTGCGATATGCTACTTGCAGGAAGGGATGAAATGGTATCCAAGGATGAAACAGACTTTAACGCGGTATAGTATATGAGACATATTATTTCAGTAATATTAGAAGATGAGGCTGGTGCTCTATCAAGAGTTTCAGGGCTTTTTACTCAAAGAGGCTTTAATATTGAGTCACTCACTGTTGCACAAACAAATGACCCAACCCTGTCAAGGATGACGATTGTATCTTCTGGTAGTGAGCGTGTACTTGAACAAATAGTCAAACAACTTAATAAATTGATTGAAGTGGTTAAAGTATCTGATTTGACTAGTCAAGATCATGTTGAAAGAGAGTTGATGCTTGCCAAGATATCATCAACTTCAAAAGAAGGGGTAGATTTAAAGGAGTTGGTAGAAATTTTTGGATGTAAGGTTGTAGATGTAAAAGATAAAATTTACACTATAGAAGTAGCGGGTAAGACTAAGAAAATTAATGCATTTTTGGATGCATTTGAACCATCAAATATTATTGAAATTTCAAGGACTGGAGTAACTGGGATTTCTAGAGGAAAAAAATTAAAATAAATTATAGGAAAAAAAAATGAATAGATATTACGATAAAGATGCAGACCTTTCAATTATTCAAGGTAAAAAAGTAGCCATTATCGGCTATGGCTCACAGGGGCATGCACATGCAAATAACCTTAAAGATTCAGGCGTAGAAGTTGTTGTAGGTCTTAGAGAAGGGTCTTCTTCAGTTACCAAAGCTAAAGAGGCTGGTTTAAGAGTTATGTCTGTAGAAGAGGCGAGTGGATGGGCAGATGTTGTTATGGTCTTAGCACCAGATGAGTTTCAAGCAAGTATTTATTCAGAAAATATTGAGCCTAACTTAAAGCAAGGCGTTGCCTTGGCTTTTGCTCATGGCCTCAATATCCACTTTGATATGATAGTTCCCAGGGAAGATCTTGATGTTATTATGATTGCGCCAAAAGCTCCTGGACATACTGTTCGTTCAGAGTTTGTGAAGGGTGGCGGTATTCCAGATTTGATTGCAGTTGAGCAAAACGCAACTGGAAATGCTAAAGAGATTGCACTTTCATATGCATCAGCAATTGGCGGTGGAAGAACTGGAATTCTTGAAACAAGCTTTAGAGAGGAAACCGAAACTGACCTGTTTGGCGAGCAAGTAGTTTTATGTGGAGGAACTACTTCACTTGTCCAAGCAGGTTTTGAAACACTTGTTGAGGCAGGATATGAGCCTGAGATGGCTTATTTTGAGTGTCTTCATGAGTTAAAGTTAATCGTAGACCTTTTGTACGAGGGCGGTATCGCAAATATGCGTTATTCAATTTCCAATACTGCTGAATATGGTGATGTTACAAGAGGCCCAAGAATAGTAACTGATGAAACAAAGGCTGAAATGAAGAAGATTTTAAGTGAAATTCAGAGTGGTGCTTTCGCGAAAGAGTTTATTAAAAACGTTGGTGATTTGCCAGCTCGTCGTGATGTTCAGCGTAAACACCAAATTGAAACTGTTGGTGAGAGCTTACGTTCAATGATGCCTTGGATTGCAAAAAACAAATTAGTTGACCAGTCAAAAAACTAATCTAATCTGATCATGTCAGCTTTAATTTAACAAAGTTATGACTGAGAAAATACCAAGTAAAAGAGGCATTTATCTTCTGCCAAGCGTTTTAACAACGTTTGGTATGTTTGCTGGTTTTTATTCAATTATTTCTTCAATTAATGGTGATTTCACTATAGCGGCAATTTCCATTATCATTGCTATGATGTGGGATACGCTTGATGGTCGAGTAGCTCGCCTTACGAATACTCAGAGCGCTTTTGGAGCTGAATATGACTCTCTTGCTGATTTAGTATCTTTCGGATTAGCGCCTGCGCTCCTTGTCTATCAGTGGAGCTTATATGAACTTGGAAGATTTGGTTGGTTAGCAGCTTTTGTGTATTTGACTTGTGCAGCATTAAGGCTTGCAAGGTTTAATACTCAAGTTGGTATAGCCGATAAGAGGTATTTTCAAGGACTCCCTTCACCATCTGCTGCTGGGGTTATAGCGAGTATGATTTGGCTTAAAATTTGGACATTTGCATCTTTCGATTCAGATGTAATTTCTTTAGGCTACTATCTTGGTGCTGGAATAACAATTTTGTGTGGCCTTTTAATGGTCAGCAATCTTCGTTATTACAGTTTTAAAGAATTAGATTCTAAAAAAGCCTCATTTAGATTCCTTTTAATTGTAATTATGAGTCTTATTATTCTAGTGTATAAACCAAATATTATTCTATTTACAGGTTTTTTTATATATTTACTATCTGGTCCAGTCATAACAATTCTTGGGTTAAACAAAAAACGTCATCAGAAAAAACAAGTTTAATTACTTTAAGTTACTCTATAATTTGAGCCTATGAATAAATGTCTAAATTTATTGTCATTAATTTCACTGAGCAAGCTCTTTGCTTTGTTACGATTATTGCCGTAAGGCAATAATAATCATAGTAGACGAAAGTCTATTCATAAAACTTAAGATAAAATGTGTAATATAAAAGGAGCTAGCGATGTCCGAAAAACTAATAATATTTGATACAACCCTTAGAGATGGTGAGCAATCACCAGGTGCATCCATGACAAAGGATGAAAAAGTTCGAATTGCTAAAAGTCTAGAGAAAATGAAAGTTGACGTCATTGAGGCAGGTTTTGCTATAGCCTCTCAGGGAGATTTTGAAGCAGTCCAGGCTGTTGCAAAAGCAGTAAAAGATTCTACAATTTGCTCATTAGCAAGGGCACTAGATAAAGATATTGATCGAGCAGGAGATTCAATAAAAAATGCTAATTCTGCTCGTATTCATACATTTATTGCAACATCTGACATCCATATGAAGATGAAGCTAGGTATGACCCCTGATGAAGTTGTTAGTCAGGCCATTCGATCAGTAAAAAGGGCAGCAAAATTTACTAATAATATTGAATTTAGTCCTGAAGATGCAGGTCGATCAGATATTGATTTTTTGTGTCGAATTATTGAAGCCACTATTGATGCGGGAGCTACAACAATTAACATCCCAGATACAGTTGGATATAACATTCCACATCAGTTTGGAAATACAATGAAAGAACTTATAGAAAGAATTCCAAATTCTGACAAAGCTGTGTTTTCTGCTCATTGTCATAATGACCTAGGTCTGGCAGTTTCTAATTCTCTTTCAGCTGTTTTAAATGGTGCGAGGCAAATTGAGTGTACTATTAATGGGCTAGGAGAGAGAGCTGGTAATACCTCTTTAGAGGAGGTAGTTATGGCTGTTCGAACAAGGCAGGACATCTTTGGTTGTGATACAAATATTGATGCAACAGGTATTCTTGCTGCCTCAAGATTAGTGTCCTCCATAACTGGCTTTGTGGTTCAACCAAATAAAGCTATAGTTGGTGCTAATGCTTTTGCTCATGAAGCTGGAATTCATCAAGATGGCGTTCTTAAACACAGAGAGACCTATGAAATTATGAGGGCCGAA
This sequence comes from uncultured Gammaproteobacteria bacterium, assembly GCA_902512305.1. Lineage (GTDB taxonomy): Bacteria > Pseudomonadota > Gammaproteobacteria > PS1 > Pseudothioglobaceae > Pseudothioglobus. The sequence continues at coordinate 5,003 of CABXIU010000001.1, forward strand.
GATGTGGGATGGAATAATAATTCATTAGTTCTAGGTAAGCACTCTGGTCGAAATGCTTTTAAATCTAGACTAAGTGAGCTGGGTATTGAGTTTGAAACAGAAGATGAACTGAATGATGCTTTCTCTAGGTTTAAAACCTTGGCTGATAAAAAGCATGACATCTTTGACGAAGATCTTCAGGCGCTAGTTTCAGAGGCTCAAAGTGAGGATACAGAAATTATTCAACTAGTTTCACTAAAGGTCTCAGCAGAGTCAGGTAAAGAAAATACAGCTGATGTCACCCTTTCTATTAATGGAAATGAACATAGTGCGTCAGCAAATACCTCAGGCGCTGTTGATGCAACATTTAGTGCTATATTGTCTCTAGTTGACATAGAGCCAAAACTTCAACTTTACTCTGTATCAAATGTAACTCAGGGCACAGATTCTCTAGGTGAGGTAAACGTTAGGCTAGAGCATGAAGGTAAGATAGTTAATGGTCAGGGCGTTGATACTGACATCATAACTTCATCTGCTAAAGCTTACGTCCATGCTCTAAATAAAGTTATGGCGAATGTTGAAAGAGCGCACCCGCAGATCTGATGAAGCCTAATAGAGATGAATATCTTGAAGCGCTTGGAATACCGGACTTTTTATATTCTCCTATCGGCTCTAAAATATTAACTGAAGTAAAATTTAAATTGTTGGTAGTTGAGTTAGATTCTAAAGAGTCATTTTGCGAATCAGGAGCTAGTCAAGATTTATTATTTAAAATGTTAGCTTCTATTGGGCTTGGTTTGAATGAATGCGATCTAATATCGATAGATAAATCTGAAATTAATCGCTTTATTGAAGATCACTCTTCAGACTTGATGTTAATTATGGATTCATCCATTTATGCTGAAGGTAAGTCTTTGTTTATTACTCATCACCCAAAAGATATAATCAAAAATTCCCAACTAAAGAGAGACTCTTGGGAGGTCTTAAAAAAGGTCAAATTATGTCTAAAGTAGATTATTCTCTTGAATCCTATGAGAGACCAAAGTTAAAAACGCCAAATGGCGAGAAAAAGCTTTTGCTTCACTCATGCTGCGCACCTTGTGCAGGTGAAATTATGGAGGCTTTGGTTGCTTCTGAAATTGATACTACGATATATTTTTATAACCCCAACATTCATCCTTTTGATGAGTATGAGCTTAGGAAAGAGGAGAATATCCGCTTTGCTGAAAAATTAAGAATGCCAATAATTGATGCTGATTATGACAGAGATGAATGGTTTTCAAGAACCAAAGGTCAAGAAAACGAGCCTGAAAGGGGGGTTAGATGCACCACCTGCTTTGATATGAGGTTTCAAAAAACTGCAAAGTTTGCCTCAGAAAATAATTTTGATATTATTTCATCAACTCTTGGCATATCAAGGTGGAAGGATATGAGGCAAATTAACGACTCTGGTGCAAGATCATCGGAGCCACATGATCTTCCCTATTGGGATTTTAATTGGCGCAAACAAGGGGGCTCCTCAAGAATGCTAGATATCTCAAAAAAGGAAAATTTTTACCAGCAAGAGTACTGTGGTTGTGTTTACTCTCTTCGAGACACAAACAACTGGCGTATTTCAAAAGGTAGAGGTAAGATTAAGAGAGGCGTCAAGTTTTATCAAGAGGCAAAATTAAAATTATCTCAGCTAGATTAGCCTTCAATTAGGTAAAGAAGCAAAGATTTTTGAACATGAAGGCGATTCTCAGCCTCGCTCCAGACAACACTTTGATTGCCATCGATTACCTCAGAACTAACCTCTACGCCTCGGTAGGCTGGAAGGCAGTGCATAAAGACAGCATCTTTTTTAGCGCTACTCATTAGTTCTTGATTGACTTGAAAGTCCTTAAAAGCAGCTTCTCTTTGTTTTTTTTCAGATTCTTGGCCCATGCTGGTCCAAACATCAGTGACAACCATATCAGCATCTCGACAAGCATCCATTGGATTATTAAAGAAATTAACTTTTTTCTGATATTTTTGAATAAACATATTAGAGGGCTCATAGCCAACGGGAGTAGTAATTGATAATTCGAAGTCGAAAATTGCTGCCGCCTGCATATATGTTTGACAAACATTGCATCCATCTCCAATCCAAGCAATTTTTCTACCTTGAATAGAGCCTTTATATTCCTGATAAGTCATCAAGTCAGCAAGGATTTGACAGGGGTGAGATTCATCTGAAAGCGCATTAATTACGGGTTTACTCGAATGTTTTGAAAATTCAACAATATCCTCATGAGAAGATAGTCTTAGCATGACTGCATCCACCATTGAACTTATAACGATCGCACTATCAGTAATTGGCTCCCCTCTACCGAGTTGTATATCTTTTTCAGATAAAAAAAGCGATTGACCTCCAAGCTGTGTCATTCCGGCTTCAAAAGACACTCTGGTTCTTGTAGATGACTTGTCAAAAATCATCGCTAAAGTTTTATTTTTAAGTGAGTCGTTTATTTTGCCACTCTTATGCTTTTTCTTAAGCGATATAGCGCGGTCAATAATTCCTTGTAAGTCTTTTAATCTGAGATCATCAAAGTTAATGAAATTTTTTGTCATGTTTATTCCTAAGAACCAATTAGTGTAACAAGTTTACTAATTAAAATGTCTATTTCCTCTTTGGAGATTATTAAAGGCGGTAGCATTCTTATTGAATTTCCAGTGACGTTAATAAGTAGTTTATCTTTTAAAGCATTTTTTACTAATTGACTGCAATCAATCTTATTACCATCAAGGCCAATTCCAATCATTAGTCCTTTAATTCTTAATTCCTTTACAGCTTTATTTTTTCCAAGCTTGCTTTCAAATTCAGATTTAAAGTATTCACTCATTTTATTGACATTATTAAGAACTTCAGTATTTTGAAATACATCTAAAACACCTAAAGCAGCTGCAGTGACTAATGGGTTTCCTCCAAAGGTTGAACCATGAGTTCTAGGAGTAAGCAATTCTGAAGCTATACCTTTCGCTAAACAGGCTCCTATTGGAACACCATTACCTAGGCCTTTCGCTAAACAGAGTATGTCCGGAGTGATTTCATTATGTTCGTGGGCAAAAAGTTTTCCAGTTCTCCCCATGCAAGTCTGAACGCCATCCAGAATTAATAGCCAACCATTCTCTTTACAAGTCTTGTGTAATTTATCAAGATAGTCATTTTTTGGAATAATAACTCCTGCCTCGCCCTGAATAGGCTCAACCATTACTGCAACTATATCCTGATTGTTTTTATATTGATTAACCGCATTAATATCATCATAGTTAACATGAATAAACTCACTCATTAGAGGTGAAAAGCCAGCCTGAATCTTATTTTGTCCAGTTGCCGAAAGGGTGGCCATGGTTCTTCCATGAAAGCTTTGAATAGCGGTTAGGATTATTGGATTTTCAATATCTTTGCTTCGAGCATAGAGTCTAGCAATTTTTATCGCTACCTCATTTGCCTCAGCACCCGAGTTAGAGAAAAAAACTTTATCCATATTAGCTAAATTACATATTTTTTTTGCTAGTATCTCTTGATTTTCAATACGATAAACATTTGAGGTGTGAAGTAACTTCTGTGATTGATCAACTAGGTTTTTTGTTATAGTTGGGTGACAATGACCTAGGTTAACTACTCCAATTCCTGAGAGAGCATCAAGATACTTATCCCCAGCAGAATCAGTTAGCCAGCATCCATCACCTTTTATAAAGGTAACTTCAAGAGGAGAGTAGTTAGACATTAAGTTGGACATAAAATATATTTGTTAAATAAATAAAAAAAGCCCCATTATGGGGCTTTTGAAACTAGGTCTTTGTTACATTTAAGACAAATTAGCCACCATTAATACACACGATTGAATACAAAATCTTCGTGATTTGTATTGTCTAATTTTGCAACATGTTTTTTTCATGTAAGTTTCATTGATCATAAGAAAGTAATTATAACCTAATTTTTGTTTCCGTACTTTCTGTAATTTGATAATTATCAATGAAAAATAAGTTAAATATTAATGAATTTTTATGACACAATATAGTTGCAAGAAAAACTATTTTATTTCATTAATCAAAGGAGTAAAAATGCAATTAAACCTTTCTGGTCATCATCTCGATATTACATCCGCCATCAGGCAACACACAAGCGATAAGCTTTCAAAAATTAAACATCACTTTGACAACGTCATGAACGTAAACATGATTTTAGAAGTGCAAAAAGACGTTCAAACTGCAGAAGCAACCATTCATGTCAGAGGCGCTGACTTATTTGCAAAAGCACAAAGCAACGACATGTATGTTTCTATTGATCAGTTAATTAATAAACTAGATACTCAAATAATAAAACATAAAGAAAAGCTACATAACCACAGAGGTTAGCCTATATAAATTATAATACGTTGTAATATCTGCGAAACAAGTTACTCTTGTTACGCAGCTCATTTGACGAGTACTAATTATGGCTGAGATAGAGCTTACTAGTTTCGAAGTAAGTCTTCAAAATTTAATGAACGCGCTAGAAGCATCTGAGCATGATGAGGCTAAACAACAAATTAAAGAACTCCATCCAGGAGAGATTGCACTCCTCCTTGAAGCAATTCAGCCTAAAGATAGATCTATCCTGTGGCCAGGAATTGAAATTTCTATACAAGGAGAGATATTAAAAGAGGTCAATGAAGATGTTCAATCTCAGTTGATTGATGAGATGACTATTGACTCTTTAGTGAAGGCCACTGAAAAATTAGATACCGATGACTTGGCTGATATTGTTCCAAATATGCCAGAGACAGCAGTACATAGTCTATTGTTAACTCTAGATTTTAAGCATCGAGAGCGTCTCAATAAAGTTCTTAGCTATCCAGAAAATTCGGCTGGCGGTTTAATGAATACAGACTTTATTACAGTTAGACCAGATGTTTCAATTAGAGCTGTTATTAGGTATTTAAGGCTTCTTAAAGAGATGCCAGTTGATACCGATCAAGTTTTTGTAGTTGATAGAAACTTTAATTACTTAGGTTCATTATTAATTACCTCGCTTCTCACTGAAGAGCCAAAGCAAATGGTTGAAACATTAATCAATAATGATTTTTCAAAGCCAATTAATGCAGATACGGACGAATCAGAGGTGGCGCTCTTATTTGAGCAGAGAAATTTAATTTCAGCTCCGGTAATAGATGAAAACAATCAACTTGTTGGAAGAATTACTATTGATGATGTTGTTGACGTTATTCTAGATCAAGCGGAACACTCTGTAATGTCAATGGCTGGTTTAGATGAAGATGAAGATGTCTTTGCGCCTATTTTTCAAAGTACCAAGCGTCGAAGTATCTGGCTCGGGGTAAATCTTATTACAGTTTTTATCGCTGTTTATTGCATAGGTTTATTTGAGGCTACCTTACAGCAAAAAATTGCACTTGCTATTCTTATGCCTGTAGTTGCTAGCATGGGAGGTATTGCAGGTACTCAGACTTTAATCATTGTAACTCGAGGCATTGCTACTGGAAAGGTGACCACTGCAAATATTAAAGCTTTAGTTAATAAAGAGGTTGCAGTGAGTGGACTCAATGGAATTATTTGGTCTATTGTTATTGGGCTTATCACCTATTACTGGTTTTCTGATTTGCTTCTAAGTTTGATTATTGCTCTTGCAATAATCACTAACCTTGTTGTTGCTGCTTTTTCAGGCGCATTTTTACCACTACTTCTTTCGAAATTAAAAATTGATCCTGCCCTTGCTGGCGGAGTTATTCTGACAACAATTACTGATGTCATAGGTTTTGTTGCATTTTTAGGTCTGGCTGCACTGTTTATTTAATAAGTTATAAATAACTAAATAATGAAGCTTATTTATACTAATGAAAATCGAATCATGGTTCTTAATGTTAAAAATGTACTTATGAGTCATGGATTAGATGTAGTTCTTAATAATGAATTCGCCTCAAGTGCATCGGGCGGGCTTGCTCCTTTTGATACATGGCCTGAAGTTTGGTTATTAAATAATGATGACTTTGATAAAGCAAAAAAAGTTATCGATTTGATCGCTCTTGAAAGTAATTTAGATAATTGGCATTGTAAAAATTGCCAAGAAGAAAATAATCAATCATTTGACTTTTGCTGGAACTGTCATGCAGAAAATACTTAAAACTTTATTAATAAGAAAATAGAATTATGGAACTAACTGTCTGGATTGGGTTATTGGCATCAGCACTTTTTATCAGTGTTTCTCCCGGCCCTGGTGCAATATTTTCAATAAGTCAAGGAACTCAATATGGATTCAAAAGAGCTTTGTTTTCACTAGTGGGCTTACAATTAGGGCTAATCAGTCAAATTTTGTTTTTACTTTTTGGTTTGGGTGTTTTAATTAATCAATTTCCATCTATTTTCATAATAATCAAAATACTTGGGATGGTCTATTTAATAGCCCTGGGAATTATGCAGTGTCTTAAAAAGGTTGAACAGATATCCACATCTAAAGATAATAAACATTTAGCTTTTAGCCCTTTTAAAGCTGTTTTACAAGGCTTTTTTGTAAATTTAACGAATATTAAGGGTACAGTATTTTTTCTTGCATTAATCCCGTTATTTATCGATTTAACTACACTTAAGCTATCAACCTGCGTTATTTTTACTGCAACATTAATTGCAGTCGATTTAATAGTTATGATGGGGTATGTAACACTTGCTGAAATATCGAAAAATTTACTTGCTGACCCTAAAAAAATATTATGGCAAAATAGATTAACTGGATCAACATTGATTCTTGTTGGACTAGTCATGGGTACAACTTAATATATTATTTTATGAGTATTTTCCATTTAGCATATACCGTTACCGACCTTGATTCTGCAAGAAACTTCTATGGTGAACTCTTAGGGTGTGAAGAGGGAAGAAGTACAGAAACCTGGGTTGATTTTGATTTTTTTGGTAACCAGCTCTCGCTTCATATTGGAGAGGTTGTTAAAAGAAGCAAAACTACCTCAAAGGTCGATGATGTCTCTGTTCCTATGCCTCACTTTGGTTGTGTTCTTGATTGGCAATCTTTTCATGATATAGCTGAAAAATTAAAATCAGCAGGAGTTCAGTTTATTATTGAGTCAACCATTAGATTTGAAGGTAAGTCAGGAGAGCAGGCGACAATTTTTTTTGAGGATCCTTTTCAAAATGCTCTTGAATTTAAAGCTTACCAAAACCCCTTAGAAGTGTTTAGTAAATAACCAGTCTATAAGTTTTGGAAATATTTAATATTGAAAGTCAAATAGCTTTTGTTGTTGTAATTTTAGTTTTGTAGTTCTTTACATACCTTATAAACACTCATTACATCCTCTTCTGTGCAGGCTATAGGGCCTACACTAACGCGTATAACAAATTGCTCGTCAACAAGTGTTTGTGTGAGGTAGGTTCGACCATCCTCATTAATTGTATTTAACAGATTTTTAGTGGCCTCATTAGCATCCTGACCGGACGGGCAATACTGAAAAGTAAACAAACCAAATGGACAATTAGTTATGACTTTATAGTTCGAGTCTTGAGCAAACTTATGCGACAATTTTTTTGCCCAATCTACATGATTCCTTATCATATTCTGCAATCCATCAAGACCTTCAGCGCGCATTACAAACCATAGTTTCAAGGCTCTAAAGCGTCGTCCCAATGGCACAGTCCATTCATTAAAGTTAGTAACTTCTTCTGCGTCTAGGGTTTCTAGGTAGGCGGGTCTTAAGCCAAGAGTATTAATCTGTGCTGTTGGGTCAGCTAAAAACTGGACCGAACAATCAAACTGAGCCCCCAGCCATTTGTGGGCGTTAAACACAATAGAGTCGGCATCATCTACCCCTTGCCAATATTGGCGGAATTCCGGACAAATCATAGCTGACCCAGCCCAAGCAGCATCTACATGGGTGTAGAGGTTAAATTCTTTAGCCAAGGCAATAATTTCAGCGATGTTATCCGATGCACCGATGGAAGTGCCACCAATACACAAGATTATCCCAGCAGGTATATAACCTTGCACTATGTCTTCTTCAATCTGGCGACGTAATGCTGTTGGATCCATAGAAAGGTTTTGGTCTACTTCAATTTTAATAAGATTATCTTGACCAATTCCCGACAAACGTACACTTTTATCGACCGAGCTATGAGTCTGGGCAGAAGCATAAATACGCAATCTTGGGGTACCGCAAGTGCCCTCAGTTAGACCTTTAAAGTTCAACGCTTTTTCACGCATCGTTAATACAGCGCAAAATGTAGCCGTAGTAGCTGTGTCGTGTATGGTGCCGGTAAAACCCTCTCTTAGACCTAAAGCTTGACGTAACCAATCTACCATTACTTGCTCCATTTCTGTCGCGGCTGGTGAAGTTTGCCACAGCATAGCTTGCGCTCCTATAGCATTAACAAAGCTTTCGGCCAATATTGAGGCAGGTGCAGCATTGGCTGGGAAATACGCAAAAAAACGTGGATGTTGCCAATGAGTCATCGCATTCGGCACAATGTTTTCAAAATCAGCTACGATGTCAGCTATAGGTTCGCCCGACTGAGGTGGTGAATTGGGTAATAACGCCCTAAATTCACCAGGTGAAAGAGTGGGTCGAACAGGCTTGTTTTTAAGTCGTTTGTAATATTCGTCAACCCATTCAGCTGACTTTTTTAACCAAAACCCTAAGTCACTATACTTCATAATAATTTCTGAAAATTAAATAGCTATAAAAATCATGATTGTAATTTAATCTTCACATTATACTTGCAGCTTTGGTATATTTTGCTCTTGCGATTAATCTATTTTTTGTCTTTGTATAGTTAAAATCAATCATATGAATATTCAGTCAATAATCTGTAACTATGAAGAAAATCAAAAGGATATTTGCAGAATAAGATTTGAGGTTTTTGTTAATGAACAAAATGTTCCTGAGGATCTTGAAATTGATGGACTTGATAATGAAGCAAAACATGTCTTAGTATATGTTGATGATCAAGCAATAGGCACTGGCAGAATTCTAAGTGATGGTCATATTGGAAGGGTTGCAGTTTTAGAGATGTATCGGGGTCTGGGAATTGGTAAATTAATTATGCAAGAGCTCATTAACTGGGCCACAGAATCAAAACTTAATAAACTTTGGTTGTCGTCACAATGGCATGCCCATGGCTTTTATTTAGACCTTGGTTTTATTTGTGATGGAGATCTATATAAAGAGGCTGGTATCGATCATATAAAAATGTATAGAGAGCTGTAACAAATATAAATTAAAGATTTAAAACAAGATCAATACAACGCACGGTTTCTTTTCGTGAAAGAAAATACTCCTCACACTCACCAACTTCTCTAAAGCCAAGTTTATTGAGAACATTTGCTGAAGCTTTATTGTCTTTAACATAACAGGCAGTAATAACTTTGAATTCTGTTTCATCTTTCACATATTCAATTAAGCCCATTGACGCTTCAGTTACAAACCCATTGCCCCAATAATCCTTTGCAATCCAGTAACCGAGGTCCAATTCATTGTTTTCTTCAAAGCTTAAGCCAATCCCGCCAACTAATGATTCATTAAAAAATACACAAAATCTTAAATCGTCAGGACAGGTTCTTTTTATAAATTTTTCAGCATTTTCCTCGGTATAAGGATAAGGGACATCAGATAAGCATTTGGCAATATCCCAATCACCAACCAGAGAAGCAAACAGAGTTTTATTTATTGATTTATCTGGTCTTTTTAAAACAAGTCTTTTTGTTGTGATTTGAAACAAAAAATTATCATTCATTAAGAATTTTCTTACTCCCAAGTAAAACCTCTACACCACAAAAACTCCTATCATTATTGCTGGTATTAAGCATGACAGGATGAATAGTGCTATATAAATGTTGGTGATTCTTCGATTCGAAAAAAAAGTAGTCAAGAATCCAAAGAAAGTTGCTAGTCGCTTATTCATACTTGGATTATAAGTCAACTTGAACTAAAGTCCAAATTTCGCATTATTCAAGTCTTTTCTGATTGCTTAATTAAAGGGAATTGAGGTAACTTTTGCTGACCTTAGGCCCCATGGAGTTTCTACCGTTAATTCTGTGTCGATTTCGTTGAATCCATTATCTATAGTTGCCATCACCATATTAATATTTAAACGTGGCGAGTAGGCAGCACTCGAAACTTTACCGCAGATTTTTTTATTACTCACTACTTTCCATGGGCTGGCGCAACCTCCAATAAAAGGGTCACCATCTACAACTAGTCCAACAAGTTTTTTTGTAACACCTTCAGCGCGAATTTTATGAAGTGCTTTTCTGCTTAGGTACTCTGCTTCTTTATCTAGTTGGCAAAAATTACCTAAAGGGAGCTCTAATGGATTACTCTTGATATCCATATCATTTCCCCAGGAAAGTAAGCCCGACTCAACTCTTTCAATATTATTAGGTGTGCCAGGCTTTATGTCATATTTTTTTCCAGCATTGGCAATAATATCCCATAGTTCCTCTCCTTTTGAGCCATCTCGAAGATAAAGCTCAAATCCACCTTGTTTACTCCAGCCTGATTTTTGAACAATAAGCGGAATCCCTTTTAACTCGAATTCTTTAAAAAAGAAGTACTTGATATCTTTAACCCAGTCACCAAATAAATCAATCATTAAAGGCAAATGATTTGGGCCTTGAATAGCTAGAGGTGAAACGTCTGGTTCACTAATTTGAACATCCCAGCCAAGACCACAGGCAAGACCACGTGTCCAAAGAAGTACATCACTATCAGCAATAGATAGCCAAAAATGGCTTTCACCTAACCTTAAAATTATAGGGTCGTTAATGATTCCAGCATTTTCATCGGTAATTAGAGCGTACTTTCCTTGACCAATCTGAAGTTTGGAAAGATCTCTTGAAGTAATATATTCAACAAATCTGTAGGCATCACTACCAGTAATTTCTACTTGACGTTCTGCCGCTACGTCCCACATAGTAACGTTATTCATCAGATTCCAATAGTCTGCCTCTGTGCCTTCATAAGAGGTAGGCATAACCATGTGATTATAAATTGTAAAGGTTTTAGCGCCAGCTCTCAGGGTAGACTCATAATAAGGCGACTTTCTTAAGCGGTCTGATAGTGTAAAGCTGACATGTCCTTCCATTGGTATGCTCCAAGTTTACGAGTAAAATTTCCTCTCAGTGTTTCTAGGGTAAAAAATGTGTATTTTATACCTAATTTTTTTGAATTTACAACTATAAAGCGTCTGCTGAAATACCACTAGATTCAAGCCATTTTTTAAACTTTTCTTGAATTTTAATGAGCTCTGCATCGTTATTTGCTTCAAAGCGTAAAACTAAGCAAGGCGTTGTATTTGAGGGTCTAACGAGACCCCAGTAATTCTCATAGTCGACTCTAAAGCCATCTATGGTATTAATGCTAGCGCCAGGAAAATCTATGTTACTTGATAGAGAGTCCATGGCTTCGTACTGTTGGCCATGCTCTTTAAAATTAATGTTTATTTCTGATGTGCTTATATTTGCCGGTAATTCATTAAAAATCTCTGAGCAAGACTTGTCACTTTTTGATATTATTTCTAAAAGCCTTGCTGCAGTATATAGGGCATCATCAAAGCCATACCAACGCTCCTTAAAAAAGATATGTCCGGACATTTCTCCTGCAAGCTCTGCATTCGTTTCCTTTAATTTTTTCTTAATAAAGCTATGTCCAGTTCTAGATAGAATTGGATCACCTCCATTTTCTGAAATTACTTTAGGCAAGAGAGAAGTACATTTAACATCAAAGATAATTTTCGCTCCTTCCTTGCGGCTTAGCACGTCTTTTGCATAGAGCATCATTTGCCGATCAGCCCAAATTACCTGACCTTTGTTGTCTACTACTCCCAACCTGTCACCATCACCATCAAAAGCAAGGCCAAGATCAGCTCCTGTATCGATTACCTCTTGAATGAGGTCCTCTAAATTTTCAGGTTTTGAGGGGTCCGGATGGTGATTAGGAAATCTACCATCAACCAGACAAAATAGTTTAGAAGTTTTTACTCCTAGAGCCTCAAATAGTTGAGGTGCTATATTTCCTGCAACACCATTTCCACAATCAATAACAACTTTAAGCTCTTTTTCTAATTGTATGTCAGATTTAATCGTGCCTATATAGTCCTGATCAATATTTATAGAAGTTGATGTTCCATGACCATTAGTGAAGTCATTTTCTAGAATTCTTTTATAAAGAGCTTGAATTCTTTCTGCAGAGAGAGTTTCTCCCGCAATCATAATCTTTAATCCATTATATTCAGCAGGGTTATGTGATCCAGTAATCATTACTCCCGATGAAGCTGCTTTAGTATGAGTCGCAAAATAAAGAACTGGAGAGGGAACCATTCCAATGTTGACTACGTGACATCCACTCTCTATAAGTCCGGAAATAAGCGCTTCAGAGAGTTCTGGGCCTGATAGTCGGCCGTCTCTTCCTACGACTACCCCTCTTTCACCATTTTGTATAGATTCAGCACCAACGGCTTTTCCAATAAGCTTAACAACATGAGGGGTTAATTCGGTTTGTACAATGCCTCTAATATCATATGCTTTAAAGATTGAACTAGCGATATTCATTAAATTATTTGTTTAAATAGAAGAGGAATATTTTACAGTATCTAAAAATGAAAAATATAACACGACCGACTTGGTTTCTTAAAGTTTTTTAAGGGATAATAAGAATCATAAATTTCACAAAAATGATATTTCATGTCTGAAAAAGATATCGACCCGCAAGAAACTATTGAATGGTTAGAAGCCTTTAGATCAGTTGCTCGTTTTGAGGGTAAAGATAGAGCTAAATACATTCTTCAAAAATTAATAGATATGGCCCATGAAGATGGAATGGACCTTCCAGAAGGTGTGAATACAGCCTATTTAAACTCAATTCCAGTCGAAAAAGAGAGCGAGTTAGTTGTAATGCATGAAATTGAGCATCGTATTAAATCTATTATTCGCTGGAATGCAATGATTATGGTTGTTAAGGCTAACGAAGTTTCATCAGAGCTCGGTGGTCATATTGCTTCATTTGCTTCTAGTGCTACTTTGTATGAAGTTGGATTTAATCACTTTTATCGAGGTAAAAACTTAGATCAAGGCGCTGATCTAATATTTTTTCAAGGTCATATTGCTCCCGGAATATATTCAAGGGCTTATCTTGAAGGAAGAATTTCTGAAGATCAAATACTAAACTTTAGACAAGAAGCTAATAAAGAAGGTCTATCTTCATACCCGCACCCATGGTTAATGCCAGATTTTTGGGAGTTTCCGACTGTTTCAATGGGCCTAGGTCCGATTATGTCAATATTTCAAGCTCGCTTTATGAAGTATTTGCAACATCGAGACATTATTAAAACTGATAAGAGAACTGTATGGGCTTATATAGGAGATGGTGAAACTGACGAACCTGAGTCTCTTGGCGCTATATCCCTTGCAGGAAGAGAAAAACTCGATAACCTTATATTTGTCATAAATTGTAATCTTCAGCGTCTAGATGGGCCTGTTCGAGGCAATGGCAAGATTATTCAAGAACTAGAGGGGATGTTTCGAGGGGCAGGCTGGAATGTTATTAAAGTTATTTGGGGTAGGGGATGGGATAAGCTTCTCGCAAATGATACGTCTGGACTTCTTAAGCAAAGAATGGAGGAAGTTGTTGATGGAGAATATCAAGCCTATAAAGCAAAAGATGGTGCTTATGTTCGTAAACACTTTTTCGGAAAATACCCAGAAACTCTTAAACTTGTTGAGGATATGTCAGATGATGAAATTTATGCCTTAACTCGTGGCGGACATGATCCAAATAAAGTGTATCAAGCTTATAAGGCTGCCAAAGAGCACAAAGGTCAGCCAACAGTTATTTTGGCTAAGACTGTTAAGGGTTATGGAATGGGTGAAGCTGGAGAGGGCAAAAATACGACTCACAGTCAAAAAAAATTAGGTGTAGATGCGCTTGTTCGTGTAGCCCAAAGGTTTGATATCCCTGTAACTAAAAAAGATGCTGAGGAATTAAATTTTTACAAACCTCCTGAAGATAGTGAAGAGTTAACTTATTTAAGAGAGAGAAGAGAGGCTTTAGGAGGGTATCTACCTTCAAGAAGTTTTGAGCTAGAGTCTTTTAATATTCCTAAATTGAATACTTTTGAGTCTCTCTTAAAGTCAACTGAGGAAAAAGAGATGTCCAGTACTATGGCATTTGTTCGCTTCTTATCCCTTTTAATTAGAGATAAAGAAATTGGCCCAAGAGTAGTCCCTATTGTGCCTGATGAAGCAAGAACCTTTGGAATGGAGGGACTTTTTAGACAAATGGGTATCTATTCATCATCTGGCCAGCTTTATGAGCCAGAAGACTCAGATAAGGTAATGTGGTACAAAGAGGATATTAAAGGTCAAGTCTTACAAGAGGGTATTAACGAAGCTGGAGCAATTTCAGACTGGATTGCAGCTGCAACAGCTTATGCCTCACATAATGTAACAATGATTCCTTTTTATATATATTACTCAAAGTTTGGCTTTCAAAGGGTTGGTGACCTAGCTTGGGCTGCGGGTGATATGCAAGCCAAGGGTTTTTTAATGGGCGGTACAGCTGGAAGAACAACTCTTGCTGGTGAGGGATTGCAACACCAAGATGGTGATTCATTAATTGTTGCTAACACTATACCGAATTGTATTTCTTATGATCCTACCTATGCATATGAACTTGCAGTCATTCTTCGAGATGGCATGAGACGTATGTATGAGAACATGGAAAATATTTTCTATTACATTACCCTTATGAATGAGAATTATCCTCATCCAGGGATGCCTAAAGGGGTCGAAGAAGGGATTATTAAAGGAATATACCCTTTGAAAACTGTAGGTAAATCCAAAATAGAGGTGCAATTACTTGGAAGTGGTGCAATCCTCAGAGAGGTTGAGAAAGCCGCTGAAATGCTTGAAAAAGATTGGGGAATTATGTCTCATATTTGGAGTGTAACGAGTTTTAATGAAGTTACCCGAGAAGCTCAGCTTATTGATCGAAAGAATCTATACAGTAAAGCCAAAACTAAAAAAGTTCCGTATATTACTGAATGTTTAAGCAAATCAAAAGGCCCTGCAATAGCTGCAACTGATTACATGAGAAATTATGCTGAACAGGTCCGTAAATATGTTCCATGTCGTTATGAAGTTTTGGGTACTGATGGATTTGGAAGGTCTGATTCCCGTCAAGAGCTTAGATACTTTTTTGAAGTGAATGCCGATTATATTACCTATGCCACCCTAAGTGCTTTGGTAGCTGAGGGTAGCTTAGATACTAAAATTTTAAGTAAGGCAGCCAAAAAACTTAATATTGATGCTGGTAAGTCTAATCCAATGCATACTTAGGATTTAATGAATACTAAGCAGTACCTTAACAAAATTAAATCAGGAGAAAAATTAAAGTTTTCTGATTTTATTGAATTAATAGATAGAGAGTATAGCTTTTCAAATATTGCATTTGAAAATGGAGAAATCATTAATTCAAAAAATGAGAATCAGGGTTCAGCCAAAGTATTCTGTTTTGGCCATATGCATTCACTCTCTGAATCAGAAGTGCTTAATTGCTTCGCAGAGCATTACCAGTCAGTAATGGAAAGTCCTGAGGATGAAGATTCGCATCTAAATATTCGTAGTTTTATACTCCATGGTTGGAAGGGGCTTTTAATTGATTTTGATGCATTAAAAATTAATAGTTAATCACATGGAAAAAAAAATTTCTCTAGAGCAGAGTAATGCATTTAATAAAGGAGTTTATGCAACACTCTTAGGAGCATTCCTAGTCTTATTTCAAATTGGAATCTATTTTGTTTATATTCCATGGAATGCTGAAAGACTTCAAATTACAGAAGCCGAAATTGGAATTGGATTGTTTGCATTTGGACTATTAAATTTGATTGGTAATCAGATTTCAGGTCGACTGATTGTTCCTAAAATTGGAACTAAAAATTCCATCGTTATTGGCCTTTTAGGTATCGCCTATTGTCCATTATTTTTAATCTTAGCGCCAAGCTATTATTGGTTTTTGATTGCCTCTATGCCTTTAGGTTTTTTTGTGGGACTTTTTAGCCCGTCATCTCAATCACAAATATCAATGATAGAGAGTAAAACGTCTCGAGTACTAACCCCTCTTTATCATGCAGCCTTTAGTTTTGGATCATTGGCGGGTGCATTTAGTGCATTTTTTACTATCAGATATGTTGATAGTCCCATATTGATATTCTCAATTACTGGTTCTGTACTGATCTTAGGAGCATTGTTAATCAATAAAATTGGACTGGACAAATCTTTTGAAGATCTCGAAAAAACTCCAAAATTTAAACTACCAAAAAATACAATACTAATATTAGGTATTTTAATGATGCTTAATTATGCAACGATGGGGATTATTCTAGATTGGTCAGCTCTATGGTTAACAAAGGATTTACTGGTTCCCTTATATCTCGGTGGTGCAATCATTTTTGCATTTAATATTGGTGAAATATTAGCTAGATTAATGGCTTCAAAAATGATTAATAAATATAGTGAGCAACTTGTTGGCGGCTACTTAAGTATAGCCTCTGGATTAATTTTGTTTGTTTCAATAATGAGCTCTAACTTCTATATTATTGTTATTGGAGTGTTGCTTTTTGGCTTTGGAACTGCAAATTTTATTGCAGTTATATATAGGCAAGCGATAAGGATTACTGATGAACCAATCAATCTTACAGTTGCAAATTTAGTTACCCTTGGTTTTTCCGGTTTTATTTTTGGACCTGCCTTAGTAGGCTACTTGGCAGAATTTTTGAGTCTGACTTTCAATATGTATTTATTAAGTGTTGTATGGGGATTAAATGGGGTTGCCTTATTGATTATGATGAGGCGATTAGGTTATAAGTAGTGTCTATAAATTTGCAGCAGTTTCGTTAATAAGCATATCGACCACATCATTTAGTGCTTCATCTTTATTTTTACCTGTAGCAATGGATGATTCGTATGTTTTAAGTTGTCGATGAGCGCTTGTTCCACGTTTCAATATATTTTTCGCATCCATTACTTCTTTATCACATCCAAGAACTTTTGCATCCTCAATTGAAATTTCTATAAATTCATCTAATAATTCTTCAAATGGAACAATACTGCCTTTGCCAAAATCAATTAGACCTTCATCGAAACTATAGCGCATTGCACGCCAACGATTCTCCCTAATAAGCATAGAGCTATATTCACGCCAACGCTGATTTTTCATTCTTAGGCGGTAAAGAGCACGTAATGTAGAAACAACGAGAGCTGCGAGTGAAATTGCATCATCTATCCTTGTGCATACATCCATAATGCGAGTTTCAAGTGTTGGATATTTTGCACTTGGCCTGATATCCCACCAAATCTTAGTTGAATCTTCCATGACGCCAGCATTAGTTAAGATCTCAATATGTCGTTTGTAGTCAGAAAAACTCTGGAATTCTGTAGGAATGCCTGTTCTTGGCAGATTATCAAATATTGTTAGACGATAACTTTTAAGTCCAGTATCTTCTCCATTCCAAAATGGAGATGAACATGATAATGAGAGTAGATGAGGAAGAAAATAAGCAAGCTGACTCATCAGATCAATGCGCAATTCATCGTCATTAATACCAACGTGGACATGCATCCCACAGATAAGCATTCTTCGAGCTACCGCCTGCATCTCCCTTGTTAGTAATTCATAGCGATCTTTTGGTGTTTGTTCCTGCTCAGACCAACGACTAAATGGGTGAGTTGAGCAGGCAATCGGAGCTAATCCATATCGAGCTGTTACTTCTACTATATTTTTACGTAATCTTGAGAGATCCTCACGAGCCTCTTGTATGTTGTTACATACTTTTGTACCAATTTCAATTTGTGAAAGTAGAAGCTCATTGGTAACTTGATTGCCGAGAAGCTCTTTACACTCTTTCAATAAAGATTTTGGAGGGTTTATAGCAAGACTTCGCGTAGTCTTATCAACTAAAAGATATTCTTCCTCTATGCCTATTGAGAATTGTGGTATTTCAAGACTCATCTTAAAGATTTCTTAATTTGAATATTGTTAGATGTATTGGTCAATACAAGTGAACTAATTACTTCGTGTAGGGTATTTGATAATCGCATAATACCATCATCATGATTGATAAGATCTTGTCTAATTTCAATTCCAACATGAGGTAGACCAATTGATTCAGCGTGATAATCTAATGTAAAGTCTTCAGGATCTTTTCCTGAATATGGCTTGTTATCACCCACCAAAAAACCTGCATCTTTAAGTTTATTTATAAAGATTTTTGCAGTAGTTGGATCTTTATCCCAAAGAACTCCAACTTCCCATTCTCTTTTATTACCATTAAACACAGGAGTAAAGCTATGAATAGAGATAATTAATGGACTAGGATTCTCTCTCTTGAGTCGAGAAATTTGAGCATCGATAGCATTGTGATATGGCCAATAAATTTCAGATTCTCTAATCTCTTTATTAATGCTATTGAGATTTTGATTGCCAGGTATATCAATACCATCACTTTTATCAAGGTAGGCGCTGTTATCTGAGAGATTACGATTACAATCAATAACCAATCGCGAATATTGACATAGGATTGCAGTGACATTAAGTTTTTTTGCAAGGCTCTCTGTAGTAGCTCTTGAGCCAATGTCAAATGTTATATGACTAACTCTGTCTAAATAATCAAGACCCATTGTTCCGAGTGATTTTGGGAATCTATTACTAGCATGATCACAAACAAGAAGTACCGGAGTAATTGAATTTGGATTAAGAGTCGCATAAGATGAAGTTTCATCTAAAGACAACAGAGTTTTTCTAATTTCAGAACTATTTGCTTTCAATATGCGATGCTTTTTGTCAATTGCTTTAATGATATACCAATTAAATTACTAAAACTATAATATAACTAGTAGTGTGGAGGCTTGTTATCTTTTTCCGATAGATTGGGTTGAGATTCAGATTGACTTATTATTTTTTCATTTGTTTCCTTAATCTTTGAATTGAGCTGTTCCAGTTTCTCGCCTTGACGAAATACAACCATATTCAGCTCATCAATCATCTTTTGAAGAAAAGCAATTTTTTCTTCCAGTTCGACTATTTTCTCTTCTGACATAATTTTTTACCAAATAAAAAAGCCACCCTGCGGTGGCTTAGTTTATGACTTTTCTATTAATACCTTTCTAGAAAGTTTAATTCGTCCTCGATCAATTCCAAGAACCTTGACTTCAACTTCTTCGCCTTCTTTAAGGTAGTCCTCAACTTTTTCCACTCTTTCGTGAGCAATTTCAGATACATGTAACAGACCATCTTGATTCGGCATAATTGTTACAAAGGCACCAAATTCAACTATTTTGGCAACCTTGCCCGTATAGACTTTATTGACTTCTGGTACTGCGGTAACGTCTTTGACCATCTGAACCGCCTTTTCAAAGCTTTCAGAATCATTAGCAAAAATGTTTACATTACCATCATCATCTACATCAACACTGGCTCCGGACTGAGAAACAATTCCTCTAATCGTCTCTCCACCTTTTCCAATAACATCTCTAATTTTATCAGTAGGTATTTTAATTACCTTGGTTTTAGGCGCATTTTTAGAGGCTTTATTTGGCTCTGAAATGACCTGATTCATCTGACCTAGTATATTAAGTCTTGCATCTTTTGCCTGCTTGAGTGCTATTGACATAATGTCTTCTGTAATACCATCAATCTTGATATCCATTTGAAGGGCGTTAATACCTTTTGAAGTTCCAGCAACTTTAAAGTCCATATCGCCAAGATGATCCTCATCTCCAAGAATATCTGTTAACACAGTAAAGCGATCTTCATCTTTTACTAAGCCCATTGCAATTCCAGCAACAGGAGCTTTGAGAGGGACACCTGCATCCATTAATGAAAGTGATGATCCACAGACACTTGCCATTGAACTAGAGCCATTAGATTCAGTAATTTCTGACACTACACGAATCGTGTAAGGGAAGTCATCAAGATTAGGAAGGCAAGCTGAAATACCTCTTCTTGCAAGTCTTCCATGTCCTACTTCACGTCTTTTAACACCCATTACTCGTCCAGTTTCACCTACACAGTATGGAGGAAAATTGTAGTGAAGCATAAAGTGATCCTCGATGCGATCATTTGATTCAAGTTTTTCGATTAACTGAGCATCTCTCTTTGAGCCTAGAGTGGTAACTACCAATGCCTGAGTTTCACCTCTTGTAAAAAGGGCCGAGCCATGAGTATTCTCTAGAACACTCGTTTCAATAGCAAGTTCTCTGACTGTTGAACTGTCTCTTCCGTCTATTCTAGGTTCTCCAGCTAAAATTCTTTCTCTTACAGTTGATTTCTCAATTTTTTTAATATAATTTTTAACCTCATCCTCACTTATAGATTCATCCTCGCTGACAAATTCTTCAACAGCAGCATCTTTAATTTCACCCATTTTTTCATAGCGCTCCATCTTATCAACTGTCTGATAAGCCTCAGAAATTTGGCTTTCGAATTTTGACTTAATAGATGCTAAAAGAGACTCATTTTCCTCTGGCGCAACCCATTCACGCGGCGATATACCAACTTCTTTGGAAAATTCAGCAACACTATCGATAACTACCTGAAATTGTTCGTGAGCATACATAACTGCCCCCAACATAACATCTTCTGATAGCTCGCTAGCCTCAGACTCAACCATAAGAACTGCATCTTTAGTTCCAGCTACAACCATATCTAATTCAGAAGTCTTAAGATCAGAATATGAAGGATTAATCATATAGTTTCCATCTATATAGCCAACTCTAGCAGCTCCAATAGGTCCTTTAAATGGAACGCCTGAGATTGCTAGGGCTGCCGATGTAGCAATCATTGCCAAAACATCAGGATCCACATTTTTATTCGAAGATATAACCTGAATCATCACTTGCACTTCATTCATGTAGCCGTTTGGAAAGAGAGGGCGAATCGGGCGATCAATAAGGCGTGAGGTCAGTGTTTCTTTCTCACTAGGTCGTCCTTCCCTTTTAAGAAAACCACCTGGGATCTTACCAGCAGCATATGTTTTCTCGATGTAGTCTACAGAAAGTGGAAAAAAAGACTGGCCTGGCTTGGCTTCTTTAGCTCCAACGACACTAACTAGTACTTGGGTGTCATCCATACTTGCTAAAACAGCTCCATGAGCCTGTCTAGCAACTCTTCCTGTTTCAAATGAAATTTGGCTGTTACCAAACGTAAAACTTTTTTGAACTATATTCATGTCCATTGTGTTACTCCAATAAAATAAAAAGTGTTTTATGGTTTAACGCAATAAGCTTTATATAAAACATACCCTGCAGGTATGCTTGAGATAAAACTTACCAAAATCCATAAAACAGTTGAATTATCCCCTAATTTTTTCTTTAAATACACTAATTTGGTGGTCGCGATAATACTTTAAGATTGATACAATTGAACTTATTTCAATAAAATGTATCATTTTCTTGCTATTTGTTTTTTTTGGTTAATTATCTATTAACATATAGACTATTTCTGACAAATAATCTTTAAACGATGAGGTTTTAGAGCATTATTTATTTTAGAACTATGATTTATGAAAAAAAATAAACTAGAGTCAATTGTAAATTTAAAAAAGCATCCTATTAATGAAGCTGGATATAGGTCGAAATGTAAATTTATGCTAGATAATGATGGTGTCCTTGTCCTTAATAATTTTCTCTTGAAAGAATCCATAAAAGGCATTCTAGAAGAAGCAAAGCAGCAGGAGAATTTAGCATATTACTGTATTAATGAACACAACGTATACTTGGAGCCTTTTAATGATCAATTTGATAAAGATCACCCTAGAAACAAAACAGTAATCTCTTCAAAGGGTTGTATAACAGATGATCAAGTGCCTAAAAGCTCATCATTAAGAACACTTTACAATTCGCTCAATTTTAAAGACTTTCTTTGTAATGTTCTGGATGAAGAGGCCCTCTATAAATACGGTGATAATTTATCTTCAATCAATATACACTATGCAAAAGAAGGTCAAGAACTTGGCTGGCATTTTGATAATTCTTCATTTGCAATTACCCTTTTAATTCAAAAACCTGAGTCGGGAGGTGCTTTCGAATATATTCGAGATTTTAGAAATTCAAAAATAAATGATAATAATTTTGACCAAGTTTTGGATTTAATAAATGGCAATTGCATTCCTAATAAACTATCAATGAACAATGGCTCATTAGTTCTATTTAGGGGTAAAGATGCAATTCATCGCGTTACGCCAACAATTGGAGATAGGACCAGAATATTGTCGGTTTTAGCATACAATGCGGAGCCGAATGTCCAACTCTCTGAAACAGCAAGAATGACATTTTTTGGTAAACTTTATTAATTATGAAAGAAGGTAACAAAGGGCTAAAGTTCTACGACAATTTAGATCTTTCAGCGAGTCAAAATGAGGAAGAGCTGCTTGACGTTTATAAGAAATGGGCTTCAATCTACGATAAAGATAATAACGATCTTCTTGGCACAGTTTCACAGCCCAATTCCGTTCAAATTTTCCACAAGTACATTGTAGATAAAAATCAAAAAATTATTGATGTTGGATGTGGGACAGGTTTGGTTGGATTGGAGCTTCAAAAACTTGGATATACAAATTTTGATGGAATAGATATTTCAAAAGACATGATTGATATAGCAATTGATAGGGGTTATCAAGAACTATTTCTGGGTAATTTAAATGATTCTCTGCCTTTAGAGAACGATAGCTATGATGCCGCACTTTGCGTTGGTGTATTTACTCATGGCCATGTTGGGCCTAGTCGTTTGAAGGAGCTTTCAAGAATAGTTAAATCTGATGGGTTGGTATGTTTTACAGTTAATGAAGATGTATACGAATCCTATGGTTTTGATAAGGAAATACAAAAGTTAGAAGTTGAAAATGTATGGAAACTTCTAGAGCTTAGAAAGCAAGACTACATGAAGAAAAAAAATGTCATGGGTTTTTATTGCGTTGCAAAGGTTAATTAGTAAAGAATTCAGTTGAAATACTCGCTAACCTGAGTTATTGGTGGTAATTTGGTGCTTCTTTAGTTATTGAGACATCGTGAACATGAGACTCTGTCATTCCAGCAGAGGTAACTTGAACAAACTCAACTTTAGTTCTCATGGCATCAAGATTTTTACAACCTGTATAACCCATGGATGATCTAATTCCACCAACCATTTGATGGATAATTGGTCTAATAGAGCCTTTATAAGGAACTCTACCCTCAATTCCTTCTGGAACTAATTTTTCTGCAGCTAGTTCTGCTTGAAAGTATCGATCTGAAGAGCCATGAGCTTGGCCCATTGCTCCCATTGATCCCATCCCACGATAGGCTTTGTATGATCTTCCTTGGTATAATTCCACTTCACCAGGCGATTCCTCAGTTCCTGCAAGCATTGAACCTAGCATTACACAGTGAGCTCCGGCTGCAAAGGCTTTTGCAGCATCCCCTGAATAACGGATACCCCCATCAGCAATCACTGTAACATTGGTGTTTTTTAAGGCTTTAGCAATGTCAGAAATGGCACTAATTTGAGGCACTCCAACACCTGCTACGATTCGAGTTGTACAAATACTTCCTGGTCCAATTCCAACTTTAACAGAATCTGCACCGGCTTTAGCCAAATCAATGGCTGCATTTGCAGTTGCAATGTTGCCAGCGATAATCTCTAAATTTGGAAAATCATTTTTAGTTTTCTTGACGCGATCAATTACGCCTTGAGAGTGGCCGTGTGCTGTATCGATTACAACTACATCAACACCAGCTTCAACAAGGGCACTAATCCTTTCACTAGAACCTTTGCCAACGCCGACTGCAGCGGCAGCAATAAGTCTCTCTTGGTCGTCTTTTGCTGCTTTAGGGAAGTCACTTGTTTTCTTAATATCACTGACGGTTATCATTCCGCCTAACTTAAATTTATTGTCAGTAACAAGAACCCTTTCAATACGATGTTTTTGGAGAAGTTTTCTGACAGTGTTCATTGATGCACCTTCCTTAACAGTAATAAGTGATTTTTGAGGTGTCATTACATTTTCAACAACTTCATCAAGGCGTGTTTCGAATAGAACATCACGACTTGTTATTAATCCAACTAGTATGTTGTTGGATACTACTGGCATTGCTGAAATGCCATGCTGAGCCTGAAGATTAAAGACTTCTTTGATCGTTGCAGACGGCTCAATACTAATAGGCTCTCTGATGATTCCTGACTCAAATCGCTTTACTTTTCTAACTTCATTAGCTTGAGACTCTATAGACATATTTTTATGAATGACCCCCATTCCTCCCTCTTGGGCAATTGCAATAGCGAGTTTACCCTCAGTTACTGTATCCATTGCTGCAGAGATAATAGGTGTATTTAAAGTAATTTTCTTTGTGAGTTTAGAGGTTAAGCTTACTTCTTTTGGGAGCACTTCAGAATGTGCAGGTACCAACAATATGTCATCAAAGGTAAGTGCTTTTTTTAATTCTTTCATAAAGTTTTCTTAAAATCTAAAATCGTCTTCTCTTGAGAAGATTAGGGACAATAAGTCCAATAACCATTCCAAAGAAAAGAACTATTGCCCCAACTATAAACCAATTTCTTGAGCTCGTATCATTTTGAATCTGATTATTATTTTCTGCGAGCTGGAGTTCAGTTTTTAGTTGTAAATTTTCTTGAATAAGTTTTTCATTCTTATGCTCTAATTTTAGTGCATCTTGGTAAATTTGCTCAATATGCTCTTTTTCAGCTTGCGATTTTGAACTTTGAACAATTAAATCTGTATTATCATTATTTAAAGTTATTAGTTTTTTTTCTAGCTCTTCCTTTTCATCATTTAACTTTGATATTAAAAGTGATTTAGAGTTATATTCTCTTGTAAGCTTTTTTAATTCCTCTCTCGCTGAAGGGTTTGAGGATAAATAAAATGTTTTAATCCAGCCAATCGTATCATCAAACTGAATCTGAGCCCAGCCATCTTCAGTGCTTTTTAATAATGAAAGTTCTGTGCCTGAAGGTAGAAGACGAATTATATTGTTACCAAAGTTTTTATCGGAGCGAATTGGAAGATCAAGTTCATCAGTGATATAAACAAATGACTCCGCACTAACCTTAAAAGTGAAAATAATTAATGCAATGGTAAGAATGTTAAGTTTTTTCATATTTATCTTTTAATAATCCAATTGTATCTTGGTAATGGAAATTTAATTGTATGTTTTATGTGTTTTTTCAATGAATTACACTATATCCCTCTAGAGTTTAGAAATTTTCTCTAGTTGTTGTTGTAAATCCTTCAAAGCAGCTTCGGTTGTTGCAAGTTTTTCTTTTTCATTATTCACAACAGTCTCAGGTGCACCATTAATAAACTTTGTATTATTAAGTTTTGCAGAAAACTGAGATTGAAGTCTAAGTAATTTTTCAATTTCTTTATTGAGTCTATCTTGTTCAGCTCCTTTATCAATAAGACCTG
This sequence comes from uncultured Gammaproteobacteria bacterium, assembly GCA_902512305.1. Lineage (GTDB taxonomy): Bacteria > Pseudomonadota > Gammaproteobacteria > PS1 > Pseudothioglobaceae > Pseudothioglobus. The sequence goes on from CABXIU010000001.1 coordinate 30,455, forward strand.
CTATAGGAATCAGAATTTTCATTTCTCCAACCAAAGCAATTGCAGACTCAGCCTCTTCATCATTTGGAGATAGTAAGTCTATAGAATCTAGTTTAGCTAAAGTAAATAAGATTGATTTGTTGTGATCGATATAGGCTTCATCTTTTGCATTAAAATCTTTGATATAGCAGGGTAGGGGCTTTCCAGGAGATATATTCATCTCTCCTCTAATTTTCCTAATGCCTAAAATGAATTCCTTGAGCCAATGAATTTCAGTTTCAGCATCATTATTAATAAGTGATTTTTCAACTTCTGGAAATGATTGTGTAATTAATTTATCATCAGATTTTGATAGTAATTTTTGAGATTGTTCAAATATTTCTTCAGTAATGAATGGGATAATTGGATGAAGTAAAACTAATGTCTCCGATAGCACTTTAATTAAGGTCGCTTCACAACCCTCTTTTGTTTTGCTATTTTCAAGAAGGGGTTTAGAGAGTTCTAGATACCAGTCACAATAATCATGCCAAACAAATTCATATAGTACTTGACTCATTAGGTCTAATCGATAGTCTGATAAATGCTTTTCAACCTCCATTTTTACTTGCTGAAGTCTAGACAGTATCCATTTATCTTGGCTGAACAATTCTGCATTATTGTTTAAAGTTTTTGACTCTAGATTAATTAAAACGAAGCGTGAAGCATTCCAGAGCTTGTTGCAAAAATTTCTATAGCCTTCTACTCGTTTTAAATCAAACTTAATATCTCGTCCAAAGGACGCAAGAGCAGTAAAAGTAAATCTAATTGCATCTGTTCCAAAAGCAGGTATTCCGTTAGGAAACTCTTTTTTAGTTTGATTTTTTATCTTTTCAGCTAACTTTGGTTGCATCATACCTTGTGTTCTTTTTTTAAGGAGGCCTTCAAGGTTTATGCCATCAATAAGGTCTATAGGATCAAGAACATTACCTTTAGATTTACTCATTTTTTGACCATTACCATCTTTAATTAGGCCTGTAATGTAAATATCTTTAAAAGGAACATCATCAGCAAATTTAAGTCCAAACATTATCATTCGAGCGACCCAGAAAAATATAATATCAAACCCAGTGACAAGAACACTTGTAGGATAAAAACGAGATAATTCAGGAGTTTTTTCTGGCCATCCGAGTGTTGAAAAAGGCCATAAAGCTGAAGAAAACCATGTATCTAACACATCATTATCTTGAGTTAGTTCAACACCTTTTCCGGCTTGATTTTGAGCTTCTTTGAGACTATTCGCAACATAAAATTTACCATCTTTATCATACCAAGCAGGTATTCTATGACCCCACCAAATTTGGCGAGAAATACACCAGTCTTCAATATTTTCCATCCAATTAAAGTAGGTTTTCTCCCAGTTTTCAGGTACAAAACGAATACTCCCATTTTTTACAGCATCAATAGCAGGGTCAGCTAAAGGTTTTACTTTAACGAACCATTGATCTGTCATATAAGGCTCAATAATACTATTTGTTCTATCACCTCTTGGAACCATAAAGGTGTGAGGATTAATTTTTTCAATTAAGTTTTGTTTCTCTAAATCATCAACTACTAATTTTCTCGCGTCAAAACGATCTAATCCTTGATATTTGGAAGGAGCATTCGAGTTTATTTTTGCATCATTAGTTAGTACATTGATTGTTTCTAAATTATGTCTTTGCCCAATTTCATAATCATTAAAGTCGTGAGCTGGAGTTATTTTTACGCAGCCAGTACCAAAATCCATATCTACATAATCATCAATAATAATTGGAATTTTTCTATCTGAGAGAGGAAGATTAATTGATTTACCAACTAAATGCTGATATCTCTGATCATCTGGATGTACTGCTACAGCAGAGTCACCAAGCATAGTTTCCGGTCTTGTTGTGGCTACCACTAGCGTTTCGTCAGAGTCAGAAACTTGATACTTAATATGCCATAAAAAACCACTTTCCTCTTTATTAATTACTTCTAAATCAGATACTGCTGTTAATAAAACTGGATCCCAATTTACAAGTCTTTTTCCTCTATAAATAAGCCCTTCATTGTAAAGCTCTATAAACACTTTTCTTACTGCTTTTGAGAGTGATTCATCCATCGTAAAGCGCTCTCTATCCCAGTCAACGGATGCACCAAGTCGTCTCATTTGAGAGGTAATAGTTCCTCCAGATTTTGACTTCCAATCCCAAACTTTTTCGGTAAATTTATCTCTACCAAGGTCATGTCTGGAAATATTTTCAAGACCAAGTTGCCTTTCAACAACCATTTGGGTTGCTATTCCTGCATGATCTGTTCCAGGTTGCCAAAGTGTTTGATTTCCTTTGCTTCTGTTATATCGAGTATAGACATCCATAATGGTATGCTGAAAGGCATGACCCATATGAAGACTTCCAGTGACATTTGGTGGGGGAAGAACAATGCTAAAAGCATTTTCACTTGAAGCGTTAGCTTTTGAAGAGAAGAGGTCGCCTTTCTCCCATAAGTCACGATACTTTTGTTCGATAAGCTCTGGGTTGTATGTTTTTTCCATGTAGGCGATATGTTGGATAAAACTGACACATTATACAATAACTACATAGATGAGAATAAACCTTTAAATGCTGTCTAGTTGTAATCTTTTCGCCCTGAAAGAGCATGTGCAATGGTGTTAATGTCAGTATATTCTAACTCCCCTCCAAGTGGTATTCCATGAGCTATTCTAGTTGTCTTTATTTGATATTTTTTTGCCAAATTATGAATATAGTGAGCAGTTACCTCACCTTCAATAGTAGCGTTGGTTGCTAAAATGAGTTCGTTTACTTCTTGATTACTTAATAAATCGTCTAAGTCATCAAGACCTAGCTCAGAGGCACCAATACCATCAATTGGTGATAGATATCCACTTAAGACAAAATACTTGCCCGTATAGACACCACTTTGTTCAATTACATGGGTATCCGAAGGAGTTTCAACAACACATAGAAGGGAATTGTCGCGAGAGGTATTAGAGCAGATTTCACAAATATCTTTTTCAGTCAAAGTTCTACATTTTTCACAGTTTTGGACATTTTCCATTGCATCTTTTAATGCTTTTGAGAGTTCCAGTCCAGCTAGCCTATCTCTCTCAAGAAGGTAATAAATAAATCTTTGCGCTGTTTTGGAGCCAACTCCTGGTAATTTGCTGAATGCCTTATTTAATTTTTCAATCATAGTTATTCGTAATTAGTTAACTAAAAAGGAAGGTTGAGACCACCTGTAACATTTTTCATTTTATTCTTTGAAATTACATTAATTTTAGTTGATGCATCATTAACAGCAATCATGATTAAATCTTCTAACATTTCTCTGTCAGAAAGAAGTGATTCATCAATAGCAATATGAGTGACTTTATAGTCGCCATTCATTTCAATTTTTAAAGCCCCTGAAGCTGATAATCCTTCACAGGTAAGAGATTTAATTTCTTTTTGAGCAGTCTCAATATCCTCCTGCATTTGTTTTGCTTTTTGCATCATTCCTGCCATCCCACCTTTAAACATTATCTGACTCCTTTGTTGATTTAATAGATTTGAGATCGACCTTTGAATTAAATACTTCCTGAAGTTCTTTGAGGTTGTCGTCACTTAGAAATTGACTTTCTGTTTCTTTGCGGTTTTGCTCTCTCTCGACTGACTCTTTTTGGGATAAAGAGCTGCCATTGGTTTCTCCAACTTCAAAAATTATTTCTACTTCTGGATAAATCTTACGAAGCCCAAGTTTTATTGACTCTTCTGTTTTATGTGTATGAAGGTTTACAAAATCTGAGCTAAGCGTAAGTGTTAGAGTTTGACTATCTAGTGATTTAAATACAGTGTTTTTTACTAGCATTTTCGCAGCACCATTAAAATCAAGATTCTTAATAATTTTCTCCCAATCTTCTTGAGTTCGAATATTTAGTTGATGTATTTCTTCATTTGATTTTTGTTTTCTTGTAGAGGCTTTACTAACTGATTCCTGAATTTTGGAATCTTTGCCTTTTATGTTTTTATTAGGCGATGACTTTAGACTTTTTTTTTCAGTACTTTCATAATCAGGATGAAAGGCAATCATCCGAATAAGAGTCATCTCAAGGCCAATTTGTTCGCTAGGAGATAGGTTCATGTCTTTTTGACCATTAATTGCAATTTGATAGTAAAGCTGTAAATCTTGGGCTGAGAACCTACTAGTGAGTTTAGTTATTTCTGACGATACTTGTTTCTCATCTTGAATTATTTTAGCAATGGATATTTCATGAAAGAGTGATATTAAATCTCTTAAAGCATTAGAAAGATTTTCTCCTTTACGCGCCAACTCCTTTACACATAATAAAATTTGTTCAGTATTTCTTTCAGCAATTAATGAAGCAAGATTGATGATTTCATCATGATTGACAAGTCCGAGCATCTCTTTCAGGTCTTTTTCCTTTACATTTCCATTTCCATAAGAAATAGATTGATCAAGAAGGCTGAGCGCATCTCTCATTGAGCCATTTCCAAATTCTGCTATTTTTGAGAGGGCACTATCATCAAACTTAAGTTTTTCTTTATTCATAATAAACTTCAGATGTTCGAGAATCTCATCATGAGATAGTTTATTTAAGTTAAATTGTAGGCATCGAGATAAAACAGTAATTGGTAATTTTTTAGGGTCAGTAGTAGCAAGTAAAAACTTAATATGAGCAGGAGGTTCTTCTAAGGTTTTCAAAAGCGCATTAAAGCTACTCTTTGAAAGCATATGTACCTCATCAATAAGGTAAATTTTGTATAAGTTTTTTGTAGGGGTGTACTGAGCATTTTCGAGAATTTCTCGCATATGATCAACACCAGTATTAGATGCAGCATCAAGCTCAATTAGGTCAACAGATTGACCTTTGTCAATTTCAATACAGGTCTCACATTTACCACACGGATTGGAACTTAATCCATTTTCACAGTTAACTGATTTAGCAAAAATTCTTGCAATTGTTGTCTTTCCAACACCACGCGTTCCAGTAAATAAAAAACCATGATGAAGGTTGTTGTTGTCAAGTGCGTTAACGAGGGTTCTGATTGTGTGAGTTTGACCTACAAGCTCTTTAAAATTATGAGGTCTATATTTTCTAGCTAAAACTTCGTAGTGTTTGCTCATTACTAATCAGATAAATGAATAAATAAAGGTAGTGCCGAGAATAGAATCCAACACATAAAAAAATTATTACCGTTGCTCCCTTCCAGGCCTGGCGGGGTTCATAACTATTTATTGTCGGTTTACCCTCGACACTAATCAAGATTTTACTTGAAATGATTATTCTTATTATTTAATATTAAACGATTAAATGAGATTTTTTAGAATTTTAGGGATTGATATTGGTCATAAACCAATGACCAAATTGGCCCTGCATATCCACTTGAAATTTGAATTCCATCAATACTGGTGATTGGAAGAATTTCTCGAGTAGAGCTAGTAATCCACACTTCATCTGCATCCATAAGTTGTTCCTTTGTAAATGAAGATTCAATTACATTAATATCATTCACTTTAGCGCATTCAATGGCTTTGTCTCTAGTAATACCTGGAAGAATATTGGAGCCTTTTGGATGAGTAAAAATACACATATCTTTTACTATTAATACATTAGAGCTTGAGGCTTCAGTGATAATTCCATCACGGTAGAGAATTGTTTCTTCTGCATTGTTCTCTTTAGCCTCTTGTGCATAGAGAGTATTTGCCAAAAGAGATGTTGCCTTAGTATAACTTTTGAGCCATCTAATATCTTCTCTTGTAATTGCTGATTTTCCACTCTTTAGAGAATCTTTCTCTCTGGATTCAATAGCACTTGATTGAATATATATTGTTGGTTTTAATTCACCATAGGTATGCTTTCTATTTTCATCACACCCCCTAGAAATTTGTAAATATATTGCCTGATTTTTATTTTTTGTATTGAGTGAAATAACCTTATTGATTAGTTCTATCCACTCATCTTTGCTGTGTGGATTTTTTATATTTATTGCATCAAGGCCATCTTGCAGTCGATTCAAGTGAGAATCTAGGCCAATAATTCTATTGCCGTAGACTGGAAAAACTTCATATATACCATCACCAAAGAGGAATCCTCGATCCATGACAGAAATATATGCTTGATTTTTTTTTATAAAGTTTCCGTTTAAATAGACCAAAATTATCTAAACATAAGTTTAACTGTATCAATCATTTTAGAGATAAAGCCTGCCTCTTCAGCATTTTCAAGAGCTATTAGAGGTAGCGTTGCGATATCTTCATTGTTAAATCCAATTGAAAGTATACCAACTTGGTCACCCTGATTAATAGGAGCAATCAAATCGCTAGAAAGATTCATAGTTTGAGTTGTATACTTAAATTGATTTCTTGGAAGTGTTAAGTAACTAGAGTCTGCAACTCCAACTTTGATATTTCCTTTTTTCGATTTGTAGACTGGAACCTGATGAGAAATATCATTGACTGATTGTGTTTCAAAGAAGCGGAAACCATAATCAAGAAGTTTTTCTGTTTCTAAAGTTCTATTTGTAGGGCTCGCAGAACCAAGCACAATTGATACTAGTCTCATTCCAACTCGATTTGCACTTGTCGCCAGACAATAGCCTGCTTTTTCAGTCCATCCTGTCTTGAGACCATCAACTGTAGCATCTGTAAAGAGTAGTTTATTGCGATTTATTTGTTTTATATTATTGTAGGTAAACTCTTTTTGACCATACCATTCATATAATTTTGGAAATTCTTTAATGATTGCAGAAGAGAGTATTGCCATATCTTTTGCAGTCGTATATTGATCTTTATGGGGTAGGCCTGATGAATTTTCAAAGCGAGTATTTACCATTCCAATTTCTTGAGCATAGTCATTCATAAATAGAACGAATGTACCTTCTGAGCCAGCAACATGCTCCGCAAGAGCTACTGAGGCGTCGTTACCAGATTGAATAATCATTCCTTTGAGAAGGTCTTCAAGCATAATCATTTTCCCAACCTCAATAAAGCTTCTTGAGCCTCCAGTTTTCCAAGCTTTTTCACTGATTTTAACTTCATCATCAAGAGAAATAAAATCTTCTTTAAGGCGTTTAAAGACTACATACGAAGTCATTATTTTTGTCAAACTAGCTGGAGATCTTCTCTCTTCCTCATTTTTTGCAGCAAGAATCTTTCCTGAGTTATGATCTATTAGAACATAAGCCTTAGCTGAAATTGGAGGAGAATCTGGAATATAAAAGCGTGGTTCTTCACCGCTTACATTTGAGACTAAAAGTATTAATAAAAAAGATTTTAAGAAAGTTAGAATTTTTGATTTCATGAAATATTATTTGTCCAGAATAAGTTTGTTGAAGATAAGACTTTAAATTTAGTAAATTTAACTACTGGTTGATTATAACGAGTTACTGTAAATATCTTGGACTTTTATGTTTATGAATTGACATAATAATTCCAAAGCCCGCCATAAGGGTGATTAGAGATGAGCCACCATAGCTAACTAGTGGAAGAGGGATTCCTACTACTGGCAAGAGGCCTGATACCATTCCAATATTTACAAAAATGTAAGTAAAGAAAACAAATGTAAGGCTTGAGCCTAACAGTCTAGAAAAGTTATCTTCACAACGGAGAGATAGGTCCATACAACGATAGATAATGAGCGCATAAATAATTACTAATAGAAGAAATCCAAGAAACCCAAGTTCTTCAGCTAATACGGAGAATATGAAATCAGTCGATTGCTCTGGAACAAAATCAAGCTGAGATTGAGATCCTTCTCTTATTCCCTTGCCTGTTAGACCGCCAGAACCAATTGCAATTTTTGATTGAATAATGTGGTAGCCTGATCCGAGACGGTCTGATTCAGGATTAAATAAAGTTAAGATTCGATTTTTTTGATAAGTGATTAATAAGAAGTTCCAAGCATAATAGAGAGATCCAATGATGGCGCTTGAGAGAATTACAAGGTTTAACCAAATATTTTTTACTACCATAACTCTCAAACCTGAAAAGAACAGAACATAAATTCCTGAAGCTCCTATTAATAATGCAGTTCCAAGATCAGGTTGTCTCGCTATTAGGAGGACAACAGCACCTATTGAAAACAATGAAATAATGACTGGAAATGCTCGAGGAGGGAGTGTTTTTTCACTGAGAATTGCTGCGATTGTCATTGGAACTATAATTTTCATTAGTTCTGATGGCTGAAACCGAACAAATCCTAAATCAAGCCACCTTTGAGCGCCACCACCAGAACTACCAAAAAATAGAACTATAATTAATTGAAAAAATCCTAAAATCATTAATATTGGTGCTACTCTTATCATAATTATTGGTGGGATTTGTGCAATAACAAGCATAACTGAAGTTGCCAATCCAAGATGAACCATCTGTCTATAAACAAGATTAAGGGATCCTCCTGAGCTGCTGTATAGAATTAATAGACCTAAGGATGAAAGGAGAATGAGAAGAATAAATAATGGCATATCGATTTTGAAAAATCTATAAAAAAGAATTGCCTTTTTAAATAAATAAGAAATCATATCAACAGTAAACCAACTTTCCTCAAATCTCCAAGAAGTAGGTTGAAGCTTGAGCATGCTGAGGTACTATTCATGCATTCAACACCCAGGCCAATACTAGAAAGTTCAATTTGTTGCTTAGGTGTTAAAAATTTTGGAGAATTTCCAGTTCCAATAATTAATAAATCAACTGAATCTTTTGTTAAAAGTGGAAATAAGAATTCCGTATCAATTTCAGTTATATCGTTAATAGAAACCTCGTTAGTGGTTCTTGCAGATATAAAACAGGGTCTATTTAATTTTTCATGCGAGAGCGATATTGAAGATTCACCTACTGAAATAATAGTATTATTATTGACGTTTTGCTGTGTGAATTCCATTAATTTACATGTATATTTGGATGTTGGAAGAATATTATAACAGTGTAAAATTGGCAATGATTTAATTGAGCTTTAAATAACAATTATTTAATTTAATCGCTCAAAAAATATTATCAGTTATTTTTATTAAGAATAATAAATGAAATCAAGATTTGCTCCATCTCCAACCGGCTTTTTACATATTGGCGGTGCTAGAACTGCTCTATTTGCCTGGCTTTGGGCAAAAAAAACAAATAGTAAGTTTTTACTTCGAATTGAAGATACTGACAAAGAGCGCTCAACTCAGGAATCAGTCGATGCGATTTTGGATGGACTAGATTGGTTGGGACTTGATTATGACGAAGGCCCAATCTTTCAAAGTGATCGAACTGAGCGATACAATCAAGTCATTCATGAGCTACTTTCAAATGGCAAAGCCTATTATTGCAACTGTTCTAAAGAGCGCTTAGATTCAATGAGAGAAAGTCAAATAGCAAACAAAGAAAAGCCCAAATATGACGGATGTTGTCGTGAAAAATCTCTAAAAAGTGGTGTTATTCGATTTCGTAACCCAGATATTGGTAGCGTTAGTTTTAATGATTATGTTAAAGGTGAAGTGAGTATTGATAACTTTGAACTTGATGACCTAATTATTTTAAGATCAGATGGAACGCCAACATATAACTTGACTGTCGTTGTGGATGACCATGATATGGAAATTGAATGCGTCATAAGGGGGGATGATCACATTAATAATACTCCAAAGCAAATTAATCTTTATGAGGCTATGAGCTGGATTTCGCCTAAATTTGCTCACGTTCCAATGATATTGGGCTCAGATGGCTCACGATTATCAAAAAGACATGGTGCATTGAATCTTTTATCATACAAGGACGAGGGATTTTTACCTGAAGCCTTATTAAATTATCTTGTTAGACTCGGATGGTCACATGGGGATCAAGAAATATTTACGATTGATGAAATGATTCAACTTTTTGAGCTGAAAAATATTAATAATTCTGCTGCAAGCTTTAATCAAGAAAAGCTTGAATGGATCAATCAATCTTATATTAAAAAAACTTCTACAAAAAACCTTGTTGAAAACTTAAGTTGGCAACTAAATAAACACGATATCAATTTGAATAATGGGCCCAGCATTCATGATCTTGCTGAATTCCTCAGAGAAAGGTCAAAATCATTGGTTGATATGGCTAAAAGCTGCGTTATGTTTTATAGAGATTTTGATGAATTTGATGAAGCTCAGGCCAATAAAATTTTTAACGCAAATTCAAAAGAAGTTTTAGAAGATTTAGTGGATCGACTCAGCTTAATCAATGATTGGAGCGCAGAGAATATTCATTCCGTCATTGAATCGATTTGTGAGTCTATGAGTATTGGTTTTGGCAAAGTAGGTCAGCCTTTCAGGCTCGCAATAAGCGGAGATGGCAAATCAGGAAGTATTGATATAAGTGCAAAATTTTTAGGAAAAGAAAGAACTTTATCCCGATTAAAAATGGCTATTGATTGGATAAATAGTCAAAATAATTAATCTAATTAAAATAAATTCAGTGTTTTCAAATTTTTTTCAAATATTTTTAATAGTCTCACCAGTATTTCTTCTCATTATATTAGGTAATTTTCTTAGAAGAATTAGCGTACCAGACCTATCTTTTTGGGAGGTAAACGACAAGTTGTGCTATTGGGTTTTAATACCTGCACTATTATTCCACTTCATCTCTCAGATAAATCTATCTTCTGAAATGCTATATACCTACGCAGCAATTGTGTTTGTTGGTTTTTTTATTGCTTTCAGCTCTACTATTACTCTAGGAAAGCTACTGGGTTACTCACCAGAAGTATGGACTTCAATCCTCCAAGGTGCTATGAGACAAAATGCATTTATCGCTCTTGCTATAGCAGGAAGTTTCTATGGTGCTGAAGGTTTAAAAATTGCATCACTCTTTATGTTTGTTTATGTTCCCGGTATAAATATTATTATCATAACAATAATGGTAATGAGCCTTAATCAAACTGGTCAAAAGGACTCAAAAAAAATCTTTTTAAACGTATTTATTGAAATCTTTAAAAATCCCTTTATTTTGGCAATGATTGCAGGCTTATTGGTTGCATTATTTAGTTTAGAAAACATGAGCGTTATTATTCATACTACTGAACTTTTAGGTTCAGCTGCACTTCCAATAATGCTTTTAACAATTGGTGCCAAGATAAAGTTGAGAGACTTAACATTAAAAATAATGCCGATCATAATCTCAAATACTCTTAAATTAATAATTCTTCCTATAATTGTATATTTTGTAGCTAGTTACTTTGATTTGAGTCAAACTGAGATAGTTGTTGCGGTTATCTTTTCTGCTGTGCCAACTGCGACCATGTCATATACATTAGCTAAACAGTTTGGAGCAGATGATCAGCTCATGAGGGGTATTTTGACTACGCAGGTAGTTTTATCATTCATAACAATTCCTCTAATACTCGCTTTTATTGCATAAATGTAATTGTTAATTTTTTATATCTATCTAAATAAAAAAAACAGAAATGTTAAAAAGAAGTGTTATAATGGCGTTCTGAGTTAATTCGACTCTGTTTAAACATTCCATTATTTAGTACATGAACGACAAAATTAAAGTAGTCAGTGACGCCTCTTTTGAGGCTGATGTTGTAAATTCCTCAGAACCTGTTTTAGTAGATTTCTGGGCTGAATGGTGTGGTCCATGTAAGGCTCTTGCTCCAATACTAGATGAAATTGCAGATGAGTATGAGGGCAAGATTACAATTGCTAAAGTTAATGTTGATGAAAATGTTCAACTTCCTCCTAAATATGGCATAAGAGGAATACCAACCATGCTTTTATTTAAAGATGGAGCGGTTCAAGCTACAAAAGTTGGGGCTCTATCAAAGGCCAATCTAAATGCTTTTTTAGATTCTAATATTTAAATTTGAGACTTACTTAAAAAACAGAAAACTTAATAATCCATTCCCAATGACAAACATACTAGTTTGCTTCATTATTTCAGGCTTAATGCCAAATCTTACAAAATCACAAATATACCTATATGAAACTATCAGAATTAAAAATTAAAACACCTGCAGAGCTTTTAGATCTCGCTCAGTCGCTAGGCATCGAAAATATTTCAAGAGCGAAAAAACAAACTCTTATTTTTGCAATACTTAAATATAAGGCTGAAAATGATGAGGAGGTTTTTGGTGATGGTGTTTTAGATATTTTGCAAGAAGGCTATGGTTTCTTAAGATCTTCCAATGATTCATATGTATCTGGTCCGGATGACATTTATGTGTCACCAAATCAAATTAGACGCTTCAATTTGTCAACTGGTGATGTGGTAACTGGGAAAATTCGTGCCCCTAAAAAAGGTGAAAAGTATTTTGCATTGATTAAAGTTTCAGAGGTAAATGGGGATGCGCCAGAAAATATGAGAAATAGAATCCCATTTTCTTCATTGACACCACTGCATCCAAACGAGAGGCTAGGGCTTGAGTTAGGAAATGGAGGTACAGAAGATATCACAGCTAGAGTTATTGATCTAGTTTCGCCATTTGGAAAAGGCCAAAGAGGGCTTCTTGTCGCTCCACCAAAAGCTGGAAAGACAATGATTATGCAGAATATTGCTTCCTCAATTTCTGTAAATCACCCTGAATGTGAGCTCATTGTTCTTTTAATTGATGAAAGACCTGAAGAAGTAACTGAAATGGAGAGAACGGTGCGAGGCGAGGTTATTTCATCAACGTTTGATGAGCCTGCAAAAAGACACGTCCAAGTGGCTGAAATAGTTATCGAAAAAGCTAAAAGACGGGCAGAACAAGGCAAAGATGTAATTATTTTGCTTGACTCAATAACTCGTTTAGCTAGGGCTTATAATACAGTTGCGCCTTCTTCGGGAAAGGTTCTGACAGGTGGCGTTGATGCGAATGCACTTCAAAGACCAAAGCGTTTTTTTGGAGCAGCTCGAAATATTGAAGATGGAGGTAGCGTAACAATTATTGCTACAGCTCTTATTGAAACAGGCTCAAAGATGGATGAGGTTATTTATCAAGAGTTTAAGGGTACAGGCAATATGGAGCTTCACCTTGAGAGAAGGTTGTCTGAAAAACGTATATTTCCAGCGATTAATATTAATTCATCGGGAACTAGGCGTGAAGAGCTAATTACTGAAGAACAGGAGCTTCAAAAAATGTGGATTTTGAGAAAAATCCTTCATCCAATGGATACAGTCGAAGCCGCAGAATTTTTAATTGAAAGACTTAGATTTACTAAAACCAATGATGAGTTCTTTGATTCAATGAAGCAAAAAAAGTAAACGTTCGCTTTTAAGTTGTAGTATCTTATAATTAGCTTAATGCAACTAAAAATATTCAAATTTTCAAATACAATAATTTCAAGATACCTACTTAAAAACTTAGGGGTTTTTTTTGTGTCTGTTTTTATTATTCTTGGCCTTATTGTTTTTGGTAATCAATTTGTCTTAACTGCTTCAAAGAGCACAGAGTACGGCATACCCTTGCAGGAATTGATGCCAATAGCTGGTTTTAATATGTTGCGAGATTTGCCAATCATTCTGTCCCTTTCATTTTTTTTATCCATAATAATATCTATTTCGCAACTTTATAAGACCTCAGAAGCAGTAGTCCTAAACTCCTTTGGGATTAGCGATAAAAACTTCATAAATAATATAAAACCTTTAGTTTTCTTTTTATTTGTCTTTGTTTTCTTCTTGTCAATGTATGCAGTGCCCTGGGCAAAACAACAAAAAAGTTATACTGAAGATGAGACTGTAAATGCTTCAGAGTTTTCTTTTATAACTGAAGGAAAGTTTGAGAGTTTTAAGAATGGAGAAATAGTCTTCTATGCTTCAGACTCATCATCTACTGATACTATTGATGAGCAAAACATGGAAGAGATTTTTATTTATTTGTCAAAAGAAGATAATCCAATTTTTGTATTAGCATCTGAGGCTACTAAATATACAGACTCTGAAACTGAAAGTACATACCTTAGACTTGAGGATGGAGTGCGTTATCAAGGTTTGTCTGGAATTGAAAATGTAAGTATTTTGGATTTTGATAGATATGATTTAGAAATAGTATCAGGCGAAGTTCAAAAATCTTTATCAAATTTTTCTGAAATTGAAGAAAAAACATCAATTGATTTGTTAATAGCAGGAGGGGTGTTAGCAAATGCAGAGATGCAGTGGCGTTTTTCTCAGCCTATTTCAATCCTCATTCTTTCGGTAATTGGTGTACTTTTAGGAAAAACATCACCAAGAACCGGGAAAGGCATCAATCTCTTGATTGGAGTTATGATTTTCATGTTGTATAACAATGGTTTATTGATAGCAAAGAATTTAATAGAAAATGGACAATTAAGTCCTTTTATTGGTTTATGGTCAATACATATATTGCTTATTATATTTCTGATAATTTTTTATCAGTTTAGACAAGGAATAACTTCTTCTTTTATTGCTAAAATATCTCCTTTATAACACAACAGAAAGAAAACTATGTCTAGCTCTCCAAGTAAAATTTTAGAAGTTTTTGATAATCCGAATATTGAAAGAGATTTTGTAATTAGAATTGATTCGTCTGAATTTACATGTCTTTGCCCATTAACAGGTCAGCCTGACTTCGCTGATATCCATATAGAATATATTGCTGATAAGTATTGTGTCGAGCTAAAAGCTTTAAAAAATTATTTCTGGTCTTATCGAAATGAAGGCGCTTTTCATGAGGCAGTGACCAATAAAATATTGGATGATTTAGTCAATGTCATGGATCCAAGATTTATTAGACTGAAAGCAGTATTTAACGTTAGAGGAGGCGTCTACACAAATGTTGAGTGCGAACATAGAAAAAAAGACTGGTCTCCTAGAGAAGTAGTTAGATTATGAATCTAATCCGTCAAAGTGTTACATTTGACAATAAATTATTAGATCCAGATGCTTTAAAGATTGTAAAAAAAATAAACAAATCTGGCTATGAAGCCTATCTAGTTGGTGGTTGTATTAGAGATTTACTCCTTGGCTACAAACCAAAAGATTTTGATATTGCAACAAACGCAACTCCTGAACAAATTCAAAAGTTATTTAAACGTTCAAGAATAATTGGGAGACGTTTTAAATTAGTTCACATCATGTTTTCAGCTAGAAAATTTATTGAAGTGGCGACTTTTCGTTCTACTAAGCATAATCAAAGTTCTTCAATAGGTATGGTTTTAAGAGATAACTATTACGGATCTTTAAAGGACGATGTATTTCGAAGAGATTTTACAATTAACGGTCTTTACTTTGATATTAAAAGTTCTAAGGTGATCGATTATGTTGGAGGACTAGAGGACTTAAAGGCTTTACAAATTAATATGATTGGTAATCCCTCTGAGAGATTCGAGGAAGATCCAGTTAGAATGATCCGAGCTATTCGTTTTAAGGTTAAATTAAATGCAACAATTGACCCAAAACTTAATAGTAGTATTATAAAAAACTCTCACTTACTCTCAAATATTCCACCTGCAAGACTTTATGAAGAGGTTATTAAGTTGTTCCATAATGAAAATTCACTCGAGATTTTTCGTGAGATATCAAATTTAGGCATTCTCAAATACTTGTTTTCTCAAACTCAAGAAGATTCTTTTATTACTGCTTCTCTAGTGAATACTTCTGAAAGAATTAAGAATGGAAGCTCAGTTACACCAGCCTTTTTATTTGCTGTATTACTTTGGTCAGCTCAAAATAAGCGTTTTAACGAACTTAAGAAGAAAAAAATGCCTCGAGCGGAGTTAATGATAATGGCCTCTGAAGATGTAATAAAAAAACAGGTTCAACAGGTTATGATGCCAAGGTGGTTGTCAGCCCGAGTTAAGGATATCTGGTTAATGCAACTTCGCTTAGAAAACCATAATCCCAAAAAATCTAAAGAACTTTTGGGTAATCCTCGATTTAGAATGGCTTACGATTTTTTTGTATTGCGCTCTCAAAGTATCGACAAACAATTAAAAGCTAGGGCAGAATATTGGACAAACATTCAAAAGTAAAGTCAGTTTTAATTACCGGATGCTCAAGTGGAATTGGGCTTTGTATAGCTAAAGGCCTTCGGGATAGGGGATATCGCGTTTTTCCGACTGCTAGAACTCATAAAGATGTAAAAATCCTTCAAGAATTATGTTTTGAGGCATTATTTCTAGATTTATTATCTTCGGACTCGATAAATGCCGCTATTTTGAAGCTTTATGATATGACTGATAATGTTTATGCGTTAATAAATAATGGTGCATATGGACAAGCAGGGGCTCTTGAAGATATATCCAGGGAAGCTTTAGATAAGCAATTCCAGTCAAATGTTTTTGGTTGGCATGAGCTTACTAACTTAGTATTGCCAAAAATGAGAAATTCAGATTCTGGAAGGGTGATCTATATAAGTTCTGTATTGGGTTTTGTTGCGATGCCTTTTAGAGGTCCATACGTTGCATCAAAGTTTGCTATTGAGGGTCTTGTAAGTACTTTAAGACTAGAGCTAAGCAATACAAACATTAAATTTTCTTTAATTCAACCAGGACCAATTGAGTCTAAATTTAGAGCAAATGCCTATTTGGCATTTAAGAAAAATGTAGATATTTCAAGTAGCCATTATTTGGATCAATATAAGTTAATGATAGGAAGGCTTAAATCAGGTAAAAATGTTAAATATACTCTTCCTCCTGAAGCAGTTTTAAAGTGCGTACTCCATGCATTAGAGTCCAAAAAACCAAAAAACTATTATCGAGTAACCTTTCCAACAAAACTATTTGCTTTGTTAGGTAACATATTGCCTAGTAGATGGATGGACATGATTTTGAATAAATCATAAATGAAAGGAAATAACTGATGGCTGAAAAATTTAATTTCAATAAAGGTTTATTAAAGCTTGAAGAGATCATTAATAAAATGGATTCTGGTGAATTAAGCTTAGAAGAATCATTAAAATACTTTGAAGATGGCGTTAAGATTCATAGGCAATGCCATTCAGCACTCAAAGATGCAGAGCAGCGCATTAGTATCTTGAGCGAAAGTGATGAATATAATGAAGAAAAACCTTTTGGAGACTCATGATTATTACAGGGAGCGAGTAAACTCCCAGCTAGAGCTCTATTTAAGTTCGATATCATCGACTAAATCTTCCAGTAACCAGCTAAAAGACATCATGAAATATAGCGCTTTGGCTGGAGGAAAGCGTTTTAGGCCGATTCTTACTTACACTGTTGCAAATCTTTTTGATGTGGAAATTGAAAAGGTTGACTCTTGCGCTTGTGCAATCGAATTAATTCATATTTATTCACTAATCCATGATGATTTACCAGTAATGGATGATGATGATATTCGCCATAATCAGCCAACAAGTCATAAAGTTTTTGGAGAGGCACAAGCAATTCTTGCTGGAGATGGTCTTCAGGCATTGGCTTTTCAGATAATTTGTAATGATTCATTAATTGATTCAGCTATTAAAATAAAATTGCTGAGCCTATTGTCAACCTCTTCTTATGCAATGGCTGAAGGGCAATCGATAGACTTATCTATCGTCTCGCAAAAGGTTGATTTAAAGGTTTTGGATAATATGCATAAAAAGAAAACTGGAGCACTTCTGAACTGTGCTATTAAATTTGGAGCACTTTTAAATAATACGAGTGGTAAGGACTTATCAATACTTGATTCATTTTCTAACAACATAGGTCTAGCATATCAGGTTCAAGATGACGTATTAGATGTTACAACTTCTGATGAGGTTTTAGGTAAACGTCAAAACTCAGACTCAATAAAAAATAAACCATCATATCCAGCTATAATTGGTGTAGAGGAGTCTATAAAGACCTTTGAAGCTCTTTATCAAGAAGCTATGAATGAATTATCACTTTTAAGTGTTGATGCAGAACCATTAAGGCTGATAACTGAAAAGCTAATGAGGCGCTCTTATTAAAACTCGGCTAAGACACTACCCCAGCTAAAACCACCGCCAATACCTTCAAAAAGCAAAGTATCGCCTTTATTTATTCTTCCATCTCTAATGCCAATATCTAGTGCAAGAGGGATTGAGGCAGCTGAAGTATTACCATGTTTTTCAACAGTCAGAATAACCTTTTCCATTGGTAGCTTTATTCTTTTAGCTACAGCACTAATGATACGAATGTTTGCTTGGTGAGGTATCATCCAGTCGATGTTTTCTGAGGTCATATTACATTCTTTAAGCGTTTCTTCGGCGAGATCTGATAACTTATTAACTGCAATTTTAAATACCTCATTACCTTCCATCTCAATAGTTCCTAATTCATTAATTCTATTATTGTTAACTTGAAGCGAGGATAAGTAGTTTCCATCACTATAAAGTTTGGAATATTTTATTCCTGTATTGTTATCTGCACTTAAAACAACTGCGCCAGCCCCATCGGCAAATAAAATAGCAGTTGAACGATCATTCCAGTCAACAATTTTTGACATTGTTTCACTTCCAACTACTAATATATTTGTAGCACTCCCATTTTCAATATATTGTTGAGCGGTATTTAGTGCAAAGACAAAGCCAGCGCATACTGCCTGAATATCAAAAGCTGGACATGAGGCGCCAAGGCGATTCTGAAGCATTGTTGCTGTTGCAGGAAAGATTTTATCTGGAGTTGTGGTAGAAAGAATAATGAAGTCAATGTCCTGAGGTTTCAGTTCTGCCATAGATAATGCATTTAGGCAGGCTGGAACAGCAAGGTCGCAGGTGCTTTCATTGTTGACAATTCTTCTTTCTTTAATTCCAGTTCTTGATGTAATCCACTCATCAGTAGTATCAAGCGTTTTTTCAAGATCAAAATTAGTAACAATTTTTGGTGGAAGATAACTTCCAGTTCCAATAATTCTTGCAAAATTTTTCATTATTTATGTTCTTCTAGTTCTCGCGTTAATTGCTCAGAAATCTTATCAGTTATTTTAGCATGTGCTTCCAGATAGGCCTCTTTAATTGCGTGTAGAAAAGAATCAGCATCCGCATTACCATGACTCTTAACAACGACCCCCTTTAATCCAAGTAGGCTAGCTCCATTATATTTTCCAGGGTCAACTTTAGATTTAAAATCTTTCATAACAGGTTGAGCAATAAGTGCAACTATTTTGGTAAAAAGGTTTTTAGTGAAAGATTTTTTTATGAAGAAAGTGAACATTTTAGCAACCCCTTCACTTGCTTTAAGTGCTATATTTCCCTCAAATCCATCACAAACAATAACATCTACATTGCCTTTGTAAATGTCATCACCCTCAACAAAGCCTATATAGTTTAGTGATGAATTTTTTAAAAGTTCTGATGTTGCTTGACTCTTCTCATTTCCTTTTAACTCTTCTGATCCAACATTCAATAGACCAACAGACGGCTGATCTATGCTTTCAGTATTTTGAACAGCGATAGAGCCCATAATTGCAAATTGAAGGAGAGTGCTAGGTTTAGAATCTATATTAGCGCCTAAGTCAAGAACATGAGTTGGGCCAGTAAGTGTAGGCACTGCAGACATGATGGCAGGCCTATCAACTCCTTCAATAGTTTTAAGTACAAATCTGGCAATCGACATTAATGCACCAGTATTTCCAGCACTTACACAAGCATCAACTTCACCACTTTTAACAAGGTTTATAGCAACCCTCATAGAAGAATCTTTTTTATGTCTAAGTGCTACAGAAGGAGAATCATCCATATTGATAACATCAGAAGCATGAGTTATTACAATTCGATCAGCAAATTTTGAAGATAAAGAATTATTTTTTAACTCTTTTTCAATTTCAGTTTTATCACCTACAAAGTTGATCAAAAGATCATCATAGGTGCTTAATGCACTAATACCAGCATTAATGGTAACAGAGAATCCAAAATCACCACCTGAGGCATCTATTGATACCTTAATATTCATGAATTATTTAAGATTCAACTTCTTCGATATCATCAGCTGGAGTTTTAATTACCTGCTTACCACGATAATAACCATCTGCGGTAATGTGATGTCTTAGGTGGCTTTCTCCTGTTTCCTGATCTTCAGACAATGCAGGATTTTTTAATGCATTATGTGAGCGGCGCATTCCTCTCTTAGAGGGTGTTTTTCTGCTTTTTTGAACTGCCATTTCTACTCCTTGCCAAAGTTGGCTATTTTAAATTTTTCAAAACATCGAAAGGATGTTTGCGAACTTCTTCAACTATCTTTTCTTGATCAAACTTTAAACCACATTCAAAATTATGTGATGGAATCATAGGAATCGATAAAAGAATTTCATCAGTCATTAAATCTATAGTCTCTAACGCTTCAAACTCTCCAACATGATAGATCTCGTAACTATTATCGATTTCTACAGCTTGATTTTCATGCTTTACAAACGCAAGCTTAAAGGGGATATTTAAGTTTATTTCCAGATCATCTAAACACCTCTGACAATCTAAAACTACTTTTAAATCCATTATCCCCTTAACGCAAGGTGTTTTTCCATTATATAAATGAAATGATAAATCTACTTCAACGCTATCATTATCATTTTTTGCAATTTCAGCAACTCTAGGCATATTGGAGATTTTACATTCGCCATGCAAATTGACTTCTTTCTTGGCAAAGTTAAATAATTTTATCGTTTTAGGAAGCTGATTAACCTTTTCCATTATCTATTTTATAAAGCCAAAAATTATACCCAAAAGTTTATTGAATGTTAAGAGCTTTCTCTTTGCCTCTTGTACTCAAAAAGAGTAATTGCGGTTGCTACAGAAACATTAAGGCTTTCAATATTTCCAGACATTGGTATAGAGGCTATTTGATCACAGGTCTTTTTGATTAATTGTCTGATTCCTTTACCTTCAGAGCCAGCAACTATAGCAGTTGGTCCAGTTAAATTAATATCATAAATTGATTTTTCGGTGTTACCATCTAAACCAATTACCCATACTCCTTTTTTTTGCATTTCTTTGATTGTTCTTGATAAATTTGTTACGTTAAAAATCTGAATGCTGTTTATTGCTCCAGCTGATGTTTTATGAACTAAAGCATTAATTGGAGAAGAGCCATCTTTATTTATTACAACATGACATACTCCAGCTGCATTTGCACTTCTAAGACATGCACCCATATTTCTTGGATCTTGAATTGAATCTAAAATCAGTATTAGTGATTTTTCGTTGAGATTCACTATTGAATCTAAAAGCGATTTCTCGTTAAGAGGCGAAGCGAGAATCACTTCAGAAATAACGCCTTGATGTGTTTCACCTTTTGAAATTCGATCTAATTTCACTCTATCAGTAAATGAAAATGGTATTTTTTGAGTAGAAAGAGTATTTGTTAAAGTATTAATTCTGTTATCTTTTCTGCTATTTTGAATTAGAACTTTTAAAACTGATTCAGGGTTAGTTTTTAATAAGCTCTCAATACTGTGGAAGCCAAAAATATGAATAGATTTAGACATAAAAATTAGTTCTTAAAATAGTTTGTCATAATAAATTTCAATATAAGCCTCTTTTCTTATGTTTTTGAGCCATTCTGAGTAGTATTTTTCAGCATTTTTATAAATTATTTGTTCTTTACACCCCATCAGTTTACTACTTATAAATCGCTCATCTATTTTAATTGCTATAGCAAAGCCGAAATCAGTCCAATAGATTTCAGAAACTTCATTTTCTTCTAATAAATCAAGCATTTCAAGAGTTGGATTATTGACTATTAACCAATCAGTAATTCCGCCATCTTTGTAGCTCGGGTGTTGTGAGTGAAGTTTTGCAAAAGATTCAAAAGAGGCACCTTTTGTAATGTGACTAGAGAGTAGATCTAGAAAAGATTTAATTAATATATTTTTTTGAGTAAGATCTTTTACATCTGAATCAATTTCAGAAATGATTATTTGAGCAATCTTAATTTGTTTTTGATCTTTTATTAAGCTTTTTTTTGAGCATTCATTGTCGATTTTATCAGTTGGAATTTCAATGTCTTTAGTAATGAATCTTTGTAGATTTAGAATGGATAATTTCTCTGAGATTTCTTTTTTTATAGAATCTATCTCATCAAAATTTAAAAGCTCATCCATTGAAATATTATTAGTTTGTGCAATATCCGCGAGAACTGTATCTATATTTTCTTCAGTTGCTTGCAAATTAAACTCATCTACTTTTTGAAGCTGAAGTGTGATATCGATTTGAGTGTTTACAGTATTTATTTTTTCTTCATTGGAGCTTTCAGTCAAAAACTCGCTTTGTAATGAAGTTATTAGAATAGGGCTATTGTTTACTATAGCAATAATTGTGTTTTCTGCAAAGACATTCCCTGTGATAAATACAAGAAAAAGAGCTAAGATATATTTCATTATCTAAGTTGCGCAGAATACCCCGGAATTTTATTTTCGATCTTATTCTTGAGAGGCGAAGCGGTAGATCCAAGCCCAGTGAGAACTAATTCCATACCAGTGCTGTAATTGTATCCACCAGACGAGTCATCTTCCTTGAAGTGTGCTAATCTGAAAGCCCAACAGCAAGACTCATAGGCAATTCCAGTTGTTTCGGCATTCGTAATACCTGTTGATGTAGTTTTATCTACACCACCAAAGATATGGAAAGAGTCAGTAATAGGGTAGGCGCCATAAAATTTTTCAGTTTCTTTTGTACCTTCATCAATGAAGCTTAATGAAATAAATTTACGCGAAGAAGGAATATAGCTAATAGTGCTTTCCTTTTTAGCTATTTTAGAGGTGTCTGGATTAAATTGCACTGCAGAGCTAATTGAAAATTTATTGACAGCTATATCAATTGAGGCAGCTATATCAGAATAAGATTTTCTAGTTTCATAGTTGGTATTTGAAGTATCACTAACTACTTCATCATCTGTGAAATATGTTTGGGCAATTCTCATACTAAGTAGGTCTTTATCATCATCTAAAGCACCAACTTTTCTGTAAGTTGACTTAAGACTTAGTGTGATATCGTTAGCGTTAGTAATTCTGTCAAGACCTGTATATCTCTCACCCGAAGTAAGATCAGCAAAGCTAATTATGTCATCATACTTGTCAGTACTATCAAACAATGGAATATTTCCTTGAACTTTTTTTGCTCGATAGTTGTATGTGATTATAGGGCTAAGCTTATGATTCACTTTATAGCCAAATAGAGAACTATTTTTATTAGTTGTAAAGTCAATATCTAGTCCAGAGCCAAAAATTGTTCTATTTATATTAGGACTATTTTTTAATGAATAATTTGTAATTGCAATGCTTGCTCGAGGAGTAACTTGAGGATAATTAATGTTAAGCCTTCTTGAGATTCCAATATCACCATGAGCCCTTGTGCCTGACTCTTTGCTAGCAGTGTCATGAGCAAAACGCGTAGCAACTATGTCTAATTGAATTGGCATTTTTCCATCTGCATTGAGGGTTTTAGATGCTGAGCCCTCTATGGCTCTTGTATAGCCAGGCGTACCAGCATTAACGACTTGCTCATCTTCAGTTAAAACAGATAGTGAAATGCTTTCCTCTTCATCAGCATATGAATATTTTAAAGACGATTTGAGCGTTTTGAGATCTGAGCTTGTTCTGTCAATTTCTTCAAAATACTTAGAATCAGAAACGCGATGATAGTTGGCACTTAAATGCACCTTATCAGATAAATCTAATTCTTCTGAAAAATTAACAAGCCATCTTTTAAGACCAGTAACCTTATCTTCTGGTAAATATTTAATTTCTAATGAGTAAATTGAATCTTGATGTTCAGGAGAAATTTTTGGAGCAATAAGTTGTCGGTATTTTCCTTCGTAAATAAATCTTCTACTTGACATATAAGTCAAAGCCAAAAGAAGATCGCGATCAGGCGCCAAATTGAAGTAATAAGGAACCCTTAAGCTATAAGAGTCTTCATTTTGACCAGTTTCGTTGTAGGTTGAATAATTTGGCGTTAAAAATCCAGAACCTCTGCCTTCAAGAACCCAGTAATACTTAGGTGTGTAGAATATTGGAACTCCATAAAACTTTACTGTTGCATTATCTGCAACACCTCTATTTTTAACTAGATTTAATTCGATTTCTTTTGCATCAATCAACCAGTCATTTTGGTTTACAGGACATAGGCTATATGTTGCATTAGTAAGTAGAACGCTCGTTGGTGTTTTTTCTATAACCTCAGTATAGCCATTTGCACCTCTAAGACCCTCAGAGTAATCCTGATAGTTAGCGCTAGTAGCAGTTGCAATAAGGTCATCATTCTCTCTTTCAGCAGATAAATAGTTACTGGTTATAAGATATAGTTCATCTTGGAATCTAACTTCACCTGTGGCTAAAATTGAACTATCAGTTGATGATACTTCAACATCATTTGCTGAAAGATATAAGCTTTCTGAATTTAACTCTACATTTCCTGAAAGTATGTATTTTCCCTCAATAATTTCACTTTCATCAGCTTCTATATCAAGGGCACCAGTGTTTTCTGAGAATTTTTCAACTGGAAAGATGGTTTGATATTCTGGGCAAAGATCGCACAAGTTTTGATCAAGTGCACAACTTAGGTTAACTCCTTCGGCATTGGTTGAAAAATGGCTAAAAAATAATATGATAAATAATATGCACTTTTTCATAAATTTTTAGCAAAGAAAAAATTGTATTTTATCATTATATCTTGAATAAATTTGTCTGTGATGTTGAATATTATTTCCTCTTTTAAATTATCTTTTTAAATAATATTATTGGGTAAAATTAGTCTTTTTTAAGTCATAAATAGACTTGTTTTTTTTAAATATGACCATATCTTAACTTTTAACTTAAATTATTTAAGGAAACTGCGTGAGTAATAACAAAAATGGAGCCCAAATGGCTTGGAATGATAATAACAACCAAACTCCGCCGGAATTGGATGAAGTTATTAAAGATTTTAAAAACAAATTTAATTCCACCTTTGGAGGTAAATCTTCAGGCAATTCTGGAGCGACTAAAGCTGCCAAAGGTAGCTTTAAGTACATAATAATTTTTGCATTTATTGTTTGGCTAGCAACAGGAATTTATATTGTTGATCCTGCTGAAAGAGGTGTTGTTTTACGCTTTGGAGCTTTTCAAGCTTCAACAACTCAAGGACCTCACTGGCATATTCCTTATCCAGTAGAAGCTGTCTATAAAGTTAATGTTGAGCAAATTCGAGCTGCGGAGATTGGCTTTAGAAATGTGCAGAATTCATATGGTGGAAATGTTAGTTCTGAATCTCTTATGCTTACCAAAGATGAGAATATGGTTGATGTTAAATTAGCTGTTCAATATAAAATTGCCAATGCTCAGGCTTATTTATTTAATGTTTTCAATCCTGAGCTTACTCTAAGCCACGTTGTCCAAAGTGTCATCAGACAAGTAGTTGGAGATAACACAATGGACTATGTTCTAACTACAGGTCGTGAACAAGTCGCTCAAGAAGTTAAGAGCGTTTCACAATCTTTGCTCAATGAATATAATACAGGCCTTATGATTACTGCTGTGACCATGCAGGATGCTCAACCTCCAATACAGGTAAAGGCATCTTTCGATGATGTTGTTAAGGCTCGTGAAGATGAGCAAAGGTACATTAATGAGGCTAGAGCTTATGCAAATGATATTGTCCCTAAGGCGCGTGGTGCGAGCCAAAGACTTCTTGCAGAGGCTGAGGCATATAAATCTGAAGTTGTTTCAAAGTCTGAAGGTGAGGCATACCGTTTTATTCAAATTCTAACAGAGTATACTAAAGCGCCTTATGTAACAAGGGAGCGCCTATATAGAGAGACACTTGAAGATGTATTAAGCTCTACTAATAAAGTCATTGTTGATTCAAGTTCAAACTCGATGATGTATTTACCAATTGACAAGTTGATTAATTCTTCTAAGACTACAAAATCAACTTCTTCAGTGAACACTTTCCAACAAACTCCATCTGGAAGCTCAAGTGATCAAAGTGTTTTACGCTCAAGGGAGAATAGATAATGAAAAGAATTCTCATTGTATTAGCTGTATTGGGTGCTATTCTTCTTTCATCAAGCCTCTACACGGTAAATGAAACTCAGGTAGCTATTAAATTAAGACTCGGTGAAATTGTATCCGTTGAAAATGAGCCAGGCCTAAAGTTTAAAACTCCATTTGTGAATAATGTTGTTTCGTTTGATAAACGAATTCAAACTCTAGATTCAGCTGCTGAATCGTTCTTAACAGTTGAGAAAAAGAATGTTGTTGTAGACTCTTATGTTAAATGGCGAATTGTTGATACTGAGAAATTCTATATTTCGACTGGTGGTGCTATGGCATCAGCAAATTTGAGACTAGCTCAGAATAATCAGGATGCTCTCAGAAGTGAATTTTCCAAGAGAACCATCATCGAAGTGGTTTCAGACGAACGTGAAGCTATTATGGCCAGCGTTAAGACTAAATTAAAGACTATCGCAGAGGATGAATATGGTATTGAAGTTATAGATGTCCGTATTAAACGAATAGAACTTTCACAAGAAGTAAGAAATTCTGTTTATAGTAGAATGGAAACAGAAAGAAAAGGTCTTGCAAACAAGTACCGTTCAGAAGGAGCTGAAGAAGCTGAAAAAATCCAAGCTTTTGCAGATAAAGAGAGAACAATTATTTTGGCCAACGCTTATCGTGACTCTGAAAAGATTCGAGGTGAGGGCGATGCTATCTCTGCGAGTAATTACGCTGAAGCATATAGCAAGGATGTTGATTTTTATTCTTTCTATCGTTCACTTGAATCTTACAAGAAATCCTTTAGTGATCAGGGCGATATTTTAGTCCTTAATCCTGAATCTGAGTTTTTCCGATACTTTAATCCAGCTAAATAATTTAAGGTTATGAGTAATTGGCAATTACCCGAGGGCATTGATGAGCTCACTGGTGAACAGGCTGTTGCTTTTGAGGATGCTAGAAGAAGTTTATTAGATTTATATCAAAGTTGGGGCTACGAGATAGTTGTACCACCAATGATAGAGTATTCTGATACTTTGGTATTGAACTCAAAGTCTATAGACGATAAGACTTTTAAATTTCTTGATTCAGCTTCAACGCGAATGCTTGGAGTTCATTCTGATATAACACCACAAATTGCCAGAATTGATTCTAAACGGGCTAATTCTGAAAGTATTAATCGTTATTGTTATATCAATGCAATATTACAGACTAAGGCAGATGATTTTTACGCTTCTAGGTCTCCTATTCAAGCAGGCGTTGAACTCTACGGATTCAAGGGAATAGATGCAGATATTGAGGTCATAGTTTTGATGCTATCCTCCTTAAAGTTGCTAAATTTGTCAAGGATTACTCTGAGTCTTGGAAATACAGCAATATTTAATGCTTTATGTGCATCTGCTAATCTCAACAATGATGATAAATCGATACTAAGAGATATTTATAGAAGAAAATCAATTCCAGATCTTGATAATTTTCTCAATCAAAAAAAACTTAAGGAAGGCGATAAATTTAAAGCTCTAATATCACTTGATGGTGATGAAAAAATTCTTGAAGATGCTTTAGAAATTTTTAAAGATATGCCTTTGGTCATTGAAGCAATAAATGATTTAAGAAAACTATATGATTTTTTCAAAGATCAAGATGTTGATTTAATGTTTGATCTTGGAGAAGTTAAAGCATATGAATATCATGACGGCATTGTATTTGCTGCGTATAGTGATCAGTTCTCAAAAGCATTAGCTCAAGGTGGAAGATATGATGGATTGAGTAAATCTTTTGATTCGACAAGAGAGGCCACGGGATTCTCATTTGATCTCAAGTTTTTAATTCATCAGCAGATTTATAACAATAAAAAATATAAAGTACTCAATGCACCCAACATAGATAATCCTGAATTTTTAGAATTTGTTAATGAACTTAGAGGTAAGGGCTATATCATTAGGACAGATTTAAATGATTCAGCTGACGTTGATTTTGTTAATGAAAGTGGGAAGTGGAAGCTAAAGGAATAAAATGGGAAAAAATGTAGTAATCATTGGAACTCAATGGGGCGATGAAGGAAAAGGTAAGATAGTTGATTTGATTACTGACAAAGTGAGTTCTGTAGTTCGTTTTCAGGGTGGGCACAATGCAGGCCATACTTTGGTTATAGATGGTAAAAAAACCGTTCTACATCTAATACCATCAGGCATCTTAAGAAAAAACGTTAATTGCTTTATTGGGCATGGTGTAGTCTTGTCAATGACCGCACTTTTAAAAGAGATGACAGAGCTTGAAGACTCTGGTGTAGAGGTTAGTTCCAGGCTCAAGATAAGTCCAGGTTGCCCTTTGATTCTTCCTTATCATATTGAGCTTGATAATGCACGTGAAGCGCATAGAGGTAAAGCGGCAATTGGAACTACCGGGAATGGTATTGGGCCAGCTTATGAGGATAAAGTAGCAAGAAGAGGTCTGCGTGTTGGAGATTTGCTGGATGAAGATCTATTTACAAAAAAACTAAAAGAAGTCGTTGATTACCATAATTTCAGTTTAGAAAAGTATTACAAACAGTCACCTGTTGACTTTAAACAAGTCCTATCTGAAGTTTTGAATCAAGCCAAGGCCATTAGGCCAATGATTATTGATGTTGCAGATGAACTTCATAAGCAAATGAAAAACTCTGAAAATATACTATTTGAGGGAGCTCAAGGGGCACTTTTAGATATTGACCAAGGTACCTATCCTTTTGTAACTTCATCTAACACAACTTCTGGTGGAGCAGTCACTGGATCTGGTATTGGCGTTAGAGATATTGATTATGTTTTGGGTATTGTTAAGGCGTACACAACGAGAGTGGGCGGTGGTCCTTTTCCAACAGAGCTAGATTATGATGTGAATACCGATGAGGGTGATCCAGTTGGAAGGGAGCTTTGTTCTAAAGGGCATGAGTTTGGTGCAACAACGGGGCGTCAAAGAAGGTGTGGCTGGCTTGATTTGGTTATTTTGAATCGTTCATTTAAGCTTAATGCAGTCAGCGGTATATGCCTGACTAAACTCGATGTAATGGATGATTTGGACTTGATAAAGATCTGTATTGCCTATGAAATTGATGGTCAAAGAACTACAATCCCTCCATTTTCTGCAGAAGGCTATAGTGCTGCAAAACCAATTTATATTGAAATGCCTGGCTGGAAAGCCTCAACTATTGGAACTCACTCTTTTGTAGATTTACCTATAGAAGCCCAAGACTATATAAGAAAAATAGAAGAATTAAGTCAAATTCCAGTCGATATTCTGTCAACCGGTCCTGATCGAGATGAGACCCTTATACTTAAAAATCCATTTGATTAGTTTTAAAAAAGACTAAGCTTGCTTTATACTTAGCACATTATGTCAGACCCTCACTATCTTCGTGAAGCGGAAAAATATGAGAGCCCGATACCATCTCGAGAGCATATTTTAAGTTTTATTCAAAAAAAACCCAAAAGCAAACGTCAACTTTTTGAACTTTTATCTATTGAGGATATTCAAAAAAGGGCTTTTGAAAGACGACTGAGAGCCATGGTGAGAGATAAGCAGTTAAGCTGTAATAAGAGTGGCGTATATCGTCCTTTCTCCAATAGAGGCCTTATATCAGGGACCGTCATTGCAAATCCTAAAGGTTTTGGTTTTGTTTCTCTAGATAAAGGTGGAAAAGATTTAAGACTTTCAAGTCAACAAATGAAATTGGCTTTTCATGGCGATAAAGTTAAGGTTCGTCTCCTTAATCGAAAGCTTGATGCAGAAATCGTTCAAGTTACTCAAACAGTTAAAACTTTAGTTGGTCGACTTCATATTGATCAGGAAGAAAGTTATGTGGTTGTTGATGATAAGCGAATTAAACATCAAATAGATATCGTTGAGCTTTTAGAGGGCTGCATTGACAATCAGGTTGTTGTTGTTGAGGTATTAACCTCTCCAACTCTTGAAAAGAATGCAACAGGAAAAGTGAGCTCAATTATTGGAAATTATATGGATGAAGGTGTCGAAGTAGACTCCGCAATTCATCGTCATCAAATCCCCGCTACTTTTGGAGATAAGGCCCTTGATGAGACTTCCAAGCTTCCAACTAAGGTTCTTGCAAAAGACAAAAAGAAGAGAACTGATATAACAAATCTTAAATTAGTGACTATAGATGGGGAAGATTCGAGAGATTTTGATGATGCTGTTTATGCAGTTCCATCAAACAATGGATGGAAGTTAATTGTTGCAATAGCAGATGTTTCTCACTACGTTGAAGAAGGTTCAGGACTTGATGCTGAATCGTTAGAGAGAGGAAACTCAGTTTATTTTCCTCATCGTGTTGTTCCAATGCTCCCAGAAGCGATATCAAACGGCTTGTGTTCATTGAATCCTAAAATTGAAAGGCTATGTATGACCTGTGAGATGAGTATTGACTCACTAGGTGAGCTATTAGACTATAAGTTTTATCCAGCTGTTATGTTGTCGCATGCACGATTAACTTATACACAGGTTAATGAAATGCTGGAGAGTAAAAAAAATCCTCTAAGAAAAAAGTATAGCAATGTAGTGGCAAATATTGATTTTTTGTATGGTTTATACAAAACCCTTAGGATTTCTCGTCAAAAACGAGGAGTAATGGATTTTGATAGAATTGAGAGTCAAATCCTCTTTGATCGCAAAGGCAAGATTGAAAATATAGTTGCTAGGAAAAGAAATGACGCTCATAAACTTATAGAAGAGTGCATGTTGATGGCAAACCAAGCGACTGCTAAGTTTTTACAGAAAAATAACGAAGATTTTCTTTACAGAAATCATCCTAAACCTACCTCTGAAAAGGTTGAGGTTACTCGACAATTTTTATCAGCTGTCGGACTATCGTTAGAGGGTGGTATTGAACCAGAGTCGAAAGATTTTGCAAAAGTTTTAAGAAATGCTAAGGGTAGGGATGATGAGAATATAATAAAAACTGTGGTCCTTCGTACAATGAAGCAAGCGACTTATACGCCAATAAATGATGGTCACTTTGGTTTGGCTTTTGAAGACTATACCCACTTTACTTCGCCAATTCGTCGATATCCAGACCTTCTAGTGCATCGCGCTATAAAGAGAGTTCTGAAGGGTAAACCAAGGCCACCATCAAAGAAAATGATTGAACTTGGCGCTCACCTTTCAATGACTGAAAGAAGAGCTGATGACGCCTCTCGTGATGTAGAGCAATGGCTTAAATGTGAATATATGAGAGAAAAGGTTGGCGAAAACTTTCATGGTATTATTTCAGGAGTGGCAGGTTTTGGTTTATTTGTTGAGCTATCTGAAGTCTTTGTGGAGGGTATGATTTCTATTCGAGATTTAAAGGACGATTACTTTATTTTTGATGACGTTCATCATCAACTAAAAGGACAGAACAGTGGAAAAATCTATCGCCTAGGTGATATGATTAAAGTCAAGGTTGCTTCGGTGAATCTAGATGACAGAAAAATTGATTTCATTCCTTCTGTCTCGTCACAAAAAAATCCACGTAAAAAACGCAACTTGTAACAATACTTTACTCAGTTATTGCTCCACGAGATGCAGACTGATTAGGTTAGTATGCTTTGCCAGGTGGACGATCTTAGTGCTAATCTTTTCAAGAACATTAAAAAAAACTTTTTCTTAGAATTTCTTTAGCTTTTTTCGCTGCTTCTCTTTTTACATTAGTGGCTTCAACTTCTTTCTTTTTTCTATATTTTTCCGCAGCTTCAACTAGTTCCTCCTCTTCCTTTCTCTGATTTATTATCTTTATCCGTTGCTCTATTGACTTCAGCTCTTCTTTATTGTTTTCCTGAGACACTTTGATTTCATCTAATTTACGTTTTACTTTGTCGACATATTTCAATTTTTTTAAATAAGTTTTTCTATATCTTTTTGATATAGTATATTCAGTACCTGATTCAGCAGCGAGAGAAATATTATCAGCCAATTCTATCTGACATATTAAATCATATTTATCTTCCTTTAAACTTAATTCAATGCCAATATTTCTACAATATTCTTGTAGTTCATTTTTTGATAATAAATGTAGTAAGCAACCTTGTGATTCCAATTCGTTTATGATTCCCTCTTGAGTTTTTTTGACTGCATCCATCTTACGTCTAATTATGTCAGCTCCCCTTGAACTAAGCTGTAATAGCTCTGCTTCTTCTGAACTATCCAATCCGCGAATGTTCGAAATATTTAAAAGATAATCTTCTAAATATTTTGGTGATTTAAAACTAATACCATCTTTAAAAAGAGGTTTATCTTTTGGACGTATACTTTTTGATTTAGCATTTATTGAAGCTTTAGCTATTTTTTCAGATCTAGCTATTTCTTCTGCAGCAACAATAATCTCATCAATTATATATTTTGGCTTAAAAGAATCATTTAAATGATATAAGTTATATTCCTGAGCTTTTTTTATAAGTGCAGCTTTAGTTAGTCCATTTAATTGCTTTTCTAATTTTTCTTTTTCAAAATCCATTGTGCGCTCATAATGCTCGTTTTATATTACTATTATGAAGTAATTTTTTTCATTTTTTAAAAATGTAGAAGATATATTTTTTGAACTGGTAGTTTAAATGCAATTTTAACCAGTGACAGCACCTTTTGATGCTGATTGAGCTAGCTTCGCATACTTTGCTAAAACGCCTTTAGTATATCGTGGTGAAGGTTTCTTCCAGTTTGTTAATCTTTGATCAATAACTGATTTATCAACTTGAAGCTCTAGGAGATTGTTTTCAGCATCAATCAAAATCTGATCTCCATCTTCAATAATTGCAAGAGCACCACCATTAAATGCTTCAGGTGTTATATGGCCAACTACAAATCCATGAGTTCCCCCAGAAAATCTTCCATCGGTAATTAGTGCCACTTTTCCTCCAAGTCCTTTACCCATAACTGCAGAAGTAGGCGCTAGCATCTCCCTCATTCCAGGACCACCCTTGGGTCCTTCATAACGAATTACAATTACGTCACCCTCAACTATTTGATCATTCAAAATAGCCTGAAGCGCATCCTCTTCACATGCGAATGTTTTGGCACTCCCATGGAAGGTAAGTCCTTCTTTGCCAGTTATTTTTGCAACAGATCCTTCAGGTGCAAGGTTTCCTCTTAATATTCTTAAATGAGAGTCTTTTTTGATAGGTGATTCAAGAGGCATTATAATTTTTTGCTCATCTGTATAAGGCTTAACATCTTTTAAGTTTTCAGCTAATGTTTTGCCTGTAACTGTTATGCAGTCACCATGAAGCATGCCAGCATCTAAAAGCATTTTCATTAAAGGAAGTGTCCCACCAATTTGAACAAGCTCACTCATCATATATTTACCAGAAGGCTTTAGATCTGCAAGAACAGGAACATTGGTGCCAATTCGAGTAAAGTCATCAATAGTTAGGTCGACATTGATAGCATCAGCCATTGCAATGAGATGAAGAACTGCATTAGTGGAGCCGCCAAGCGTAATAATCAAAGTGATTGCATTTTCAAATGCCTTTTTAGTCATAATATCACTTGGTTTAATATCTTTTTCAAGTAGCTTGAGTACAGCCTCTCCAGCACGAGAACAATCATTATTTTTATCATCTGAGACTGCGTCTTGTGCCGATGAATTAGGCAAGCTCATCCCTAAGGCTTCGATAGCTGATGCCATAGTATTTGCGGTATACATTCCGCCACATGAACCAGGCCCTGGTATAGCTTTAGACTCAATTTGTTCTAACTCTAAATCATTGATGTCGTTATTTGCTCTCTTTCCTACCGCCTCAAAAACACTAACAATATCAGTATGATTAGCTCCAGGCTGAATAGTCCCACCATAAACAAAAACAGAAGGGCGGTTTAGTCTTGCGAGACCCATAACGCAGCCAGGCATATTTTTATCACAGCCACCGATTGCAACAACACCATCAAATCCTTGGCAAGAAGTAACAGTCTCTATTGAATCAGCAATAACCTCTCTTGAGACCAGAGAGTATTTCATTCCCTCAGAACCCATTGAAATGCCATCAGAAATAGTAATGGTATTAAATATAACTCCTTTTCCACCAGCACTATTAACTCCTTTTTCAGCTTCACTAGCTAAATCATTAATGTGCATATTGCATGGAGTTACCATAGACCAAGTTGAGGCAATGCCGACTTGAGGCTTTTTGAAATCTTCTTTTTTAAAACCCACAGGATAGAGCATTGCTCTGGATGCGGCACGCTCATAACCATCAATTACAACGGAGGAATATTTTCTAGAATTGGACATTACTTTTAAATTACCGAAAGAATTTAAATTTTAGACTAAAATAACTCGCTTCTAATATCAATTTAAGGCTACAAGTTGAGTAAAGCCAAGCAAATCATCGAATTAATGCAACCATTTGTTGAAGAGGGTAGACTCCTTGAAAGAAGCTACGAGACTATTAATAATAATATTGATGATTTTATTGTCATTGAAATTCATAATGAAATTATTGCATCTGCTGGTTTAAGGATATACAAAGAGGAAAATATTGGTGAAATTTATGCCTTGGTTGTCAATAAAAACTTTCACAACTCGGACACCTCTTCAAAGCTAATGGAGTTATTAATTCAAAAAGCTTCTAGCTTGAACTTAAAGTCAATTTTTGCACTATCAAAATATGGTGGAAGATTCTTCTATAGGTTTGACTTTGTTGAGAGTGAACTAAGTTCTCTTCCTGAGTCAAGACAAAACAGTTATGATTACTCGAGAAACTCAACGATTTATTTAAGGAATCTTTGAGTTTATTGATTTATAGGTATTTAGTCTA
The DNA here is from genome assembly GCA_902512305.1 of uncultured Gammaproteobacteria bacterium. Lineage (GTDB taxonomy): Bacteria > Pseudomonadota > Gammaproteobacteria > PS1 > Pseudothioglobaceae > Pseudothioglobus. The sequence continues at coordinate 65,044 of CABXIU010000001.1, forward strand.
ATAAATAACAAATGAAACTTAAAGATAGAATTCGTGGGTATTTACCAGTTGTAATAGACCTAGAAACCTCAGGCTTTAATGATAAAACTGACGCTCTTTTAGAAATATGTGCAATCATACTTGGTATGGATGAAAGTGGATCTTTTTTTCCCAAAACAACACTCCATTATCATATCGAACCCTTTAAAGGGGCAAATATTGAACCATCAGCAATAGAATTTAATGGTATTGATATTGATAATCCTTTTAGGCTTGCAGTGAGTGAAAAAAAAGCATTAACTGAGATTTTTAATCATATTAATGAAGATCTAAAAATTGAGGATTGCACCAGATCTATTTTGGTGGGCCATAATGCTTTTTTTGACCTTGGATTTGTTAGAGCTGCAACGATTAGATCAGGTCTAAAAAGCCCATTTCATCAGTTTTCAACGATAGATACCGTAAGCCTATCTGCCCTCTATTGTGGTGAAACAGTCCTCGCTAAAGCGATATCCAGGATAGGTATCGAGTGGGACAACAATGAGGCTCACTCAGCTCTTTATGACACAACAAAAACATCAGAGCTTTTTTGTAAAATATTTAATTCGAAGAAAATAGAAATATAGAGCTGTTAATTTTCAATTGTTCTTAAATATTTATAATCTAGCGCCCATTTTATAAACTCATCTGTATTTATATTATTACTTCTAAATCTCTCCCTAAGAAGGTGGTTCTCAACCCTTTGAAAAAATATCAAGCTTAAGTGCTTTTCCTGGAGAGTTTTTATATCATTGAGCTTTATTTTATATAGAGTAGGCTCTATAAGATCAGACAGTGTAGGGCTAATTCCAAGAAGTATCAAGAGGCATTCGTTAAAGCTAAGATGTTCAGTCTCTGTTAAGAAATCATGCCACTCACTCCTTGTTTTTAGTTGTCTTTCATTTGGATTAGGTGTTTTATAATCCAATATGTAATCCGATAAGAGAATTTCAAGTGCTGCAATGTCACACTGAATATCGACTTTTCCAAACTTATCTACTTTTTTCTTACTGCCAAAAAGTAGACCATCTCTTAATCTGCCAACTTCAACTCTAATATTTTCAGCAGTTCTATCATGGAAAAGTTTGTAGATTGATTGAGACATAATTTATAGATTATTTGATTATATTAATTAAATTTGCTTTCTTGTTCCAAAGTCCACTGCCTAATATTTTCTGTAACCTCAGAAGGTTTTAGATTAGATTGAGAGATTGCCTCACCGATAACGACTGTAATTACACCAGGTTTTTTAATAAAACTACCTTTAGGCCATATTTTGCCTGCGTTATGATATACCGGTACAATACTATACCCAGTTTTCTTTGCAATAGCGCTGCCACCATTTTGGTAGACACCTAATTTTTTGTAAGGCTGCCTTGTGCCTTCAGGGTATATGACTATTGAAATGCCTTTTTCGAGTCTATCTGCGCCTTGTTTAATAACTTTTTTTATAGCATTGAGTTTTTCACCACGATTAATGATAATTGGCTTCAAAAGCGCAAGACTCCAGCCAAATACTGGCAGCCATAAAAGTTCTCGCTTTAATACCCATGTATGGGCTGGAAAAATTGTTTGAAAGGCAAGCGTCTCCCATGTGGACTGATGATTCGAAATAATGATGCATGAAGAGTTTATTATATTTTCTCTTCCAACGACGTTAGTCTTGATATTGAGGGTTATCTTTAACCACCACATGCAAAAAATAGCCCATTGAGAGAGAAATTTCTGTCGAGTAGAATAACTTGCAAATATGAGCAATAACCCACTGAAAGAGATCAAAATTAAACTAATAATCGAACCAACAAAGTACAATAGTGATCTTAAAAGTAACATGGCTTATAGAAGTCTAAGCGTTATAATTCTATTTAAAATTTTACTAACTTTAATACTCATAGGTATGTCTATTTTATGAATGCAACAAAACATTTGTTTATTATTGATTTAATCACAATTGTATGAATATACTAATCGGCCTTGTTTCTTTAGTAATTGGTGCGGCAATTAGCTTCTATATTCTTAACAAGAGGCTATTCAAAATCTCACAGAAGAATATTCAGCTGGAGACAAAGCTGGATGAAAAAGAAAAGAACTATGCTGAGAAGCTCCAGCTTGTAGAGCAACTTAAAAATCAGGTGAATAACGAGTTTAAAACAATTGCCTCAGACATATTAAAAAATGATCGGGATAAGCTTAAGGTTGATAATTCTGACTTATTGACTCCTCTTCAAACTCAGCTCAAAAGCTTTAGGGAAAGAATTGAAACAATCACAAAAGAGCAGGTAGAAGAGAGAACTACTCTTAAAGAGCAAATTAAATCATTACATGAAGCAAATGTTGAAACTCAGCAATCAGCTAAAAATTTAACAGAAGCTTTGACTTACGATAATAAAATTCAAGGTGATTGGGGTGAAGAGATATTAAGTTCTCTTTTGTCAAGCTATGGTTTTCAAGAGGGTGTTGAGTTTGACCTTCAAAAACAATACAAAAATGAGATGGGTGAAAAATTTAAACCCGATGTCATTCTCCATCTCCCCGAGGGTAAAGATGTTGTGATTGATTCGAAAGTATCCCTAAAAGATTACGTTAACTATGTGGCTGACCAAACTAATGAACTGGCTTTAAATAAACACATTGCATCGATTGAAAATCAGATAAAAAATATTAGTCTTAAGGAATATGAGAATCTTGAGGGTGTTAGAAGTCTTGACTTTATTTTTGTGTTTATTCCAATTGAGGGTGCTCTTCTTCTTGCACTTCAGCATAAACATAGTTTATTTGATGATGCCCTTAAGAAAAATATAATGCTAGTTTCTCCATCAATGTTAAGTATGAGTTTGAAAACAGTTAACTTTATGTGGCAAACCGACAAACAAAATAAAAATGCGGATGAGATTGCTCGACAAGCCGCAGGGATGTACGATAAATTAGCATTATTTGTTGAAGATCTAGATAAGATTGAGAATCAGCTTGAAAAAACAAAAGAAGGTTTTACCAGTGCAAGAAATAAACTATCAACTGGCAAGGGTAATCTAATTAGTCGAGCAGAAAGACTTAAGGCGTTAGGAGTTAAATCAAATAAAGAAATTGGTGAATGATAGTTGCTAGAAAACACAATATCAATAAAGATGAATTTGATGGCAAAGTTGTATTAGTGACTGGGGCAAATAGGGGTCTCGGACTTGCCATAACAATGGATCTGGCTAGGGCTGGCGCCACAGTTATAATGCTCGGAAGAGACCTAGGATCACTTGAATATGCCTATGATGAAGTTGTCGATGCTGGTCTCACAGAGCCAATTCTTTATCCATTAGATTTAGAAGGCGCAACACCCGAAAATTATCAAGAACTACAGGACAATCTATTGAGCCAGTTTGGAAAGCTTGACGGACTTGTCCATAACGCTTCAATTCTCGGAACACAAATGCCAATAGAGCAATACGACATTAAATTATGGTATTCAACGCTTCAAATTAACTTGAGCGCTCCATTTATGTTAACTCAGTTTCTTGTCCCTGCATTATTGAAGTCAGAGGATGCAAGAATAATATTTATGTCTTCGACTGTCGGAAGAGAAGCGAGGGCTTATTGGGGTGCTTATAGTGTCAGTAAGTTTGGAATTGAAGGCCTTGCTAAAACACTCTCTGAGGAGCTTGAAAAAACTAAGATTAGTGTAAATACAGTCAATCCAGGTAAGATGAGGACAGAAATGAGAAGAACTGCTTATCCTGCTGAAGACTCTTCAACCGTCCCATTACCAGAAGAGAAAAGCAAAGCAATTGTCTACTTGTTGTCAACTTCAAGCCCAAAAATCAACGGTGAGCAGATAACGATTTCAGATTAAATCTATCTCTGGAGTTCTTCACTAAGGTGTGGATGAATCTTTTTTAAAATTTGTTTATAAACATCTGAGTTTCCAGCCACAACGTTTCCTGTTTCTAAATATTTATTCCTTCCTGAAAAATCACCGATAAAGCCTCCAGCCTCTTTAACCATAAGAGCGCCAGCTGCTATATCCCATGAGTTAAGACCAATTTCCCAATGCCCATCAAGCCTTCCAGAAGCAACATAGGCTAAATCTAGGGCAGCAGCTCCAGCTCTTCTGATGTCTGATACATGTGGGTATATTGCTTTAAATGTCTCTAGATAGCATTCTAAATGCTGAGGATGTCTAAATGGAAACCCAGTTCCAATAAGAGTTTCCTTAAGTCCATTTGATAGAGATACTCTGATTCTTTCATTATTTAAATAAGCACCTTCACCTTTAGAGGCTGAAAAGAGCTCTTCTTTAAAAGGGTCATATATAACTGCATGGGTAGTAGTTCCTTTTTCAAGAAGGGCAATTGATACAGCGTATTGAGGAAAGCCATGAAGAAAATTAGCTGTCCCATCCAGTGGATCAATAATCCATAAAAAGTCTTCATCACCAAGAGTTTTCCCACTTTCTTCAGCTAAAATTGAATGTTTAGGAAAGGCCTTATTAATCTCTTTTATAATAGCCTTTTCAGCTGTTTTATCAACCTCTGAAACTAAGTCATTAATTGACTTATTTTCTATAGTTAATAAGTCGACCTGATTGTGATACCTTAAAATAATATCACCAGCTGCTCTGGCAGCTCTAACTGCAATATTAAGGGTAGGATGCATCGTAAATGAGCCAAATAAATAAAGAAATGAATTATACCTTGACGAATTTTAATAAAGTAAGGATTGTTATGGTGAATACGACTGAGCCTGGGAATATTGGGGCAGCTGCAAGAGCTATGAAAAATATGATGTTAAGTCAACTTTATCTCGTATCTCCATCAAACTTTCCTTCTGCAGTTGCAACAGCAAGGGCTAGTGGTGCGGATGATGTGTTATCAAATACTAAAGTGTGTTTAAACCTTGAGGAGGCTTTAATAGGAGTTAATTTAGTTATAGGGGCTAGTGCTCGTCAACGCAACATCAAATGGAGACAGTTAGATGTTATTGATACTTGCAGTGAAATTCAATCCACATTGGTTTCGAGTGATGAGGACGTTGCAGTTGTTTTTGGCACTGAAAATTCTGGATTAACAAATGAAGAGTTAGATTTATGCTCAATCTTAATGACAATTCCTGGAAATCCTAAGTATTTCTCATTGAATGTGGCATCAGCTATTCAAGTCTTTGCTTATCAAAACTTTGTCAGTAGCATTGATGGAAAATTTGATAACTCTCCCAAGGATTTAGCAAACTTTGATGATTTAAATAGTTTTTATAAACATCTTGAACAAGTTCTAGAACATATTGATTATTTTGACTCTAAAAAGCCTAAAAGCTTACTAATGAGGCGTTTGAGAAGATTATTTGGTAAAAGTGTTCCTGAAAAAGAGGAAATTGCTATATTAAGAGGAATTCTTAACAAGATAAACCCTTATAGTTAAAAATTAAAAAAGCCCGAAAATCGGGCTTTTTTAGCAATATTTGCATATATTCTAGCTGAGCATTAATTTATTCATTCTTTTGACAAATTCTGCTGGCTCTTTTATTTGACCACCTTCACTCAAGACAGCTTGGTCAAACAATACCTTGACAATATCTTCATCAACCTTAGACTTTAGTTTCATAACTAAAGGGTGAGTCGGATTTATTTCAAGAATCGGCTTAGTCTCTGGTACATCTTGTCCAAGTGACTTCATGATTCTTTCCATATTCCCACCCAACTCATTTTCGTCTGCAACTAAACAAGAGGGTGACTCACTTAATCGGCTTGAAACTTTGACTTCTTTGACTTGATTATCAAGAATTTCTTGAACCTTAGAGACAACTTTTTCATAGTCTTTAACTGTCTTTTCTTTCTTTTTCTTGTCTTCTTTTGAGTCAAGGTCATCTAAATCTCCCTTTGCAATAGACTTTAAAGAGAGATTTTCAAATTCACCAAAATTAGCAACCAACCACTCATCAACTCGATCTGAAAGCAATAATACTTCAATATCTTTTTGCTTGAAAATCTCAAGGTGAGGAGACCCTTTTGCAGCATCATAACTATCTGCAGTGACGTAGTAGATGCTCTTTTGATCCTTATTCATTCGACTAATATAGTCCTTTAGAGATACTGTTTGATCAGAGGAATTAGTTTCTGTAGAGGTAAATCTAAGAAGATTTGAGATTTTGTCTTTATTCGCAAAGTCTTCAACGACTCCTTCCTTAATAACCATACCAAATTCTTTCCAAAAAACAGCATAATCTTCTGGCTTATTTTTTGACATTTTATCAAGCTCTGAAAGAATGCGTTTTACCGATGCTTTTTTGATTGTATCGACAACTTTACTGCCTTGAAGAATTTCTCTAGAAACATTTAGTGGTAGATCAGCAGTATCAATCACACCTTTGATAAATCTAAGATATTGAGGAAGAAGTTCTTCATTTCCCTCCATAATAAAAACTCTTTTAGCATATAGCTTAACGCCACCTTTTCTTTTTGGCTCCCACATATCAAACGGAGCCTTTTTAGGGATAAATAGCAGAGATGTGTAGTCTAGTTTGCCTTCGACTCTATTATGAATTTGAGTTAAAGGCCCTTCAAAATCGTAGGTTAATGATTTGTAAAATTCTTCATAATCATTTTGAGAGAGCTCTTTTTTATCTTGCATCCAAAATGCTGTGGCCTTGTTGATTGTCTCGTAAACTATTTCAGTTTCATCTTCCTCTGATGCTTTAACCATCTTTATAGGGACAGTGATGTGATCTGAATACTTTGAAACAATTCCGCGTAATCGATAACTTTCAACAAATTCACTTTCGGCTTTTTTAACATCAAGAATTACTGTGGTGCCATAATCTTCTAGCTCAACAGTTTCAATTGAATATTCACCTTTTCCTTTCGAAATCCATTTAGTTCCATTGGCTTTATCATCACCTGCTTTTCTGCTCAAAAGAGTGACTGTATTTGAAACGATAAATGAAGAGTAAAAACCAACACCAAATTGACCAATTAAGTTGGAGTTTTGAGTTTGGTTTTTATCAAGGCTCTCTAGGTACTTTCTTGTACCTGAGTTGGCAATGGTTCCAATGTTTTCCATAACCTCGTCCTGGGTCATTCCAATTCCATTATCTCTAATAGTAATTGTTCCAGCATCTTTATCTACATCGATATGAATACTTGGCTCTTGCTTACCCTCAAGCAGAGAATCATTAGATAATGATTCGAACTTAAGCTTGTCAATAGCATCTGAAGCATTTGAAACAAGCTCTCTAAGAAAAATCTCTTTGTTAGAATAAAGAGAGTGAATCATCAAATCTAGAAGCTGTGAAACTTCAGTTTGAAATGCATGTGTTTGTTTTTTACTCATGAAAAATTCCTTATCGTTTAACGTAAAATGTAGATATGGTCAATCAAGAAAAAAACAAGTACGAGAATAAAATTTTAATAAAACAAATTGAAGACTTTGTTGAGCACTTAAGTGTTGAGAAAAACTATGCATTTAATACTATTTCTTCATATAAGCGAGACTTATTAAAGTTTGCTTCTTTTTTGGTGCAGCGAGAAATTTCTGATTTGAGAAAGATTGACGCCGATATTCTTAATATCTTTGTTATGGAGTTAAGGCATAGAGATACTTCTGGAAAGTCACTAAAAAGATATTTGTCTTCAATAAGAGTGTTTTTTAATTTCTTATTAGAAAATAATGAAGTAGATATTAATCCGACTTTATCAGTCAAAACCCCAAAAATCGATCGAGTTCTTCCAAAAACGATTGATTTTGATGATTTAAAAAGAATGATGACTATAAATTCATCAAAATATAAAGAACTAAGAGCAGTTTTGATGATTGAATTGATGTATTCATGTGGATTGCGAGTTTCAGAGTTAGTTGGAATCAATCTTTCAGATTTTGATATGACTGAGGGCTTTGTAAAGGTAATGGGGAAAGGGGGTAAGGCACGCTTTTCTCCAATGGGTCAAACAACAATTGAAGTTTTAAAAAGCTATATGAATCAAAGACCAGTTTGCAATTCAGATGCATTATTATTAAATCAAAAAAATACTCGAATATCGACAAGAACAGTTCAGAATGTTGTTAAAAAAAGAGCGCTCGAAGTTGGCATATCAATCAACGTGCATCCTCACATGCTAAGACATGCAGCTGCGACACATTTTTTACAATCGAGTCATGATTTAAGGACTGTTCAAGAGTTTTTAGGTCACAAGAGTATCAAAAGCACCCAAGTTTATACTCATTTAGATTTTCTTGAGTTATCCAAGGTTTATGATGAATTTCATCCAAGAGCAAAAAAATGATAATTAACTCTAGGATTCGACTTGCTTTGCACCATCTAAAGACAGGAGTTATTGCTCATCCGACAGACACAGTCTACGGGCTTGGATGCTTAGCAAATAATCCGGATTCTATTCAAAAAATAATCGATTTAAAAAAGAGAGATATAAAAAAAGGTTTTATTATTCTGGCTTCAGATGTGAGCTTTTTGATCCCATATATTGATACAAACTTGAGTATCGAGTTGTTCGAAAAATTAACCTTGCCAACTGATACGCCAACTACTTACTTGGTGCCAAAATCAGATGAATTATCGCCCTTACTTGCAGGAGATAATAACCTCATGGCTGTTCGAATAACTTCAGACCCTTTGATTACTTTTTTTTGTGAAAGCACAGGTTCAGCTCTTATTTCAACCAGTGCTAATTTACAAGGCAGAAAAGTTGCAAAAACAAAGTTTGAATTGAAAAGGTATTTTGGAAATGACCTGTCGTTTGAATTGCCACCAAATATGTATAATTCGAAACCTTCTAAAATTATTAATCTAATGACTGGAGTTAGATACAGATAAATTTATTTAAATTTTGATTAAGATCAATTTTTTCTTAAATCTTAATCATTAAAATTTGATGCAAATGATAGAACAAGTAAAAAAATACTTATTAAATCTTCAAAATGATATTTGTGAAGAGTTTGGTGAATTAGATTCAAAATCCAATTTTGATATAGATATATGGAAAAGAGAGGATGGAAGGGGAAGTGGAATAACTCGAGTTATTTCTAATGGAGATGTATTCGAGAAAGGGGGAGTTAATTATTCAATCATAAGTGGTGATAAAATGCCAATATCAGCAACAGCGCTCAGACCCGAATTAGAAGGAAGAAATTACACTGCACTTGGTGTATCTCTAGTTCTTCATCCCGATAACCCTTTTATTCCAACCACACATGCTAATGTAAGATTTTTCATTGCTGAAGAAGAAGGAAAAAAACCTATTTGGTGGTTTGGTGGAGGGTTTGACTTAACGCCATATTATGGCTTTGAAGAAGATGCTGTTCATTGGCATCGAGTAGCAAAAAATGCTTGTAAACCATTCGGTGACGAAATTTATCCTAAATATAAAAACTGGTGTGATGACTATTTTTATCTAAGTCACAGGGATGAACAGCGAGGAGTGGGAGGTTTATTTTTTGATGATCTTAACGAAGGTGGGTTTGATGCTTGTTTTGAATTCATGAAAAGTGTTGGCGATCATTTTAGTAAAGCATATGCGCCAATTGTACAAAAAAGGATAGGAACAAGTTTCACTGAAAAACACAAAGAATTCCAACTATATAGGAGAGGTCGATACGTTGAATTTAACTTAATCCAAGATAGGGGAACTTTGTTTGGACTTCAAAGTGGTGGAAGAACAGAATCAATATTGATGTCTCTGCCACCATTGGTTAAATGGTCCTATAAGCATACTATCGAACCAAGTAGTGAAGAAGAAAAACTAACAAAATATTTCTTAATACCTAGAGATTGGACTTCATAATAGTCAACTTAAGTTGAATAAATTTCTAGTGAAAGTCAAGTAAAACTAGGATATAATCCACGCTTGAAATATCTTTTGTTGACCTCTTAATGAGTCAACATTTCGTTTGCAACGGCGCAGACTTCTGACAATGCCTGTCGATTTTAAATTTACTATTATTTTTAGGGAGTATAGCTATGTCTGCAAAAGATGCAATGAAAACGATTGAAGAACAAAGCGTTAAGTTTATCGATTTTCGTTTTACAGATACAAAAGGAAAGGAGCAACATGTGAGTGTTCCTGCTCACACAGTCGATGCTGCAAAACTTGAAGAAGGTCAAATGTTTGATGGTTCTTCAATAGCTGGCTGGAAAGATATTCATGAATCTGACATGATTCTAATGCCTGACTGTGAAACTGCAATTATTGACCCATTTACTGAAGAAGTAACACTTAATATTCGTTGTAATGTTGTTGAGCCATCAGATATGAAAGGATACGTTAAAGATCCTCGCTCAATCGCTCATAGAGCTGAAGCTTATCTGAAAGAGTCTGGTATTGGGGATACAGCCTACTTTGGTAATGAGCCAGAATTCTTTGTTTTTGATAGCGTCAAGTGGGATACCGGCTTTGGAATGGGTACAGCTTTTTATGAGATAAGTTCTGAAGAGGCCGCTTGGTCTTCAAAGATCGACATAGAAGGTGGAAACAAAGGCCACCGACCAAGAGTTAAAGGTGGTTATTTTCCTGTCCCTCCAGTAGACTCACTCCACGACCTTCGTTCACAAATGTGTTTAGCGATTGAAGAAATGGGTGTTACTACAGAGGTTCACCATCACGAGGTTGGAACTGCTGGACAGTGTGAAATCGGTGCTTTATTTAATACACTTGTAAAAAAAGCTGATGAAACACAAATTCTTAAATATTGTGTTCACAATGTTGCACACCTTTATGGAAAAACAGCAACATTTATGCCTAAGCCGATTGCAGTTGATAACGGAAATGGTATGCATGTCCATATGTCAATTTCTAAAAAAGGAAAAAATTTATTTGATGGCAATGAATATGGAAACTTGAGTGAGACTGCGCTTTATTACATTGGCGGCATAATTAAGCATGCTAGAGCATTAAATGCATTCACAAATCCTTCGACTAACTCTTACAAGCGTTTAGTGCCTGGATTTGAAGCTCCTGAAATTCTCGCTTATTCAGCTAAGAACCGTTCTGCTGCAATAAGAATTCCGTTTGTTTCAAACCCTAAAGGACGTAGAATTGAAGTACGTTTTCCAGATTCTACTGCGAATCCATATCTTGCTTTCGCAGCATTACTAATGGCAGGGCTTGATGGAATAAAAAATAAGATTCATCCTGGTGATCCAGCTGATCAAGATCTATATGAAGATCACGACAGCTCTATTCCAAAGGTAAGCGGAATGCTTCATATCGCTCTAGAAGAGCTTGATAAGGATCGTGAGTTTCTTAAGCAAGGCGGTGTTTTTACTGATGAAGTAATCGATTCATTTATTGATCTAAAGATGGAAGAAGTTACAGCTATGAGAGCATCACCTCAGCCGCTTGAATTTGATTTATATTACAGCTGTTAATTAAATCGATATCAGATTAATAAAAAGCCGCACATTGTGCGGCTTTTTATTACTTATTCATAACTTTATGGATGCGGTAAAATCTAAAATAATTTAAATATTTTTTTTAAAGAAAATACAAATGATTGAAGTTAGAAATGATTGGAAAATAGATGAGATTAAAGCTCTATTTGAGATCCCCTTTAATGACCTTCTATTTAAAGCGCACTCAATCCATAGAGAGACGTTTGATCCAAATAAAGTCCAAGTAAGCTCATTATTGAATATTAAAACTGGAGCGTGTCCTGAAGATTGTTCTTATTGTTCTCAAAGTTCAAAGTATGACACAGGCTTAGAGCGTGAAAAACTAATGGAAATTGATGAAGTTTTGAAGCAAGCTCAAAATGCAAAGAATAAAGGAGCAACTCGCTTTTGTATGGGCGCTGCGTGGAGAAACCCAACAGATAAGAGTCTAGATAAAGTTATTCCAATGATCCAAGGTGTAAAAGCAATGGGAATGGAGACTTGTGTAACCTTAGGAATGCTGTCTCCAAAACAAGCTTCTACTCTCAAGAAAGCAGGCCTTGACTACTACAATCATAATATCGATACATCAAAGGAAAACTATTCTAATGTGGTTACAACTCGAGAATTTCAAGACAGATTAGACACGTTAGAGGCAGTTGCAGAAGCTAATATTAATGTTTGTAGCGGGGGAATATTAGGAATGGGAGAAACAGAGGCAGATCGTGCTTCAATGCTTCAATCTTTAGCCAATCTTGAAAAGCATCCTGATAGTGTTCCAATTAATTTACTAGTTCCTATTCCAGGCACTCCATTTGAGAATATCAAGCCTCCAAGTGAAAGCGAATTTGTAAGAACAATTGCGGTTGCAAGGATTCTAATGCCTAATTCTGTTGTCAGACTTTCAGCTGGAAGACTGGATATGGGTGAGGGTATGCAAGCACTTTGTTTCTTTGCTGGTGCTAACTCAATTTTCTATGGTGATCAATTGTTAACTACAGATAATCCAACCGTGGCGAATGATAAGCTACTTTTTAGTCGCCTAGGTATTAATTCAGAAGACAATCAACAATCATTTGCTCAGGATGTTGCACTTTAAGAGAACTTAGACTATTTGACATCTCATTAAGCTTTTCAGTATTTAATTGGGATATTTCTTTATCAATTACTTCAGAGCTTAAATTTTTCTCCTCAATGAGTATGCCTGCTCCATTATTAGATAAGTGCTGAGCGTTAAAACTTTGATGATTATCGATTGCATAAGGGTATGGGATCAGTATTGCTATAGTATTTGTCGCAATTAGTTCAGACACTGTCATTGCTCCAGCTCTAGAAATTACCAAATCTGCCCAAGCATAAGCTTCTGCCATATTTTCAATAAATGACTCTATCTTTACTTTAGAATGCGTAGTATTGCCATATAAAGTTTCCACTTCTTCTAGATGATTTTTTCCTGTTTGATGCCATATATTTAATGGTGTTTTAATCTTAGGGATAGTTTGGTTAATTGTTTTGGCGCCCAAAGAACCTCCCAATATAAGTAAGTTTCTCACTTCATTAGGTACTTTTTTGTTAATTGGTTTAAATAGAATTGGGTTCCCTGTTGTTATTGCATTTATACTTTCATCAAATGAACTGTCAAAAGCTTGAAAACAACTAGTTGAAATCTTACTTAAAAGTTTATTTGTTGATCCTGGTACAGTGTTTTGTTCATGAATAAAAAGAGGTACAAAGAAAATTTTTGCAATCAAGCCTCCTATACCCGAAGTATAACCTCCCATTCCTATTACCAGATTTGGTCGATATTTGAAAAAGACAAAAATTGTCTGAATAAAGCCATAACCTAATAGAAATATAGCTTTGATTAGTGTGATTATTTTTTTCCCTCTAATTCCACTTGTATAAACACCATGAAATTTAATACTATGACTTGGAACTAATTCACTCTCCATCGAGTTATTTCCTCCGAGCCACTCTACTTTTGCTCCACGTTTTTTGAGCTCGTTAGAGATTGATAATGCAGGAAAAATATGACCCCCAGTGCCACCAGCCATGATTAGTATTTTTTTAGACATATTGACGTTGTTTAGAGTATTTGGTTCTGTTTTCCATATCAACTCGCAAAACAATTGCTAAAGAAATAATAGCAAAAATCATAGATGAACCTCCATAGCTTAATAGAGGTAATGTGAATCCTTTAGGAGGTAAAAGACCCAAATTCATACCAATGTTAACTGTAATTTGCATTGCGAACCATGTGCATATCCCAAAAACCACATAGGAGCTATACAGCCGACCTTTTTGAAGGGCAATTTTGGCAATAGCAAACCCTTTTAGAAGAATAAATAGAAAGGAGAGTAATACAAACAACATTCCCAAGACGCCTAGCTCTTCTCCAATGACTGCAAAAATCATATCAGTGTGCCTTTCAGGAAGTAGTGAATACTTTTGAATTCCAGCGCCTATTCCAGTTCCAAACCAGTCGCCCCTTGCAATACCAATTAATGCTTGCTGCGTTTGATGATTTTTGGGATCGTCACTTCCCCAAAAATCTTCAACCCAAAAAGAAGTGAGGCGCGCAATTCGGTTCGTATTAAAAGCGATAAATATTCCTACCATAATAAACAATCCTGACGTAACGATAGTGAGCTGTTTTAAAAACACTCCAGCAGCATAAAGCATAGCCAGTGCAGTTAGAGAAATAATTAAAGTGGCGCCAAAATCAGTCTCTAGGAGAAGGAGTAAGTCTGCAATACCAATTATAACGAGTGTTTTAATAAAGCCTTTCCATGGTTTTCTAATATCTTTCTCTTGTCGTATTAGAAAACCTGCCATAAACAGTACCATTGATAATTTCATTAATTCAGATGGTTGGAACTTAAAAAATACAAGATTAATCCACCTGGATGAACCGTTAACAGTATGGCCAATTGGAGGAGGAAAAAATACAACTACTAAGAGAATTAAAGAAAGAATAAATAGAGGAATTGAGTATTTTTGAAGAATCGAAATTGGTGTATTGAGAATAACTAATCCAGCAAACAAGCCTGCACTAATAAACAAAGTCTGCTTGAAAAAATATGAGTAACTCGAAAAATATGCTAATGAGGCAGAAAAGGACATGATCCAGCCAAAAATTAATAAAGCCAAAATGGATGACAATAATGCCTTATCAGGCATTTGTCTTGTTCGCATGTTTGGATTTATTCTCATAGACAAATGTATTTTATACTTTTATTAATTGAAAAAGTTTTATTAGGTATGAGTGTGCTTAATAGTTGAGCTATCAATAATTCTATATGGGATAATATTTTATTTTAATTTTTTAATTAACGATGATTTCTACTGCTAATGTCACCATGCAGTTTGGTGAAAAACCCCTTTTTGAAAATATTTCAGTTAAGTTTCAAAGCGGTAATCGATATGGTTTGATTGGTGCAAATGGTTGCGGCAAGTCAACATTAATGAAAATTTTAACGGGCGATTTAAAACCAACTCACGGCTCAGTATTAATAGGTGAAAGTCAGAGGCTAGGGATACTATCTCAGGATCAGTTTGCATTTGAAGAGTATCGTGTTGTAGATACAGTCATCATGGGCCACAAAAAGCTCTGGGAAATTAAAGCGGAAAGAGATAGAATCTATGGACTTCCTGAAATGAGTGAGGAAGAAGGTATCAAGGTAGCCGAATTAGAAATGGAATTTGCAGAAATGGATGGGTATTCAGCCGAATCCTCTGCAAGCGAATTATTATTAGGATTGGATATACCTTTAGAGCAACATTATGGATTAATGAGTGAAATTGCTCCTGGCTGGAAGCTTCGTGTTTTATTAGCTCAAGCACTGTTTTCTGATCCAGAGATACTTTTATTGGATGAGCCTACAAATAACCTTGATATCAATTCAATAAGATGGTTAGAAGAGATTCTGAGTGCTAGAAAATCAACAATGGTAATTATTTCTCATGATCGACATTTTTTAAATGGTGTCTGTACTCATATGGCTGATCTAGATTATGGTGCTCTAAATGTTTTTCCAGGAAGTTATGATGACTTTATGATTGCAGCAACTGCAATCCAGGAGAGAATGAGAGCAGACAATGCTAAAAAGGAAGAAAAAATTAAGGATTTAAAGCATTTTGTTTCACGATTTTCAGCAAATGCTTCAAAGTCAAGGCAGGCTACTTCTCGCTTAAAGCAGTTAAATAAGATTGAATTGGATGATATAAAGCCTTCCTCTAGAGTAAGTCCTTATATTATTTTTAATCAAAGCAAGGAATTGTTTCGTAATGTATTAGAAGTTCAGGGTTTAAATAAGGGATTCGATGGTGAACAAGTTTTGAGAGATATAAATTTAATGATTGAAACTGGTGAGAGGGTTGCAATTATTGGACAAAATGGGATTGGCAAAAGCACTTTGTTAAAGAGCTTATATGGTGAAATTGAGCCAGATAGTGGGGCTAAGAAATGGAGCGAAAACTCTAATATTGGTTACTATGCTCAAGATCATAATGAAGAGTTTGAGCAGGATATGAGTGTTTTGGATTGGATGACTCAATTTAAAAATGAAAAAGATGATATTCAAATGATGCGTTCTGTTTTAGGGAAAATGCTTTTTGGAAAAGAAGATGTCAAAAAGTCTGTTAAATCTTTATCGGGTGGTGAAAAGGGAAGAATGATTTTTGGAAGACTAATGCTTCAAAAGCCAAATATATTATTAATGGATGAGCCTACTAATCATCTAGATATGGAGTCCATTGAGGCTTTGAATTTAGCTTTAGAGAACTATAAAGGTACTCTAATATTTGTAAGTCATGACCGAGAGTTTGTATCGTCTTTATCAACTAAAGTGATCGAACTCAAAGATGATGGTGCACACTATTATTCAGGAAATTACGAAGACTATCTCTTGACTCAAGTGTGAATTGAATTAACCTTGATATCGAAATCTATTGTTTATTGAGGGCAAAATTTGATGGTTAAATACAACAATATTAATTAAACTGCATTTTTTTATATACTGAAACTATTGATTTAATGTTTACAGGAATTATTCAAGCTAAAGGAAGTGTTCAAGAGGTTATCTCTTCTAAAGAGGGTGCTCATTTGAAAATTAATTCAAATAATTTGAATTTAAGTGACTCAAAGATTGGAGATAGTATTGCAGTAGATGGTGTATGTTTAACTGTAACTGAACTCTCAGAATACTGGTTTAGCGCAGATGTTTCTAATGAGACAATGAGTTGTACGACTTTTTCAGAGCTGAGTCAAGGGCAAAGCGTTAATCTTGAGAGATCCCTCAGACTAAATCAAGGGATTGACGGTCATTTGGTTAGTGGCCATGTGGATGGAATTGGAGAAATTCATTCAATAGATGAAGATGGTGATAGTGTACGAATAAAAGTTGAGGTTCAAGGAAATATTATGAAATATATTGCTAACAAAGGTTCTATATGTATTAATGGAGTAAGTCTTACCGTCAATAGCGTTGAGAGTAATATTTTTGATGTTAATATAGTTCCTCATACATTTTCGGTAACAACACTTGGAGATCTTAAACTTAACTCATTTGTAAATCTGGAGATTGACTTAATTGCTAGATATGTTGAAAAACTTTACAATCAAAATTAACAATAGAAAATTATGCAAGCTTCAATTGAAGAACTAATAGAAGATTATAAGCAAGGAAAAATGATCATTCTTATGGACGATGAAAGTCGTGAAAATGAGGGTGATTTATTGATTGCATCAGAAAAGGTCACAAAAGAAGATATAAATTTTATGGCTACTCATGGCCGAGGATTGATTTGTTTAACATTGACCCAGCAAAGGTGTCAACAGTTAAATCTTCCGCTGATGGTCTCTCAAAATAGTGACCTTCATTCAACAAACTTTACTGTTTCTATTGAGGCAGCTTCCGGGGTTACAACAGGAATTTCAGCTTCGGATCGTGCGAAAACAATCCTAGATGCTGTTGCAAAGGATGCAAAACCCATTGATATTGTTCAGCCTGGACACGTTTTTCCTTTAATGGCTCAACAGGGTGGCGTTTTAATCCGTGCTGGTCATACTGAAGCAGGTTGTGATTTAGCTAGATTAGCAGGGTTTGAAGCTTCTTCAGTCATCGTGGAAATATTAAATGATGATGGTTCAATGGCTCGAAGTGAAGATTTATATAAATTTGGAAAAAAACATGGAATTAAAGTAGGTCATATTGCTGATTTAATTCATTATAGAGTTGAAAATGAAAAGACAGTTGAGAGGATAAGCCAGAGGCCTTTTAAGACAAAATATGGCGAATTTGATCTCTACTCCTATTTAGACACAATTCATAACGATATTCACATAGCTCTTGTAAAGGGGGCGGTTAATAATAAAACTGAACCTTATGTTAGAGTTCACATGGAAAATATCTTTAAAGATGTTCTTCAAGAGGTTCAGAGAGGTTTTAGTATTAACAGCGCCTTAGATATGATTTCTGGAGTTGAAAATGGCGTATTTTTGTTATTAAGAAAACAAAATAATCAAGATATCCTTGAGAATATTGATAATCAAGATTATAGAAGTAAGGATGACAGTAAAACTTTTGGAATAGGTGCTCAAATACTTGCTGATTTAGGTGTTACAAATATGAAGTCATTAGGAAAGCCTAGAAAATGGCCTGGATTAGAGGGTTTTGGTATAACAATTTCAGAATATGTCAATATTAAGGAGTAAAGAAATTGAAAACTATTGAGGGTGATTTAACTATTAAGAATAAAAAAATAGCCATAGTTGCTGCTCGTTTTAATTCTTTCGTAGTTGAGCATTTAATTAGTGGGGCTAAAGAGGCTTTATTAAAGAGCGGCACCAAAGAAACTAATATTGAACTTTATTATGTACCAGGGGCTTTTGAAATCCCACTGGCACTTAAAAAAGCAGTAAATACTGGCAAATTTGATGGCATTGTTGCTTTAGGTGCGGTAATTAGGGGCGGTACTCCACATTTTGAATATGTTGCTGGAGAATGCGTAAAGGGCATTTCACAAATTTCACTTGAGTCTGAAATACCTATAGCTTTCGGTGTTCTAACAGTCGACACAGTTGAACAAGCTATAGAGCGTTCAGGTAGCTCAGAAAATAAAGGTGTAGAAGCTGCAGAAAGTGTTATTCGAATGATAAGCTTGATAGAAAAGCTGTGACACCAAAACAACGTTCTAGAGCAAGAGTTGTCCAAGCCTTATATCAATGGCTTGTCTCTGGCGATGATATTAAAAAAATTGAGCAAGAGTTTTTAAATCAAAAAGAAGGTAAGATTTCTAAAGCTTTTTTTTCAAACCTGTTATTAAATATTCCAAAGAAGATTGCCGTACTTGACGAAATTATAAATTCATCTCTTGACCGAGATATTGATGAATTAGGACCAACAGAAAAGGCAATTTTATATTTAGGAGTTTACGAGTTGAAGTTTCAACTTGAGGTTCCATTCAAGGTGGTCATTAATGAGGCTGTTGAACTATCAAAACTTTACGGAGCAGAAGGTTCTTTTAAGCTTATTAATTCTTCATTAGACAAAATTGCTCCAGAATTACGATCTATCGAGTGTTCCTAAAAAATATCACTCTTTCAGCTCTTTTATAACTATTTGTTTCAGCTAAAAAAAATGAACTCAATTCATTTGAACTACTATATCAACCGCACTCTTGCTTCATAGTTTTTTTTTCTTCCACTTACAAATAAATTAAACTCATCTTCGAAAATTTGATTGATTTTATCTAATTTCATGGTAATATTCAGTTTCGGCATTCAAATCTAGTTAGCTAAATAACGGGTTTTACTCTATGACTCAGGCTTTCTATTCTTTGCTGAAAATAGAGTTAGTTTGACTATTAATATTAATTAGGAGATACAATGAAAAGTATTTATAAAAAGATTGGGGCAGTGCTTGTAAGTGCAATTGCTTCAGTAAACGTAATGGCTCTTGATGAGTTAAATGTAGCTTATTTTGAAGAGTGGCCAATGCCGTTTGAGTATGCTAAGCAGATTGGTGCTTATGATGAAGCTCTAGGTATGAAGGTTAATTGGAAGGCTTTTGGAACAGGTACAGCAATGTCTGCAGCAATGGCTTCTGGTGATATTCATATTTCTGTGAGTCAAGGTGTGCCACCATTTATTGTGGCAGCATCAACAGGTCAAGATATTCAAATTGTTGACGTAGCAGTAAGTTATGCTGATAACGACAACTGTGTTGTAGCATCAGGTCTAGAAATTGATGCAAGTAACGCTTCAGATTTGGCTGGTAAAAAAGTTTCAGTTCCAATTGGAACAGCTGCTCACTATGGTTTCTTGAAGCAGATGGAGCATTTTGGTGTTTCAGTAGACTCAATGCAAGTTGTTGATATGGCTCCACCTGAAGGTGCGGCTGCTTTAGCACAAGGAAGTGTTGACATGTTCTGTGGATGGGGTGGTTCACTCCGTCGTGCTCTAGAGCATGGTAATGTTCTATTAACTGGTGCAGAGAAAACTGCTCTTGGAATCTTGGTTTGGGACGTAACTTCTACACCAGCAAGCTTTGCTGATGAAAATGCAGAAGTTCTTCAAACGTTCTTAGGCGTTACTGCTGCTTCTAATGCAATGTGGAATTCTGGAGGATTCACTTCAATGATGCTTCCACTTATTGCTAAAGATGCTGGTATGGATGAAGCTGCAACTGCTGATACGATGGCTACATTTGTATTCCCATCAGTTGCTAACCAACTTGGTGATAACTGGTTAGGTGGTTCTGGTGCGGCTTTCCTTAAAGGTGTAGCAGATGTATTCGTTAATAGCGGAAACATTCCAAGTGCTCGTGGTTCATATGCTAATGCTATCAATACAGATGGCTTAGAAGGACTAGCTGCACAATAAGTTACGAAATTTTTAGACTGTTATAGTCTGAAATTTAGTATTAGTTAGACTAAAGGTGGCGCACTAAAGAGTGTGCCACCTTTTTAATGAAAAACAAATTCGGAGCCAGTTTTGAAAGGTTTATCAATTAATAACATATCGATGCGTTTTGATTTGAAGAATGGCTCTTCAGTTCAAGCACTCAAGGATGTTTCTCTCGACATAGATGAAGGTCAAATTATTACAGTTCTTGGTCCGTCAGGTTGTGGAAAAACTACTCTTCTAAATATCGTTGCAGGATTTCTAGCTCCAACAGAGGGAAATGTTGTCTTAAATGAGCAGGTTGTTCAAGGACCGGGTGCAGAGCGTGGTATGGTTTTTCAGCAAGGCGCTTTGTTCGAGTGGATGAATGTTCAATCCAATGTTGCTTTTGGACCCAGAATGAAAGGAATGTCAAAGTCTGAACAAGGCGAAAAAGTTAAACACCTCTTAGAGATTGTTGGACTTGCAGATTTTGAAGATAAGGCGGTTTATGAGCTATCAGGAGGGATGCAGCAAAGAGTTGCTTTAGCGCGTTGTCTTGCAAATGATCCCGACGTGATTTTGATGGATGAGCCTTTAGGTGCTTTAGACGCTTTAACACGTGAAAAAATGCAAGGATTGGTTTTAAAGCTTTGGAAGGAAACCGGCAAAACAATTATTTTAATTACCCACTCAGTAGAGGAGGCAGTTCTACTTGGAGAAAGGTTATTGGTTCTTGCTCCAAGACCTGGAAGAATTCATAAGGAATACACACTACCTTTCGCTGAAATGGGGGTTAATATGGATCTTAGAGAGGTTAAAAAGGCTGATGGATATACAAAAACTCGTGATGAAATCCTCTCAATTATTTGGGAAATGGAAGAAGAAATAATGGGAAGAGCGGAAGAAAACTGATGGCCATTTTAATTTTTTATATAATAATTTTTGTTGCTGCTTTTTACGTTGTTAAAGTTGCTACTTCATTTACCAAATCTCAAGATGACTTTACTAGCTTAAAAACTGTAACCTTTGGTGATGAGAGCGCGGTTTCACCTAACAGGGCAGCATCTTTTATCTCTGTGATTGCTGTCTTTGCTATATGGGCTGCATTTACAGGATCTAAGTTAATTCCAATTCATGTTCCTGGACCATTTATTGGAGAACTAACCTTTAGCTATATTGCAATGAACTCATCAGGTGAAACAGATGATGCAGATGTAACTATAACTGTATACGATGTTCAGAGTGGTGATATACCTGAAAAATTGGATATAGATCCAGGTTCTGGATTCGCTCATAATGATACCGACCAAATAATTACATACAGAAGTGGACTCATCAAAGTTCAAAATAATGATGATGGCGGAAAAGAAAAGGGCTATAAAGTAATCTCTGTTAATGGTCAGGAGATATCGCCTGATACGGAGATTTTTATTGATAATGCTCGTATCTTTATGACACGAAAAGGTACTCTAAGTGTCACTCCTGAAAAGGGCTGGCAAATGCAGCCTGTATGGCTTCCAGCTCCAGAAACTGTATGGTCTAGATTGGTTAAAGTCGGATCTGAAGGTTATAAGAACTTTACTCTCTTAGAGCACTTGGGTTGGTCACTTATTCGGGTAGTAGTAGGATTTTTAGCTGGTGCAATAATCGGAATACCTCTGGGTTATGCGATGGGTTTATCTGGATGGTTTCGAGGTTGGTTTGATCCCATAGTTGAATTTATGAGGCCAGTACCCCCACTAGCTCTAATTCCACTAGTTATTATTTGGTTCGGAATTGGTGAGCAAGGTAAGATTATCTTGTTATTTTTAGCCTCTTTATGGATTATGACTATTTCTGCCAGAGCAGGTGTTTCGGGTGTGAACATTGCAAAAATTCATGCAGCATATTCATTGGGTGCTTCAAAATGGCAAATCATGAGACTGGTTATCGTTCCAAATAGTTTGCCTGAAATCTTCACTGGTGCTCGAGTATCTATGGGTGTATGTTGGGGAACAGTAGTTGCGGCTGAGTTGGTTGCAGCTCAAAAAGGTGCTGGAATGATGATTATTAACGCCTCTAAATTTCAGATGACCGACCTGGTTATTATGGGAATTGTATTGATTGGAGTGATTGGATATGCAATTGATATTTTGATGCGTATTTCAGAAAATTATCTTGTCCCATGGAAAGGTAAATAGTTCTATAATTCTGTTTTTAGTTTTATCTTAATTAATAATGTCAACAACTTTACCTAAGCATGCGCAAGCAGTAATTATTGGTGGTGGTGTTGTAGGTTGTTCTGTTGCCTATCACCTTGCTAAACTAGGATACAAAGATGTCGTTCTTCTTGAGCGAAAAAAGCTCACCTCAGGAACAACCTGGCATGCCGCAGGTCTTGTCGGTCAAATGCGCTCTTCACTTAACTTGACACAAATGGTGAAGTACTCTGGAAATCTCTATGAAACATTGGAAGAAGAGACAGGCATGGCTACTGGCTATCGAAGAACTGGATCAGTAAGTCTTGCTACAAATCACGAAAGATTAACCGAATACAAGCGAAATGCATCTCTTGCAAAGGTTCATGGGGTTGATGTTCAAATCTTATCTACTGAGGAGCTTAGAAGTAAACTAGATTTTTTTAATCTTGATGACGTTGTTGGTGGAGCATGGATTCCTAAAGACGGTAAAGCAGATCCTGCTAATGTTGCAATGGCTCTAGCAAAAGGAGCAAAAAATAACGGTGTCAAAATATTTGAAGATATAAAAGTTACTGGAATCCTTAAAGATAATGGAAGGGCGACAGGGGTTAGTACGGAGTTTGGAGACATTCAATCTGAAGTAGTAGTCAATTGCGGAGGCATGTGGGCCAGAGAGATTGGAAAAATGGCTGGCGTTTCAGTTCCACTTCATGCCTGTGAGCATTTTTATTTTTTAACTTCTGCTGTTCCAGGTCTTGGTGACATGCCAGTAGTAAGAGTTCCTGATGAATCTGCATACTATAAAGAAGATGCTGGAAAAATATTAGTTGGGCTCTTTGAGCCTAATGCTAAGCCATGGGCTCAAGATGGTATACCTGAGGATTTTTGCTTTGACCAAATTCAAGATGATTTAGATCACTGTATGCCATACCTTGAGCTAGCAATGAGCAGAGTTCCAGTTATGGAAAGTTTGGGTATTGAAACTCTATTTAATGGTCCAGAGAGTTTTACACCCGATGATAATTTTCAAATTGGAGAGTCGCCTGAGCTTGGAAACTTTTATGTTGCTGCTGGATTCAATTCAATTGGAATTCAGGCTGCTGGAGGAGCTGGAAAGTATTTGGCAGAGTGGATTTTCGAAAAAGAGCCGCCATGCGATTTATGGGATGTTGATATTAGAAGAAATCAGTCCTTCCAAAGCAACAAAACATATTTAGCAAATAGAGTTACTGAAACTTTGGGATATCTCTATGAAAACCATTTTCCTTACCATCAATATGAGACCGCACGAGGTTTGAGAAAAACTCCTCTTTATGATTTTTACAAAGAACGTGGCGCCTGTTTTGGAGAAGTAGCTGGATGGGAAAGACCTAACTGGTTTGTCCCAAAAGAACTCATTGGTAAAGTTGAAGCTAAGTATGAATACTCTTGGGGTAGGCAAAATTGGTTTGATTATCATAAGTTAGAACAGCAAGCTATTAGAGAAACAGTCGGAATGTATGAAATGTCTTCATACGCCAAAATAAGAGTAAAAGGTAGAGATGCTATGGACTTTCTTCAGCTGATCTGTGCCAATGATGTTGATGTTGAACCAGGTAAGATGGTTTACACTCAGTGGTTAAATCAAAAAGGAGGTATTGAGGCAGATGTCACTGTCACTCGACTTGAAGCTGATGACTTTTTGATAGTTAGTGGCACAGTGTGTCTTAATAGAGATATGCACTGGCTTAAAAAGAATTTGCCAGAAGATGCTGATTGTTCATTATTTGACGCAACAAGTTCAGAAGGATGTTTGGCCATTATGGGTCCAAATTCAAGAGATTTAATACAGTCCCTCACTAATGCTGACATGAGTAATGAAGCCTTCCCATTTGCAAATGTTCGTAATATTGAAGTTGGTATGGCAAATGTCCGTGCTCATCGAATCACTTATGTTGGTGAGTTAGGCTGGGAATTATACTTTCCTATGGAGTTTTCAAGCTATGTTGCAGAGCTTATTGACTCAGCAGGAGAGAAGTTTTCATTAAAGCATTGTGGTATGCATACAGTCGATAGTTGTCGTATTGAAAAAGCGTATAGGCATTTTGGCCATGATATTACTGATGAAGACCACGTCATTAATGCTGGACTTGGATTTGCAGTAAAGCTGCAAAAAACAACCTCCAAATTTGGAAATTTAATTGGCTATGACTCTGTTAAATCTAAAAAAACATCAGGCTACGATATGCGTGTCATGCAATTTTTATTAAATAATTCAGATTTAATGCTTTACCATAACGAACCTATCTTAAAAAATGGAGAAATTGTTGGTCATTTAACAAGTGGGACCTATAGTCATACACTTGGAGGTCCTGTTGGTCTTGGCTATGTCCCTTGTAAGCCAAATGAAAGCCATGATGATATTTTAAGCGCCGAGTATACAATCGAAGTAGAGGGTGTTATTGAGAAGTGTAAAGTATCACTTAAACCAATGTACGACCCTTTAAATGAAAAAATTAGAAGTTAACTAATCTTAATCCCAGGGAAATGCAACCGCATTGTTTTGAGGAATTAAATTACAGGTAGGGAAATTACCTGGATGATCATCATATCTCTTCTTAGAGCAATCATTTTGAGGAACATCAAAATTACTCCCATTCATAAAAGATCTTGTTCCAGTGGCAGAGCAGGAGTCAAGCATTTCGGTTCTGCCCGTCCATCTATAGATTTCCGATTGAATCCATTCTTTTTGCGTCTGGACTAACTGAAGGAATTCATACATATGGCCGTTATAATCGCTACCGTTTCCATGAAGACCGTGAACAACATACTTTCCGCATTCTTTCATAATAACAGGAGAGCCAGATGTATCAAAAACCATTGGTGGGTTGAGTTTTCCGTCATGTTTAATGGTTTGTCTTGAACAGCTCGTTTCATTACTACCCCATATTCTTCCATTTAGTAAATGATCACTAGAGAACCTTCCTTTGCCAGCTCTTGCGTCTTCGCCGGGAACAACTATATGGAGAGCCTTTGTGCCTATAGCAGGAAGGTTATTTGCAATTGGAATAGGGGTAATTTTTATATCTTTGTTGCATCTATCACAATTACGATCAACATGCGCTACCAAGATATCGTTACCAGGAGGAACGCCTGTTGCTCTCGCTGAAATATCGAGTACTTTTGCAATGATTATTTTTTTCTTTGGGTAATTTTTTCCATCAACTACCCACAAATCATTTTTGTGATGATGCCAATCTGTATTTCTTTTTGATGCTGCTTCAGCACCACAAGATAAAGTCTCTCTTCTGTCTGGCTCAAAGCCTAATATATGAGCCTCGCTAAGAATAATATCTTCTTCTATAAAGGTTACATTCGCTCCCCACATGTCATGGCCTTGAGCCAATCTAGCCTGAAAAGTATATTCATCATTGGAATCAAAAGTTCCACAATTTTTTTTACATGTTAAAACATTGGGCTGGGCAAATGAAATAGAAATTAATCCAAGATATATTAATAGAGTTATTAATATTTTTTTCATAGCATTTCCTTGATTGTTTGGATAATTATATCTAGTCCTTTGTCGATTTTATTTGTATCAATAGCAGAATAACCCAAGTGTAAATAGTTTTTGGGTACCTCATCTTGGTAGAAATGTGTGTTGCCAGATCTTACTGCTACATCTTTTGAGAGTAGTGTTTTACAAAGATTTTCGCTATCAATTGATTCTGGAATTTTAATCCAGAAAGTCGAACCTCCAAGAGTTGGTGTGCACGATAATAAAGGTTCATTGTTTATTTTTTCATTAATCAAGCCCCATCTCTCTTTGTTCGTTTTTTGTATCTTAGTAAACATATTGTGGTAATGCCCAAGCCCAATAAAAAGCGCAACCGATCTTTGATTATTAGCTGGTATATGTCTAATCATCAATCTTCTAAGGGCTCTAGCTTCCTTTATAAAGCTTTCAGGTGCCACCATGTAACCTAATCTTAATCCAGGAGCGAAAGCTTTTGAAAAGCTGCCAACGTAAATCACGTTATTATTTTTATCTAGGCTTTTAAGAGAAGGGTGAGGTTTTTTTTGAAAGTTTATCTCGGCCTCATAATCATCTTCAATAATAACCATTTGTTTTTCTTTGGCAATAGATAAAAGTTCATGTCTTCTCTCCATGCTCATGGTCACCCCTGTTGGGTATTGATGGCTTGGTGTCGTGAAAATAATATCTGTATCTGGTTTTATATCTTTAATAACTATGCCATCTTTATCAATACTAATTGGGACAATATTGTCAGTTTTAGAGTTAAAAATGTTTCTCACATCTGGATACCCTGGATTCTCCATGCCAACAACTGTACCTTGTTTGGTTAGTAAACTAGCAATCATATAGATAGCATTTTGACTACCTGATGTGATTAAAATTTGGTCTTTATTCGCCCAAATTCCTCGCTTTGGGAGGACTTTAGATTGAATTTGTTTTATTAGTGATGGATCATCATTATCAACATGATCAATATTCCACTTTTGAATTTCTGGAAGTGTGGATGAGTGTCTAACTACTTCTCTCCATTCATAGTAGGGAATTAAATTTTTATCAAGCTGACCGATGGTAAACGAGTAAGGGAGGCTTTGCCATTTCTCTGGATTATGAATATTTGTTTGAGAAGATGGTTTTTTGGTAATGAGTTTGTCATGCCAAATGGGCGGTTCACTATTATTTGGTTGGTCATTCTCACTAGAGGTGTAGCTTTCGTAAAACTGCTCATTTACAAAATATCCTCGTCTTTCTTGTGGAGTAATATAGCCATCAAATTCAAGTTCTTTGTAAGCAGCAATTACAGTGTTTCTAGCAACTTTGAGAGAGCTAGCAAGGTTTCTTGAGGAAGGCAGAGGCTCATTAGGTCCAATTAAGCCATTGGTAATAGCGTCTATCAACTGCTGACGAATTTGCAGTTGAAGTGTCCGAGGCTTATCATGCCTCAGTGAGAAAAATTGATTCCACATTTCATCCATTTTGCTGGCCTATTAGTTGTAAGTTTACTGGTTCTATATATATGTTAAATCAGGACCAGTTAAATTTTATAATTCTTTTGTTGAACATTGCATTAAATTTTAAAAAATTGTGATGAAAGTAGACTAGGAGGGAGTATGTCGAATACTACAGTTGTTGATAATGCTAAGGACCACGTCTGGCATCATCTAACTCAGCATAAAGCTTTTGAGGATAATGATCCATTGGTGGTTTCAAGTGCTAGTGGAATGCTTATAACTGATTCTAAAGGAGACGAATATCTTGACGCAACTTCTGGTGGCGTTTGGACGGTAAATCTAGGTTATGGCAGGGATGAAATGGTTAAGGTAGTCAGTGATCAAATATCTAAAATACCTTATTTTGCAGGGGCTTTTGGTAATGAGCCAGCTTCACAGTATGCTCAAGAAATTACCTCGTTGATGCCCGGAATGAATCGTGTTTACTATTCAAACTCTGGTTCAGAGGCGAACGAAAAAGCCTACAAGATGGTTCGCCAACTTGCTCATTTTGATAACGAGGGAAAGAAACATAAAATTATTTTCCGTGACCGTGATTATCATGGGACCACCATTGGAGCAATGAGTTCTTCAGCTCAAATTCAAAGAAAGAAACAATACGGCCCTTTTACACCTGGCTTTGTTGAAATGCCTAATTGTTGTTGTTATCGTTGCCCATTTGGCAAAAAGTATGGGGAATGTGGTATTGAATGCGCCTCAGTTCTAGAAGATATTATTTTAAAAGAAGGGCCAGATGCTGTGGGTGCGGTTGTACTTGAGCCAATTACGGCTGGTGGAGGTGTAATTCCGCCGGTTAAAGAGTATTTTCCAATCATTCAGTCGATCTGTAAAAAATATGATGTGTTGCTTCATATCGATGAGGTAGTTTGTGGTCTTGGAAGGACAGGCAAATGGTTTGGTTATCAGCACTTTGATGTTCAGCCTGATATTGTTACTACTGCCAAAGGTCTTGCCGCAGGGTATGCAGCGATATCTGCTACTATTACTTCTGAATCAATTTTTGATAGGTTTAAGCAAGAACCTTCTAACCCTGATAGCTACTTTAGAGATATTTCAACTTTTGGTGGATGTACTGCTGGACCTGCAGCTGCATTGGAAGTTGTAAATATTATAAAAAAAGAAAATCTTCTTGATAATGTTAAAAAAATGGGTGACTATCTGAAAGATAAGTTGCATGGCCTTGAAGAGAAATATGACATTATTGGAGACGTTAGAGGAAAAGGCTTGTTTTGTGGAGTAGAGCTAGTTAAAGATAGGAAAACTAAAGAGCCAGTCCATGAAAGTGTTGCAATTGCAATTGCTGGGCACTGTCTAAAAAACAAAGTAATGATTGGTAGGACGAATCGTAGCTTTGAATACAATAATAATGTACTGCTATTTAGCCCAGCCTTTATTTGCTCAAAAAATGAAATTGACCAAATTGTAGAGGCCGTTGATAACGCAATTGCTGCGAATACTTAGTAGCAAAATTTTATTCACATTTTTATAGGAAAATTAAAATGATTATAGGAGTTCCAAAAGAAATTAAAAACCATGAATACAGAGTAGGGTTAACACCGAGAAGTGTTAAAGAATTTATTAATCATGGTCACAAAGTTCTAGTTCAAACAAATGCCGGCATAGGAATTGGTGCTTCTGATGATCAATATAAAGATAATGGCGCTCAAATTCTTTCTAGTGCTAAAGAGGTTTTTGATGCAGCAGAAATGATTGTTAAAGTGAAAGAGCCTCAAGCGGAAGAGATTGCAATGCTTAGAGAAGGTCAAATTCTCTACACTTACCTTCATCTTGCACCAGACCCAGAGCAAACTAAAGGGCTTGTTGAAAGTGGGGCGATTTGTATTGCCTATGAAACGGTTACCTCTCCTCGTGGAGGTCTTCCATTATTAGCACCAATGTCAAAGGTTGCTGGAAGAATGGCAGTTCAAGCAGGCGCTCACTTTCTAGAGCATCCAAATGGAGGCATGGGGGCTCTCTTAGGAGGGGTTCCAGGGGTTGATCCACTCAATGTAGTTATTTTGGGTGGTGGAGTTGTAGGATCTCATGCGGCGCATATGGCTGTTGGAATGGGTGCAGATGTGTGGGTTCTTGATAATAATCCTGATACCCTTGAGCAGCATTGGCAACAGTTTGGAAGAAGTACGAACACAGTTTTTTCTACCAAAAGTTCAGTAGAGGAGTATGTACTTCAAGCTGATCTCGTTATTGGCGGCGTTTTAATACCTGGAGCAGAAGCGCCAAAATTAGTCTCTAAAGAGATGATTAAGGCGATGAAGCCAGGTTCAGTAATAGTTGATGTTGCAATTGACCAAGGCGGATGTTTTGAAACTTCCAAGGCAACCACTCACGCAGAGCCAACATATATGGTAGATGACGTCGTTCACTATTGTGTAGCAAATATGCCTGGAGGCGTCCCAAAAACATCAACTTATGCACTTAATAACGCCACACTTCCGTTTGGACTAAGTATTGCTAATAAGGGCGTAAAACAAGCTTTATTGGATGATGAGCATTTAAGAGCAGGATTAAATGTCCATAGCGGCAAAGTAACATGTTTAGAAGTAGCCCAAGATTTAGGCTATGATTATGTCCCTGCTTTGGATATGCTAAATAAATAAAAAAATAGGAGAAGAAAAGAAATGGCAAAAATGACCTCGAGTGAAGCCTTTGTTGAAACTATGGTAGCTAATGAAGTGACTGATATTTTTGGCATCATGGGTTCAGCGTTTATGGATGCAATGGATATCTTTGAACCAGCAGGAATAAGATTTATTCCGGTTGTTCATGAGCAAGGAGCAGCCCATATGGCTGATGGCTATTCAAGAGTTAGCGGTAGACACGGTGTTGTGATAGGCCAAAATGGTCCCGGTATATCAAATTGTGTAACAGCCATTGCAGCAGCTTATTGGGCACACAGCCCCGTTGTTATCGTTACACCTGAAGCTGGAACTATGGGTGTAGGGCTAGGTGGATTTCAAGAAGCTAATCAACTCCCAATGTTTCAAGAATTTACTAAATACCAAGGGCATGTTGTTAATCCAATGAGGATGGCAGAATTCACTGGTCGCTGTTTTGATAGAGCGATGAGTGAGATGGCTCCAACACAATTAAATATTCCAAGGGATTATTTCTATGCTGACGGTGAGTTTACGATTCCTACGCCAAGAAGAATTGATCGAGGATCAGGCGGTGAAGATACCCTAAATGCAGCAGTTGCTTTAATTGCAAAAGCAAAATTCCCAGTTATTGTTTCCGGTGGTGGTGTTGTTATGGCTGATGGCATAGAGGAGTGTAAAGCTTTAGCTGAGCGTCTCGGTGCTCCAGTAGTGAATAGTTATTTGCATAACGATTCTTTTCCAGCCAGTCATGAATTATGGTGTGGACCCCTCGGTTATCAGGGTTCGAAAGCTGCAATGAAGCTTATCTCTAAGGCTGATGTCGTTATTGCTTTAGGAACCCGACTTGGACCATTTGGTACTTTACCTCAACATGGAATGGATTATTGGCCAAAAGATGCCGAAATTATTCAAATTGATGCAGATCACAAAATGTTAGGCCTGGTTAAGCCTATCAATGTAGGTATCTGTGGCGATGCTAAGGCTGTTGCATCAGTTCTTTGCCAAAAATTAGACTCTGAAACTCTAAAATGCGATTCATCAAAGGGCGATAGAGCTAAGACTATTGCAGAGGAAAAAGCCGCATGGGAGCTTGAGCTAGACGAATGGATTCATGAGACCGACTCTTATAGTATGGATATGCTTGCTGATAAAGAGGAAGGATGGCTTCACCCAAGACAAGTCTTGCGTGAACTAGAAAAAGCAATGCCTGAAGACGTCATGGTTTCAACGGATATTGGTAATATTAATTCAGTTGCAAATAGCTACCTTCGTTTTGAAAAGCCACGTAGTTTTTTTGCAGCAATGAGCTATGGAAACTGTGGCTATGCTTTTCCAACAATTATAGGTGCAAAAGCTGCTGCTCAGCATAGACCTGCTATCTCTTATGCTGGTGATGGGGCTTGGGCTATGAGTATGGTTGAGACAATGACTTGCGTTCGTCATGATATTCCAGTTACAGCAGTTGTTTTTCATAATCGTCACTGGGGTGCTGAAAAGAAAAACCAGGTTGATTTTTATGACAGACGTTTTGTAGCTGCTGAGCTAACTGATCAGCACTTTGTCAACATTGCTGAATCGATGGGGGCTGAAGGTATTCGAGTTGATAAGCTTGAAGAAGTTGGGCCTGCACTTAAAAAAGCAATCGACATGCAGATGAAAGAAAGAAAGACAACAATCATCGAAATTATGTGTTCTAGAGAGCTTGGTGATCCTTTTAGAAAGGATGCATTAAGTAAACCAATTAGACATCTAGAAAAGTACAAGGATTACGGCGAAAAATCACCTCATCGTTAATTCATTATTTTAAACCTTCAGAGTGGTATATTATGCTGCTCTGAGGGATTTTTATAGTTAATTATGAATGAAAACTCAATTAAGCCTAGCGATATTCTTGACTATTGGTTCTCTGAAAAAAGTAAACAATTCTGGTTTGCTTCAACTCCAAAAATAGACAATGAAATTAAGTCCAAATATGAAAGCATTTGGGAGCAAGCAGCCTCTGGAAATTTGAGTTCTTGGGGGGATACAGTTGATGGGTCAGTTGCACTTATCATCATACTTGATCAGTTTCCGCTCAATATGTATAGGGCTCAAGCAAAAAGCTTCCAAACCGAAAGTATGGCAATTGAAGTTGCCTTAAAAGCTATTAACAATGGGTTTGATGAGGAGATGAGTAATGAAAAACTGTTATTCCTCTTTATGCCTTTAATGCATAGTGAAAATTTAGATCACCAAAACTTGCAAGTGTATTTGTTTGAAAAATACAACTTTAACTTAGAGTTTTCAAAGCATCATAGGGACATTGTTAAAAAATTTGGTCGTTTCCCTCATAGAAATGAAATTCTAGGACGTATGAGCACTATGAAAGAGTTAGATTATCTTTTATCTGATGACGCATTTAAAGGTTAATTGAGATTAAGTATTTGCTTCTAGGAATTTGCGTCTATATTTAATTAAAATATCTTCGGTATATCCATTTGCTTGCTCAGTTCCTTCAAGAACTAATGCAAGTGAGGCTTTGAAGGCAAAACTATGATAATTTGAGGCCATTGGAAGATAATGAGGATCATGTTTGTTTTGCTCATCTACGACAAGAGCCATATCTTCAAATGCCTTATTTACCTGTTCTTTAGAACATATTTTGTGATGCAGCCAGTTTGCCATATGCTGCGAAGAAATTCTTAATGTAGCTCTATCTTCCATAAGTCCAACGTGGTTAATATCCTGAACTTTTGAGCAACCAATTCCTTGGTTAATCCATTTAACGACATAACCCAAAATACTTTGTGCATTGTTATTTATTTCTTTAATAATCTTTTCTTCAGATAACTGATCAGCTAGCTTTAAAAATGGGATTACAAATAAATCATCCTGATTAGGTTTTTTATGTTTTGATAGAATTTCTTGTTGCTGTCTCAATACATTAAAACGATGATAATGCGTTGCATGAAGAGTTGCTGCAGTAGGAGATGGAACCCATGAACAACTTGCACCAGCCTCTAAATGAACCATCTTATTATCTAACATCTCTCTCATCTGATCAGGCTGTGCCCACATTCCTTTTCCAATTTGAGCTTTCTTGTATAGGCCGCATTCAAGTCCAACGCTAACATTGCTTTCTTCATATGCAGAAAACCAAGCTTCCTCTTTAATTAGATTTTTACAGCGCATTGCACCAGCCATCATAGAGGTGTGGATTTCGTCACCAGTTCTATCAAGGAACCCTGTGTTAATAAATATTATGCGATTTCTTGCCTCATAAATACAAGCCTTGAGGTTTAGAGTAGTTCTTCTCTCTTCATCCATAACACCAATTTTTAGGGTATTTTTTCTGATTGATAAGGCTTTTTCAACTGCTGCAAATAAATCCATAGTAAATCTGACTTCGTCTGGGCCATGTAGTTTAGGTTTAACGATATACACACTCCCTTTTTTAGAATTTATTTTAAGTTTCAAGTCATGGAGTGCAATGAGTGACGTGACCATTGCATCTAGAATTCCCTCAGGTGTTGATGAATCATCAAGATTTCGGACCATTCTAGTTCTCATATGAATGCCAACATTTCGAACAAGAGTTAAGCTAGTTCCGGGTAGTATTAATTTCTCACCATTAGTATCTGTGAACTCTTTATCATTATTTAACGATCTAGTTAATGTTTCACCATTTTTAGTAAAAGTTGCATCTAAGTCTCTCTTCATAAGGCCTAGATAATTGCGATATGCATGAATTTTTTCTTCATCAGTCACAGTAGATGCGGAATCCTCAAAGTCAACAATAGTGGTAACAGCAGACTCAAGTATCACATCAAAAATTCCACTCTTGTGAAAGCTCCTTTCTTGATCTCCAACAATTTCAATATGGAGGTTATTATTTTGAAGTAGTACATTTCCAGCGTCACTTAGACCTATAAATTGCTCAGGGTTGACTAGGGTGGCTACTTCACCATCATTTAAATTAAAAATCAACGCTCCTTTGTATCTTGATTTTGAAGCAATCTGTCTGTAAGAGGCACCTTTTAGTGGGGCAACCTCATCTAGGAAATCACAAGCCAATTCAGCTGTTCTATTAACTCGTTGAAGGTTGTGAGCAAATGAAGTTCTCATACTGCCCTTATTTGGAATTACATTTGTTCCATAAAGAGAATCAAATAGACTTCCCCATCTCGCATTTACTGCATTGAGTACAAATCGTTCATTAGTTATTGGAACAACCAATTGTGGCCCAGCAATTTGAGAAATTTCATCATCTACCTCTTCGACTCCTATGCTAAATTCACCCGGATCAGGAGCTATATAGCCAATATCTTTAAGGAATTTTTTGTAATTTTTCGGATCAATTCGCTTATTTTCAAGGTGCC
Organism: uncultured Gammaproteobacteria bacterium; assembly: GCA_902512305.1. Classification (GTDB taxonomy): domain Bacteria; phylum Pseudomonadota; class Gammaproteobacteria; order PS1; family Pseudothioglobaceae; genus Pseudothioglobus. The sequence goes on from CABXIU010000001.1 coordinate 99,494, forward strand.
AATTATCAATTTTTGATTGTAATTCCTCCCTTTTATCTAAAAGATTTTTGTTTTTTTCTTGATGCTTACTCACAATTGTTGAGAGTGATTGAAAAAAATCTTTTGCAGAGATATCTAGTCCATTACAAACTTCTTTGTCAATAAAGTCAAAGAATACATTGTCTACCTTAATTTCATTAATTATTTGATGATCAGTACCCATTAGTTCGCCTTTTTTTCTAATACAATTACACCATCTTCGTCAGCATAAAGATAGCAGTCTGGGATAAATTCTACATTTGAAAAGGAGATATTAATGTTCGTTTTGCCAGCTCCATTTTTTATGCTTTTTCTGGGACATGTTCCAAGTGCTCGAATACCAATAGGCATAGAATTGATTTCAGCTGAATCTCTTATTAAGCCATTGATAATGATTCCTTCCCATCTATTTTTGATAGCATCAGAAGCTCTCTTGTCTCCTAGCATTGCACAGTTTAAAGAAGCTCCAGCATCAACAACTAAGACGCATCCTTCTCCATTCTTCTTTAAGGTCTGTTCTACAAGGGAATTGTCTTCATAACATTCGATAGTAACAATACGCCCTGAAAATGCAATTTTTTTACCAAAGGTTTTAAAAATTGGCTTTAAATACTGGACATTTGGATGCATCTCATCAGAAATGTCACAAGTTGACTTGATCATGATTTTTCCTTATAAATTCTGCACATGCGTGTTTCTGAACCATAGGGGTAATAATCCATAACCCCATTTTCTCTTATTTTTTCTTGAACAGATACCCAGTAATCTGCATCAAGAAGTTTTTTATATTTTTTATTAAATACTTCCTTCATGTATGGATTGGGTAGCATAAAGTATCTAAATTCTTCAGGAAAAACATCATTTTGACCAACGTAATACCATGGCTCGGATGCCATCTCTTGTTCATAAGTTTTTGCCTTTGGAATTTTTTTAAAGACTGGATTACTCATTAGAGTAATTTCATCATAGTCATAAAAAACAACCCTGTTCTGACGAGTGACACCAAAGTTTTTTGTGAGCATATCTCCAGGAAAAATATTGGCGTTGATTAGTTCATCAATAGCTTTTCCATAATCATTGATAATATGTTTTTGTTGCTTTTTATTAGCTGTCTCCAGGTACATATTAAGCGGAGTCATTTTATTTTCTATATACATATGCTTAATAATTAGCAAATCACCCTCAATTTCAATATTTGAACTTGCTTTATTTTTAAGTTCTTTAAGTAAAGTATCATCAATATCTTTTAGAGGAAATGCAACATTTGAAAACTCCCACGTATCAGCTAGTCTACCAATTCTGACATGGTTTTTAACAAAATAATACCTATCCTTAACCATTTCTTTTGTTCCCATTTTTGGAGGTGCGAATTTGTCATTAATCACTTTAAATACATATGGATACATAGGAAAAGTGAAAACTGACATAACCATACCCTTAATACCAGGAGCAATAATAAGTTTTTCACTTGTAGTTTTTGAGTATTTTAAAAAATGTCTATATAGCAATGTTTTGCCTTGTTTGTGAAGTCCAATCGCACTGTAAAGGACTGCCCTTGTTTTCCCTGGAAGTAAATCTTTCAAATACTCAACAATCGCAGAAGGGTAGTCAGTTGTTATAAAGAAATATGATCTGGAAAAACTAAACACAATTGATATAGCCCCAACATCAGTCAAAAGACTATCAGCATAAAGCCCTTTTTCTTCATCGTTTAGAAGCGCAATAAGAACTGGAATATCTGGATGAAGTTGGGTAACAATTCTTCCGACAATATAGGCACACTTTCCTCTAATAAAAGGTGTGCTTATAAATTGAAGCTCGAAAACTTCAGAACTCAGTCTTGGCACCTGCTTCAATAGCTGTTCTTGAAGTCTTTCAATATCTTGATCAAAGTTTCCAAATTTACATTTAAACTGATAACTATTGAGAACAGATTTAAGTGTTTCATTGAGTTGTTCATTGTCTACAAAATAGCTATCAATAACTGGTTCATCCATATCAATATAATTTAATGAGACACACGGCCTGGTAAATATATATTGATTGTTATAAAAACTTCTCGAAAAGATTCTACAAAAAACCGAATTATAAAAAGTTTCAGCAAGTTCAGGTTGTTTATGAGAAGTGATTAATTCTGTATAAACACTCTTTGTATTCTGCCAAAAATTTGAATTAAACTTTTCCATACTCTCAGACTCATGAAATTCAGCTTTTGCTCCATAGAGGGTCTGTTTTTTTAATTCTGAAGAGAGCTTTTTACAAAAATCACTAACCTGGGTGTCGTAGAAATTTAGTCTTAATTTTGAGTTCTTCTCAATTTTTTCCCATTCTCTTTCTTCAAAACATCTTTTTGCTTCAATAGATGAACTCTTAATATTTTGATAGTGTCTCTCAAAACCTGCCAAAATCTTTTTGGCAATGGATAAAGAGATTTTTTGAGATAAATTGCTAGCCATAGGAATTAATTATATTAGGAAGCTACAATGATTTGGAGCTTCCTAAGTTTACATATTTTAGGCTAACTAAATTGTTCTTCTTCGGTTGAACCTTTCAGGGCTGTTACGGATGATTGACCGCCTTGAATAACGGTTGTAACGTCGTCAAAATAACCAGCGCCAACTTCTTGTTGATGTGATGCAAAAGTGTACCCTTTTTTAGCAGCATTAAACTCAGGCTCTTGAACTTTCTCAACATAGTGCCTCATTCCCTCACCTTTTGCATAATCATATGCAAGATCAAACATGTTGTACCACATATTATGAATTCCAGCCAAAGTGATGAATTGATATTTATAGCCCATTTCTGAAATTTTTTCTTGAAAAGAAGCGATTTGACTATCATTAAGGTTCTTCTTCCAATTAAATGATGGAGAACAGTTATAGGCTAGTAACTGACCTGGATTTTTAGCGAGTACAGCTTCTGCGAATTCTCGGGCAAATCCTAGGTCTGGTTTGCCAGTTTCACACCAAACTAAATCTGCATATGGTGCGTAAGCAACACCCCTTGAAATCGATTGTTCTAGCCCATTTTTGACAACATAAAATCCTTCAGCAGTTCTTTCTCCAGTTATAAATGATGCATCATGGGGGTCAACATCAGAAGTCAGTAGATTAGCAGCTTCTGCGTCAGTTCTAGCTAATAAAAGAGTTGGTACGCCCATGACATCTGAAGCAAGGCGTGCTGAGATTAATTTTTGAACAGCTTCTTGAGTAGGAACTAAAACTTTTCCACCCATATGACCACATTTTTTTACTGCTGCAAGTTGATCTTCAAAGTGAGCACCTGCAGCACCGTTAGTTATCATATTTTTCATTAATTCAAATGAATTTAGTACACCTCCAAAACCAGCTTCAGCATCCGCAACAATAGGGAGAAAAAAGTCAATATATTTATCATCACTAGGGTCTACACCTTGAGACCATTGAATTTCATCAGCTCGTTTAAAAGTGTTATTAATCCTTCTAACCATTGTAGGTACGGAGTCATAAGCATAAAGTGACTGGTCTGGATACATTGTTTCAGAAGTATTTCCATCCGCAGCAACTTGCCATCCAGAGAGATAAATTGCTTCAATACCAGCTTTAGCTTGTTGCATTGCTTGACCTGCAGTAATTGCTCCCATACAGTTAACATAACCTTTTTTTGAAGAGCCGTTAACGAGATCCCAAAGCTTTTCAGCACCCCTTCTTGCATAAGTGCATTCAGGCTGAACTGAGCCACGAAGCCTGACCACATCTTCAGCAGAATATGGTCTTTTTACGTTGCTCCATCTTGGATTTTCCTTCCAGTCTTTTTCTAATGCTTTGATTTGTTCTTTTCTGTTCACCATATTCTCCTTTTAATAAATGTTTTTTATCAAGTCAGTTTTTATCTCTAAATTATTGAAAAAAACTAATATTTACATATTTTTTTAATAATACCAATGTTAAATTTATCTAGATATATGATTTCACTATATAATATAAATTTTTCATAATATGAAATATATGAAGTCAAGATCCATTGATATGAAGTACAACGCAATTGAAAAGTGCTTACAGATACTGTCTATGTTTTCATTGGATAAGAATGAATTTTCAATAAAAGAGGTTTGTGATCAATTAAATTTTAATGTCTCAACAGCCTATCGCATTCTTTGTACACTGGAGGAGTATGGCTATGTCTCTCGACTTCAGAGCAAAAATTATGTTCTCGGAACTCAAGCCCTCTATTTGAGCGCAATTTATACTCAAAGTAACCATCTAGAGCAAATCCGTCCTATAGTTGATCGTATTCGTGATATTTCAGGAGAAACAGCCTCTTTTTTTGTAGAGGAAGACGATAAACGTATTTGTCTTTACAGAGCACACTCTCGAGATGAGATTCGACATAATATCGAACAAGGTTCTCGACTAGAGTTAAATCGAGGCGCCTCAGGTCGTATTATCTTGGCTTATGGAAAGCGCCAAAGTGACAAAAAAGGGTTTTACAAAGATATACGTGACCATGGCTATTATTTGTCAATCAATGAACACAATCCATCTCTATTTGCACTGGCAGTTCCAGTCTTATCAAATAGTGATAAATTTGTAGGAGCAATTGTGATCTCTGGTCCCATTACCCGCTTTCATGAAAAACAAAAAATAGTACTACTCAATCTTCTTCGCGATCAGCTTAATAACATTGAAATGCCTTAGTTTTAAGAGATCAAGGGACTAAGTCTAAAAGGCCTATTTTCATCAAAGATTTATATTTTTTTCTGCTTAATTTTTTCAATATTTCTTACAGTTCATATGTATCATTAGTTTTTAGTTTAGATTACTTTGAAAACTCTTTCTGATTACTTAAAATTATGAAAACTCATTCATATATTCATGGTGACTATCTAGCGTCTTCTTCTGGAGAGACGTTTAACTCGATAAATCCAGCAAATGGTGAAGTAATCGCCACTATCGATCAAGCAAATGAAGACGATGTTGAAAAGGCCATATTGTCTGCTGAAAAAGGATTTTCCATTTGGAGTCAGATGAGCGCTTTTGAAAGAGGAAGAATTCTTCTAAAAGCTGTTAATATTCTACGTGAAAGAAATGATGAGCTTGCTGAACTGGAGGTCTTGGATTGTGGAAAGCCACTTCAAGAAGCAAACTATGTTGATATTCATACTGGAGCTGATGTGATTGAATACTATGCGGGTTTAGCTCCAGCACTACAAGGTTCACAGCAAGATCTTAATGCTGATACATTTTTTATTTCAAAAAGAGAGCCTTTGGGAGTTTGTGCGGGTATAGGTGCATGGAATTACCCTATACAGATTGCTTGTTGGAAGTCAGCAGCTTGCCTTGCAGCTGGTAATTCTATGGTTTTTAAACCCTCTGAAGAAACTCCATTAAGTGTTTTAAAGCTGGCTGAAATCTATACTGAAGCAGGAATGCCACCGGGTGTATTTAATGTTGTTCAGGGTGACTATAGAGTTGGTCAATATCTAACAAGACATCCAAGAATTGCTAAAGTATCTTTTACCGGTGAGAGCGGTACTGGAAAGAAAGTGATGTCAGATGCTTCAGAATCTCTAAAAGAGATAACACTAGAGTTGGGAGGAAAATCCCCTTTAATTATATTTAATGATGCTAATCTTGATAATGCTGTTTCTGGAGCACTTTTAGCGAATTTTTATACTCAAGGGGAAATATGTACTAATGGAACAAGAGTTTTTGTGCAGTCTAAGATATACGACAAGTTTCTAGAAATGGTATGTGAGCGCAGCAAAAAAATTAAGATTGGAAATCCTTCGGATATAGAGACTCAAATGGGTGCGCTCATTAGCGAGCAACACCTTGAAAAGGTTATGAGTTATATTGATAAAGCAAAAAAATCAGGCTCTCGCCTTATGATTGGAGGTAATCGTTATATGTCAGAGGATACAAAAAATGGTTTCTTTGTTGAACCAACTATTTTTGCTGATTGTAATGATAGAGATGCTCATGTTACGGATGAAATTTTTGGGCCTGTTATGTCTGTACTGCGCTTTGAAGAAGAGTCTGAAGTCATTCATAGATCAAATGAAACAAGGTTTGGCTTGGCTGCTGGTGTTTTTACTCAAGATATTAGTCGGGCTCACAGGGTTATTAATCAACTTCAAGCAGGAATATGCTGGATTAATAGTTGGGGAGACTCGCCTGCAGAAATGCCTGTTGGTGGTTATAAAGAATCAGGCATTGGGCGTGAAAATGGTCCTGAAACTCTAAAAAGTTATACTCAAGTGAAAAGTGTATTTGTTCGATTAGATGATGTAGAGAGTCCGTATTAATTAGTGAGAAATGAGTATGAAGAGTGATTTTGATTATATTGTCGTTGGAGCTGGCTCAGCAGGCTGCGTAATGGCGAATCGATTGAGTGAATCTGGAGAACATAAAGTCATCCTTCTTGAAAATGGTGGGAGTGATAAAAATATTATGATTCAAATGCCAACAGCACTTTCATATCCAATGAATACAGATAAATATGCATGGCAGTTTCACACTGAATCTGAGCCTTATTTGGATAATAGAAAAATGCACTGCCCTAGAGGTAGGGTTATGGGAGGTTCATCCTCCATAAATGGTATGGTTTATGTTCGAGGTCATGCCAAAGATTTTGATCAGTGGGAAGAGAACGGGGCAAAAGGGTGGTCATATAAGGACTGCTTACCCTATTTTAAGCGTTGTGAAACTTGGCATGAAGGTGAAAATAATTACCGAGGGGGGGGGTGGTCCGGTTTTAACTTCAAATGGAAACAATATGAAGCTTAATCCACTTTATAAAGCATTCATTAAAGCTGGCAAAGAGGCCGGTTATCCGGAAACTAAAGATTATAACGGTGAACAGCAAGAGGGATTTGGGCCGATGCATATGACGGTAGGTGGCGGGGTTCGCTCTTCAGCTTCAAATGCTTACATTGAAACTGCAAAAAAAAGAGCAAATCTCAAAATATTAACAAATGTACTTGTTGAAAAAGTAACTCTTGAAAATAAGAAAGCAACGGGTATTGAGTTTTCAGTAAATGGAAACAAAAAAACATTAAAAGCAAATAAAGAAGTAATACTTTGTGCAGGCTCTATCGGGTCTCCTCAACTTCTTCAGCTATCAGGTATTGGACCAAAAAAAGTTCTAAATGATGTAGGCATTGAAATTCTGCATGAATTATCAGGCGTTGGTGAAAACCTCCAAGACCATCTTGAAGTTTACTTTCAATATCATTGTAAAAAACCAATTACTCTTAACAGTAAACTAAACCTTATTAGTAAAGGCCTTATTGGTATTCAGTGGATATTAGCAAAAACTGGTTTAGGTGCGACTAATCACTTTGAGTCTTGTGGATTTATTCGTTCTCGTGCTGGCATTGAGTGGCCAAATATTCAATATCATTTTCTACCTGCTGCAATGCGCTATGATGGAAATGCAGCCATGAAAGGGCATGGTTATCAGGTCCATGCTGGCGTAAATAAAGTCAGTAGTAGGGGAAGCATTAAGATTAATAGTTCTGACCCTTCAGCAAAACCGACAATAATTTTTAATTATTTGGAGACTGAAGAAGACAGACAAGACTGGAGAGATTGTATTAGGTTGACAAGAGAAATACTAAATCAACCAGCCCTAGATGAATATAATGCTGGTGAGGCCAATCCTGGTTCAGATGTTGTAAGTGATGATGAGATTGATGCTTGGGTTAGGGCAAACGTTGAAAGCGCTTATCACCCTTCATGCTCTTGTAAGATGGGCTCTACAGACGACCCTATGACTGTAGTCAACAATGCGGGTCAAGTTGTTGGAATAGACAACTTAAGAGTAATTGACTCTTCAGTATTTCCCACTATTCCAAATGGCAATTTAAATGGCCCAACAATTATGTTGGCAGAAAAAATGGCTGATGCTGTTCTTGGTAAAAAGCCACTAAAATCGAGTGATGTCAATGTATGGATTGATTCAAACTGGAAAAAATTACAACGTCTTGATAAGCCGAAGAGAAAAATATTACATAACTAATTCCTTTTATTAATGAAAGTAGAAAAATTAAATACATATATCGTGGCTACACCAAAACCTCATATTGGAGGAATGTATTGGATTTTTTTATCTATTGAAACTAAGTGTGGAATCCTAGGTATCGGTGAAGTTTATTCAGCATCATTTCATCCAGAAGTTGTAGTGAAGGGTATTGAGGATGTTTTTGAAAGATATCTTAAAGGCCATGATCCGCATCACGTTGAGCGCTTCTATCGAGAGTGCTTTTCAAGCGGCTTTACTCAGAGGCCTGATTTAACCATGATGGGGGTTTTGAGTGGACTTGAAATGGCGTGTTGGGATATTATTGGAAAAGCAGCAAATAAGCCAATTTATGAGCTTATAGGAGGAAAAGTTCATGAGAAGCTTCGTTCATATACATATTTGTACCCAAAGGACAAAAAAGGGGTGCTTAACTATGAGGATCCAGAGTTAGGGGCAGAATCCGCTATCACTCTAATGGAGCAAGGTTTTACTGCACTTAAATTTGATCCTGCTGGACCTTATTCATCATACTCAGGACATCAAATATCTTTGAAACGGTTAAGGCATTGCGAAAACTATTGTCAAAAAGTTAGAGAAGCAATAGGGGATAAGTGCGATATCCTAATCGGCACTCATGGCCAACTCACCCCTTCTTCAGCCGTTAGACTTGCAAAAAGACTTGAAAAATTTGATCCACTATGGTTTGAAGAGCCAGTTCCACCAGGTCAATCTAGTGCAATGGCTCAAGTTTCTAAAAAAACTACAATTCCTGTTGCAACAGGAGAAAGGTTAACAACAAAGTATGAATTTTTTGACGTACTAAAAAATAACGCTGCGTCAATAATTCAGATGAACCTTGGTCGAGTAGGTGGAATCCTTGAGGCTAAAAAAATTGCAAGTCTAGCCGAAGTTTTCTATGCTCAAATTGCTCCTCATTTATATAACGGTCCAGTCGGTGCTGCGGCTAGTATTCAGCTCTCTACTGCATCTCCTAACTTTTTGATTATGGAAAGTATTAAAACTTGGGACGACTTTCATTCAGAGGTACTAACAAAACCTATTCAATGGACTAATGGGAATATATTGCCTTCGGATAAGCCTGGCTTGGGTATTGGCTTGAATTTTGATGTTGTTGAGTCAAATTCCCCTTATAAAGGAAGTAGACTTCATCTTTCTATGAATGACAAGCCTTATTATGCTGATGATGATTAATTTTGTATTTGGGAGAATTGAATGAAAGTAGGTTTTATTGGTTTAGGGAATGCTGGTGGCAAGCTTGCTGGTAGTCTTCTTAGAAACGGTTTTGATCTAACAGTCAGAGATCTTGATGACTCATTAGTCAATGAATTGGTAGATAGAGGCGCCTCTAGTAGTAATTCTCCAAGGGAAATGGCCGAAGCTTGCGACGTTGTAATTACTTGTCTGCCTTCTCCAAAGGTATGTTCAGAGGTAATGGAATCTGAAGACGGCGTTATAGCAGGCTTAAATCAAGGAAAAATTTGGTTAGAAATGAGCACTACTGATGAGGCTGAAATTCGAAGAATAGGTTCTTTAGTCGAGTCAGCTGGCGCTCTGCCAATTGACTGCCCTGTTTCTGGAGGTTGTCATAGGGCAGATACTGGAAATATTTCAATTTTTGCTGGTTGTAAAAGAGAAGCTTTTGAAAAAGCTTTGCCAATTTTAACGACGATGGGGCGAAGAGTTCTTCATACAGGTGATTTAGGGAGTGCATCAACATTAAAAGTGATGACAAATTACCTTGCCACAGTTAATCTTGTATCAATCTCAGAGGCCCTTACAACAATGAAAATTCTTGGCATAGATATGAATGTAACCTATGAAGCAATCAAGGCTTCATCAGGAAACTCTTTTGTTCATGAAACAGAGTCCCAAGTTATTTTAAATGGAAGTAGGGATATAAGTTTCACAATGGATCTTGTATCCAAAGATGTAAGTATTTTTAATGAACTAGCTGATCGTAAAGGGCTTAACTTGGAAATTGCACCAATGATTGTAGATATTTTTAAGGATGGTGAAAAACGTTACGGTTCTCGTGAATTTTCTTCAAACATCATAAAAAGGCTTGAAGAAAGAGCGGGTGTTGAGATTCTGGGTGTTGGTTTCCCTCCTGAAATGATTGATGATGAGCCAGAGGAGAAAGGCTATGAAGTCGTGATTCAAAATCGACAGGATAGTTAATCTAAATAAAAAAATTGAAGTCTTTTTAAACGCATTTGTTAATCTCAGTTTAAGTTTAATAAACTTGGTAAAATGCCTTTTAATTAAATTTGCAATAATACAAAAAATGATTAAATATTTATTGGGTGCAGTTCTTGCTTTGGCTATTATTGGTGGTGCATTCGATTTTGAGTCCGATGACTATAGTTGGAAGTTAATTATTAATAAAGAGGAGGCCTTTTACAGCGTTACAAATGGTGCTAAAAGAATCTATAAAATTGCTAAAGATCTGATTCCGGGTTCAGAGATTTCAGATAGCTCATCAATAATTTTAGAGGAAGATTAACGCTTATTCTAAGGCGCTTTAGAGATAAGGATTGACCCGTTTGTTCCGCCAAAGCCGAAAGAGTTCGAAATTGCGTTATCTATCTTCATCTCCCTTGCTTCATTAGCAGCATAGTCAAGGTCACATTTTGGATCTTGATTAAATATATTAATTGTTGGAGGTGCAATTTGATCCCTAATAGCAAGAGTCGTAAATACTGCTTCAATACCACCTGCAGCTCCTAGTAAATGGCCTGTCATTGACTTTGTTGAACTCATAACAATATTTTTTGAATGAGAGCCAAGTGCTAACTTTGCAGCATCTGTTTCAGCAATATCTCCAGCTGGGGTTGATGTTCCATGAGCATTAATATAGTCAACTTGATCAGGATTGATTCCTGCATTTTGCATTGCATTTTTCATACATCTTGCTGCTCCTTCACCACCTTCAGATGGTAGTGTCATGTGATAGGCGTCACTGCTCATACCGTATCCAGATAACTCACCATAGATTCGAGCACCTCGATTTTTTGCATGCTCGTATTCTTCGAGTACCACAACACCAGCACCATCCCCAAGGACAAATCCATCTCGATCAACATCCCAGGGTCTAGAGGCAGTTTGAGGATCATCATTTCTTGTAGAAAGAGCACGAGCTGCAGCAAAGCCACCAAGTCCACAATTAGTTGTAGACATTTCAGCTCCACCTGCAATCATTACATCAGCATCTCCATATTCAATAATTCTTGATGCATCACCAATATTATGTGTTCCTGTTGTGCAAGCTGTAACAATTGCAAAATTTGGGCCTTTTAGGCCGTATTTGATTGACATGTTCCCAGAAATCATATTAATGATAGAAGAGGGTACAAAGAAAGGTGAAATTCTTTTAGGGCCTTTTTCACGAAAAAGGTCAGCAGTTTTTTCTATACTCGTTAAACCGCCAATGCCAGCACCAATAGCAACACCAATTCTTTCAGCATTTGAGTCTGTTACTTCTAGGCCGCTATCTTTAAATGCTTGGATTCCAGCAGCCATGCCATAATGAATAAATATATCCATTTTTTTTGCTTCTTTGGGGCTAAGGTACATAGAAACATCCAGATCCTTAACTGCGCCACCAAATTTCACCGCTTGGGCTTCAGTATCAATATTTTCAATTAAAGAAATTCCAGAAACGCCATTTATAATATTAGTCCAGGCGTCTTTTACATTGTTTCCAACTGGAGATACAATCCCAAGTCCTGTAATTACTACTCTTCTTTTGCTCATAATCAATATATAAAATTAAGGAAAGTAAATATAAAAGTTATCTAAATACAAAAAAATACATAAAAAAAGGCGTAATACTTATTTAAAGTAAACGCCTTAATGGATTTTGTGAAGAATATTACGTGTTTGCGTTAATATAGTCGATTGCCTGTTGAATCGTTGTAATGTTTTCAGCTTCTTCATCTGCAATTTCACAATCAAATTCCTCTTCAAGTGACATTACAAGTTCAACAGTATCTAACGAATCTGCCCCTAAGTCGTCAATAAATGAAGCGTTATTGTCAATTTCACCACTAACATCTAACTGCTCACTAACAACTTTTCGTACTCTTTCTTCAATACTCATTTTGAGATAAATCCTTAAATTGTTTAAAAGTGTTCATTTTATCTTCAAAAACATTCAAATAGCGTTAAATTTCTAAATATTTATTGATATTTAGTTGGTTAATATTGACATTGTTGAATCCAATCCGTCAGATATAGGGGTTATTGTTTTAAACATTAGCTAAGTTACCCTTAGTTTCAAGCCAAGACTTACGGTCAGAGGCCCTTTTTTTTGATAGTAGCATGTCCATTGTTTCTGAAATTTGAAGTGGATGATTTAGGGTAAGTTGAATTAGCCTCCTTGTATCAGGCTGCATTGTAGTTTCACGAAGCTGTTTGGGGTTCATTTCGCCAAGACCTTTGAATCTTTGGACCTGAATTTTTTGTCGCTTATTTTCTTTTAGTAGTTTTGCTTCAACCTGATTTTTTTCAGCATCATCCAAGGCATAGAAAACTTGTTTACCTGCATCAATTCTATAAAGTGGAGGCATTGCTACATAGACATGGCCCTGGCTAACTAACTTAGGAAAGTGTTTAACAAATAATGCGCATATCAGCGTGGCAATATGAAGTCCATCTGAGTCTGCATCAGCCAGAATGCATATCTTTCCATATCTGAGTCCAGAAAGATCATTATTGTCAGGCTCTAGACCTATGGCAATACTTATATCATGAATTTCATTGGAAGCAAGAACTTGAGAAGAGTCCACCTCCCAGGTGTTAAGGATCTTCCCTCTTAACGGAAGTATTGCTTGGTAGTCTTTGTCTCTTGCTTGTTTTGCAGAACCTCCAGCAGAATCCCCTTCAACTAAAAAAACTTCAGTTTGTTCAAGGTCAGAACTTGTGCAGTCGGAAAGTTTACCTGGAAGGGCGGGCCCACTTATAATTTTCTTTCTAACTACTTTTTTGGCAGTTTTTAATCTAGATTGGGCATTAAGAATGGCTAGTTCGGCAATTTTTTCAGCAATATCTGTGTGCTGGTTAAGCCATAAACTGAATGAGTCTTTGACAATCCCCGATACAAATGAAGCGCACTCCCTTGAAGATAGCCTTTCTTTAGTTTGGCCAGAGAACTGAGGGTCAAGGATTTTTATCGAGAGAACATATGCAATTCTTTGCCAGACATCATCTGGAGTAAGCTTAATGTTTTTAGGTAACAGGTTTCTAAATTCACAGAACTCTTTGAGTGCTTCAGTTAATCCAGATCTCAGTCCGTTAACATGAGTTCCACCGCCAATAGTATGAATTAAGTTTACAAAGCTTTCAGCAGTTGTATTACTTGTATTCTCGGTCCAAGTAAGAGAACAATCAAGTTGTTCTTTTTTGTTTTTTAAAGAAGTTGCAAAAGGGATAGCAGGGATGCATTCTAACCCATCTAAAGATTCTTGTAGATAGTCTTTAATTCCATCTTTAAATAGCCATTTATCTTGAGTTTCTTCAATTTCATTTTCAAAGTTAACTTCGAGGCCTGGACATAGTACTGCTTTAGATCTTAGATTGTGTCTTAATTTATTTATTGAGAATTTAACAGAATCAAAAAATTGTGAGTCAGGCGTAAATTTTATTAAAGTCCCTGTATTCCTCTTACCTACAGTACCAATTTCTTCTAAATCGCCTGATTTGACACTTGATTCAAACTTCATGAAATAGTGTTTTGCATCTCTTTTAATCCATACCTCAATGGAACTAGATAGGGCGTTTACAACTGAAATGCCAACTCCATGAAGTCCACCAGAAAATTGATAAGAATCATTAGAGAATTTTCCTCCAGCATGCAGTTTGGTTAGAATAACTTCAACAGCGGGAGCTTGTTCTTTGGGATGAATATCAATTGGTATACCTCTTCCATTATCTTCAACTGACATAGAGTTGTCTTTGTGAAGTGTGACGTTAATTTGGGTAGCATAACCGGATACAGCTTCGTCAACACTATTATCAACTACCTCTTGTGCTAAATGGTTAGGGTTTTCAGTATCTGTATACATGCCTGGACGTTTTTTAACTGGCTCCAGGCCAGTAAGAACTTCTATCGAGGATGCATCGTAATTAGACATATTTAAGATTAGTTTTAGCTGGCAATCATAATACCAAAAAAAAGCCCCAAAAAATGGGGCTTTTCGCTATAAATCAAGAGATTTACATCATACCTGGCATACCGCCGCCCATGCCGCCCATATCAGGCATTGCAGGAGCTGAATCTTGTGGCATATCAGTTACCATTGCTTCAGTTGTAATCATGAGACCTGAGATACTTGCAGCGTGCTGAAGGGCTGCACGAGTTACCTTAGTTGGGTCTAAAATACCCATCTTAAGCATATCACCATAGTCTTCAGTGGCAGCATTGTAACCATAATTACCTTTACCATTAAGGACTTCATTTAAAACCACAGAGGCTTCACCGCCACCATTTGATACAATTTGCCTTAAAGGCGCTTCTAGAGCGCGTCTACATATACTAATTCCAACATCTTGGTCGCTATTATCACCCTTAACCTTATCCAGTGAAGAGATAGCACGAACAAACGCCACGCCACCACCAGGGACAACACCTTCCTCAACTGCAGCACGAGTCGCATGAAGTGCATCATCAACACGATCTTTTTTCTCTTTCATTTCAACTTCAGTTGCTGCACCTACCTTAATAACCGCAACACCACCTGAGAGTTTAGCTAAACGCTCTTGAAGTTTTTCTCTGTCATAGTCTGAACTGGTTGCATCAATTTGAGTTTTGATTTGACCGATTCTAGCAGAAATATCCTTTTTTGCACCTGCACCATCAATAACCGTAGTATTGTCCTTACCAATTTCCACACGCTTGGCTGTGCCTAATTGATCTTCAGTAATTCCTTCAAGAGATAAACCAACTTCCTCAGAGATGACTGTAGCTCCAGTAAGAACAGCAATATCTTCTAGAATAGCTTTACGTCGATCTCCAAAGCCTGGAGCTTTAACCGCAGCTACTTTAACAATTCCACGCATGTTATTAACAACAAGTGTTGCTAGAGCTTCACCTTCGATATCTTCAGCAATTATTAATAATGGCTTACCAGCCTTTTGAGCCGCCTCAAGAGCAGGCAAAAGGTCACGAATATTCGAAATTTTAGCGTCATGAAGTAAAATAGATGGTTGCTCTAAATCAGCTGTCATTGACTCTTGGTTGTTAATAAAATATGGTGAGAGATATCCACGATCAAACTGCATTCCTTCGACAACATCTAGTTCATTTTCAAGTGTTGAACCTTCTTCAACAGTAATAACACCTTCTTTACCAACTTTTTCCATTGCTTCTGCAATAATTGCACCAACAGATGTATCAGAATTTGCAGAAATAGTACCAACTTGAGTAATTGAATCGCTATCTTTACAAGGTTGTGATGATTTTTGAAGCGTTGCAACAACGGCCTCAGTCGCTTTATCGATACCTCTCTTAAGATCCATTGGATTCATTCCAGCTGCAACCGATTTCACACCTTCAGAAATTAATGATTGTGCTAGTACTGTAGCAGTTGTAGTACCATCTCCAGCGATATCATTGGTTTTAGAAGCAACTTCTTTAACCATTTGAGCGCCCATATTTTCGAATTTACCGTCCAGCTCAATTTCTTGAGCAACTGAAACACCATCCTTGGTGATTGCAGGGGATCCGAATGATTTGTCTAGGACTACATTTCTTCCTTTAGGTCCAAGTGTAACTTTTACTGCATCTGATAGGGTGTTAACACCCGACATCATTAAATCTCTAGCTTCTGAGCTAAACTTTACGTCTTTTGCTGACATTATAATTCTCCTTTATTCTTCAATTACAGCAACAATTTCATCTTCACTCATCACTAGAAGCTTTTCTTCTCCTACAGTGATTTCAGAACCTGAATATTGTCCAAACATTACTGTGTCACCAACTTTAACATCCAAAGGGATTAAGTCTCCTTGTGCACTAATTCTTCCATTTCCTACTGCAACAACTTCTCCTCTTGAGGGTTTTTCTGTTGATGAGTCAGGGATTATTAAGCCACTAGAAGTGGTTTTCTTTTCTTCTACTCTACGAACGATTACACGATCGTGAAGGGGACGGATTTCCATGTTTTCTCCTGGTATTACAAAAAAAAATGTCTTAGAAAAAGTCTATTCTTCTAGACGTTCTTTAAGCTTTTTTATAGCTTTGTTTTCAAGTTGACGAACCCTTTCTGCGGAAACACCATACTTGTCTGCTAAAGTATGTAGGGTCTCTTTTTTCTCTTTCAAGTACCTAGACTGTAAAATTTCGATACTTCTTTGATCTAAAGAAGAAAGAGCTTGATAAAGCTTTTTGTGCTGGTCTTCTTGACTTTTATCACTAATAACTAATTGCTCAGGATTTTTTCCAGGGTCTGCTACATAATGCTCAGGTGAATAGGCATTTTCATCATCACTGACTTCAAATGCAACATCGTTAAGTTGAAGTCTTGATTCCATTTCTATTACATCTTTTTCCTTAACGCCAAGATCAGTAGCAATTACTTTTGCTTGTTCATTGGTCAACGACTGAAAAATATTAGATTTTGCTTGTTTAAGTTTAAAGAAAAGTTTTCTTTGAGCCTTCGTTGTTGCAACCTTAACAATTTTCCAGTTTTTGAAAATATATTCATGTATCTCTGCACGAATCCAATAAACAGCGAATGAGGATAATCTAACTTTTTTGTGAGGATTGAAGCGTTTGACTGCCTTCATTAATCCTATCGTTCCTTCTTGGATTAAATCAGCTTGTTCAAGTCCATAACCTTTGTAACCATGAGCGATAAAAGCTACAAAACGCATGTGCGACATAACTAGCTTTTTCGCAGCAGAAAGACTGCCATTTTCGTATAGCTCAATTGCTAGATTGTATTCTTCCTCAGGAGTAAGAATAGGAGGGTACTTTTGTACCTCTAGATCTCTAGATACATTGTTGTTTATCGATAATGCAAAATCACTCATTAATTCCCTTAGTACGATAAATTAGGCCTAAATTATACCAAAAAAATGCCTTATATCAATTCTTTAAGTATGTATTTATGTCTTAATAATTGGTTTTCAACTGATAATTCGATATTTTTAGTATTTTTCCTATAATCATCAATGATAGACTTAAGATCATTTAGCGCGGAATCAAATTGATTATTGATAATCAAGTAACCAAATTCGTTATAGTGACTGATCTCAGTTTGTGAGTTTGCCATTCTTTTAGAAATAGTATCTTCATCATCCTGACCTCTATTTGTTAATCTTTCACGAAGGGTGTTTATTGATGGCGGCAATATGAAGATGCTAATTGAATCAGGCATATTTTGTCTTACTTGTCTAGCTCCTTGCCAGTCTATTTCTAGGATTATGTCAACATTATTCTCTAATTTTTCCTTAATATTTTGTCTTGCTGTGCCATACATATTACCAAATACTTCAGCATGCTCAATAAAGTCGTTATTGTCAATCATCTCTCTAAAAGCGCTAGTTGAGATAAAGTGATAATTTTCACCATCTATTTCCCCTTTCCTTGCCTTTCTAGTCGTGTGTGAGACTGAAACACAAAGGTTATCATAACTATCAAGTAAGGCCTTAACCAGAGATGTTTTTCCACAGCCAGATGGAGCAGCGATAATAATTAAATTAGCCATAATTCATATTTTTTTAGTTACTCTGGAGTATATCCTTCAATCTTGTCAACATCATCTTCGTCAGAGAAAAAGTATTTTTCCATTTGTTGCTTTAAATAGCTTTGTGAGGACTCTTCAAAAAGATTTAAATTATTTTCATTGATTAACATTGTTTGATAATCAAGCCATTGTTGCCATGCCTCCTTAGAGACTGAATTTAAAATATTTTTTCCGAGCTCGCCTGGATAAGGAGCCCTATCTAAAGCTTCAAGCTCTTTATTTAATTTAATGCAGTAGACGGTATTCATAATTGTTTTAATCTAACTCCAAATAGATATAGTGATAAAAAATAAATAAATCCTGATATGACTATAGATTTAACCAGAAATCTCGATCTTTCAAGTATTGAAGAGTCATAATAAGGATCAATATTTGAATCAAAAAATAATATATATACTGACATTATAATGACAGCAAAAATGACTTTAAATAACATTTTATACAAAGCAGTATCAAACTTAAAGATTGATTGTTTAATTAAGTAATAGTAAAGAATCGAAGCGTTTAAAAGGGCAGAGATAGAGGTTGCAACTGCAAGACCAATATGGCCAAAATATTGAACCAAGATTAAGTTTAAAACAATGTTTGAGACCATGGCAGCAACTCCAGCTTTGACAGGTGTTTTAGTATCACCTCTGGATAAGAAAATTGGAGCAAATATTTTTATCGCAATAAATGCCATCAATCCAGAACCATAAGCCTGAAGACTATAAGAGGTTTTGATTGCTGAATTTATTTCAAATTCACCATATTGGAAAAGAGTGATAATTAATTCTTTAGAAAGAAGAGTGAGGCCTAAACACGCTGGAAACCCAAAAATAATAGCGATAACGAGAGCTTTATTAATTGTTTTAACAAAATTTTCAGTATCTTTAAGTGCATGATAATTGCTAAGTTTGGCTAAGGCTACAGTTGCAAGTGCTATTCCAATGAGCGCTAGAGGAAGCTCTAATAATCTGTCAGAGTAGTAAAGCCAAGAAACACTTCCGGATATAAGTGTTGAAGCAATCATTGTATCTACCAATAGATTAATTTGAGACACTGAGACGCCAAACAATGCTGGGAGCATTCTTTTTTTAAGTGTTGTAAGAGCTTTGTGATGTCCAAACTGCAATTTTGGTAATTTTTTAATTTTTCTTAAAAAAGGAATTTGGAACGCAAGTTGAGAAATACCGCCAATCAATACCCCCCAGGCAAGCGCCATAATAGGTGTTGATACATGTTTTGATAAAAAGATTGCACATAAAATTAAAGAAATATTAAGAAGAACTGGAGTGAATGCTGGAATAGTAAAATTATCATAGGTGTTAAGAATAGAGCCAGATAATGCGGTGAGTGAAATTAGAAGCAAGTATGGGAAGGTAATTCTTAGCATATCTGAAGCCAAATTGAATTGAGTCGTATCAGATTTAAAGTAGAACCCCCATGCGAATAAAAAAATGACGAGAGGTGCAATTACTACAGCAATCAATGTAATAATCATCAAAATACTTAAGAGTTTAGTGGTGATATGATTGATAACTAGCTGAACTTCTTTGTCACTTTCATTTGCTTTTGTCTCAGCAAGAATAGGTAAAAAAGCTTGAGAGAATGCACCTTCAGCGAATAAACGTCTAAAAAAATTAGGTATTCTGAATGCAACTAAAAACGCATCAGTTAATTCATTAGCACCAAATAAGCGAGCTATTACAAAGTCCCTAATTAGCCCTAAGATCCTTGAAATAAAGGTCATTGCAGAGACAATACTGCTTGACCTTATAAATGACTTGGACATGACTTAAAAGTAATTATTTATCCATCTGCTGGGCCACGCATAATGCCCACTCTTGAATTTCGAATACATTGTACGAATTGCATCACTTCAGGGCTATCAGATTCTGAAGCTTTAAGCTCTTTAAGTGCTTGGTCTAAAAGCCTTCCTTGAGAGTCTCTATAAACTACTTTAAATGCACGCTTAATGGACGCAATTGAGCTTGCACTGAATCCTCTTCGTTTTAATCCCACAGTATTAATACTTCTAATTCTTGGATTAATACCCGCAGCAACCATGTAGTCTGGTATATCTTTGTTAATTTGACTGCCCATTCCAGCATAGGTATGCCTTCCAATGTTACAAAATTGCTTTACTAGAACAAAGCCACCTAATATTGCCCAATCCGATATTCTAACATGGCCAGCAAGAGAGGCGTTATTTGACATAATTATATGGTCTCCAAGCTGACAGTCATGGGCTATATGAACATAGGACATAAGCATATTATTGGAACCAATTCGTGTTAAAGAATTTTCTTTTTCAGTTCCTCGATTAATTGTGCAGAATTCTCTAATGAGATTGTCATCACCAATGACTAAGTTACTTTCTTGACCTTCTTGGTAGGTTATATCTTGAGGGTCTCCTCCAATTGAAGCAAATGAGTATATATGATTATTTTTACCAATTTTTGTAGGGCCTTCAATAACTGCATGAGAATCTATGACTGTTCCTGCGCCAATTTCAACATTAGCACCAATCATTGCATAAGCTGCTATAACTGCATCTTTATGTATTTTAGCGGTATTGTGAACAATGGCTGATGGATCAATAGACATAATTATTTATCCGCTTTTTTTTGAGTACACAATATTTCAGCAGAGGTAACAAGTTCACCATCAACTTTAGCAGTGCAACTAAACTTCCAAATGCCTCGCTTAACTGTTACAACCTCGGCATAAATTTCCAGCTGATCACCTGGCTCAACAATCTTTTTAAAGCGAACATTGTTAACACCAACAAGCATATAGATTTGACCCATTTCAGGCCTACCTACTTCTGATTTAAAGGCTAAAATTCCAGTAGCTTGAGCCATAGCTTCAATAATTAAAACACCTGGCATAATTGGCTGATCAGGGAAGTGGCCAGTGAATTGAGGCTCATTAAAAGAAACATTTTTAATAGCTGTTAGATTTTTTCCAGACTCAAAGCTTAATACTCGATCAATAAGTAAAAAGGGGTATCGATGAGGCAAGAAATTTTTTACCTCGTTTATATTCATATCCATAGATCTACCTAATGTTTTTCAATTTAATCTTCATAAAGCTGGCAATTTTATCAAGTTTTGTAAGCCATATTCCGACCTTTTTCCAATCAGAGTGAAGCATAATTGGTATAAAGCCAGTATAAACACCAGACTTTTTGATATTCCTATTAACCGTGCTTGTTGCATTAATTATGACATCATCAGTAATTGTAAGGTGGCCTACAATTCCTACAGCGCCTCCAATCATGCATCTTTTGCCTATAATTGTTGAGCCAGCAATACCAGTTTTTGCAGCTATGGCAGTATCTTCTCCAATAATAACATTGTGGGCAATATGAACAAGATTATCGATTTTTACCCCATTGTGTATCTCTGTATCTGTAATTGAACCTCGATCAATAGTTGTATTGGCGCCAATAGAAACATCATCTCCAATAGAAACATTGCCTAGATGTGCAATTGCATGCCATTTTTTATTAGCATCTATTGCATTTCCAAAGCCTTCTGAACCTATTACAGCTCCAGGCGAAATAACACAGTTGTTCCCAATTCTACTTCCTATTTGTATAGAAACGTTCGGCTCAATCAGGCAATTATTGCCAATACTTACATTATCTTCAATTACGCAATTTTGATGAATTATAGTATTATTACCTACCTTAACATTTTGACCTATTAAGCAATTAGCTGCAATTGTAGCTTTTGGATAGCTTTTTTCAGAACCATATTTAAGATTATTAATATCTTGGTTTAGCTGAAATTTCTGTGAAAGTATTGCGTAAGCAAGATAGACATTCTCGACGATGACTGCATTTGTCTTACAGTGTCTTTTTAGAGATTTATCAACGATAATTGCCCCAGCAGAAGAGGATGATAAAGATTCTTTGTATTTATCGCTTACAGCGTAGGATATTTGATTTGAATTAGCTTTATCTAGAGAATTAACGCCATTAATCTCCTTCAAAGGGTCTCCTTCAATAGACCCATCAACTAGTTTTGCAATTTCTTCAAGTGTAAATTTCATAGTTAGTGTTTTTCAATTTCAGCAATTATTTCTTGTGTTATGTTGACTTTTTCGCTAACAAAAGCAACATTTTCATAAAGAATGAGATCATATTCTTCTCTGATCGCATAGTCATTAATGGCTTGGTTTATAATTAATTCTATTTTTTTTAATAAATCAACTTTTCTATTATTTATTGTTTTTTGCCAAAATTCAGTCTCTTGTTTAAAGCTTTCTTCTAATTTAGACAATTTAGATAATTCTATTTCAAATAATTCTGAGTTCTCAAATTCTTGTTTTGAATCTAAATTAGACCTAATTAGCTCAATATGGTTATACAAATCTAATAATTCCTGTTTTTTTGGTTCAAACTCACGTGAAATTGCATCTATGCTTTGATTATATTGAGTTAAATTAATTACTACTTGATTAGTGTCAATGAAGCCAATTTTAATATTTGCAGCATTGGATGAAAAACATAATAAGCTGAAAAAAAGTATTATTAAAGCCCTCATAGAGCTTTTAGAAGCCAGTTCCTAGTGAAAATCCAAAGTTTTCAATGTCATCACCATCTTTCTTTAATATTGGGGTTGAAATATAGGCGCCTATTGCTCCAATTGCGCTTAAGTATGCAAAACCAAAGCCTGCAGACATTCTTAAATCTCCAATATCAATATTCGAGCTTTTTTCAAAAATATTTCCAGTATCTACAAAAGCACTCATTCTCATTTTTTCATTGTTGTCGAAGAAAAATGCTGGTGTAATTAAATTAGCACTTCCAAGAACTGAAATTTCTCCGCCTTTAGCTACCCCATTTGGATATTGTGGTCCAAGTGTTTTATTACCAAAACCCCTTACAGATCCACTGCCTCCTCCAAAAAAGCGCTTATAGAATGGTAATTGTTTACCATCATAGCCTTTAGCAAAGTTAACGTCCCCAGTAAGCTTTAAAGTTGTTGTATCACTAATAGGTCTGTAGCCTAAATGTGAAGCACTTAAATTAAAGTATTTGTAATCACTTCCAGGCAAAGTTAATCCAGCATTTACTGAATTTTTTATGCCATTAGTTGGGTAGAGAAAATTGTTAAGAGTGTTTTTACTCCAGTTAATACTAGCTTTAAATTCATCATTTTTGCTTGAAGCGCATTGACTAGATTCGTAACCAGAGCCAGCTAAAAGGGAGCTACATTTAATTTCATTTTGCGAAAATTCTAAACTTGAATTAACCCTGGTGTTGTTAGATAAAGGTATTCCATAACCTAAGTTAAAACCTGTTGAATTTACTTCATAAGAATTTTTTGTTACATCGTCATCATTAATTTCACTGGTGAATGCACCTATGCTGACACTATGTCCCTCGCCATTGTAATTAGGATTCATGAAATAGATGCTTAATTTATTAAAAGCCTTTGAGATCTTAAAATCAGCATTTAGGGTATTTCCTGAGCCAAAAATATTTTTTTCTTGGATGCCGGAACCAAATGATATTCCATAGTTATTGCTATGAGACATTGAAAAACTTAATGCACCGGTTTGAGTTTCTTCAACTTCAAAACCTATGTCAATCTTATCAGGCATGCCTTTAACTTCTGAAGTCGATATTTGAACATCAGAAAAATAACCAAGTCTTCGAAGTTTGCTTAAAGATTCTCTTAGAATGCTTCTAGAGTATTGGCCACCCTCTGCAATTCCTATTTCCCTTCTAATAACTTCATCTTGAGTGCGGGTGTTACCAGTAATTGTGATTCTGTTAATAAATACTTTTTTATTTAAGGATATTTTGAAGTCAATATTTACACTATCTAGAAAATCAGATGTAATTGGGTTGATGTCTACAAAAGCATAGCCTTTATCAGCAAACAAATCTGTAAGTATTTCAATATCTTTAATAATTGAATTACGGTTGAAAACTTCACCTTTATTAAGTGAGATTGCTTGCACCAGTTCGTCTTTGCTAAAGCTCTCTATGTCTCCATCAAAAGAAATTTTTCCTAACTTATATTGTATGCCCTCAGAAATTTCAATATCTATAGAAATTTTGTCTTTTGCTTCATTAAGTTGCGAGTCAATATTTAGAATTTTAAAGTCTAAATATCCAGAGTCAAAGTACTGATTAGTCATTAAATCTATGCCTAATTTAAATGCATCTTCAACAAATAAGTCTTTATTGGTAAAGTAATTGATTAAGAGCATATCAGCTTCACCAATTTTGAATAGTTTGAGCAATTCATCTTCTGACATTTTTTCAGCTCCAGAAATTTTGAACGACTCAATTTTTGCTCTTTCGCCTTGTTTAATAATTAGGTCAATCCCAGCTCTATTTTGAGAATCAATAGATACATTTTGATTAATTTCAAAATTATAGTAACCTAAGCTTGTGTATTTTGATTCAAGCAAAAGTGCGAATGAATCTAGTTTCCTTTGAGTGAATATATTTCCTGGTGAAAGCATACTGTTGACTAACTCTTCATTAATTAATTCATCAGTTAAAATGATTTTTTCTCCTTTGAGCCAGTTTGAAAAACCTGAGCCAGTATTAAGATCAATATCAAAGTATTTGATTGTAGGATTTTCATTTAAAGTTATATTTAAAGTGTTTTCATTTTTTGCAACACTGATATCAGAAAAAAGACCAGTTTTAAAGAGTGATTGAATAATTTCATTGCTTGAAGAATTTGTGTATTCTTGACCAGCCTGGAAAGGTATTAATTTAAGTAATGAATCTTCTGAAGTAGTATTAAGTCCAACAAAGTTAATTTTATCAATTGGAGTAGAATAAGCTTGAGTAGTAAAAAATAAGAAAAGTAGAATAAAGAATTGATTTAAATATTTTTTTTTCATTTTTTACCTGTATTAGTTAATTTTAAAAAAACTCTAAATACTTTCAGTTTTGTCAGTTCAAATGCAATTTTAACAAAATAACTTAACTAGTTGTTGGAGTAACATTAAATAATGCGTTTGTAGCATGTTTATTTAAATTGACACTTCATGATAGTTTTTATTATCATTATTTTTGTTAACTCTATTGACGTAATCTAGCCATAACTCATCTTTCTTGTTTCCTAAGTGGTATAGGTAGCTCCATGAATAGATACCAGTTGTGTGACCATCACTATAATGAATTGCAATTGCATAGTTCCCCATGGGAGTAAGTGAACTTATAGTTACATCTTGTTTATTTAATTGAAGTGTTTCTTGGCCTGGAACATGACCTCTAACTTCTGCAGAAGGAGAGTAAACTCTCAAATATTCGCTAGTCATCGCAAAATTATTATCTTCAAATGCTACTGTAAGAAGTTTTTTATTTTTACTCAATACAATATTTACTGGAGGATTCATTCAAATATAAGTGATTTAATGTAACTAAATTTTAACATAGCACTAATAATAAAAAAACTTATACAAAAGGTTAAAATATAATTATGATAAATTTTACAAAAATGCATGGTCTTGGTAATGATTTTGTTGTTATGAACAACATAGATGGTGATATTTCATTATCAACTGAAGAGATTCGTAAGCTTGCCGATCGTCGTTTTGGTATTGGTTTTGATCAATTACTCATGGTTGAAAGTGCAACCTCTAAAGAAGCTAATTTTAGATATGTAATATTTAATGCTGACGGTTCAGAGGTAAGTCAATGTGGCAATGGTGCTAGATGTTTTGCACTCTATCTTCAAAAGAAAAATCTTACATATAAAAATACTCTAACTGTTGAAACTAATACTGGCTTATTAACTCTAAATATTAATAGTGATGAATCCGTCGAAGTTGATATGGGAACTCCGAATTTTAAGCCTTCAAAGATACCTTTAAAATTTGATCAAATATCATCAGAGTACATGGTAGAGGGGCATGAAGTTGGATCATTATCAATTGGAAATCCTCATGCTGTATTGATACAAGATGAAATCAATAATGTGGAGGAAATTTCCATGAAAATTCAATCTAGCAATCTTTTTCCTGAAGGCGTTAATATTGGTTTTATGAAAGTTTTAAATAATAAAGAAATACAGCTTAGAGTAGTTGAGAGGGGTGTTGGCGAAACCCTTGCTTGTGGCTCTGGTGCTTGTGCTGCTGTAATTTATGGTGTAAGGAAAGGAATTCTTGATTCTAAGGTAACTGTTCATTTAAATGGTGGTGATGCAACTGTTGAGTTTGATGGAGAGAGAGTCTTTTTAACTGGCCCTGGAGAGTTTGTTTATGAGGGCTCTGTCAATCTAAGAAGTGGGGACTCCTAAGATTCTAATGACCTTTGTGATATTAGCTCTCGATTTGTTAAATCATAAGCTGTAAGCATTCCTCCCCATACGCATCCATGATCTAAAGGATAAATGTTCTTTATTTGTATATCTTTGAGTGTTGACCAATGTCCAAAAAAAATCCTTTGATTACTCATTATGCGCTCAGAGTGCAAAAACCAAGCTTTATAGCCTTTTGGATTTTTGTCAGTATTAAGCTTGTGATCAAATTCAAGCTCGCCATTTTTTTTGCAAAAACGTATGCGCATCAAAGCATTAATTGTATAACGAGACTTTTCATTATTTGTCAGATTATCGCGCCAAGAATTAGGTTTATTGCCGTACATCTGAGATAAAAAACTAACAACATTATTGGATTGAAGATTATTTTCAACTATTGCACTATTTGAAAAAACATCAGATTTATCCCATTGTGGAGGGACACCGGCATGTACAAACAAAGCGTCCTTATAATCAATCGCGAGTGGCCTTTGAAGCAAATAGTCAATTAACTTCGATTTATCACTAGCTTTTAAGATGTCTTGAAAAGTATCTTTTTTATTAGGCTTCCTATCTGTTAGAGCACACACAAGAAGATGAAAATCATGGTTTCCTAAAACTAAGTCCATATTGTCCTTGTTGGAATAGATAAATCGAAGGGTCTCTAGCGAATTAGTTCCACGATTAACTACATCTCCTAAAAAGTATAATCGATCTCTATCTATCTTAAAGTTGATTTTTTTGAGAAGAGCTGAAAGAGTTTTATAGCAACCCTGAACATCTCCAATAGCATAATCCATTTATCTATTAATGTAACGTACGAGGTTCGCTCAAGGTGAATTCTGGAATATCTGCATCAAATCTTTGACCTGAGTCGCTAATCATTCCATAGGAGCCTTTCATAGTGCCTGTTTCAGTATTTATTATTGCTCCAGAGCTGTACTGAAAACTCTCACCTGGAGATAAATGGGGCTGTTGTCCAATTACCCCTTCTCCAATGACCTCTTCAGTTTGTCCAGATTCGTCCTGGATTAGCCACCGCCTGGTTCTCAGTTGAGCGCCTACATCTCCATGATTCGTAATGGTAATCGTGTAAGCATATGCATATTGCTTATTTAGAATATCCGACTGGTCATTGAGATAGGTGACTTCAACATTAATTTCGATTTTGTTTTTCATAATCATTCATCAGTGTTACAAAGTTTTCAAGGCTTAACATTTCAGCTCTTTGGGATAAATCAATTTGAGTTTGAGACTGATTTAGAGCTAATTTTAAACAATTTTTTAGTGTTTTTCTTCTATGAGAAAATGCTAATTTAACTATATTTTCAAGGGGTTTTGAGTTTTGAACTAAAGGATCTTTTTTTGTTTTTAAATAAAGTATAGCAGATTCAATTTTAGGTTGCGGGTCAAAAGATTCTTTGGGAACTGTAAACATTAACTCAGTATCAAAAAATGCTTGAATGATAACACTAATCCTACCATATGACTTACTTCCTGGTGATGCTACAATTCGTTCAACAACCTCTTTTTGAAGCATAAACGTCATATCAACTATATTACTTCTAAAGTTGAGTAAATGAAATAATAAAGGGGAAGATATGTTATATGGAAGGTTGCCAACCACTCTAATTTTTGATGAAAATTGATCAAAATCAAATGTTAGTGCATCTGAATTATAAATTGTTATTTTGTGACTATTCTTGCTGCTAAGAATCGAAATTAAATCACGATCTATTTCAATGACATAAAGATGGTCAAGATATTCAGCTAGAGGAAATGTTAAAGCTCCTTTGCCAGGACCTATTTCAACAATGATGTCATTACTCTTTGGAGCAATAGTCGAGACAATCTGGTTGATAACTTGATCGTCAACCAAAAAGTTTTGTCCAAATCTTTTTCTAGGCTTGTGAACCACTACTACTTATTTTTTCAAAGAAAGATAATGCGCAGTTAAAGCTCCCTAGGCTGATATTGCCTGTTCCAGCTAGATCTAGTGCTGTTCCATGGTCCACGGAGGTTCTAATAAATGGAAGTCCGAGAGTTATATTAGCTGCATTTTTAAAACCACTGGACTTTAAAACTGGCAAGCCTTGATCGTGATACATTGCAAGGACTACATCAATGCCTTTTAAAGATTCAGCTGTAAAGGCGGTATCGGCAGGAACTGGCCCAATAAGATTAAAGTCATTATTATTTAAAAGATCAATAACTGGACTAATTATAGTTATTTCTTCATCTCCAAGATATCCGTCTTCTCCAGCATGAGGATTGAGCCCACAAACCAAGATTTTTGGTTTATTAACGCCTAAAAATTTCGAATTATTATTAATAATAGTAATAACTTCAATGAGTGAATCTTTATTAATATTTCTTGGAACGTCTTTAAGTGCAAGATGCGTTGTCGCTAAAGCTACCTTGAGGTTTGAAGTAGCAAGTAACATTACTGTTTTAGGGGTATCTGATAATTCTGCAAAATACTCTGTATGTCCACTAAATTTAATACCGGCTTCATTAATGACTGCTTTGTTTATTGGTCCGGTAAGAATGCCACTATTCTGATTATCTAAACATCTTTTTGTTGCATGTTGTAATAAAGATAAAACATACTCAGCATTATCAGGGTTAAGCTTTCCTGGTAAAACTTTTGTCTTGGCTTTAATTGGAAAGATAAATAATTCTCCTGCATTTTTTGTGGGCTTCTCGGTTAAAGAAAGAGGTAATTTAAGTGTTTTTGCTCTACTTATTAAAACGTCTGGATCACAATAAACTTGCAAATCTTTAGTTCTTTCTTTTTGGGCATGCAAAATTGCTATATCGGGTCCAATTCCAGATGGTTCGCCTGAAGTAAATGCAATTGACATATATTTAGTCTAGCTTATTAATTGTAAGAATGGTCAAAGTGGCTACAGAGCCAGAGAGAAACATACCCCAAAGAATGTCAGCAATAACAAGTTTTAGACTGAAAATATTCATGGATGCATAGACTGTTAAATCATAAGTTCCGTAGGTGACTAGGCCAAAAAAAGCACCAATTAAAAATACATTAAAAAGTGAATTATCTTGATTCGGATTAATGACAAAAAATATTAAACCAAGCAAAAAAATTACATAAAAAATTAGTGCCGGTGGAATCTTCAGTTCCATAAGTGCTGCAACCTCTTGTTTGTACATAGGTGTGGCAACAAAATAAATCCAAAAAACATCAATAATGAAGAAAAAGAGAAGTGCAATAAAGAATGTTTTAATCATAATATTAGATTGCATTTAGGTTGTAATATAGGGCTATTTTATCAATGATAAGTCAAAAGCAAGATTTAATTTACTAGCTCACCCTTAGCTTGAAGGTCTGCGTGATACGAGGATCTAACCATTGGGCCGCTTGCAACTTGTGAAAAGCCAAGTTCTTTTGCTATTGTTTTATATTCTTCAAATTGTTTTGGGGTTATATATTCTTCAACAGTCAAATGGTGTCGACTTGGTTGTAAATATTGACCTAGTGTGAGCATATCAACTTTGTGACTCCTGAGGTCATTAAGAACATTAATCACCTGTTTTTGTGTCTCCCCAACTCCTAGCATTAATCCAGATTTAGTTTTAACGTGAGGATGCTTTTCTTTAAAATTATTGAGTAGCTCAAGAGATTGCTGATAATCTGAACCAGGTCTGACTTTAGGATAAAGGCTAGGCACAGTCTCCAGATTATGATTGAATACGTCAGGTGGGCAATCATGAAAAATATCTAATGCTTTTTTAACTCGACCTCTAAAATCAGGGGTCAAAATTTCAATTTTTACACTTGGTGTTTTTTGTCTAATTTCATCGATACAAGCCTTGAAGTGACTGGCTCCACCATCTCTAAGGTCATCGCGATCAACAGAGGTTATTACAACATATCTTAAAGACATTTTTGAGATAGTTTTGGCGAGATGTTGAGGTTCATTTATATCTAATGGATTAGGCCTTCCATGTGCAACATCACAAAATGGACATCTTCTTGTGCATATTTGACCCATAATCATAAAGGTTGCTGTTCCATGATTAAAGCACTCACTTAGGTTGGGGCATTGAGCTTCTTCACATACAGTAAAAAGATCTTGACTTCTAAGTGTTTTTTTAAGTTCGTTGACCTTACTGGAGTTAGTATGTCTAATTCTTATCCATTCAGGTTTTTTTAAAGGAGTTCTTTTAGAATCAGGCTTTATCCTAAGTCGACTAATTTTAGATTCACCTTTAAGTGCTTTGATTTCAAGCTCTTGTAACATAGTTAATCAAATACTGTAATAGTTAATGTTGAATGCCAGAAGTACTGATGGCATTATCCATTAGATTAAGTATTTTTGTGAGCTTTAAATCACTTAAAAAATTTCACTAAATACACAAACAACTTAATTTTAAACGATTAAAAAAAATGCTATACAGTATGAATTGAAGTTCCATCTAACAAGTAATTACTAACCTGGTTAGCTGCCATTTCAGCAACTACAATTGATGCTTCTGCAGTCGAGGCAGCGATATGAGGTGTTAATATCACTTTAGGATTATTAAATAAAACGTTTTCTTTAGCAGGCTCATTTGAATATACGTCTATTGCTGCTCCAGCAATCAAGCCTTCATTTAAGGCGTCATTTAAGTCATTTTCATCAACAATATTGCCACGTGCCGCATTGATGATTAAAGCCGAAGGTTTAATTTTTTCGTAATGCTCTTTGCTTAGTAGAGGCTTACCATTTGCAGCTGCTTTTCCATGAAAACTAATAATGTCACTTGTGCTGATGAGTTCTTCAAAACTAACATTTTTCACATGTGGAAAATCTGCTTGTCTCGATTCTAATGATTTAGAATAAACTAAGACATTTACATCAAAACCTTTGACCAAATTACTCAGTCTGGCTCCTACGTTTCCAAAACCAACGATACCAAGGGTTTTTTTAGAAAGCTCGTTGCCTTTAATGGCTTTTTTCTGCCATTCTCCTCTATGAGTAGTTTGATCTGCAAAAGGGATTTTTCTTAATGCCGCCATAATTAAGGCAAACGCATGTTCCGCTGTTGCATTGGTGTTGCCGCCTGGCGTGTTCATTACAACCACACCGTTTTCTTTTGCTGTAACTAGATCGATATTGTCTACACCTGCACCAGCTCTAGCGATGGCTTTTAGTTTTGTAGCAGCTCCAAGAATATTTTTGGTCACAGTAGTGGCTGATCTAACAAGCAATCCATCGTATTCAGGAATAATTTTAATCAGCTCCTCCTCAGATAAACCTGTTATTACATCAACTGAAATATTTTTTTCTTCAAATATTTGCTCCGCAACGTTGCTCATTGCATCTGAAATAAGTACTTTAAACATAATTTGACCTCACTTTTTGATACGCCCAATCTATCCAAGGAAGTAGTTTCTTTACATCATCCGGCTCAACAGTACTTCCACCCCAAACTCTAAAGGATGGTGGTGCTTTTGCATAAGAATTAATATCAAAAGCTACTTCTTCTTCCATCAATAAACTAATGATCTCTTTCATTATTTCTTTTTGTTGCTTTTCATCCTTTTCAACAAACCAATTTTCACTAATTTTAAAGGTAATACTTGTATTTGATCTTAAATCAGGGTCTTTGGATAAAAATTCCACCCAATTTGTGTTATTTATCCAATTTTCTATAGTATTAAATGATTCTTCCGATCTATTAATTAAAGCATCAAGGCCGCCAATATCTTCAGCCCAATTTAATACATCAATAGCATCTTCAACGCAAAGCATTGAGGGAGTATTAATAGTGCTACCTTCAAAAATTCCTGATATAAATTTCTTTTTAGATGCCATTCGAAAAACTTTTGGAATAGGCCATGTTGGCTGGTGACTTTCTAATCTTTCAACTGCTCTTGGAGATAATGCAATCATTCCATGGGCAGCTTCTCCGCCGAGTGCTTTTTGCCATGACCAAGTAATAACATCACATTTATCATAATCAATAGGCATTGCAAAAACTGCAGAAGTGGCATCACATATTGTAAGTCCTTCTCTATTGTCAGGTATCCAGTCACCATTAGGAACTTTAATTCCTGAAGTAGTTCCATTCCATGTAAAAATGACATCTCTAGAAAAATCAACTTTACTTAAATCTGGTAATTCTCCATAAGGGGCCAAATGAACGTTTTTATCTTCAATTTTCAATTCATCTGTAATGTCTAGAAGCCAGTCTCTACCAAAATTTTCCCAAGCAAGAATATCAATACCTCGATTACCAAGCAAACACCACATTGCAGCCTCTAATGCTCCAGTATCAGAACCAGGCATAATTCCTACATGATAGTCATCAGGAAGACCAAGAATTGACTTAGATTTATTAAT
The DNA here is from genome assembly GCA_902512305.1 of uncultured Gammaproteobacteria bacterium. Taxonomy (GTDB): domain Bacteria; phylum Pseudomonadota; class Gammaproteobacteria; order PS1; family Pseudothioglobaceae; genus Pseudothioglobus. Next base: position 131,894 of record CABXIU010000001.1, read on the forward strand.
TACTTCTTTTAACTTATCTTTACATTTTGGTGTCCTGTGAGACCTGCCTAATAAAGCTCCCTCTAGATTATTTATTGACCAATTAGGTCTTTTTGAACAAGGGCCACTTGAAAAATTAGGGTTATCTGGTCTGATATCTGGCAAATTCATTAGTTAATTCTCCTGGTTAAATTCATATACGACAAGGCCGTCCAAAGGCTTAGGATCGAACCATGTTGATTTAGGCGGCATAGTTAAATTATTGTCCGCCACTCTCATAACTTCATCAATGTGAGAAGGAAAGATTGAAAATGCTACACTGTCATTGTTTTCATTTACTTTTTTTTCTAGTGCAGTTAATCCATGGCAGCCTGCAATAAATCTAATCCTCTCATCATTATTAATATCCTTGATGCCTAATATAGGTATTAAGCAGAAATTATTGATTATGTTAATATCCAATAAAGATAAAATATCATTTTCATTAGGAATATTGCCGATAAACTCCAGTGAATACCAATTGCCAAGATGATACATACCAAATTGTCTATTGCTTTGAGGCTTAACAGCAGTGTCGCTGATTGTAACTTTAAAATTTTCTTTGAGCTTATCTAAAAAATCATGTTCTGAAAGACCATTTAAATCTTTAATCACTCTATTGTAATCAAATATTTTTGACTGTTCTGCTGGAAAGGCAGCTACCATAACCCCATCACAGTTTCTATTTCGATCGCTTTGAGAGCCATATTTTTTATAAGTTTGAGAGATGATATTCATGGCCCCCATTCTATGATGGCCATCTGCAATATATAAAGAGTTAATGGATCTTAGTTGTTTAGAAATTATTTCAATATCTTTAGAATCACTTATGCACCAAAGTTTGTGAACAGAATGATCAAAAGATTCAATGTCATAATGAGGTTCTAGCGAAGTAAAACTTTCTAATAATTGCTTAATATTTTTATCATCTGGGTAAGACATATAAATTGGACCGATTTGAGTTTCAATGTTAATCATCTGGTCAGCTCTTTCATTCATTCTTTTTTCAAGCGTATTTTCATGTCCTTTAATCTTATTGGATAAAAAATCATCAATATTGGCTAAAGCTAGAAATCCTAATTGAGTATGATCTCCTTGTGAAATCTGATAAATATAAAAAGACAATCTATCATCTTGTTTTATAACTTCATTCTTCTTCATTTCATTGAAATGATTTTTAGCCGCAAGCAAAGTCTCAGATTCTTTTAGTTGTCCAACAGGGTTTAAAACTTTTAAATAATTCCAGTAATTTTTGTTGGATATTGAATCAATATTTTCTTCAGACAAGTGATCTGTTGAGGAGGCAATAATGTTTATAGCTTCCTCATTATATGGTCTAGTTCCTTTGAATGGTTTTAGTGAAACCATAATTTGATGTCTCTCTTTTTATCCATCTGTATTTATACCTTGATAGCAACTACGAAACTTTAATAAAATTCAATACGACCATCAATTATATTTTAATAAATTGATCTTTTAAAGCTTTAATATTGAGTTTTATTAAGTGAGCTAATTATATGTACTGATAGTTCCTGCTGAATATCAGAAATACTCAGGATATTATCTGTTAAATTGCACATTTGTGTGACCTTTAAATCACTATATCCACAGGGGTTTATCAACTTATAAGGAGCAAGGTCCATATCAATATTAAGGCTCAATCCATGATAAGTTCTTCCTTGTTTCACTTTGAGTCCGAGAGCAGCAATTTTAGAGCCATTTACATAAACCCCTGGCGCACCTGTTAAGGTATGTGCTTTAATATCATAAGTTGATAAAAATTCAATTAATGACTGCTCAATTATAGAGACTATTTTCTTTATTCCAATGCCGAGTCTTTTTATATCTATTAGACAGTAGATTATTAGTTGACCTGGTGCATGATAGGTAATTTGACCACCTCGATCAGATTGAATAATAGGAATTTGAGTTGCCTTTAGTAAGTGTTCTGGCTTTCCAGAAAGACCTTGCGTAAAAACACTATTGTGCTCTAGCATCCATAGCTCATCTGGCGTGTCAATGTTTCTATTCTCTGTGAAAGAGACCATTTCTTTCCAGGTTGAAGTGTAGTCTTTAAGGCCTTTTTTCCGAATTTTAATCATTGATTTTTATAGAAGATATGATACTAAAGGACACTTTTGAAGATCTTCATTGATAGAGTCAAGCTGTTTTCGACTTGTTGCAATAATTCGAATAGTTATAGATACATATTTCCCTTTAGAGCTATTTTTGATTGAAAATTGGTTTTCATGCAGTTTTCCAACATAATTTTCAACGATGGAACAGATAGTGTCTTTAAGATCAGGCTGATTTAAGCCAAAAACTTTTATCGGATACTCACAAGGGAATTTAAAGATGTCATCATTACTTTCGCTCACACTTCAAATTTTACCCATTAAACTTACTCATTAACAATTGTTAATAATAAAATACAGTTTTTTATGTTAAATCAAAGAGCAATGATAGAAGACCTTAGTCCAAAAGAATTCCACCAAGCTTTAAATGAAGATGAAGTTATTCTAATTGATGTAAGAGAGAAATGGGAATTTGATATTTGTAAAATTGACGGCGCAGTCAACTTGCCTATGAGCACTATTACAGAGACTTATTCTGATTTGGATTCAAGTCTAAATTATTCACTATATTGTCATCATGGGGTGCGTTCTATGCAGGTTGCAAATTTCTTATTATCTAATGGATTTAATAGGTTATTTAATCTGAGAGGTGGGATAGATGCCTGGTCAATTAAGATTGACAATTCTGTTGAGAGATATTGAGTTTCATCTCTAATTTCTATTAATACGTCTATAATTTTATTGTTTCTTCTATAAATTTTAAAAATGAATCAAATTGAGCAAATGTTTGCCCTTCAAAAGCAATTAAATGATGAAACAAACGGTGAAATATGGCTGAAGGGACTTACAAAGGAAAATAGAAAAATTTCATGGTATCGCGGCATTTATATGGAAGTGGCTGAAGCGATCGATTCATTTAACTGGAAGCATTGGAAAAATATAGATGATCAGCCGGATTGGGACAATATCAAGGTTGAATTGGTTGATATTTGGCATTTTATTATGTCTGAATCTATTCGTATTGGTGATCAATCTTACGCTAATAAACATCTAGAATTGGAAGCAAAAGGTGATTTTGATATTGATGCTTTAGTATCTTTATTAGAAAACATGTTGAAATTATCAGTTACCTCAAATATTAACCCTAAAATCAATAATATCAGACAAATTACTGACATATTTTTTGCAATAATTTCTCACCTAGGTATTGATGTTGAGGATTTATATAAGCGTTACGTCATCAAAAATCAATTGAATACTTTTAGACAAAAAAATGGCTATAAGGATGGCTCTTATATGAAAAATTGGGGTGGTGTCGAAGATAACGTGATTGCTTTTGAAATTATGGATAATAATCCTAAAATCACTCCACAAGACCTATACATTAAGCTGGATTCTGAATACTCAAAACTAAAATAGATGAGGTAAGCCAAATGGTTACTAATGAAGTGAAACTGACAGAGTTTAGCCATGGAGCCGGATGTGGCTGCAAAATTTCACCTAAAGTCTTAAAAGAAATTTTAGGAAGTAGCTACGATAACTTTGTTGACTCAAATTTATTGGTTGGCCATGAGTCAAGTGATGATGCAGCAGTATATGATCTTGGGGACGGAAGGGCGCTTATCAGTACAACAGATTTTTTTATGCCGATAGTGGATGATCCATTTGATTTTGGAATGATTGCTGGTTGTAATGCAATGAGTGACGTCTATGCGATGGGTGGTAGACCTCTAATGGCTATCTCAATATTTGGCTGGCCAGTCAATTCTCTTTCAGCTGAAATTGGAGCAAAAGTGATAGATGGAGGTCGAGAAATTTGCTCTCAGGCGGGGATTGAACTTGCTGGTGGTCATAGCATTGATTCTCCAGAACCCATATTTGGTCTTTCAGTCTCGGGTATTGTTGAAATTAATAATCTTAAAAAAAATATTGGTGCAAAGGTTGGTGATACTTTGTTTTTAACAAAGCCCTTGGGGATTGGTGTTCTTGCAACTGCACAAAAAAAGAAAGTTGTTAGTGATAATGATCACAATATAGCAGTCAAGCAAATGTCTTCACTCAACGATATTGGAGCTAAGCTTGCTACAATTAGTGGCGTTAATGCTGTGACAGATGTAACAGGTTTTGGTTTAGCAGGACACCTTTTAGAGGTTTGTAGAGGGAGTAAAGTTGCTGCAGAGATATGTTTTGACAAGCTTCCATTGCTCCCTAATATTTTAAAGTATATTCAAAACGATTGTGTCCCTGGCGGTACAGTAAGAAACTTTGAAAGTTATGGAAAGCATTTAAGTAATTTATCAGAAGTTCAGAAGTCAATTTTATGTGACCCTCAAACCAGTGGCGGCCTACTTATTTCGGTCTCAAGTGAGGCACTAAAAGAATTTACTGAGCTTATGAATTCCAATGCTCTGAATTTAAAATCTATCGGAAAAATTGTTAAACAAATAGATGGAGCTGAAACTATCTTTATAAAATGAATAATCTAAAAGAAGTAGATAATTTTTCTGAAATTTTTAAATTAAATACGCCTTTAGTAGATGTGAGGTCACCGGTGGAGTTTATAGAAGGATCTTTCCCTTATGCTCATAATTTCCCAATTATGACAGATATTGAAAGGCATCAAGTCGGCATATGTTATATAGAGAATGGCCAAAAATCAGCTATTAAGCTCGGCCATGACTTAATCAATGGAAAAACCAAAGAACAAAGAGTTGGACAATGGCTTAATTTCGTTAAAAAACACCCAAAAGGAGCACTTTATTGTTTTAGAGGTGGATTACGCTCCAAGATTTCACAAGACTGGATTTATGAGCATTCTGGGGTTTCTTATCCAAGAATAAAAGGGGGTTATAAGGCATTAAGGTTGTTTCTTATTAATGAAATGAATCGCATAGCCAATAAAAAGATTTTTCTAGTTATTGGTGGTCAAACAGGTTGCGGCAAAACAATTTTATTAAATGAGTTCGAAAATAGTATAGATCTTGAAGGTCTTGCAAATCATAGAGGTTCTGCCTTTGGAAGCAATGTGTCTTCACAGCCAAAACAAATAGATTTTGAAAATGCTTTTAGTGTAGATTTGATTAAAAAAGAATCTTGTGGTCATTTATTAATAGAGGATGAGGGGAATAACATTGGGACTATTTTCATGCCCGAGGCAATTAAAAATAAGACACGAGAATCAAGTATTGTGATTCTAACAGCATCCCTTGAAGACAGACTCAAAATTAGTTTACAAGCATATGTCATTGATATGGCTGAAAAATTTTCTACTCAAGATTTGAAAAATGGCTTTGAAAATTTCTCAAACTATTGGCACAATAGTCTTTTTAAGATTCAAAAAAGACTTGGTGGAGTCAGATATAAATCACTTTTAAATCAGTTGAAATTAGCGCTTAATAACCATCAATTTAATAATGATTTAAATGATTATTTACCACTCATTGAGTCGCTTCTAGTTGATTATTATGATCCGATGTATGATTTTCAAATTAATAAGAAAAAACAAAGAGTTATATTTCAGGGAGACTATAAAGAAGTGACAAGATATTTGAGAGAAATTACAGTTTAGTTGTAATTTCTATGTCAGTAATTGGCCTTGATTGACAGGCTAGAATTTCTCCTTGAGATAACGGCACAAGACACTCTTGATGAACGACATCTCCTTTAACTAGCTTTAGAATACAGCTACCACAATGACCCTGTCTGCAGCTATGACTGACTAGAACATTATTAGCCTCAAGTTCAGCCAAAATAGAATCTTCACCATAAACATAGAGCGACTCAGTTTTACCATTAATATTATCAACATCAATCTTAAACATCTGATACTAAGCACTTACAGCTTAAAGTCACTAAAATCTTCGTCTTCAGAGTCTATAGTATTATCGATTGCGCTAACAAGATACGAGGTGATTTCTGTCTCCTGTGGGGCAACTTGAACATTATCAGAATCAAGCCAGTGGTTTAACCAGGGTAGTGGGTTAGAAGTTTGTTCAAATATAGGCTGCATATTTAATGCCGACATACGAATATTTGTAATGTATTCAAGATATTGTTTAAGAATTTGGGCATTTAAACCAATCATTGATCCATCTTTAAAAAGGTATTCAGCCCACTCTTTTTCTTGGTTTGCAGCATCTTTAAACATCTGTATAACTTCGGCTTCACACTCTATAGCAATAGCTTGCATATCGGGGTCATCCTTACCATCACGCATTAAATTGAGCATGTGCTGAGTGCCAGTAAGGTGGAGTGCTTCATCTCTGGCAATTAGCTTAATAATCTTAGCATTACCCTCCATTACTTTTCTTTCTGCAAAAGCAAATGAACAGGCAAAGCTAACATAGAAGCGGATTGCTTCTAATATGTTCACCGACATTAAAGTCAAATATAATTGTCTCTTAAGCGAATACATGTTGATAGTGAGAGGCTTTCCATCGATTTGATGCTCTCCTTCGCCGTTTAAAAGATACGCTTGAGTTTGTTTGATTAATTTATCATAGTGTTTCGAGACACTTGTAGCTCTCTGAATTATTTCTTCAGTTTTCATAATTTCATCGAAAACTTCACCTGGCTCATTAACAATAGCTCTAATAATATGAGTATAGGATCGAGAATGGATTGTCTCTGAGAAAGCCCAAGTCTCAATCCAATTTTCTAGTTCAGGTAGAGAGACAATAGGAAGAAACGCAATATTAGGGGAGCGCCCTTGAACCGAGTCTAATAAGATTTGATATTGAAGATTAGAAACAAATATGTGCTTTTCATTTGGCAGCAATTTACCAAAATCAATCTTATCTTTTGAGACATCAATCTCTTCTGGTCGCCAAAAAAAAGAAAGCTGTTTCTCAGTAAGTTTTTCAAACATTTCAAACTTTTGCTGGTCAAAGCGAGCAACATTTACGGAGTCACCAAAAAACATTGGCTCTTTTAGAGTGTCACTAATTTTTTGATTAAAAATACTATAGGCCATAATTAATAAATTTAGAGTTTACAGACGCCATCTTCACAATCGTCATCACCTTTCTTTTCAACGCTTTGATCATCACTAGCGCCATCTCTTGTTGTATGGTAATAAAGTGTTTTAATGCCATACTTGTAGGCTTTGAGAAGATCCATTAAAAAGAGCTTCATTGGAACTTTATTGCCATCATATTGAGAAGGGTCATAGTGCGTATTCGTTGAAATAGATTGGTCTACAAACTTTTGCATAATTGCACATAATTGGAGATAGCCTTCGTTGTTTTTTATATCCCAAAGAAGTTCATATTTTTTATGCAATTTTTCATAATCTGGAACTACTTGCTTTAATATGCCATCTTTCGATTGTTTCACAGATATAAAGCCTCTTGGCGGCTCAATACCATTCGTAGAATTAGAAATTTGAGATGAGCTCTCACAAGGCATTAGGGCTGTAAGTGTTGAATTTCTAAGACCTTTTTCTTTAATATTTTTTCTTAAAGTGTCCCAATCTAATTCGAGCTTAGTATTACAAAAATCATCAATATCTTTTTTGTAGCTGTCAATTGGCATTATGCCTTTTGCATACTTAGTTTCAGAGAAAAGAGGGCACGGACCAAATTCTTGGGCAATTTGATTTGAAGCTTTCAGTGAGTAGTATTGAAGTGCTTCAAAGGTTCTATGAATCAAATCATTCCCTGAGCCATCAGAATATTTAGCGTCATTTTTAGCTAAATAATATGCTAGATTGGTCACTCCGATGCCTAATGTTCTTCTATTATTGCTTGTTAATTCAGCAGATTTCAGAGGGTAGTCTTGATAGTCTAATAAAGAATCAAGAGAACGGACAATGATATCTGTAATATCTTCTAGTTCATCAAGGCTTTCAATAGCACCAAGATTTACAGCTGAAAGGGTGCATAAAGCAACCTCTCCTTCATTATCTTGGACAGAATATAAGGGCTTAGTTGGAAGGGTAATTTCCATGCATAGATTTGATTGTTTAATAGGAGCATCTACTGGATCAAAAGCGCCATGAGTATTGCAGTGATCTACATTTTGTAAGTATATACGACCTGTATTAGCTCTTTCTTTCATAAACAAAGCAAACAATTCACGTGCATTGATTTGTTGTTTACGAATAGAATCATCCTTCTCATATTTTTCATAAAGTTTTTTAAATTTAGGCTGATCAGCAAAAAAAGCATCATAAAGTCCAGGGACATCATTAGGTGAGAACAATGTAATATTTTCATCCTTAAGAAAGCGCTCATACATTAGGCCATTAAATTGGACGCCATAATCTAAGTGTCTAATTCTATTTTCATCTGTGCCAGTATTGTTCTTGAGAACAATTAAACTTTCCACTTCAAGATGCCATAAAGGGTAGAAAAGGGTGGCAGCACCACCACGAACTCCTCCTTGAGAGCAGGATTTAACAGCTGTATGAAAATGTTTAAAGAAAGGAATGCACCCTGTATGAGTAGCTTCTCCGCCTCTAATTGGGCTACCTAAAGCTCTTATTTTCCCAGCATTTATTCCGATTCCTGCTCGTTGAGATACGTACTTAACGATAGCTCCAGATGCAGCACTAATTGAGTCTAAATCATCATCAGACTCTATTAAAACACAAGAAGAAAATTGACGTGTAGGAGTTCTAACACCAGCCATTATTGGAGTAGGTAATGATATTTTAAAGTTAGAGGCAGCGTCGTAAAAGCGCTTAACAATGTTTAATCTAGACTTACCTTTATATTCTTGAAATAAGCACATTCCAACGAGCATATAAAGAATTTGAGGAGATTCATGAATTTCTCCAGTAACACGATTTTGAACTAAATATTTTCCTTCAAGTTGCTTAACAGCGGCATATGAAAAGTTCATATCGCGCCAGTGATCAATGTAATTATCTAGTTCTTTAAACTCATTAGGCTTATACTTTTTTAATATATCTTTATCATAAATTCCTAAGTCAGTTAATTTTTTTACGTGATCAATTAGAGCTGGTGGCGTAAAAGATTTAAAAGCTTTTTTTCTAAGATGAAAAATTGATAAACGAGCTGCTAAATATTGATAATCAGGAACATCAGTAGAGATTAAATCCGCCGCTGATTTAATAATAGTTTCATGAATATCTTCAGTTTTAATTCCGTCAAAAAAAGCGAGTTGAGCATTAATTTCAACTTGAGATACAGAAATATTTTCAAGATCTTGAGATGCCCAATGGACCACGCGATGAATTTTTTCTAAGTCAATTGACTCTTTCGAACCGTTTCTTTTAGTAACTAAAATTTCTTGATCGACAGTATTGTCTTTGACAGCTTGTATTTCCTGGTTCAAACTTAACTCCTAAAAGGGTACTACATTTAGTGCCTACGAAGATAAATATACACTAAATATAGAATATAAATAAAATAGATACAATGGTAAATATAAATTTAGTAGAAATTTAGGATCTAAGTAATTGAAAAAAAAGAAGAAATCAAATATAAAAAAAATTAGTAATTAAGATTTTTTTCTCGAAATAAAAATTCCAGAAATTATTAGAATTAATGCCAATATATTTTGCCAAAGAATTTCTTCGCCAAGTAATAATGCACCAAGAAAAAAAGCGACAACGGGAATTAAATAATTAATATTTGATAGAAATGTTGCACCAGCGGCGTTGATAATTATGAAATATATATAGGCTGCAATTCCTGTAGAAAGGACACCTAATAAAATAATCGCTGATCCACTTAAAAGAGGAATTTCACTAAAATTTATTACTAAAGTATGGGGCCAAATAATAAATGATAAGATTGAGGCAACAATTAAAACACAGGTACTAGAAATAATCGGATCATAAGAAGTTAATCTTGACGCAATAATTGTATTAACAGAGTATGCACAAGCCGCCCCAAGAACTAAAATAATACCAAATATAGTGTTAGATCCATTGGAAATTGATGGAGCAAGAATAAAAAATACACCTGAAATTCCACAGATAAAACCTAATACTTTAAACTTATTAAGCTTGTCATTTGGAAGAAAAAAATGTGCAAGCACTAAAGTAACTAAAGGCATAATTGCCATAAGCAATCCCGCCATACCAGAGGTAATAGACAATTGACCCGTTGAAATAAGTAAGTAGGGCAGTATATTACCAATAACAGCATAAATACTAAAATGAATCCAGGGTCGAAGAGATCGGGAAAGTCTTTTAGAGTAAATAATAGAAATTAAAAACATAGAAATGGCACCGATAGTTAATCTATAAGTGACAACTTCCTCAGGAGAAAAAAATAGTAAAGATCGATCTGTTAATAGAAATGACGAACCCCAGATAATTATTAATGAGGCAAGAAGTAAGTAATTTCTTGTAGTATCAGACATATTAAGATAATGGGGACTAAGAAAAAATATAAAGGATGTTTTAGTAAATAGGGTGGGACTAAGTAATATTATCCATATAAATAGTTTTTAAGTGATTATTTGTGAAATATAATATAAATTGATGTTATTTAACATAATATAAATTATACGAAATATATAGCCATGAAATTGGGTAAAAAATTCAATAATTATATAAAAAACAATGAGTTATATACCGAGTTCGAAATTCTTCGTTTTTCGAACTAATAGTATACTATATAGATACTTTGATACTAAAATTTAAAAAGCAGCTTAAATCTAAAATTTGGGACAAAAGGGCGATAAAGTTATTAATAAGCTTAAATAAATATAAATATGAAAGAAATTTAGCTAATCTTTAGCTCTTCTCCTAACAAACTTTCCAGTAAGCCTATATTTTTGACCTGGATTTTTTGGACTTTCAGGAATTGTGAGTTCTAAGAATTTATGATCAACTAGTGGATTGATTATTGCAGTTTTGAATTTGGATTTATTTGTTCTACTCAAAATTTTCATTAACTCTAAAGCAGTACTTTCTTCTTTGCAATTTTTTAGAATTTTAAGATGGTCCCGACTTAGTCCCTTCTTAGTCCCTATTTGCTCATTTATGCTTTCAGAGCTGTATAAAAAAGATAATTGCTCAACTTCCTTTCCTATCTTTTTACTTCGCTTAATATCCTTAGTCCAGTCATCTCTTTGGACAATTTCTTTTGGCTCTTCTATTGCTGGAGTTTCTTTTTTTAAGAACTTAAACATTTGAGATTAAATTAATAAATTACACGTTGAATTATATAACTTAATGAGAATGACTGTTAGCCATTCTACAATTCTAGCTGGCTTATATTGCTATTTTTTCTTATTTCGTATGTCGCTTTAGTGAGTCAATATTTGATCTAAAAATATCTGTAGCCTATCTGATTCGGCATTAGTAAAGAAGTTATCAGGGTCATTTTCTTCAACAATTTGACCATCATCCATAAAGATTATTCTATTGGCAACTTTTCTCGCAAACCCCATCTCGTGAGTCACGCAGATCATTGTGATGCCCTCATTGGCCAGCTCAATCATTACATCAAGGACCTCTGATATCATTTCTGGGTCCAGAGCAGAAGTAGGCTCATCAAATAGCATTATTTTTGGATTTGTGCATAAAGATCTTGCTATAGCTACCCTTTGCTGCTGACCTCCACTTAGTTGATTTGGGTACTTTTCAGCTTGGTCCTTAATGCCTACCCTATCCAATAGCTTTAGGGCTTTTTCCCTGGCTTCTTGCTTTGTTTCATTATGTACCCATATTGGAGCCAGAGTTAGGTTGTCCACTATCGTTAAATGTGGAAATAAATTGAAGTGCTGAAACACCATGGCCACTTCACTTCTAATCTTTCTGATTTTTTGCGCGTCGTCTGTGAGCTCTGTTCCTGAGACTAATATAGACCCTTCTTGGAACTTTTCAAGAAAGTTAACACAGCGAATTAATGTTGATTTACCACTCCCTGACGGGCCACAAACAACAATTATTTCACCCTCTTTTATATCTAAATTAATGTTTTTAAGTGCATGGAAATCCCCATACCACTTATTTAGATCTGATATTTCAATGATATTTGTTTTTTTATCACTCATTTTTAGTAACCTTTAGTTTTTATTTTCGGTGTTAAAGCGTAACTCAAGTTTTCTTGAATAACGTGACATTGTATATAGTATAGCCCACATGACCATAGTTACAAACACAAAGCCTTCAGGCTCTCTACCAAGCCAATATGGGTCATTACTTGTTAAATTAACCATTGCAAGCATGTCAAACAGTCCAATAATCAATACAAGCGTAGTATCTTTAAATAAGGATATTGACGAACCTACAATATTAGGAATTGATATTTTCAAGGCTTGAGGCAGGATTATTAGTACATTCTTTTGGAGATAGCTTAAACCTATGGCATCAGCAGCCTCATATTGCCCTCTTGGAATTGCTTGTAGCCCTCCCCTAACGACTTCAGCGAAGTATGCCGCTTGAAAAAGCGCTATTCCTATAAGCGCTCTTAGGAGTTTATCAAAATAATTTCCTGATTCTAAGAATAGCGGCAGAACAAACGAAGCCATAAATAAAATAGTAATTAATGGAACTGCCCTAATAAATTCTATAAAAAGGGTAGAAAATAGCTTAATTACTTTTAAGTTAGATTGTCTGCCAAGTGCCAATAAAACACCGATTGGAAAAGAAACAATAATGCCAACTGATGCAATAATTAACGTCAATAATAACCCACCCCATTGGTCAGTATCTACGGGAGTAAGTATGCCAAATCCTCCAGCAATTAAGACATAAGAGATTAATGGATATAAAATTATTAGAGATAGAGTTACTCTATTCTTGTATTTATAGTTTTTGACTAGCGGTACTATCACGAATAGTAATGCTGTTAGTCCGAATACTATGTTAGGTCTCCAGGTTTCTGTTCTAGGATAGAAACCATAGGTGTACATATAGAGCTTTTCGTAGATGTATGGCCAGCAAGCACCCACCCGTCCACAATTATCATTTGTAGCCATTTCTTCACTAAATTTAATCTCAAAGCCAAAAAAATTGACAGTTCCAAAGCTAAAGCTTGCATCAAATACCATCCAATTCAATAATGGTGGGATCAATATATAAAGCAGGTAGAGTGAGGCCAGTGTCAAGACGGAATTTATCCAGCTCGAGAATAGATTGGTTTTAAGCCATAGAACCGCACCAATCTGAGATATTGGTGGCTTTCTTGTTTCTTGTTGATCAAATACTGGCATAGTTATCTTCCCTGGATGGCCATTTTTTTATTAACATAGTTCAGCAATATGGATATAAATAGTGATATTACTAGATAAACTAGCATCGCCATCGCTAGAATTTCAACTGCCTGCCCTACTTGATTAAGAACTGTTCCACCAAAAGCGCTCATCAGCTCTGGATAGCCGATTGCAGTAGCAAGCGATGAGTTCTTTGTAAGATTTAAATACTGGTTAATTGTTGGCGGAATTGCTACTCTTAAGGCTTGAGGTAAAATGATTAATTTTAGTGATTGGGTTGGCGTTAGTCCAATTGCAGCAGCAGCTTCTTTTTGTCCTTTATCAACAGCCTCAATGCCTGATCTGATTGCTTCTGCAATATATGTTGCGGTATAAACGCTTAGGGCAAAGGTTAACGCTAAAAACTCCGGAACAACGTTCATTCCGCCTTTTAAGTTAAATTTACCAAGGACAGAGATATCAAACTGTAATGGTGACCCAAGAACTAAAAAAACTATAATCGGCAGTCCAATAATAAAGGCAATTGAGAAAGGCCATGTGCTTGTATGCACTCCAGTTAACTCATGCTTTTTCTTATAGAATTTTTTAACAAAATAGGAAGCTATTAGTCCAACCAATAGCGCTAATACAACAACCATAAAGCCATCTTCTGGGATTGGTTTTGGCAAATAAAGTCCTCTTTGGTTAAGGAACATGATGTCAAAGAAAGCGAAGCTTTGTTTTGGATGTGGAAAAATGTTGATAAATAAGTTGTACCAAAAAAGAATTTGTAAGAGGATAGGTATATTTCTAAAGAGTTCTATATAGCCTCCTGCAAGTTTTGCTACTAGGTAGTTGTTTGAGAGTCTAGCGATACCAATTAAGAGACCAATCAGAGTAGACAGAATTATTCCAATAAATGCTACAACAAGAGTATTTATTAATCCTACATAAAAAACACTGAAATTCGAAGATTCAGGCGTGTAGTCAACTAAATAATTACCAAGAAAGGGCAAAATATCAAATCCAGCCCTATTTTTTAGAAATGTGAATCCAGTGTTGATCCCTCTTTCTTCGATATTGTGGAACAAGTTTCCAATTGCAGTATAAAAAAGCCCTACTACAAGGATAAAGGTAACAACTTGGAAGAAAAATGCTCTTGCCTCGTTGTTATAAAGCAGGTCGCGAAAGTTTAACCCTCTATGTTGCGATTTACCAATAGAGTCGAGGATTAGTTTCTTCATAAATGATTATAAATATTAAAAATTTTGAGAGGTCTTAAAAAGAATAAAAAAAAACCAGCCTGCTAAAGTATAGCAGGCTGGTTAGGGTTCTAACTAGATAATTGCTTATCTAAATGGAGGTGAATATAGAATTCCACCATCTGTCCATAGTGCATTCACACCACGGGCAATACCAATCGGCGTATTAAGGCCAATATTACGCTCAAAGCTTTCAGAGTAGTTACCTACTTGCTTAACGATTTGGTAAGTCCAGTCTGGAGTCAGACCAACATACTCATGAGTACTACCAGAGCGACCCATTAGGCGCTCACGCTCAGGGTTGTTAGAAACATCGTCAACAGTTGCACTAGTAACACCAAGCTCTTCAGCAGTAATCATAGCATTAAGAGACCATCTTACAATGTTGAACCACTGATCGTCACCTTGACGAACAACAGGACCTAAAGGCTCTTTAGAGATGATTTCTGGAAGTACGACGTGCTCTGAAGGATCATTCGCAGCAGCACGCATTGAATATAGTCCAGAAGCATCAGTTGTTAATACATCACAACGTCCAGAGTCATAGTTAGTTAGAGTTTGAGCATTTGTATCAGATACAACTGAGTTGTAGTCGATACCATTTGCTTTACCCCAGTCTGCCAGGTTCAATTCAGTAGTTGTACCTGCTTGAATACATACAGCAGCACCACTTAGTTCCATAGCGCTAGATACACCTAGTGAAGACTTAACCATGAAGCCTTGGCCATCATAGTAGTTAACACCAGCAAAGTTCAATCCTAAAGAAGCGTCACGAGTGATTGTCCATGTAGTGTTTCTTGACAACATATCGATTTCGCCAGATTGAAGTGCAGTGAATCTTTCTTTAGCTGTTAAAGGTACAAATTTAACCTTTTGTGCGTCGCCAAGAGTTGCAGCAGCAACAGCACGACATACGTCAACGTCTACACCAGTCCAGTTACCTGCAGAGTCTGCAGCTGAAAATCCAGCTAGACCTTTAGATACACCACAAGAAACGTGACCTTTTGCTTGAACATCGCTTAAAGTGGAGGCTTGTACACCAAGTGCACCAACGACCAGCAACGTAGCAGCAGACAATTTTAATAATTGTTTCATATATATCTCCTTAATGAGTTTCAAAGTATAACAATCCTTCACAATTGAATGAGGATTAGAGAAATTTTATCACTAGTTAAAGAATAAATACCAATAATTGATAAAAAAAAATTTAAATCAATTCAACCATTAATGTGCAGTTATTCCTATTAATTCAATAATAAAGGCATATTTAAAGTATTAAAAGTTGAATTTAATTCAATTTAATTTTATCGATTAAATATACAAATTCGTTTAATTATTGGATCATATTTTTAAAATACTATCAAATTATCCTAGTTTATTAAATATAAATATTACTCTTAAAATCAATGAGTTATATCTATATTAGTTATTTAATACATCTATTTTTCGTTGTTTTTTATGTAAACTATAGTTATTTTTTACCTATAGTGGTATAAAATAACTAATATTGAGTATAATTAACTACGATTTATGAATGTCAAAACAACTGAATACCTTGCTATGGTGCGTAATAAAACGGGTTTTTCGGACTATAAAATAGCTAAAGAATATGATATAAATCAATCAAATTTGAGTAAATATAGCTCTGGAAAGGCTGCTTTAAGTGAAACACATGCCTGGTTATTCGCTAATATTCTTGATGTTGATCCTGCTGAGGTTGTTGCAAACACTAAGTTAGAGCATGCAATTAATACTGGAAATAATTCAAAGGCTAAATTTTGGCAGGAACAACTAAATAAAATTTTTTCTGAAACTCAGCCAATTAATATTCAAATCGCTCAAATTAACCCTATTGTTGGTGATATTCAAACTAATGCACAAAAAATTCTTGATTTAACAAATGAGGCAAATGAAATTGGAGTTCACCTTATTGCTTTTCCTGAGCTCGCACTAACTGGTTATCCACCTGAGGATCTTTTGTTCCGTGATGGTTTTATTAGTCAAATTCAAGATGAGATTGATAATTTATGTAATTTGATACCATCATCCATCTCAGTTTTGTTTGGTGCACCTAATAAAATTGATGATGCGCTTTTTAATAGCGCCTATCTTATTCAAAATAATAGAATTCAAAGCATCTATAACAAGCAAGAACTACCCAATTATGGTGTTTTTGATGAAAAGCGTTATTTTTCTTCTGGTACTGACCCATTAATTTTTCAATGTCAAAATACTAAAATTGGTGTTTTAATTTGTGAAGATCAATGGATAGATGGCCCAATAAATAGACTATGTCAATCTAATATTGATATGGTGATTTCACTCAATGCCTCTCCTTTTCAACTGGATAAGCAGGATGAGCGTATCAATATTTGTAAAAAGTATGCGTTGGAATTTGATATTTCCTTTATTTACATTAATATGGTTGGTGGTCAAGATGAGGTAGTGTTTGATGGAAATTCTTTTGTTGTTGATAATAAAGGTGAATTAACTCTGCAATTTCCAGCATTTGAAGAATTGTGCTTAATTCATAGCGAATTAAGACCATTAGAGAATATATTGAGTGATGAATCAACTATTTACTCAGCTATCGTTTTGGCAACCAGAGACTACATTCAAAAGAATTCTTTTGGTGGAGCATTAATTGGCCTTTCTGGAGGTATTGATTCTGCTTTAACCCTTGCAATAGCTGTTGATGCGATTGGTGCGGATAATGTGCATGCAGTAATGATGCCTTATGAATACACCTCTGATATGAGTCTGACTGACTCAAAGCTTCAAGCTAAAACTCAAGGTGTTGAATTTTCAATTATTGATATTCACTCTATGATTGATTCATTTAATGCCTCTTTGGCTGATTCATTTGAAAATACTTCTGTTGATACTACCGAAGAAAATATTCAATCTCGTGTTCGAGGCACCCTTCTAATGGCTTTATCAAATAAATATCACAAAATTGTTCTTGCCACTGGCAATAAATCTGAAATGGCTGTTGGTTATGCAACACTCTATGGAGATATGTGTGGAGGCTTTGCGCCATTAAAAGATATTTCTAAAACTATGGTATATCGGCTTTCTAAGTATCGCAATACGTTGTCAGAAGTGATACCTGATCGAGTTATAAGCAGACCTCCTTCGGCTGAGTTAGCGCCTAATCAGGTTGATCAAGACTCACTACCTCCATATGATATCCTAGATGACATTTTAATGAGATTTGTTGAAATGAAGGAATCTGTAGGCCAGATTATTGAAAACGGCCACAGTCCTGAAAATGTTAATAAAATCACTTCTTTAATATTAAAGAATGAGTATAAACGAAGACAATCAGCTCCAGGTCCAAAAATCAGTTCTAATGCTTTTGGTAAGGAAAGAAGATACCCTATGACTTCAAAATTTAGACCTTAAGAAAGTTTATTATTCAAAAACTTTAATTAAACCCTGAGCCTTATGCCTTGTTTCTGCTAACTCATTTATAGGGTCAGAATCAAAGACAATCCCTGCACCAGCCCTAAATGTTAAGGTTTGATCTTTATGAATAAAGCTTCTAATTAGTATATTGAAATCCATCTTACCATTTTGACTTACATACCCTACGGATCCAGTGTAAGCCTCTCTTGGCATTTGCTCAAGTTCACTAATTATTTCCATGCAACGCACTTTAGGGCAACCTGTTATTGTCCCTCCAGGGAATAAAGCCTTAACAATTCCCTTTATGCCAATACTTTTACGAAGATTTCCTTTAATATTAGAGACTATGTGATGAACATATGGGTAAGTCTCTAATGTCATAATTTCATTAACAAAAACGCTTCCATATTCGCACACCCTTCCCATGTCATTCCTTTCAAGATCTAAAAGCATTACATGTTCAGCTATTTCCTTTGGATGGCTGATTAGATTTTCTTTTTGAATATTGTCTGAATCCCCTTTTCCTCTTGGATGGGTTCCTGCAATTGGTCTGGTCTCTAAAATGCCATCATTCACACTAAATAAACGCTCTGGAGAAGATGAGATAATGCTGAAATTCTCATATTGAATTAATGCAGAAAATGGCGCTGGATTAGCTTTTTTGAGTTTGTTGTAAATGATTGCTGAATCAAGATTAGAGCTTAAATCAAAAGACCATTTTCTTGATAAATTTACTTGGAATACATCACCTGCAAAAATATAATCTAGACTGTTATTAACCCCTTGTATAAACTTTTTTTCATTTTCTTCAGATATATCGCCATTAATAGCCTCACTTGGAATTTTATTTAATATTTTGATATCTGATAATATTTGATTAATCCGAGAAATATCACTGTCTTCATCATAAATAAATGTTTTACTTAGCTCGTGATCAATATAAATAGCAGTAGGCATCTTAACTGCATACGCTATTGGAAGATTTGATTTTTGATGTTTAGAGGCTAATTTAGGCTCAATTTGACCAATCAACTCATATGAGAGGTAAACAAACCAGCCGCCTGTAAAAGGAAGGTCTAAGTCAGTATCTTTTTGGATACATAGGTCATCGAGTTTATTTAAAAAATCGAAATCTGAAAATTCATCTAATACGATACTTTCTTGTGGGAAGGCAAATAATATTGAGTAACGATTATTTTCGTTGTGATTTACACTTTCTAATAAAAATGGATATCTTTCTTTATTGAGATAACAAATAGCAGCTAAATCAATTTGTTGTATTTCATGAATTGACACTTAATTAGAGACTTTGAAGTAATTCAGTCGCTTTATTTGATAAAGAATGGTTAGAGTAATCATCTATCAATTTAGACAACAATAACTTTGCTTCATTAATTTCATTGAGCTCTATATAAACCTTTGATAATTCATAGAGAGAGTCTGCAAATTTTGCATGGTTTTGACCTATTGATTGATATTCTATGTAAGATTTTTTAGATTCTAAAAAAGACCCATTGAAAAAGTAGGCGCGACCAAGCCAAAGCCTTGTATCAATAGCACTTAATGCACTTGGTGAAGTTTCAAGATAAGCTAAAAAAAGTTTAATTGATTTTTCATAATTACCAAGAACAAAAGAGTTTTTACCATCGCTAAATAGCTTTGCAGGCTTGTTGTTTTGACTGGCTGAAGTTGATTTTACAGTTTGATCGCTATTAGTTCGATTCAACTCAATCATTTGGAGTAACTCATTGATTTTTTCTGAGTTGACTCTTTGGTTTTCTCTAAGAATTTCAATCTCGTCTTTCAATGAAAGAATTTCATTATTAAGAGTTTTTACCTCTTTGTTGATTTTGAGGATTGCCAAATCAAGATTTAAACCTTCATTAGCAAACACACCAAAACTTAATAATGGCAGGACACACAATGTAAATTTAAGTAATGCCTTTTTCATCAGACGAGCCAATAGATAAGTTAAATAAGTTAAAAATTGACTTGAAGTCTAGTATTTTAGTAATAGACGAGCTCTACTCTTCTATTTTTCTCCCAGGCTTCCTCGTTACTACCAGTTAGTACAGGGTCTTCTTCTCCATAGCTTACAACGATAATTCTATCGTCAAGGTTATAAAGACCTAGTACTTCCTTCACACTTAAGGCACGATTTTCACCAAGCGCTAGGTTGTATTCACGCGTTCCTCTCTCATCTGCATGACCTTCAAGACGAAGGTTTACAGAAGGGTTTTCTTGCATAAAGTTAGCATGTTCGATAATAATTCTTGTGGCTAGCTCATCAATTTCAGAGTCATCATAGGCGAAATAGAGCGTACATTCAGCTTGATTACAAAACTCATTTATTTTTGTACCAGTAATTTCCGCAAGTTCCAATATAGCCTCAATTAAATCTTCTCTATTTACAAGATTACCATCAGCATCTAAAACGATTAAATCACCCAAACCCTTTGCTATTGCAACTTCCATAAGCTCTGCATCAGACATAGCATTTAGTTCTTCACTTCTGCTCTTAAGAAGCTCACCACTCTCTAGGATGGCGTTAATAAGTTGATCTCTATTTAGAAGGTTTCCGTCTTCATCTAAGAGAATTAAGTCTTCAAGTCCTTTCTCCTTGGCAATTGCTATCAATTCATCGTTTGATAGCTGCTCAAGTTCATCAATTGTAAAGCCTCCAGTTTCATCCGAAGCAACTAAAGTCTCTTCACCACTCAACATTGCTTCTTCAGTAGCAGCGTCGGATGGGTTGATTAAATCTAGAAATTTGTCTCCAAGCTCAGAAATGTTTGTTGTAGCGCAAGAACTTAGAAAAATCACACTTGATAATAATAGAATTTTTTTTGACATTTTGATTTCCTTAATTAGAATAATTTGACCAACTTGGCTCTCTTACTTCACCTTCTTTTTGCATTAACTCTACAATTTGATTATTATGTAGTGAGATTATAGACAAAATTCCCTTGTTGTCTCTATTAGTTGAAAAAATAATCATACCACCATTTGGCGAAAAATATGGTGACTCATCAGATTTATTTTGAGTCATTACTGTTAAGTCTCTTGAAGCTATATCGAGAAGCGCTAATCTGTAATCTTTTCCAACACGATGAATCAGTGCTAGATCTTTTCCATCAGGTGAAAAAACAGGTTTGGCATTATAACGACCTTCAAAACTTGCTCTAGAGATTTTTCCAGACTTTAGATCTTTGATATACACTTGAACTTGCCCAGTTCTATTTGATGTGAAGGCAATTTTGTTGCCGTCAGGCGAAAAGCTAGCCTCAGTATCTATTGAAATATTTTTAGTTAATCTTTCTAGTTTTTTTGATTTAAAGTGATAAAGGTAAATGTCTTTATTGCCTTGTTTTGAAATTGTTAAAGCAAGACTCTCCCCACTTGGATGCCAACTAGGTGATGAGGCTATTCCATCGAATTTAGGTAATTTAATGGGTATTGTTTTCATGAATGGAGTCATAACATAAACTTCTGACCTATTGTTTTTAAATGAAACATAAGCTAACTTTTTTTGATCCCTAGACCATGCTGGAGAAAGTATCGGACCTGAAGATCTGACGACCGTCTGAGGATTGTATCCATCGGAATCTGAAATTTGAAGTTTGTAAGTTTTTCCACCACCATAATTTTCTGTGACTGTTACATATGAAAGCCTTGTGTCAAATGAACCTTTTTGACCGAGCAAGACATAATAAATTTTGTCACTTAAAAAATGAGCAATCCTTCTAAAGCCACTATTGTGAACGCGAATTTTCTTTTGGTAGAGACTTTTCTCTGAAAAAACGTCATAAATATATATATAAACGTTGTAGACTTTGTTGCTAACTTGTTCAATTTTTCCAAAGACTACAGCGTCTTTTTTGTGTTCTTGCCAAAAATTAAAATCAATTTGATTAGTAACTAGAGCCTCGGTACTTAGGGCGTTGAATTGTCCAGAGCGGTTAAGATTGTCTCTAATGATTTTTGCAATATCAACGTTAGTTGAACTTCCAGCAATCTCGAAGGGTGCTATTACTATAGGAAATGCGGCCTCTCTAGTCTTGACGATATTAACCTCAAGGAGTGCATTTGCTGATAAAGAGATAAACAGAGATAGAAATATTGAAAGTTTAAAAAATTTCATTCTATCTCCTCTATCCAGTTCATTTGGATTGCTTCAAGCACCCTTTCACCACATTTGCTTTGGCCTTCTTCAAAATCATCGAGATTTATCACCATTTCTCGTAAATCAACAAAGTTTATTGTCTTAGGGTCTATATCAGGAAATTTATCAGATAAAGAGATGGCTATTTCTAAAGAATCAGTCCAACAAATCATTATCAATCAGGGTATTAATTTTAATGGTGTAATTTTAATCAATTCATTGATTTGATTTAAACAATTTTCAAATTAAAGCCTTTCTGCAGATAAAAGATGAGGGAGTTTGTTTAGTTTATCAAGAATGCTATTCAATTCAATAATATTTGTAACAACAACAACTATGTTAAATAGCCTTGTTGAGTCAGGTCTTCGTTGCTGTTCAATGTTTTCGATATTTACTCCTAGATTTGCTAAAGTATTCGCGACTGCAGCTAATCTGCCACTTCGATTTTCAACAATACAGCTGATTCCAACTTCAAATTGTTCACTATCGTCCGACTTCCAGTCAACTTCCATCCATTGTGAATTTTTTTCTTTAATGTGCTCAAGATTCGAGCAATTTGAACGATGAAGAACTAAACCTTTCATTGAGGTTAAAACCCCTGTCACTTCATCACCAGGAATTGGATAGCAACAATGAGCAAAATTTATAGCCATTCCTTTTGTTTGTTCAATAGACAAAGTATTAATGGTCTCGTTATTGATGTCTTGTAATAATTGATTTACAACAACGGCTACAAAGATCTCTGATAAGCCTACTTTTATATACAAATCTTGAAAGTCACTACAATTAAGATCTTTAAGACATTTGTTCCACTTATCTAGAGGGACATCGTTAATTTTTATTTTTTGGAATTTAAGTGCGTCAGATATTAAAAGTTTTCCTAATCTTGCAAGTTCGACTTTAGAGTTGTCTTTGAGGTGAGCTTTAATTGCGGTTTTGGCTTTTGACGTAATAACGAAATCAAGCCAGTTAGGCTTGGGTTTTACAAATCTGCTTGTAATAATTTCAACTGTTTGACCTGATTTTAAAGGAGTTGAAAGTTCAGCCTCATTCCCATTGATCGTTGCTTTTTGGGCTTTTTTTCCAACATTTGTATGTACTGCATAAGCAAAATCTAGAACTGTTGCTCTTAATGGAAGTTGTATGATTTTCCCTGCAGGTGTGAAAACGAATACTTCATCTGAAAATAAATCAGATTTTGTACTTTCCAAAAAGTCAACTGATGAGTCAGTATTTTGCTGTATATCTAGTAAGGAGCCTATCCAGTTTTTGGCTAATTGTTTTGATGGTTTATCCGTATTCTTGTAATGCCAATGAGCTGCAATTCCATATTCTGATATAAAATCCATTTCTTGAGAGCGAATCTGTACTTCAATAAACATCTTTCTAGGACCAATTAATACAGTGTGAAGAGACTGGTATCCATTAGGCTTTGGGGCGGAAATGTAGTCTTTAAATTTTAGCGGTATTGGCTTGTACAAGCTATGAATATGACCTAAAGCCTGGTAACAAGCATTGGTATTCTCAACAATAACTCGGAAAGCATGCATATCAAGAACTTCTGAAAACTTTCGTGATTTGATTTTCATTTTGTTAAAAACACTAGATGGTTGCTTTTGTCGTCCTTCCACAGTTGCATTAATTTGCTCAAACTTTAATCTATTTTCTATCTCAGATTTGATGAGATTAATTGTTTTCTTTTGATTTCCATATTGTTTTTTAATTTTTCTTTTTATAACCACATGCTTCCTAGGGTGGAGGATTTGAAAGCAAAGATCATCTAACTCTACTCCAATGCTATGAAGACCAAGTCTTCTCGCAATAGGCGCATGAAGCTCAGAAGTTTCTTTGGCTTTTTGGATTCTTTTTTCATCGCTCATAGAATCAATCGTTCTCATATTGTGAAGTCTATCTGCCAACTTAATAATCATTACTCTCATGTCTTTTGACATTGCTAGTATAAGTTTTTGAAAGTTTTGAGCTTGCTTTTGAGTACTTGATGTAAATTCAAGATTTGTTAACTTTGAGACGCCTTCAACGATGTGTGCAACTTGCTCACCAAATTCATTTTTGACATCTGCCTTAGTAACTGAGGTATCTTCAATGCAATCGTGCAAAATAGCTGCCACAATACAAAAGTAATCTAATTTAAGCTTAGCCAAGATTAGAGCAACTGATAATGGATGGCTAATATAAGCTTCACCCGACTTTCTAAATTGACCAGAATGTGCTTTTTCAGCAATCAAGTGAGACTTTTTAACCAATTCAATCTCTTCATTTGAAAGGTATTCTTCCAAAACACCACATAAATTGGAAATTTGAGATTTAGTTTGAAATAAATTGGTAGCCATTGATATTTATTTTATACTTTTATGAATAATTTCCTACAATTATATAATCATGTAGATAAATGCTATAAGTTCTTTGTATAAAGGCTTTTAAGATAAAAGGTACACTAGTATAATTTGATATTTCATTAATATTGCTCAAAACCTAATATGAATACTCGATTAATATTTGCCCTTACATTAATACTTTTTCTAACTGGATGCTCTTTCTTAGGTGGTGATAAAGACACTAGAAAGCTCGTTGCTGAAGGTCTAACGCCTAAAGAGCTGTATGAAAAAGCTGAGGATAATGTTGATTCTGGATTAATTGAACAAGCAATTGATCAATATGACCTAATTTTAGCCTCATATCCTAATTCTAAATATGCTATTCAGGCTAGACTAGATATTGCTTACAACTTGTTTAAACTAAAAAAATATAACAGAGCAATCATTGAATTGGATAGCTTTATTGAAAAATATCCTGACATAGCCCCAACTCCTTATGCATACTATCTTAGAGGTGTTATTTCAGAAAGTAAATCGAATTCAATACTAGATGATCTAGTTACGGACAATGCTCAAAGGGATGTTGAAGGTATAAAAGATGCATATAACTATTATTTAGCTCTCATTGATACCTTTCCAGATTCTAAATACTCTAATGAAGCAAAAGAAAAAATTGACAATTTAACAAATATTCTATCGAAGCACGAGTTTTATGTTGCATTGTACTATAATAGTATAGAGGCTTATATAGCCTCAGTTAACAGATCAAAATTTATTATTGAAAATTATCCAAATAGTACGTCAATTCCAGATGCCCTTTATCTTATGGCAAATAATTATGATATGCTAAATGCTGACAAACTTGCAGCTGATACAAAACAAATCCTATACTCTAATTATCCAAACTATTCTCCCAATTTTTCTATCGAATAGTTAGTATCAGGATTTATATTGATGAAAACTGCTGAAAGAATCTTTGCTTTAAAGATATCTCTAATTATGTCAGTTCGAATGTTGGGGCTTTTTATGCTTTTCCCTGTAATGAGTGTTTATGCAGTAGAGTATGATAATTCAACACCATTTCTCGTTGGTATGGCAATTGGCATCTACGGCTTAACACAGGCTTTATTACAAATACCTTTTGGATATTTTTCAGATCGATTCGGTCGAAAACCAATTCTAATAACTGGGCTTTTAATCTTTTTTTTGGGTAGTATTTTAGCAGCGAACACCTCAAATATTATTTTGGTTGTTGTTGGCAGAGCATTACAAGGTGGAGGCGCTATATCAGCTGTTTTGATGGCATTTTTAGCAGATTTTGTTGGAGAGGAAAACAGAGCAAAGGCAAATGCATTCGTCGGTTTTCAAATTGGAGTCGCCTTTATGGTTTCACTATTAATTGGACCAATAATAAGCTCTAAAGTTGGCCTTCAAGGACTTTTTTGGACGATCGCCCTATTGTCAGTAATATCCATGTTAATTGTATTATCACTTAAACACTCAAGACCTATTGCTTATTACAAACTTTCTATTCAAGCATTTAAGGAGACTTTTACCAAAGAGTTAGTTACTTTAGATTTTAGTATTTTTTCACTTCATTTAATTCTAGCTGCTGGCTTTATTATTATGCCAGTTCTGATTGTTGAGAAGCAAATTGTAAGCATGGTAGATAATTGGCAAATCTATCTTCCAGCAATTCTTATGTCATTTATAGGGATGCTTCCTCTTATTGTTATTTCGGAAAAATTTAAAAAAACAAAATACATCATACTTCTAAGTATCTTATTATTAATTTCTAGTCAACTGATCTTCTTTAATTCAAACTTAAACTTTCAAATATTTATATTCACCCTAACTATTTTTTTTATAGCATTCAATACAATTGAAGCCCTACTACCCTCTCTATTATCAAGAACAGCTAGCGCTTCTAAGAGGGGTCTCGCTATGGGGATTTTTTCTACTTCTCAGTTTTTAGGAACATTTTTTGGCGGTGCAATTGGTGGTTTGATTTATGACATTTACGATTTAAATAGTGTATTCTTATTCACGATATTTGTTGCAATAATTTGGTGGTTTCTGATACTTTTTTTACCACTTAAAACTAAAACTTTAAAGGAGTAATTAAGACAATGGCCGGGATAAACAAGGTAATTTTGGTAGGAAATTTAGGCGCAAAGCCAGAAATTAAATATGCTTCAAATGGAAATGCTATCAGTAATTTATCTATTGCCACGAGTGAATCATGGACTGATAAAAGCACAGGTCAAAAACAAGAAAGAACAGAATGGCACAGAGTGAGCTTGTTTGGCAAAGTGGCAGAGATTGCTGGTCAGTATTTAGATAAAGGCTCAAAAGTTTATGTTGAAGGTAAGCTTCAAACTCGCAAATGGCAAGATCAAAATGGCCAAGATCGTTATACAACTGAAGTCGTTATTAGTGGGTACAGTGGTACTCTGCAAATGCTTGATCGTCGTGATGATACAAATACAAGTGCGCCTTCTCAGGAATCACAATCAGAACCTCAAAAAGCTTCTGAGCCTGCCCCTGCAATTACCCCAGTAGCGCCTGATGAATTTGAGGATGACATTCCTTTCTAAGTTTTAGAAAATTAACTTGAGTCAGTTTCAGCTTCTAGGATAACAAAAGCCAAAGCATTTTGACTTTCGTCAGATATACTCAAATGACCCTGTTTAATTCCTTTCTCTAGGAGATATAGTCTTAATTTTTCACTAGGCATAAAGTAAGGTTTGCCGTTTTCGTTACTTCTTACCGTTAAATCCTGAAAGCTAAGAACTCTTCCTATACCAGTTCCTAAAGCTTTAGAAAATGCCTCTTTAGCGGCAAATCTTTTTGCACAAAAGGCTGCACTATCAGCCTTATTTGCAAACAAAGCTCTTTCATGCTCAGTTAAAACGCGATTGATAAAGCCATCTCTATTTTTATTGAGAATTTTTTGTACTCTTTCAATGCTTACAATATCTGTTCCGATACCGTAAATCACAAGCCTCTAGCCTCTTTTAGTAGTTGTTTCATTTCAGATGTGGCACTTGCAAGCCCAACAAACAAAGATCTCGCAATGATAGAGTGTCCAATATTAAGCTCAACTATAGAGCTAATTTCTGCAATCGCTCTTGTATTTTCAAGTGTTAATCCATGGCCCGCATTGACTTGCAATCCAAGATTATGTGCATATTCACAGGCGTCTGAAATTTTTTCCAGCTCTATATTTAATTCTGCAGCTGTTGAAGCATTTGCATAATGACCTGTATGAATTTCTATAATTGGTGCACCGCATTCAACGGCAGCATCAATTTGATACTTGTCAGCATCGATAAACAAGGAGGTTTTAATATTATTTGTACTGAGTTCAGTGCAAACCTCTTTTATTCTATTGATTTGAGATGCAACGTCCAGACCCCCTTCTGTGGTAAGTTCTTGCCTTTTTTCAGGAACAAGGCAGCAGTCTTCAGGTGAGATATGAGTAGCTATTTTAAGCATTTCATCTGTAGCCGCCATCTCTAGATTCATTTTCGTTTCTAAACAGTGTTTTAATTCTTCAACATCTTGATCCTGGATATGCCTTCTATCTTCCCTTAAATGAAGAGTAATACTGTCAGCACCAGAATTTTCACATATTCTAGCTGCCTCAACTAAACTTGGATAAGGTGTGCCTCTAGCCTGTCGTAATGTAGCTATATGATCAATATTGACACCTAAAAATATACTCATAGATTTACCTAATTCACAAAAAACAATTCTTTACTTTTAAGCGGTTTGTCGCCAAGTAATGATTTTAATCTTTTTCGATTCATTTTTTTTAAAATACTTAATTCATTTGCATCGGTAATCGCCTCATCAGAATTTGAAAGTCGAAGAAGTGTTTTGCCATTGAATAATCCTTCATTAGTAATATTAAATCCCTGATGCTCAATAAAGTCATACTTTAAATCTTCATCAATAACTGACCCATCAATATCAAAGTTAAAGTCAATACCATAGCCTAAATCCTCTAACAGTTGGTTTTCAAATTTTCTAAGTGCGTATTCTTTTTCATTTGAGACTAATGTATTGAGATTGGATATAAATGTCCAGTAGGACTCAAATATTTCAATGTGTTCATCACCTTCAGGAAGAAGCCTGAGAATAAGTTCATTAATATAGATTGCTAAAATTAAGTCATCACCCAATAATCGTCTTGGTTGATCAGCAATTTCCCATTGAGAAAGACTTTTTAATTCTCCCTTGCCCTTAAATGAAATACTCAGGCATTGAAACATCTGGAGCGATGTTTTACTATTTCTCGCGCCTCTAGCTATCAATCTTATTTTTCCAAAATCTTTGGTAAAGAAATCCAATAAAAGGGAGCTGCCTTGATACATTCTGCGGTGCATTAAAAAAGCAGGAGAATTGTCAACTCTAGTCATAACCTAAAGATGCTAGAGCCCTCTTATCATCAGACCAGCCCTGTCTGACTTTAACCCACAATTCTAAAAAAACTTTTGCCTCTAAAAAGCCTTCAATTGTTTGCCTAGACTCTTGACCAATTTTTTTTAGCATTTCACCATTTTGACCAATGACAATACTTTTTTGAGAGGCCTTGTCTACAAAGATGCGTCCAGCAATTCTATACATTTTTCCATCAAGTTCAAATTTTTCAATTTCAACAGTAATGTCATACGGAAGTTCATTTGATAAGTTTCTCATGAGTTTTTCCCTAATAAACTCTGAGATTACAAACTTTTGAGAGCGATCAGTTATGTAATCTTCATCATAAATCGCATCTTGCTCAGGTAAATATTTGAGAATTAATTTTCTTAATTTACTAGTGTCAGAACGATTAAAAGCCGAAAGAGGGAAGACCTCAGTTGCTTGAAACTTTTCACTCATTGACTCGAGAAAAGGAAGTATTTTGTCAATTGAGCTAAGTTTGTCAATCTTATTGATGCACAATAGAGCTGGTATATCGACTTTCTTGAGGTGCTCTAAAACTCTAGCATCTTCTTTTGTCCACTTGAAAGCCTCTACAATCCAAATGATGATATCTACATCACTAAAGCTTGAGCTTGCTGCCCTATTCATATACGAATTAATGGCCTTATTATTTCCAATATGTATTCCTGGAGTGTCAACAAAGACCATTTGATATTTTTTTTGAGTATCAATTGCATTAATCCGATGCCGTGTTGTTTGAGGACGATGTGAGGTAATAGATAGCTTTTGACCAATTAATTCATTCACTAGTGTAGATTTACCAACGTTTGGTCGCCCTACTACTGCGATAGAACCTGACTGGAAACTCATTGGACTTCAATCTCTTTTAAAATTGACTGGGCACATGCCTGCTCCGCCCTTTTAATACTTTTGGCGCTTTTCTCTGATTTAATACTTAACTCATCAACCTGGCAGCTAACATAGAAAACAGCATTATGATCTTTGCCTTTGGTTTCTAAGAGCTCATATTTTGGAAGGGAGTATCCCTTCTTTTGAAGCAACTCCTGAAGCTGCGTCTTAAAGTCCTTAAGAGAGTCCTCTGCGCTTGCTTCGTTTAAAAGCTCACTAAAAAGCGCTAAAGTGATCTTTTTGACAGTTGAATAGTCTGAATCTAGAAAGATTGCGCCTAATATAGCTTCAAATGTATCCGCAAGAATTGATTCACGCCTAAATCCGCCACTTTTAAGCTCTCCTTGGCCAAGAGACAGGTTTTCAGAAATATCAAGCTTTTTAGCTAAATTTGCAAGTGTATTCCCTCTAACCAGGTGAGAGCGAAGTCTTGATAACTGACCTTCGTCAATACCAGGATGACGGCTATAGAGCTCTTCAGAGATAATACTGCCTAAAATACTATCGCCGAGGAACTCAAGCCGTTCATTATTATTCTTGCTTACACTTCTGTGAGTTAGTGCCTGCTTTAAAAGACTAATGTCGCTAAACTGATAAGAGAGATTTTTTTGTAGCTTTTCCATTAATTAAACCGCAACTGGCGCCTTTATAGGGTCATCATGCTTGTAATCAATGAGCTCAAAATCTTCATAAGCATAATCAAAAATACTCTTAGGCTTTCTATTTATTGTTAAGGTCGGAAGTTTTTTTGGTGTTCTCTCGAGCTGAGTATCAACTTGAGTAAAGTGATTTGTGTAAATATGGCAGTCACCCCCACTCCAAACAAAGTCTCCAACCTCTAAATTGCATTGCTGGGCAACCATGTGTGTCAGAAGTGCATAAGAAGCTATATTAAAGGGGACTCCTAAAAATATATCTGCACTTCTTTGATAGAGTTGACATGAGAGCTTTCCATCCGCAACATAAAACTGAAAAAGAGCATGACAAGGCTGAAGAGCCATGCTCTCTAATTCACCTACATTCCAGCTTGAGACAATAATTCTTCTAGAGTCTGGAGAATGATTGATAAGATTCATTGCTTGAGTGATTTGGTCGATTTCAACACCTTCAGAATTCTTCCATTTTCTCCATTGGGCGCCATAAACCGGGCCTAAATCTCCATTTTCATCAGCCCACTCATTCCAAATATTGACCTTGTTATCTTTAAGATACTTAATATTAGTATCACCCATTAAAAACCACAAAAGCTCGTGAACAACTGAAGGGACGTGAACTCTTTTGGTCGTTACTATAGGGAATCCATCACTAAGCTTAAAGCGCATTTGATGGCCGAATACACTTTTAGTTCCAGTCCCAGTTCTATCAGTCTTTTCTGTACCAGTATCTCTAACAAGCTTTAAAAAATCTAAATATTGCTTCATGCACTTCCTTTCAAACGATAAGATTTAAATAATAAATATATTCCAATCACAATCATTGGAAAACTCAATATTTGGCCCATTGTTAGCCAATCAAATGCGAGGTAGCCAATATGAGAGTCTGGAACCCTAATAAATTCAATTATAAATCTAAAGAAGCCATAAAAAATCAGGAATAACGCAGAAGTAGCCATAATTGGCGGTTTCTTTTTACTAAACAGCCATAATATGAAAAATAAAACGATTCCTTCTAATAATGCTTCATAAAGCTGACTAGGAAATCGATTTTCCCAGAGTCCGCTCTGATCAGGTGCCAAAATGCCCCATGAACTCTCTGTAACTCTTCCCCAAAGCTCACCATTGATATAATTACCTATTCTTCCGAATCCAAGCCCTAGAGGGACTAAAGGAGCAATAAAATCAGTAGTTTGGAAAAAAGTAAGCTTGTGTTTTTTATTAAAAGCGAGCATTGCCAAAAGAACGCCAATGAAGCCTCCATGAAAAGACATTCCACCGTTTTGAAAGTCGAAAAAAGTAAAAGGGTTGGAAATAAAGATAGACCAGTTATAGAACAACAAATAACCTAATCTTCCGCCAAGAACAGCGCCTAGGGCACCATAGAAAATAAGATCATCTACATGCTTTATATTCCATAATGGATCAACTTTACAGCGATACTTAGCGAGCAGATAGGCTGACAAAAAAGCCAGCAGATACATCACACCATACCAATAAATTTTTACAAATCCTAAATCGGCTATTACTGGATCAATAACAATGTATTTCATAAATTAAAGATTGTCATTAATTCTAAGATGATGCTAGCTATAGTTAAGGATTAATAAATTATATGCATTATTGATTAATTAATGTATCTAACTCAATTTGTTTATCAAACAATTATCAAAAAATATACTTTTTAGGAGAAATGTCTTTTCTTTGATAAAGAGGATGTGCTGGCTGACCAGAATTATTGATATTGAGGCACATTGGATTTGAAATTAATTGTAGTACTGCTTGGTCCCTATTCAAAAGATTGCCATTGTTTCCCCAGGCAACTACCACTATTCCAGCTTCATGCCGGGAATCTACGATGAATTGATTGTTTTCTTGTCCAACTGGAAATTTTGATTTTCTAAGGTCTGATGGAAGAGTTGCTCTAAATGCGAATAAATTGAGCATAATTAAACCTCCAAAACTCCATTCATAAGCATAATGCATACATCTTCTTATTGTTGGATCGTCATTGTTCTCATCAGCAGTTGATGGATTCAGACCGATAAATAATGCAGGTTTTTGACTTAAGTTCCAGGCTCTTGTAAGAGAATATCTATATTTTCTACATGGCGAGAAAACAGCGCTTTTTTTGATAATTTGCACTTAGAATCAACTAAATTAATGAAGTAATATCGCCATCACCTGGCACAAATTCGTAATGACAAAAATCTTCTTTTTTTACCCATTCAATCGCCTCATGTTCAGACAGAACAATATCTTCATTCAATAGTGAACACATAAAGTAATGCAAAATAATATTGATTTCTGAGTCCTGATATTTTTCTTCTGCAACTTTATTGTGAATTTCAATATTTACATTTAATTCTTCAAGTATTTCTCTGGATAATGCCTCTTCAAAGGTTTCGTTGCCTTCAACCTTGCCTCCAGGAAATTCCCATTTTAAACCCATGTATTTATCTTTATTTCTCTTGGCCAGTAGGTAACAATCATCTTTTTTTATGACTGCAGCAACAACATCGGTAGTTCTCATAGGATAAGGCTTATATTATTGGTTCAGCAAATCATTCATCAATTCTAGAGAGGTTTCTATTCCTTGGTCTATTGGTCTACATAAAAGCTCTCTTAATATAGGTTCCACTAACAAACTTACCGCTTTATATGATTCACTTCCTTTGACCAAGTAACCTGCCTCCTCCATATGTCTTTCAAGCTCTTTAGTAATATCTTTGCTTTCACAATCTGCTGATTGTAGTCGCTCAACTGTAAGACTAGCAGCAGTTTCTTTGACTGGCGTATCATCAGCATGGCTTGAGCATATGAAGCTTAGTGATAGTAATAAGAATAAGGGTAGTTTTTTCATACTGCTCCATCAAAGTAAACAATAAGCAAAGCCAACAAGACAATAAAGAATGTAAATCTCATAGTTATCTTGAGCGATTTTTTCTTTGAAGCTGTCTTTAATTCTTCAGAGGTTATATGAAAGACTTCTTCATATTTAATCTTATCTCCCAACTGCTCTCTAATTATATTTATTGCCTCAGGAACAGTAACCGAGAAGAACTCTTTTTTACCTGAATGTCTTACTTTGCTTAGCTTTTGATGAATTAGTTTCTCTTGCCTTCTGTAATCTGAAGTTAATGCTTGATATTCTATAACGAATTCTTCGGGTACCCCAGTTGAACTTAAGTCTTTTCTTCTAACAAGAGGATCTTTACTGGTTTGTCCAATCTTCAATAAACCCGAATGAGCGGGATTTGACATTATGTAGATGAAGCCTAGCATATTAGAATTATAATTCAAATGGAAGAAAGCTTCTTAAAAGGTTGTTAGGGTTGGTGCGCTCGAGGTGATTCGAACACCCGACATTCGGCTTCGGAGGCCGACACTCTATCCAGCTGAGCTACGAGCGCAATGATTAGTTAATACGCCGCAGAGATACTGATAGCAATGGGTTTCTTTTTATTTTAAATACTATATTCATATTAAATGCATTGCAGATTATAACTAATTTACATTAAATTGGATAATCAGCTCCCTATCAAATAATACTTTGTCTGAAGGTAGTGGAAGGGGTGATGATTTGAATACCGCCCTTCTAATTGAGTTTCCAAATGCTTGAGCTTTGCTTTTAGACATCCCTTGATTTTCGTTATTACCAGCCCTGCATTCTAGAATTTTTACAGCCTCTACAGCGCCATTAGTAGCTTGTTTAATCAAAACATCACAATTCCAATCATCTTTTGCTTCATCATAACTCCAAAAGGTTTTAATTTTTTCCTGAACACTCTGCAAATAGGCAGATCTTATAATTTTTAGTTCTGGGGAAATTTCTTTTTCTTCAAGTTTTTTTACGTATTCCTTTTTCTTTTTATCTAGAGCTTGATTGTTTTTTGTTAGCTTTTGAATGCGCACACTTTGTTCTTCAGAACTAAGTTTAGACATTTGGCAGATAAAACTTAATAAAATTTCAAAACCAGTATTTGGCTCATAGTATTCCCATGCGCCATTGATATCTCTTTCGACACCCTCTCCCTCGCCCATAGGCAGGGAAAATCTAACTCTTTTTGTGACTCTAAATCCTTTTAAGTTGCAATCACCTTGAGCATATGTTGTTTCACTCCCCTTATCCCAAGTATCTAAATACCACCAATTGATATATCCGTCTTTCTCTATTAGAGTTGTAAAGTCGATGTATAGGGAAGCATTATCGCCAGGGAGTATCTTTGTCCACTCACCGTATGAATTAATAGAAAACATCAAAGAAAATATTATTATTGTTAGTTTTTTCATAGTCTTCATTTACACCAACTCGACTTTTTCCCGCCGTTATATTTGTAGGCTAAACCATGATCAAGGAGCTCCTGTTCCAAGCTCACACCATCAATTAGGACTCTCGCAACCACTCTAAAGTATTTACCTCTCTCTATCTTAGTTAGTTTAATTTCTTTAGCGTTAGCCAATTTATTCCTTACAAAATCTCTAGCTTTAAGGGCTAAATCTTTCTCATATTGGCATTTTCCTTGTATCTCTGGGGTATCTACTCCATTGAGCCTAATGGCAATGTTTTTACCCACAATAGGAGGCAAAGAGTCTATATTTACTCTAAAAGTATCTCCATCGTAGACGCTGATTACATTTGATACCACTACAGTGCCATATTGAGTACCAGCTTGAATCGGAAAAATTCCAAAAAAAAGTAAAAGTATTAAGAAAAAAAATTTCATAATTAAATGCCAATATTTGCTATCATTTTAGCTGTGTGTTGAAAAGTTACAATGCTCTTCATAAAAACTATATTATTTCTTCATAAATAATAAATAATATACTTAGTACAATGCCATTTTTTTTAAAGAACTTATCTGTATTCAAATGATTAATTTAAAGCCTTCTCTTAAAACCTTTTTTCTAGTCTTAAGTACCCTATTGTTCTTATCTAATCCATCCTTGGCAGATGATGAGAATTACTCCCCTCTTGACTCACCCTCTTTTTTCGAAGGCTTAAATACTTTTACTGCTGTTTTCTCACAGATCAAACAGCAATATGTTGATGAAGTTGATGATGAGACTTTATTTAATAACGCCATAAGGGGTTTAATTGAAGGACTAGATCCGCATTCTAGCTTGCTTGAGCCGGTTGATCAATCCAAGGTTAGCGAAAGCACATCGGGCCAATTTGGTGGCCTTGGCATTGTTATTGGAACTAAAGGTGATTTTATCGAAGTTGTTTCTCCAATTGACGATACTCCGGCCTATCGAGCTGGCCTTAAGGCGGGTGATATTATTTTGCAAATTGGTGACCAAAATGTCAATCAGATCAACCTTGAAGAGGGAGTCAAACTTATGAGAGGCGCCCCAGGTACTAGCATAAAGCTAACTATTGGTCGTCCAGATGTCGCCCCATTCGTTGTCGAAATAACTCGTGAAATTATAACTATTACATCCGCCAAGGGTTTGCTGATAGATGATGGTATTGGTTATTTGAGAATCGCTCAATTCCAAAGACCGACTGCCGAAGTGGTTGAAGATATTATTGCTGACCTCGTAGAGAAAAATGAGGGAAATCTTGATTCCTTGATTATTGATTTAAGAAATAATCCTGGGGGGCTTTTAGACTCCTCTATAGATATCGCAAACTTATTCATCGATGAGCCTGGAATAGTCGTTTATACAGAAGGAAGAACACCGAGTGCAAACATATCCTTCCCAACAAAACGTGGTGATATTTTGAATGGTGCGCCGATTGTAGTACTTATGAATGTAGGTTCTGCATCTGCCTCTGAGATTGTAGCTGGCGCTCTTCAAGACCACAAACGAGCAATTATCATGGGAGAAGAGTCATTTGGTAAAGGCTCTGTCCAGTCCATGATGGCACTGGAGGATGGCTATGGCCTTAAACTCACCACAGCGCGATACTTTACGCCATCTGGGAGATCTATTCAGGCTAAGGGAATATCCCCAGATATCGAACTAGATAATACTTCTTGGAAAAATGATGAAGAGGAAGAAGACTCAATAGACTTTAGTTCTCAAGAAAAAGACCTTAAAAACTCATTAATAGCTCAAGATGAAGACGAGGTAGCTCCAGAAGATCCAACAGAAATGAGTCCTGAAGAGATTCTAAAGTCACAAGATGAAATTACTGATGCTCGAGATCAAGAATTCATAGACCTCCTTCTGGGAGATTACTATGTGCATGAAGCGGTAAATGTATTGAAAGCTTTAAAAATCTATCAAAAAGAATAATTGATAGGCTTACTAATTATTAATTAGTAAGCGTTAAGGATCTAGTTGAATCCACCAATTCTGCTGAATTGCATTGTGTTGTAATTCCAGTCCCAGTGCATCCAGATGCCTATCGCCCTTCCAATAATATATTCCTCAGGAACAAAACCCCAAAATCTTGAGTCACTACTATGAGATCGATTATCCCCCATAACAAAATAATGGCCATCTGGAATCGTAATCTCAGGGATTTTTTTAGATTGAGTGTTCGGGTTAAGAAGTATTTCATGTGGCAATGAATTAATGAATTCTTGGACTAACTTATAGTTATTCATCAATTGACCAGAATCAACCCCTTTATAGGGTCCAATATTCTTTATATCTGATACTTTTCCATTAATGATCAGTTGATCTTCACTATAAGAAATAACGTCTCCTGGGGTCGCTACAACGCGTTTAATAAAATCCACCCCTGAGTAACCTGGATTCTTTTCATAGTTAGGATATCTGAAGACTATAACGTCACCTCTATTTGGTTTAGAAAATTCAACTAACTTAGTGTTCGTAATGGGCAGTCTGAAGCCATAATCAAACTTATTAACCACGATAAAGTCACCCGTCAAAAGTGTTGGCATCATGGAGTTAGATGGGACACGAAAAGGTTCAAATATAAACCCCCTAAAAACAAAAACCAAAAGTAAAACAGGAAAAAGTTCAATTGACCATTGAACAATTTTGGGCCTATGACTATATTTTTCAGACTTGGAAAACTTTAAAAATATTAAAAAATAAGCAATTTTCCCAATTTTTGATTTTTCTTGAGTAGCTTCAGTGGTTGATTTTTCAGTTTCTTTTGATAGAAACAGGTCAACTAAAACAACCACAATAGCGAGGATCATAGCGATAAAGAGCCAAGAGAGGACGTCCCAAGCAAAGAATGGCTCTGCATTTTTTAATACTGCTTCGTATATAGACATAGAATAGAGTTTTTTATAAAGGGCGTATTATAACAATCTGGTGCTTGCGCTATGCAACTTCCTTAATGCTCATTCCTATCGAATTAGCTAACTCAACAAAATTTGGGAACGACGTTTTAACATTATCGACGCCTTCGATTTCAATGTTAAATTTTGACCTTACAGAAGCAATTGCAAAGGCCATTGAGATTCGATGATCATGATGTGATTTGATTAAAGAGGTTTGTTCTTTGAATTGTCCACCTTTGATTTTAATACCATCTTCTAAAACTTCATTCTCAATCCCTAAAGACGTTAAACCATCAGCCATCACTTGTATTCTGTCTGACTCTTTAACTCTTAGCTCTTTTGCACCTGTAAGAACAGTTTCTCCCTGGGCGCAACTTGCAGCAATAAACAAGACAGGAAACTCGTCAATTGCAATTGGAACTAGATTTTTTGGAATTTGAATTCCTTTAAGTCTAGAGGAATAGACTTTGATATCGGCAATCAATTCTCCAGCCTGAAGCCTTTCATTAGTTAATTCAATCTTACCGCCCATCAATTTGAGAATATCAATGACACCAGTCCTAGTTGAATTAATATTTACTGCTTTTAGGACGATATTTGAGTTTTCTGAGATACACGCTGCAACCATAAAAAATGCTGCAGATGAAATATCACTCGGAACTTCGATTTCGCAAGCTTGTAGGGAACCACCACCTTGAATTGATATCGTATTGTGTGATGAATCAACATCATAACCAAAGCCTCTCAGCATTCTCTCAGTATGGTCTCGAGACACACCATTTTCAATAACAGTGGTTTTGCCCTCACTGTATAAGCCAGCCAACAACACACAAGACTTAATTTGAGCCGATGCAACAGGTAAAGTATATTCTATGGCCGACAATTGATTTCCACCTTTAATTGAAAGAGGAGGTTTTGAGTCAACGCCAGATATATCTGCACCCATTTGACGAAGTGGCTCAATTACCCTGCCCATAGGCCTTTTTGAAAGTGATTCATCGCCACACAGCTCTGAGTCAAAGCTTTGAGCACTAAGAAGGCCAGACATCAGGCGCATTGAAGTTCCTGAATTTCCAAGGTTTAGAGGGCTAGTAGCTGCCTTTAGTCCATGCATACCGACACCGTTAATAACAACATTAGAGCCATTTCTCTCAATTTTGACGCCCATACTCTTAAAAGCATTCAATGTAGCTAAACTATCTTCTCCCTCTAAAAAGCCTGAAACCTTTGTAATTCCATGACTAATTGAGCCAAGAATGATTGATCGGTGTGAGATTGATTTATCTCCAGGAACTTTAATAGAGCCACTTAAAGTCGCACAATTCGAAGTGATGAAGTTTGACATCGGTTAATTTACCCCACCCATGAATCCCTAGTTTTTTTTGCAGTGGCAAACAAGGCTTCTAACTTTTCACTATTTTCATCATCTAAAGCATTTACAAGGTCATCAAGGGTCGCTTGATAGCCCTTTAAATGCCTAATAATTTGATCTTGATTTTGAAGACAAATATCTCTCCACATGATTGGATCACCTGATGCTATCCTAGAAAAATCTTTAAAGCCACCGGCAGCGTATATTGAAGCCGTCGGGTTTTGATCGACAAGATAATTAACTAATGAAAATGCCAACATATGCGGTAGATGAGAGGTCATTCCAAGAAGTTCGTCATGCGATGCAGGATTCATAAAATCAACCTCTGCACCTACACTTCTCCAAATGTCTTCAATTAATTTTATTTTTTCAGGCTCACTATTCTCTATCGGGGTAATAATGACCTTTTTTCCATTAAAAAGGTTTGCATCGCTAGCTTCAAAGCCACTTCTCTCCTTACCAGCAATTGGATGAGCAGGTACGAAGCAACTAGATTTTTCACCTAAAGCATTTTGCGCTATATTAACTATATTGGTTTTAGTACTGCCAACATCAGTAATAATGACATCATCAGAAATCAAAGGATTAATTTCATTAAAAATGTTTTGAAATATGCCAACAGGAGTAGCAATAACGATAATATTTGCATTATCTACCGCTTCTTGAATATTAGTTGATAACTGATCAATGATGTTACTCTTTTTAGCCTCTTCAAGCCTTGCTTGATCTCTTCCGTACCCAAAGACGACTTTAGCCAGATTATTTTCTTTTATGGCTTTAGCGAGTGAGCCACCAATAAGTCCAACACCAATAATTGTAATTTTATTTATCATAAGAGAGTTTTCAGTGCTTCAAGTAAATGCTCATTTTCAGAAGAAGTACCAATTGAAATTCTTAGGTATCCATTCATTTCAACCGGACGAACAATAACTCCTTCTTTGAGAAGGTCATTATATATTTTCATTGCATCCTTAAACTCAACAGCAATAAAATTTGCATATGAAGGAATAAACTTTAAATTTAGGTCTTTAAAGCCCTTTATTAGCTGATTATAGCCATTAGAATTCATTGTTACTGAATCAGAGAGATACTTATCATCCTTTAGTGCAGCGATGGCAGCAACTTGTGCAGTATGATTCACATTGAATGGTTCTCTAACTCGATTGATGTAATCAACAATTAATGGACTAGATATTGAGTATCCAACACGTAAACCTGCCAAGCCATATGCTTTTGAAAAGGTACGCGTAATGATTAGATTTTCAAATTCATTAAGCCACTTTATAGCGCTATCATCAATCTTTAAGTATTCAAAATAGGCCTGATCAAGTACAACTGGTATATTTGTTGGAGTTTGCTTTAGAAAGCTATAAACCTCATCATCACTAAGAAGTGTCCCGGTTGGATTGTTTGGGTTTGCAATATAAATCAGCTTTGTTTGCTTAGATATGAGGCTTTGCATTGAGCCCAAATCATGCTCAAAATTATTCGCTGGCGAAACAACAGCAGTAGCCCCTAAGGCCTGAGTTACCAGTGGATAGACTACAAAGGCGTATTGAGAAAAAATAACCTCATCAGTTTTTTTTGATACAAACACTCTTGCGATTAACTCTAATAGCTCATTTGAGCCATTGCCCAATGAAATCATGCCTGAGGACACGTTATGTTTTTCAGAAATTGCTTTTTTAAGTTCAAAGCAATTGCCATCAGGATAACGATTTATATTTACAAGAGAGTCATTAATTGCTTTCTTGACACTTTTACTTATCCCTAACGGGTTTTCATTTGAGGCAAGTTTAGAAATTTTAGTAAGGCCAAGTTCTCTCGCAAGCTCTTCAATTGGCTTTCCTCCTTGATATGGACTCAAGCCAAGGATTGATTCACAGGCATTCATAAAACTGCAACTGGGTAGGACCCTAGTATCTCCAATTTAGAAACTTTAGATTCAATTTTTGAAATAGCATCTTTGACATTTTTTTCATCCTTGTGCCCTTCTATATCAATGAAAAAGAGATATTCCCATTTAACTCCTGGAATAGGATGTCTTGCCAATTGAAGCATATTTATTTTATTGTCTTTAAAGGGCTCTAATAAATCAAAAAGTGCACCAGATTCATGTTTAGTAACAACCAGTAAAGAGGTTTTATCGTTGATGCCCTGAGGGACTTCATCTTTGCCTATCACTATGAAGCGGGTGACATTGCCTGCATTATCCTCAATATTTTTAGCAACCCTTTGAAGCCCGTAAATGTTTAAAGCAACCTTCGATGCAATAGCGGCAGCATTGGGTTCGTCCTTGACCATTCTAGCGCCTAGTGCATTTGAAGCTACAGGTCTAAGCTCAGTATTAGGGTAATGATTTGCAAGCCATCTATGGCATTGGTCTAGAGCCTGTTGGTGAGCGTATATTACTTTAATCTCTTTAGATTGATCCTGCATCATTAGGTGATGTGCAACAGCAATCTCTACCTCACCACAAACGTTTAAGTCATGGCTATAGAGCATATCAAGAGAAGTGCCAATTACGCCATTTGATGAATTTTCAATTGGAACCACTCCGTATTGCGCATTATCCGTCTCAACTTGATGAAAAATTTCATCAACTGTTCCACAGTCAAGTGGCGATACACCATGACCAAAGTGCTTAAGT
Organism: uncultured Gammaproteobacteria bacterium; assembly: GCA_902512305.1. Lineage (GTDB taxonomy): Bacteria > Pseudomonadota > Gammaproteobacteria > PS1 > Pseudothioglobaceae > Pseudothioglobus. Next base: position 173,496 of record CABXIU010000001.1, read on the forward strand.
GCTGCTTCCTGAGTAAATGTCCCTTCAGGACCTAAAAAAGCAATTTTTAGGGGTTGCTCAAGAGCAAGGCAAGCTGACATGATTTCTCTAAAAATGAGTGCAATATCTTTGTCCTTAAGAAGACTTTTATTTCTTTGAATGACTCGACTTAAAACTTCAGCCTCTCTCTCTGGACGATAGAAAGCAGTTTGAGTGTTTGATTCCTGCTTAGCAAGTGCTACTTTAGCAGCAAGATCCGCACGCTCAGAAATTAGAAGCTGAATCTTTTGATCCAGTTCATCAATCTCTGATCTTAAATTTTCAAGTGAATTGCTTTTCATTGCATGCAGTTTAAATTAAATCTTTTCGGGGTATTTTACCTAAGACTGATAGTACTTCAAAGTATTGTTATTATTAAGTTTATGAAACAATAATCGAATGAATTAATTATTACACATCAAATAAAAAAAAGATATAATTTCCTAAAATTTGGTTATGGAAGTTGGTGTGAGTCCAACACTGCCCTCGCAACGGTATTTCTTAAAGAAGAGTCCGATACATCCCAAATTCGTTTACTTAATACTACGATGGGTGGTGAGTTAAGGTATTGCTTATAAGCGATTCTTACCTCTAAATCCCCCTTTTAATTCTTATTTATAGGTTTTAAATATGACGGATAAAAGTTATAAAAAACGCATGCAACGCAAAAAAGAATACATTGATTCCAGAATCGATCAGGCAAATATTGATAAAGGAATCATTGTTCTTCTAACTGGTAATGGTAAGGGTAAATCATCATCAGCTATGGGGATGATCTGTAGATCACTTGGTTATGACATGAAAGTGGCTCTTGTTCGTTTCTTAAAGGGTGATCAACAAACAGGAGAAGATCTTTTTTTAGAAAATCATCCAAATATTGTTTCAGCTCATATGAAAAGTGGCTTTACCTGGGATACGCAGGATCAGGAGTTAGATAAGATAAAAGCAAGGGAAACTTGGACAGAGGCTAAGCAATTTCTACAAAATCCTGAAATAGCTGTTGTTGTACTTGATGAAATAACCTACATGATTAACTATAACTATCTTGATGAATCTGAAATATTGGATTCATTAGCAAATAGACCTAAAGATCAACATGTCGTGATAACTGGAAGAGCTGCTAGCCAGGGCTTGATTGATGCTTCAGATACAGTGAGTGAAGTTGAGGATGTAAAACACGCTTTTAGGGCCAATATCAGAGCACAAAAAGGTATTGATTTATAGATTATTAGCTATTTTCAAGTAAATATTGTATGGCTTGAAATAAATACCCAACGGATACAATTTTCATACCTTTAATGCTTTTCTTAGGCTTATTTCCTTTCGGTATGATGGCAAGCTCAAAGCCTTGTTTTTGAGCTTCTGAGAGCCTTTCTTGGGCATTATAAACCGGCCTGACTTCGCCAGTCAGCCCTACTTCACCAAAGGCAATCCAATTACTTGGAATAACCTTATCTCTTAAGCTTGAGACTATAGCAAGCATTACAACAAGGTCAGATGCGGTTTCGCTCACCTTAATTCCGCCAACTACATTAATAAATACGTCTTGATCGAAGGTTGCAATCCCTGAATGTTTATGGAGAATTGCTAACTGAAGTGCTAGTCTATTGTGATCTAAACCTACGCTTACACGCTTTGGAGTTCCATTTGTCTGATCAACTAGTGCTTGAATCTCAATCAAAAGAGGTCTTGTAGCCTCTCTAGTGACCATGACCATTGAACCAGAGGATGGATTCTCCTGATTTGATAGAAAAATTGAGGATGGATTACTGACTTGCTGAAGTCCCTTTTCACTCATTGCAAAAACGCTTATCTCGTTGACCGCTCCAAAGCGATTTTTTACTGCTCTAATGACTCGATAACGACCTCCTGGATCTCCCTCAAAGTACAAAACTGCATCAACCATATGCTCAAGTATTCTTGGTCCCGCAAGCGCTCCACCCTTTGTCACATGGCCAATCATCAATAAAATCGTGTTTGTTTGTTTAGCATATTGAGTAAGCTGAGCAGCACAATCTCTTACCTGGGTCACTGAACCTGGAGCTGAGGTTGATAAATCAGTTACCATAGTCTGAATAGAGTCAATTACAATAACCTTGGGCTCAACATCTTTTAAAAGTTTAAGTATTTTCTCTAAGTGAGTTTCACCAATAAAAAGAATATCTTCCTTAATATTTAATCTAACTGATCTCTCACTTACCTGTTCCGCAGATTCCTCTCCACTTACATACAGAGTAGTGTTGTCTTTGTTTAAGGTAGCTAAAGCTTGAAGAATAAGGGTTGATTTACCAATTCCCGGATCGCCTCCAATAAGAACAACTGACCCATCAACTAGACCTCCACCTAAAGTACGATCAAGCTCAGTAAGGCCAGTTGATAATCGATCTTTATTTTGAGATTTAACTTCAGTTAAGCTTTGAACTTTTGATGCAGGAAGGTCTTTTAGGCTATCTGGCTTAGAAGATGTGGCTTGAGACATGACAATCTCTTCTAAGGTATTCCATTCTTTACAATCTAAGCATTGACCAGCCCACTGATGGTGAGAGGCGCCACACTCTCGGCATACAAACTCAACTTTTGTTTTAGCCATAAGATTACTTTTTCATTAATTTGTCAATTTCGCTTTTAAACGCCTCAATATCTTGAAATTGTCTATAAACTGAGGCAAAACGAATGTAGGCAACTTCATCCAGCGCTCTAAGCTCCTCCATGACCCATTCGCCAAGAGTTGATGAAGGCACCTCTCTATCATTTTGCGCCATTAATTTTCTTTGAATCTTTTGAATTGCAGTTTCTATTTTTGAGATTTCAACGGGTCTTTTTTCGAGCGCTTTTAATAAGCCATAGCGAAGCTTGTCTTCACTGAAGGTTTGTCTGGAATCATCACTTTTAATCAGCCTAGGAAGATTTAAATCAACGGTTTCCCTCGTTGAATGCCTTTCACCACAAGCGATACACTCTCTTCTTCTACGAACTTGTGAGCCATCATCTAGGAGCCTAGTATCTAAAACCTTGGTGTCATCTGATTGACAAAAAGGACACCGCATACAAGCTACTTATAAACTGGAAATCTTGAGCAAAGCTCTTCAACTTTTGCTCTAACTTCGTTGACTACATCAGGATTCTCAATATCATCACAAATATCGCATATCCAATTTGTAATATCTTTGCACTCAGACTCACCAAATCCACGGGTTGTTGCAGCAGGTGTTCCAATTCTAATTCCACTCGTTACAAATGGAGATTGAGGGTCATTAGGGACTGAATTTTTGTTGACTGTTATGTGAGCAGAGCCTAGTGTTGCATCAACCGCTTTCCCAGTTAATCCTTGCTCTATAAAGCTTACCAAGAAAACATGGTTATCTGTTCCACCAGAAACTACATCGTAGCCTCTTTCCATAAAGACACTAGCCATAGCTCTTGCATTTTTTACAACCTGTTTCTGATAAGATTTAAAGTCATCACTTAAAGCCTCTTTAAAGGCTACAGCTTTAGCTGCAATAATGTGCATCAATGGGCCGCCTTGAATTCCAGGGAAAATAGCTGAATTTAGTTTTTTCTCTATCTCTTCGTTAGCTCTGGATAAAATTAGCCCGCCACGAGGACCTCTTAGAGTTTTGTGAGTTGTTGTTGTGCAAACATCAGCAATATTGATTGGTGACGGATAGTCTCCAGTAGCAATGAGACCTGCAACATGAGCCATATCAACAAGTAAATATGCACCAACCATATCAGCAACATCTCTAAAGCGTTGCCAATCTATTACTCTTGAGTAAGCAGAGAAACCAGCAATCACCATTTTAGGCTTATGTTCTTTAGCTAATCTTTCGACCTCATCATAATCAATCTCTCCTGTTGATTCATCAAGGCCATACTGGATTGCATTGAAATTTTTACCTGAGAAAGATGGTGCTGCTCCATGCGTTAGGTGCCCCCCATGAGCTAAGCTCATACCCAGTATCGTATCTCCAGGAACAAGAAGCGCTTGAAATACAGCAGCATTTGCTGAAGAGCCAGAGTGGGGCTGAACATTTACATAGGCCGCCCCAAATAATTCTTTAGCTCTACTGATGGCCAAATCTTCCGCCATATCTACATGTTCACAGCCACCATAGTAACGTTTAGATGGATACCCTTCTGCATATTTATTAGTCAACTGAGATCCTTGAGCAGTCATCACCGCTGGGGAAGTGTAGTTTTCTGATGCAATCAACTCGATGTGTGCTTCTTGCCTTAACTCTTCCGCATTAATTACTTTTGCGATGTCAGAATCAACTTCATTTAATGTAAGATTTTTGTCAAACATGGGGACTTCCTGAAAAGATGAAAAAACGGTATTTTACGGACTTATTTTAACAAGAATAATACTTAATTACTTTTTTTTTACAAATCATATATTTTGATAATTGCATAGCCTCATAAGAGCAAATATTTTTTTTCCGGTGGTAAAATTTGCGCTTTAATCTCATAATCATCAAATGAAAGTTATCGTTTTAGGTGCAGGTGTTATCGGCACAACCTCTGCCTATTTCTTAGCCAAGCAAGGTCATGATGTGACTGTTTTAGATAGACAAGAGAGCGTTGCTATGGAAACTAGTCATGCGAATGCAGGCTGTTTATCCTATGGATTTTCTTCACCCTGGGCCTCACCTGGACTTCCATTGAATTTATTGAAATGGTTTTTAACTGGGCGATCTCCGTTAGTCATCAATCCAAACATAAGCATAGAGACAATCAAGTTTTTATATCGAATGTATAAAAACTGCAATTCAAAAAGCTACGAAATCAATAAAAGTCGCATGCTTAGACTTGCTAATTATTCTCGACAGGCCCTCTTAGAAATTGAGTCAGATTTTGATATTCAATATGAGCAGAGAAGGCAAGGATCACTTCAACTTTTTTGGGACACAAAAGAGATTGAGAAAGCTAAAAGAGATATTTCAATATTAGAAAAATTCAACATCCATTATGAACTTCTAGATACTGAAGGCTGCGTTGAAGCTGAACCAGGATTGAAATATGTAAAAAATAAACTCTCTGGTGGACTTCGCTTTAATAATGACTTTACTGGAAATTGCTACCTTTTCTCAAATGAAATCTATAAAAAATGTATTGAAATGGGTGTAAATTTTGAATTCAATACTGAAATTAAATCCATAAAAATTAATAATAATAAAATCTCTTCAGTTTTAACCAGCGAAGGAGAATTTAAAGCAGATTGTTATTCTGTCTCCCTTGGAAGTTATTCCACTAAAATCCTTTCACAAGTCGGTATTAAAACCCCTATTTATCCCGTTAAGGGTTATTCAATCACGCTTCCTGTTTTAACTGATCAAGACGCGCCTCAATCAACAATAATGGATGAAAAGAATAAAATTGCCATCACAAGACTGGGAGACAGAATAAGAGTCGCTGGAATGGCTCATTTAACCGATTTTGATAAAAACTTGAGAACAAAATCTCTAGAGTCATTAAAAAGTGGCTTAGATCTCGTATTTCCTAAGAGTTATGAGCCTTCTGAAAATCTTAATTATTGGACAGGTTTTCGTCCAAGTACACCTGATGGAACGCCCATTATTGGCCCTACACCCTATAGCAACTTATATCTTAATACAGGACACGGAACACTTGGATGGACAATGTCTTCAGGTTCTGGCAAACTGTTAGCTGATATCGTTTCAGGAAATCAACCTGAAATCTCTATCGAAGGGATTGATATGAATCGATACAGTTTTTCAAATAAGACACGAAAAAATTATGGCTAGGAATTGTATTGCATCCATTAATCTTGATGCAATTAAAAAAAACTATCTTTACGCAAAATCTTTATCTCCTAGATCTAAGGCCATAGCCATTATTAAAGCCAATGCCTATGGCCATGGTGCAGTTAAAGTTGCTAAACATTTAAAAGACTGTGCTGATTGTTACGGCGTTGCTTGCTCTGAAGAGGCTTTAGAGTTAAGAAATTCAGGCATTTCTAGCACTCCCATCTTGCTTTTAGAGGGAATTTTTGAAGAATCTGAGTTAAACCTTGTAGATAAGCATAATCTTTGGATGGTAGTCTGTAACGACAACCAGCTACAATGGATTCTTAAAAGCAAACCAAGTCATAAGTTTGATGTTTTTGTGAAGATTGATTCAGGTATGGGGCGCCTTGGATTTCAAGAGAAAGGCTCGAATAAAGCAATAAACTCTTTAGAAAATTCTAGCAATGTTAAAAACATTACCTTAATGACTCATTTTTCAAGTGCTGATAATCAAAATAGCCCTTCAACAATAAACCAAATAGAACAATTCAATAATATTATTGACTCAAATCAAAATAATACCTCACTGGCAAATTCAGCGGCTTTGATGGTTTTTGAAAAGGCTCATAGTGAATATACGCGACCTGGAATTATGCTCTATGGCTCATCTCCATTTCCTTATAGTGAAAAATTTAAAGACTTATCTCCAGCAATGACGCTTCAATCTTCTCTCATATCTATTAAAGAATTTAAATCAGGACAGAGCATTGGATATGGTGAACGCTATGTCTGCAAGGAAGATACGCTTATTGGAGTTGTAGCCATTGGTTATGCTGATGGATACCCCAGAAGTGCTCAAGATGGCACTCCAGTATTTATAAATGGAGGCATTGCAAGAGTAGCTGGAAGAGTTTCCATGGATATGATTACAATCAATCTAAAAGGTATCAAAAACCCTCAAATTGGAGATTGTGTAGAACTTTTTGGAGAAAATGTTTCTATTGATGAAGTGGCTGAAAATTGTAATACAATCTCTTATGAAATATTCTCACAAATTACCAATCGAGTTTATAAAACTTATGTTTCATAGTTTTTAAAATGCTAATATAATTCAAGTCATTATTCATTAATCACCTATTAAATGTTATTCGCAAGCCAAATTTCTTCATTTCATAAAGATGGATACCTAGTCGTTGAAGACTTCCTTAATAATAATCAACGAGAACTTCTAATGAATCGCGCTAAGGACTTAATCGAAGATTTTGATCCATCTAGAACTCAGTCTATTTTTACGACTAATGAACAAGAGAGAGCGAGTGATGAGTATTTTTTAAAGTCTGGTGATCAAATTAGATTTTTCTTTGAAGAAAAGGCAATTGATAGTAGCGGTAATTTTACGGTCCCAAAACAACAATCAATCAACAAAATAGGTCATGCCCAACACGCACTAGACCCAATCTATAAAAAAGTTATTAATACTCTAGATATTCCTGAAATGGGTCAGCAGCTCGGTATTCTAAAGCCTCGAAAACTTCAATCAATGCACATATTCAAGCAGCCCAATATTGGAGGTGAAGTTGGACTTCATCAAGACTCGACATTCTTATACACATCGCCGATGAGCTGTATTGGCTTTTGGATTGCTCTTGAGGATGCTAATATTGAAAATGGTTGTCTTCAGGCTATGACAGGAGGTCATACAATACCTTTAAAAAAGCGTTTTAAATTATCTAATACAGGCGGCACAGAATTTGAAATATTAGATGAAACTCCTTGGCCAGATACTCAGCTTGATCTTTTAGAGGTTAAGGCAGGCACTCTTGTAATCCTTCACGGACAACTCCCTCACTACAGTGCTGAAAACACTTCTAACAAATCTAGACAAGCTTTTAGCATTCATCTAATTGATGACAATTGTCATTATGCTAAAGATAATTGGCTACAATCTGATTTATGAACGACAGACAAGTAATAGACATTCATAACATAGAGTTTAAACCGTTTGACAGGTATGGTTCACCAGTCCCAAAAATGAGCTGGCATATCATTAGCTATGATCAAAATAACGGTCAAGGTAGCTACGTATTAAAAATGGAACCTGGAGCCCAAACAGTTCCTCATATGCATATGGGCTTTGAAGAGTTTTTAATGATTGAAGGCGAGTTAATTGACTCTGATGGGACTGTCTTCAAAAAAGGTGAATTCATCTCTTTTAAGCCTAACAGTCAGCACTCATCGTTTTCTGAAACCGGAGCATTGATTGTTGTTTTTCAAAGAGGGCTTAACGAGGCTATCAATCAAAATTAACAACTACTTACTGAGAAAAATATGCCTGCAAATATAAGAAAAACTCTTCTTCACGTGGAAAATACACTCGTTGAAGGCAATAAAAAAGCAAAAAAACCTCTTGTTTTAATCGCTGCGGTTGCGGTTATTAAAAACCCATGGGTTGATTTACAAGATTCAGAAAAATTCGTTGAAGACCTTAAACCAGGCATCTTGGATGTTGCCCCAGGCCTTGGAGAGCTTCTTACATCAATGATTATTAAAGAAGCAGGTTCAGGTAAAAATGTGGAGGGTTATGGAAAGTCAGCTATTGTCGGATTAAAAGGTGAAATTGAACATGCATCAGGAATTATTCATACACTTCGCTTTGGTAACTTTTATCGCGAAGCAGTAAGCGCTAAATCTTATCTTTCTTTTTGTAATACTCGTGGTGGTGCTAATGCGCCAATTATGATCCCTTTAATGGATAAGAATGACGCCGGTCGACGATCGCATTATCTAACTATTCAGCTCTCTGTTCCAGATGCACCAGCTGATGATGAGATAGTCGTTGCACTAGGCGCTTCAATTGGAGGTAGACCACACCATAGGATTGGTGATCGATACCAGGATCTTAAAGATTTAGGTCACGATCTTGATAATCCTGCTAGTGTTTAATGGCTTAAGTGTCTGACTCTAATTGAGACTCTAAGGCTTCTTCAGCAATAACTTCCATTCCAACGACACTTGGTCTTTGTGTCATTACCTGGAAGTTTGCCTGATCCAATTCATCAACATCATCTTTAATAAACATCATAGAAAAAACGATGGCCGCTATCAATAAGTGGACAAGTATAAGATAAATTAGGAATCCAGAGCTCTCAAATAGATTAATAAAATAACTCATAGAGAACGGCCCTAGTGATGCAATAACACTATAAACCAATACAATTGTGCCACTGGCACTCACCATTTGACTCGGCTTTAAACGATCATTGGTCTGAGCGACGCCAAGTGAATACAAAGGCAATGTAAATGCACCTATCAGTCCATTTAATATCAAAAAGACAGCCTTTGAAAACTCAAAAACTAAAAGCAAAACACAAATACTACTGACTAAAATACAACACAGCAATATGACTTTACGACGGTCAATCTTATCTGATAACCATCCAAGAGGCCATTGAGAGGCTGCTCCAAAACCAATAAAGAGAGTCATAAATAAAGCAGTTTCTGAAACATTTAAGCCTGATTTAACAGCGTAAATGGTTCCAATACCAAAAAAACCAGCTGACGCAAGACCAGAGACTCCAATAGTGGCCATTCCAGAGGGGGAAGCTTTCCATAATGCTTTAATCCCAAGTGATTCTTGAATTTCAGAATCTGGTGCTTTAATTTCAGTTAATAGAATTGGAATTAAGGAAACTGAAAGTAGAATAGAGGCCAACAAGAATAAATGAAATCCTGAAGGATTATCAATAGCAAAAAGCCCTTGACCAAGAGCAAGACCACCCCAAACAACTCCCATATGAATTGAAAAGATTTGACCTCTGTTTTCATTTGATGAAATTGAATTTAGCCACCCTTCAACAATAATCATAATTCCTGCGATACAAAATCCTGATAAAAATCTTGCAACAAACCAGACCGGAGGCTCAATAAATAAGATTTGAATTAGTATTGCCGTTGAAGCAATTGATGCATATGCAGCGTAAGTTCGGATTTGTCCAGTTTTTTTTATTTGGTTTGGTGAAATCAGGGAGCTTGCAAAAGCCCCTATAAAGTAACCTGACATAACGATTCCAGTGGTTAATACTGAAAATCCTTCATAGTCTGCTCTCCAGCTACTTAAAGTTCCTTGGAGCCCATTACCCAGACCAATAAATAGGATGCCTAAAAATAGTGGCCAAATTGTTCGCATAACAACTGTTAACATGATCTCTTATTGAATGATAGATTTTGTAAAAAAAGCGAATTATAGAGTAATTTAATATTGTATTTCATAAATATACAAAAAGTTTTTAATGATTGATATTCCTAATAAAAATTGGGTCGTATATCTTCTTGAATGTGGTGATAAAACTATTTATTGCGGAATTACTAATAATCTAAACAATCGTCTCAAACAGCACAGAGGAGAAAAACCAGGAGGCGCGAAATACACTAGATCTAGAATGCCTCTAAGACTGGCTTATTTTGAAGAAAAAGAGAATAGAAGTGAGGCACTTAAACGAGAATTGATCATAAAAAAAATGTCAAAAATTGCTAAGATTGAACTGATTGAAAAATTTAATAAATATTAATCTTGGAGCTGATTGAGATCATCTAAAACCATCTGAGAGTGAGTACTTGGTTTTACCGACAGATATATCTTAGCAATTTTTCCTTCTGGATCAATAACAAAGGTATTTCGTTTTGCAGTTTTAAAGCTAAGAAAGTTATTGAGTGAGTCATAAGATTTTGCGACTTTACCACCTTCATCAGACAAAAGTGCGAATGGCAGGTTATGTTTTTCAGCAAATCGCTTATGAGATTCAACACTATCTAGGCTTACTCCAAAAACTGTTGATTTATTCGCAATAATTCTTTTTATAGCATCTCTAAAATCACAAGCTTGAGTCGTGCAGCCTGGTGTGTCATTCTTGGGATAAAAATATAAAATGACCCACCCTCCCTTATAGTCATTTAATTCATGAGAGATGTTGTTCTGATCACTGAGTATAAAATTTGGTGCCTCACTACCCACCTTTAAGGATGCATGAACTGTCAATGAGAGACATAGAAAAAGTAATGAAACAAATAATTGTTTAGTAAATCGTTGCACTTTAAAAAAAATCTATAACTGACTGATTAGGTTTTTAAATATGAGTCTCTACTTATTATATCTTGATTACTTCTCTTTGCAGATAAGTACCAATTTATAGCTCTTATAAGTTGTTTTTCGTTAATATTATTTCTTCTACAATATGAAATTGTTGATTTATTTAACGAATTTTTAGTCATTGATTTTTGCATTTTTTTTTGTTTTAAAACTTTAGTTGACTGGTAGGAGTCACCAGCCAACTAAAGTGGTTACCTCATGTGCCAAACGGAGAGAGAATGGCTTAGGTATCTAGAGATTCTTACAAATCACACATGTAGAAAAATCTAATTATTGTTTTTAGCTATTAGAGACATACAAATGCTTATGTATAATCTATTCAGATGTATCGATTATTAGACGTTTGTTTAAACGGCAACTCAAAGGGGTAGTAGTTACCGGACAAGTCTCTAATAAACTAAAAACAATAGGTCCATAATAGGCCTCAAATTTCAAAGTTAAATGTTTTCTATATGGAGTTTTAATGAAGACTTAATGAAGATTCTTTCTTTTATTAAATTTTGATTTACAATGTCAATCGTCGTTAACAAAATAATATACAAAAATGCAAACAATCTTAATAGTAGAAGACGATAAAACTATTGCAGAAAGTATATGCTTTATTCTCGAAAAAGATTCTTTTAATTGCAAGTGGTTCGATAATGGAGAAAGCGCTCTCAATTACCATAAGGATAATGAAGTTGATCTAATGCTTTTAGATGTTGGTTTGCCAGACATGAGCGGCTTTGATTTATTGAGGAAGGTTCGAGAAAAATCTAATATTCCTGTCATTATTATTTCTGCAAGGGACGATGAATCTGATCAAGTGCTCGGTTTAGAGGGCTTGGGCGCAAACGCTTATGTTACTAAACCCTTAAGCCCTAGACTAGTAGTTGCCCATGTTCGCGCTCAGCTTAGATCGGTTAAGCCAGAAGCTAAAAGTGGTGACTCAAAATTCAGTATCAATCATGCTATGCAGCGAGTTGTATTTATGAATAAAGAACTCACATTAACTCCTGCTGAATTTAAAATTCTCTCGCATCTTATCAAAAATCCAAACAGAGCTCATTCACGGGAGTATTTAATGAGTATTGTTTGGGATAGTAATCGTGGTTCAGACATTAAAACAATTAACACTCATATCAAATCAATTCGAAAACGCCTTCATGAGTTAGACGAAGATAATGAATATATAGAAACTCATAGAGGTATTGGGTACAGTCTGATTGAATGAAGCGCTTTAAGCTTAATATTGGCACAAAACTATTTCTTCTTTACTTTATTGTGAGTTCAAGCCTTCTGTGGCTTTTTGCTCAAAGAACATCCTTTGAGTCTGCAAAATCAGTAATGGTTGAAGTCTCTAGTTTAATGAGCAGAGTCGCTTCTCAAAATAACAAAGATGGTGAAATCGACTTAGAAACATTTGAAAGTTTAATCGTCAACTACCTGCGATCCCAAAGAAGCACCATTGATAAAAATAGCCCACAAAAATTAGAAAATCTCGCAATCTATGTTACCAACAAGGACGGTCTTCTAGTCCTTGACTCTAGAGGACTGACCCTTGGCACAGATATGCGCTTGAATAATGAGGTTGAGTCTGCCCTTAGTGGCGTCTCTGACACAACAAATTTCACCGAAGTGGATTCTACTACAAGTAAAAAATCAAGGGGCCCTATAGTGGAGTATTTCTTAAAGCCTAGATATCTAAACGCTTCCAATCCAATTTATGGAGACAATGGTGAAATATTAGGAGCGGTTGTTGTTGTTGCTCCATTGATTGATTTGTGGGACGGGAATTATTTTTATAGGTTTGTCTTTTATATTTTTGTGCTTTCTCTATTGTTTGGCTTTCTTGGAAGTTATCGGATATCAAGAAACATTAAAAGATTGCAAAAATATATTTCAAACCTGTTTAGTGGTGATGAAGTATTGATGCCCGATCTTAACAATCAATTTAACGAACTTGCAAAAACCATTAAAGAAGCTAGAGCCGATGTTGAACTCAAGGATGATGTCGAGCAGTATATTGATACTCTTGCACATGAATTAAGGACTCCAATTACTGGGATTCAACTAACCGCTGAAAATCTCTTAAGTCCAATGAGTGATAATCAACGCAAACGATTTGTTGAAAATATTCTTGAATCGAACAAGCATATGGAACTATTAGTCAATAGACTATTAGAATTATCAAGAATTGAAAGGCGAGAAAACCTTAAAGATATTGAAACATTAAATATATTAGAAGTTATTAATAAAGTATTAGATGCCCCTAGTCGAGCAAAAACTATTCTTGAGAAAGACATTAAGATTGATCTTCAAATTCTTTCAAGTATCTCTCTCAAAGCTGAAAAAATTCTTTTAGAGCAAGCAATAGGAAATGTTCTAAACAATGCGCTAGACTTTAGCCCTACCTCTGGAACAATTTCAATAAAAGCATCTCAGTCCAATGCTGCTATCTCTTTAATCATCTTGGATGATGGTCCAGGAATACCGCCTCAAGTTCTCAATAAGCTATTCACAAGATTCTTTTCTGTTGCGAGACCTGATACTGGCAATAGAGGTAACGGCCTGGGGCTAAGATTTGTTAGAAAAATAATGAAACTTCATGGTGGTGAAATCATTCTTCAAAACCGCTTTATACAACAAGGCGCAGAGGCTAAACTTAGATTTCCAATAAATCTCAAATAACTAAAATTAATCAAACTATTAAATCAAAAAAAAATAACCCGAAAAAATAGTATTTTCAAGTTCTAGACAAAAGATTTTAATATGGTATTATTCGCGGGTTTTGTAATGAATTTTATAATCTGACATGAAAATAATTATCCCCGTTAAAAGAGTTCTTGACCCCTACACTCAGGCTAGAGTGAACAAACAAACCCAACAGGTTGATTTAACTAACGCCAAGATGGCAATGAACCCGTTTTGTGAAATTGCAGTTGAAGAGGCCTTAACTATTAAGGAAAGTGGCTCAGCCTCCGAAACCATAGCAGTGAGTATTGGCACAGATAAAACTGTAGATACGCTCAGAACTGCTTTGGCTATGGGTGTTGATCGAGCTATATTTATTAAAACTGATTCAGAGTTGGATCTTCAGCCCCTTCACGTTGCTAAAATTTTAGCTAATATAATCAAGCGTGAGGAAGCAGAGCTCGTCATTATGGGTAAACAAGCGGTTGACAATGATAACAATCAAACTGGACAAATGTTGTCAGGTTTGATTGATTATTCGCTTGGAACTTTTATTTCAAAATTTGACTTAAGTGCTGACGGAACTAGTGTTGAAGTTTGTCGTGAAATTGACTCAGGTATTGAAACCAGGCAACTCGGCCTACCAGCAATTGTTACTGTTGATCTCAGACTGAATGAGCCAAGGTATGCTTCTCTGCCAAATATTATGAAAGCGAGATCCAAACCTATGGAGACAATTGAATTGTCAAGTCTTGGAATTGATACATCACCTCGAATCAAAATAGTTAGTGTTGAAGAGTCAGGCACTAAAGACAGAGCTTCTAAGCAGATCAGTTCTGCTGAGGAGTTATTTTCTGAATTAAATCAAATGGGAGTTCTTTAATGTCAGCACTCATATTAATCGAGCTTAATGGCTCAGAAGTCAGCGCAAACTCTAGAGCGGCGATAACAGCTGCGTCTCAACTTTCGGATAGTGTCGATGCGCTTGTTCTTACAAATGACGCTTCAAACTCCTCTTCAGTTGCAGCACTGAGCGGAATCAATACAGTAAAAATGATTGTTGATGATTCTCTCGAAAATTCAAGTGTTGAAGTGGCAAGTAAGCTGATTGCTGATGTTATGGGTGATTACAAGTATTTAATCTCCGGTTCTTCAACTTTCAGTAAAAATATTTTACCGCGAGTTGGCGCCCTTTTAGATGTTCAACCTATCTCAGATGTCTGTGAAATTAAATCAAACAATACATTCGTTCGTCCCCTTTATGCTGGCAATGTAATGGCCACGGTTGAGACTTCTGATGAAACCATTGTAATGACAGTTAGGTCTACAGCCTTTGAGCACTCTGGAGATGATGGATCAGCATCGGTAGAATCGCTTTCAGCATCGATGTCAGAGTCAAACTCATCCTTCGTATCTCTTCAAGAATCAGAATCTGAGCGCCCTGAACTGACAACTGCAGATCGCATTGTATCTGGCGGTAGAGGTCTTGGCTCAAAAGAAAATTTTGCTTTAATTGAGCAATTAGCAGACAAATTAGATGCCGCTGTTGGCGCCTCTAGAGCCGCTGTAGATGCTGGATTTATCTCGAATGATTACCAGGTTGGTCAAACGGGTAAAGTAGTTGCTCCAAAACTTTATCTTGCTGTTGGTATATCAGGTGCAATCCAACACCTTGCCGGAATGAAAGACTCACAAGTCATTGTGGTTATCAATAATGATCCAGATGCGCCAATGTCAAGAATGGCGGATTTAGTTTGGCAGGTAGATTTATTTGATGCTCTTAATGAATTGAACGCTTATCAGGTATAAAATACTACTTCATGGAAAGGGAGTCGATTGAATATGACGTAGTAATAGTTGGTGGCGGTCCAGCTGGACTTGCCTCTGCCTGTAAGCTTAAACAGATCAATCCAAATCTTTCTGTCTGCCTACTAGAAAAAGGCTCTGAAATAGGCTCTCATATACTATCTGGAGCTGTTTTTGAACCAAAAACTCTCTTCGACTTATTCCCTGAAGATGCCAAAGATTGCCCTACCCTTAAAACTCCCGTCGCAAAAGATGACCTTTTCTGGCTAACTGGAGAAAACAAAAGCATCAAGGTGCCCTCTTTGTTAATGCCAAAGAGTCTTCATAACAAAGGTAACTATATCATTTCATTAGGTGAGCTTTGTCAATGGATTTCAGAGAAGGCGATGGAACTCGGTGTAGATATATTTCCAGGATTCCCTGCTCAAAGCTATCTTAAAGATGAAAGTGGCAGGGTAATTGGAATTTCAACGGGCGATATGGGAATCGACAAAGAAGGTAATCAAAAAGGAACATACACGCCTGGAATGGATATCCTTGCCAAGCAAACTATCTTCGCTGAGGGTGCTCGAGGCCATTTAGGAAAGCAGCTCATTAAAGAATTTAATCTTGACGAAGGAAGAACCCCACAACACTTTGCTATTGGATTTAAAGAAATTTGGGAAGTTGAAAATGATAAACATAGCCCGGGTGATGTCGTTCACACAATGGGCTGGCCACTAAATGAAGGAACAACCGGCGGAGGCTTCCTCTACCACTTTGACAATAAAAGAATTGCAGTGGGTTTAATTGTTGACCTTAACTATACCAATCCAAGTCACAACCCATTCCAAGAATTTCAACAGTTTAAGAAGCACCCAAAAATTAAACAGTTTTTAGATGCTGGTAAGCGCGTCTCTTATGGCGCTAGAGCGATTACCAAAGGCGGAATTAATTCTCTTGTCAAAATGGACTTTAATGGCGGAATGATTATCGGTTGTGATGCAGGAACCCTTAATCCAAGTAAGATTAAAGGGAGTCATTGCGCACTTCAATCGGGAATTCTTGCAGCTGAATATGTAAGCAAGATACTGACTGAAGAAAATTGTGACTTTGATGATTTATTTAAAGCTAGCACGCTATATAAAGAGCTCTATAAATCAAGAAACTTCAGTGCGGCAATGCATAAATTTGGATTTTATTTAGGTGCGGCATACAACTTCATAGAGTCTAACATCTTCAGAAATACTCTACCAATTACCATTAAAGATGAACAAAAAGATTGTGATTCTTTAAATTTGAATAACCCGCTCTACACTAAAGAGTACCCTACTCCGGATAATGTTCTTAGCTTTGATATTACCTCATCTTTGTTTCTATCAGGAACCAACCACGAGGAAGATCAGCCTGTGCATTTAAAGCTAACAGATCCATCAATTCCTCTAACTCGGAACAAAGAGCTATTTGATGAGCCTGCTCAAAGGTATTGCCCTGCTGGAGTTTATGAGATTATCGATAAAGAAGGTGAAGATTATTTTCAAATCAACGCTCAGAACTGTCTTCATTGCAAAACTTGTGATATAAAAGACCCATCACAAAACATCAATTGGACGCCTCCTGAGGGTGGTGGTGGACCAAACTATGTTGGAATGTAGATTTATCTACACTGATTTGCGGTAACAACCACTGTATTCACTATTTCATCAGCACTACAACCTCTTGACAAGTCATTAACAGGCTTAGATAAGCCCTGAAGAATAGGGCCAATTGCTTTTGCTCCAGAGAAGCGCTGAACTAGCTTGTAACCGATATTACCTGCATCTAGGTTAGGGAAAACAAAGACATTGGCTGGGGGGTTGAAAGAGGACTCAGAGTCTTTAATCTTTAACACGTCAGGATCTAGTGCGGCATCCAACTGAACGTTGCCAATAATACTGACACCTGGAAGCCTAGATTTAACTATTTCAGTTGCCACTCTTACTTTTTCAACTTCAGCGTGTTCAGCGCTTTGATTGGTAGAAAACGAGAGCATAGCAAGCATTGGACTTTCCGTAAGAAATGACTGAGCCGCTTCATAAGCACTCATTGCAATCTCAGCTAGCTCTTCAGAATTTGGATTGATGTTCATTGCACAATCAGTAAAGATTAAGTTTTCACCATATTTTTTATGATTTTCATCGAAAACCATTAAAAACAAACTTGAAACTAATTTAGAGTTTTCTGCAACTCCAATAATTCTAAGCGCATTACTAAGAACCTCCTGGCTAGGGGTGATTGCACCAGTAACAACGCCATCAACATCTCCTCTTTGGAGTGCAACCATTGCAAATACACTCGGGCTTGATAACATCTCAAGTGCTGATTCAGGAGTAACCCCTTTGTGTTTTCTAAGCTCAAACAATGTTTGAGCATAATCAGCCTTTAAATTTGCGTTATTTGGGTTGATTGAGTCAACATCTAAAGATTTGGCTGTATCTTCGTCAAAAAGGACAATTTGAGCTATTTTTTGACTGGAGATCGACTTTGTTGCCTCAATGATTCTCGGGTCAGTCGATTCGGGTAATAAAATTCTAGGAGATTTACTCTGAGCCTTTCTACTTAACTCATCTAATAACGGCATCATATAGCTCCATAAAATTGAATATAGTTTACCTTAAATTTATTAATTCAAAATAAACTGTTATCTTCGTTGATTAAAGTTTAAATAATATTAAATAGTTTTAATAATTAGTATTTGGTACAAATTGAATTTCTAACACATATATATGAGTATACTTTAAGCTATCTAATTATGATAAATTAAGCTCATGAGTCAAAAGCTTTACCAAAATGTAATAGATCATATAAATGATAAAATTGCTAGCGAAGAATATAAAACTGGTGATTTTATACCTTCAGAATCTCAACTTTCAAGACTGCTAAATGTTAGTATTGGAACCGTTAGAAAGGGAATTGATAAGCTAGAATATAACCATATCCTTAGTCGTCATCATGGCAAAGGAACTTGCGTTAAATCAAATACACCAATCGTCAAAAACGATTTTCGGAATGAAAGGGTTGACCTAGCTGCCGCATTTAGGTGGGCCGCAAGACTGAATATGCATGAGGCAGTTGCCAATCATTTTAGTTTGGCAATTAATGAGAGTGGATCACAGTTTCTTTTAAATCCAATTGGAATGCATTTTTCTGAGATTTGTGCGAGTGATTTATTAGTCATTGACGCAAATGATAAAGAGACAATGTCACAACCAAATGCGCCTGATCCAACCGCCTGGGCTATTCATAGTGCTCTGCATCGAAACAACCCTCAAGCACGCTGTATTCTTCATGTTCATCCAAAATACGCCACCATTCTATCCTCACTAGATGATAAAGAGATGAAACCGATTGATCAAAACACCATGCGCTTCTATGAAAGGGTTTCAATAGACAAAGAATTTAGTGGTATGGGCCTAGGCAAAGAGGCTGAGCGATTAAGTACGTTATTGGGTGAAAACCCAGTTCTTTTAATGGGTAATCACGGTGTCTTGACTGCTGCTAAGACGGTTGCCAGCGCCTTTGATGAATTGTATTATTTTGAGAGATCTTGTCAAACCTTAATTGGAGCTTATCAAACCGGAAAAAAGCTTCATTTAGCGAGTCACAAGGTTGCCAAAAAAACTGCCCAGCAATGGCAAGATTATGACGCCTCAACAATACATTTTGATGCGCTCAAGAGAATTTTAGATAAAGAAGAGCCCGATTACAAAAACTAAATAATTTTAAGGAGAAATCATGCCAAAACTTGACATTGATTATGTAAGAGCCCAATTTCCAGCTTTTAAAGACCCATTAAGTGCTAAATGGTCTTTCTTTGAGAATGCTGGTGGCAGTTATGTACCATCCAATGTAATTGAAAGATTAAATCATTTTATGACTTCTACTAAAGTTCAGCCTTATGCAGAGTTTGATACTTCTGCTATTGCAGGTGAGAATATGGATAAGGCAACCAATTACTTTGCTGAGATGATTAATGCTGGCAATGATGAAATCATTATTGGTGGCTCTACAACAATGAACATGTATGTCTTATCTAATGCCATTAGAAGCCTTTTAAAGCCTGGAGATGAGGTTATCGTTACCAATCAAGACCATGAAGCCAATGTTGGCGCATGGAGGAGACTCGCTGATCACGGGATGATTATTAAAGAGTGGCAAATCAATAGCGAGACTGCTGAACTTGAAATTAAGGATTTAAAAGCCCTTTTATCTAAAAAAACGAAAATTGTTGCGGTCACTCACTGCTCTAATATTGTTGGTTCTATTAATGACCTTAAATCAATCGCTAAGCTTGTTCATGAGTATGATGCATTTATTGTCGGTGATGGCGTCTCCTATGCACCTCATGGCTTTCCAGATGTAAAGGACTTAGATGTAGATTTTTATGCGTTTAGTCTTTATAAGACCTATGGACCCCATTTAGGGCTTTTATACGGAAAAAAAGAGATTCTTAATCAGCTACCTAACCAAAACCATGAATTCTTAGAGGGTGATGTCCCTTATACGCTTAACCCTGGTGGCCCGAACCATGAAGAGTTGTCATGCTTAGTAGGAGTTTACGAATACTTTACCAGTCTATATAAACACCACTTTCCAGGAGAAAAGTGTTCGGTTAGGGAGCAAATTCAAAAAGTGAATGAATTGATAGCCAATCATGAACAAGAAATAGCTAATCCACTTCTTGAATATTTAAATTCTCGTAGCGACATAAAACTTATAGGAAAAACATCTATTAATAACAAAGACAGAGCGCCAACAATCGCCTTTACAATGGACAATAAGTCTTCAAAAGAACTAAGTAGTGAGCTTGTTAAACTCGGTATTGCTACAAGAAATGATAATTTTTATGCTTGGAGGTGTTTAATGGCTCTTGGAATTGACGTTGATGATGGGGTTGTAAGAACAAGCATGGTTCACTACAACTCACATGATGATGTAGAGAAACTAATTAATGCTTTAAAGAAAATTTAAAGACTATCTCTTTGGTAAAGCGTTGGAAACATTTTTCCAGATAAATCATCGCCGTTTTGGTAGCCGTTGGTCTCAAAAATGGCTCTTTCAGCTTGGGCCCAATTACCTCTATATTCAATCTTAGAGCCCTCTTTAGCCATTCTTAGTGTGTAACGGTGACTATCATTTTTTGGTATTGATTGACTCAGGCTTCCGTGCATTGTTCTTATATCAAAAAAGACGCAATCTCCTAGCTCTAAATCCCATTGTAGGAATTCGTAGTCATTTTTGTTTTGAAAAATGTCGGGAGTAATATCATAAGTTTTTCCATTTATAATGCCAGCGCTTCCATCATTTGGGTGGCCTTCCTGAAAACGGGTACGTATAAAAAGCTTATCCCATAAGTGAGAGCCTTTAATCCACGCAATACCTTCTTCCTTGTTTACTGGCTCCAATGGAAGCCATAGAACACACATAGAGCCATCAAAGTCAAAATATGAAATATCGTGATGAAACGGAGCGCCAGACTTAGAGCCTGCCTCTCTAAGAAACCAATTATCCATCACTAAGTTGATCTGATTAGCATCCAGAAGTTCTGATCCCATTTGAGCCATAGGGGAATTATAAAGAAAGTCCTTGAATTCATCATAAAGATCCCAACTCCAGAAATCTTCATAGTAGCCCGGCGCATCATCATCCTTGGTGTGCCTCTCAAAGCGTGGGCTAGGGTTTTCAATATCTTTAGAGATACCCTCTCTCAGTGTTTCAATCCACTTTCTATCAAACTTTCCTTGTATTAATACAGCACCATCTTTGTTGAACTGATCGATTAAATCAGAGCTGAGAATATTACTCATTAAAGAAAGTTTAAATTGCGCAGTTCATATCATTTCCACAGCACATAGGTGATTTAATTTTGCCGTGACCATTTGGACATTTAGAGATTTGAACTTCACTCCCATCATCAAGTTTTAATGAATCATCTGCTAAAGGCTCGTCACACTTGGCACAAGTTGCATTAACAGACATACCGCAGTTATCACATTCGTAAGTAGCCATCACATTCTCCCTTTATATTAAAACAAAATATATAGTATCAGATTCAAATCGAATACAGCCAAAATAATGATGATTTTTTCTGATTAATCGATTCCAAAGGTATATCATTAGAACCACTATGAAATTTACTCTTCTAACCATAATTTTCAGTCTATTTTTTGTTTCAATTACGCATGCTGGAGGTGATGATAGAGATCAAGAATTGCCACTTAATTCACTCAATACAGAGCAAAATATCGATGAAGAAGGGGTTCCACGCTTTCTACAGGATAATGAGGAAGTCATTCAGGACGAGGAAATTGAGCAAGGCCAAAAGGAAATTGAGGAATTAATTCAAGCCAAACTGGTTAATCAAGAGACTAGTGAAGACTTCTCGAATGAAATATCCGATACAGAATCAATCACACCTGGAAAAATTCAAATTCTGATTAATCGCTACATCAAGTCAGAACTAGGAATACTCATAATGCTTTTCCTCTTTCTTGTAGCTGTTGTATTGGTATTTAATTTTTTTGTTCGCGAAAAATAAATTACTCTAGCTTTGAGTAATGAAGTGCAATTTTAGAGGCTAAGTCTGCATTATTTTGAATCAGCTTAATGTTAGCATCCAGACTCTTGCCTTCGGTAATTTCATTGACTTTTGACAACAAAAATGGGGTTATTTTTTTTCCTGTAATGTTTTCATTATCTGCCTCAACAATGGCTTGATTAATTGCCTCATTCATAATACTTGTATCAAGCTCAAAGCCAACTGGAATAGGGTTTGTTACTAGAACGCCGCCATCAATAGACAAATTCCACTTCGTTTTAAGAATCTCCGCAATCTCAAGAGTCGAGTCAATTTTATAGTCGACATCAAAGCCGGATTCAGATGAATAGAAGGCAGGTAGCTCTGAAGTTTTATATCCAATCACTGGAACCCCTTTTGTCTCAAGGTACTCCAGTGTCAAACTCAAATCAAGAATAGCTTTGGCGCCAGCACAAACAACACATACATTAGTATTTGCAAGCTCCTCAAGATCTGCCGATATATCTAATGTATTTTCACCTCCTCTATGCACGCCACCGATTCCGCCAGTTGCAAATACCACAATCTTAGCAAAATTAGCAATAATCATCGTAGAGGCAACTGTTGTTGAGCCTGACTGCTTTTGAGCTATGGTAATTGCAAGGTCTCTTCTGGAGACTTTTTTAATCTCCTCATTCGTCGCTAAAAACTCAATCTCTTCATCCGTAAGCCCTACCTTTATTCGCCCATTAATAATAGCAATGGTCGCTGGAATGGCACCATTAGAGCGAACAGTTTCCTCAACCATAAGAGCAGTCTCGACATTTTTTGGGTAAGGCATTCCATGCGAAATAATAGTCGACTCAAGAGCAACAATTGGTTTCTTGTCTTTTATGGCATCCTCTACATCAGGATGAATATCTAAGTAGTCACTAAATGTCATAGTTTTTCTTCCTTTAATAATAAGTTAACACTTTGTTCCGACAATTTCTCACTAATTGTATTTTTACTTCTTAGCGCTATAACAGAAGCTGCAGAGGCGAACTGGGCGGTTTCTTTTATACTACTCAGTTTTAGATGACCGTAAACCACACCTGCTGTAAAGGCGTCTCCTGCACCATTAGCACTTTTTACGTTGGCACCCTCAAATACATAAAGGCCATACTCTTTAACATCAAAATAAAAAACACCCTCTTGACCCAAAGTAATAAAGATTTGCCTGCACCCCTTCTCAAAGATTATTTTAGCAGCCTTAAGCATACTCGCTTCATCCGTAATTTTAATTCCAGAGATTAACTCTGTCTCAAGCCTATTGGGCTTCACGGTATGAAACTTTCCAATTAAAGCTAACACTTTGGAGGTTTTTGCAAATGAAACAGGGTCTAAAAATAGTGGGATATTACTATATTTTTCGGTGATATATTCAATCACTTTGACTGGGATATTGGTATCAACGACAACCAAACTACTCTCACTTATTACACTATCCCAATGATCAATATCTTGGGTAGACATCTCATCAATAATTCGCATATCTGAGATTGAAACCAGCATATCGTTATTATCATCAAGCATTGATAGGTATTGACTGGTTGGCAACTCACTATGTATTTTTACTAAAGACATATCAACCTTTGAAGCTCTAGATTGATCGATAACAAAATCACCCAAAGGGTCATCTCCAGCATAAGACAATATCTTTGAATGAATATTAAGTTTTGCGATATTTTCGGCAATATTTCTGCCAACGCCACCAGCAGACATTGCAATCTCGCCTGGGTTTGAATCATTAAAAACGAGAGGTTTATCTGAAGAGCCTTGAAGATCTATGTTTAAACCACCTATTACACAGACATAGGGTTTTTTAAATTTCTTTTGCATTTCGTTTTCAAGAATATGATTTCTAAACTATTATCTCATTATTAGCAAAGCCAAAACTTTAACATTCTAGAGACAAATTATCCATAAAAAAGGGCTAACACATTGTTAGCCCTTTTTAGTCGATATTTAAGCTTTATTTAGTTTTGCTTAATACGTCCATCGGTGTAGCCAGAATAGCCTGGATTTGCACCAATATATTTAGCAACAACATCAGCTAAATCTGGACCAAAGTCATAGATATCAGATGCTGATCTGAAAACTTTGTAGCCATCACCGCCACCACGGATAAAGTTATTAGAAACCATACCATAACTCTTATCTAAATCGAGTGGCACCCAGCTTCCATCCTCATCAATATCTATGGAAGTAACCCTTCCATCATTAGCTGGCTTACTCAAATCAAATGTATAGCGCATACCAGAGACTTGAGGGAATCTACCGGCAACATCCTCAACCTCACTCACACCATTTTCAATCGCAGTAAGAAGCTGTGCTCCAGTGACCTTGAACGTAGACAGTGTATTCTGGAATGGCAATATAGTCATCACTTCTCCAAGGGTTACATCTCCCGAATCAAGTGAGGCTCTTATACCCCCAGAATTCATAAGTGCAATTGTATACCCCTTATCAATAACCGCGCCTCTCATAGCGTCAGCAATCATATTGCCCATATCACACTCTTGAATACGGCAAACAGCCCTGTCGCCCGTTAAAGGAGCTGAAACATTTCCGACTTGAGTTTCCTTAAGCGTATTGATAGGCTTTTCAAGAATATCTAAACGTGTAACAATTTGGCTATTTTCATCAACCGAAGAGTCAATTAAGATAGGCTCACCTACAGCCGAAATAACATTACCCTTTTCATCAAAGACAACATTTAGCTCTCCAAGATATTTACCATAAGCGTAAGCCTGAATAATCTGAACGCCATTCACAACAGTAGGGTAAGGTCCAACTGCTCTTTTATTGGTATTTGATAATAATGCATTGTCATGACCACCCACAATAACATCGACGCCATCAGTATGAGCTGCAATCTCTTTATCTATCGCATAAGAGGAGTGAGAGAGAAGAACAATTTTATTAACACCTCTTGCCTTTAATGCACGCACTTCGGACTGAACCGCTGTAATGGCATCAGTAAAGATAATCTTATCGCCAGGACTTGATAAATCTACCACGTCTTCAGTAACAACTCCGATGAGTCCAATTTTTTCACCACCCTTCTCAACAATTGTTGACTTTTTAAGAATGTTTTTCAGTGCTGGCTCTAGACTGAAATGGGCATTGGCCATCAAAACAGGAAATTTCACTGTATTTATAAAGTCTCTTAGAGTCTCTGGACCATCATCAAACTCATGGTTACCAACAGCCATACCATCATATTCAAGGGCATTCATCATCCCTGCAGCAACTTTACCTTTATAGAGGTTATAAAAAAGCGTTCCTTGGAACTGGTCACCGCCATCTAAAAGTAGTGTATTTTTATGTCTACCGCGAGCATCCTGAATGGCTGTAATTAAACGAGCCGTACCACCAAAACATTTACCTTCAGCATTACTATCTGCAGAGCAGTTATTGTCATACTTACTGATAGGTCTAAACCTTGCATGAAAGTCATTCGTATGGAGTATGGTTAACTCAAAACCTTTATGTCCGTCAGCCTTAACAGGCTGAGTTAAGACGCCTAATGATAAAAAACAAGTCAAGCCAAGAACTATTGGCATTGATAACTTTTTTTGCAATCCCATAGACTGCAATGTTTTTACTAGCTTCATTGCTATATTCTCCTATTAATAAAATTTTAGTTTGAAAATTTGATTAAACAATCAATAATTTACATGTTTATTGTAGACCTTTTTAAATAATTTGGAAAGGGTTTTAAAGGTATTTTGTCTTTAATTTTATAAACCAGTTTGACAGATCTTGGTTAAAAGAATACAAGCATGGAAGCAAAATCAAGGTGACAAAGGTGCCAAACAAAAGACCATAACCAAGCGCCATAACCATTGGCTGAAGGAATAAGTCCTTACCACCTAAACCATAAATGAGTGGCAAGACTCCTGCGAACGTTGTAAGGGTCGTTAAAATAACTGCCCTTAAACGGTCTCTTGCACCCTTGGCAATCAATTGTTTCGAAATAAAGCTCTCTCCTATTTCTTTTTTAATATTATTCAAATGGCTAATCATAACCAGCGAGTCATTGACCACAACTCCTACCAATGCCAACACCCCCATTAAAACGAAAAAACTAAATGTCTCAGAGTGAAAGAAGAAAGCCCAAACAACACCAATCAAAGCAAAAGGGATGCTAAGAATTACCAATAATGGTTGAGAAAATGAATTAAAAAGAAGTGATATGAGCATGTATATTCCGAATACAGCAAAACCAAGGGCTAAAGAAAAATCACTTAAAGTTTCTTTAGCTTCTATGGAACTGCCGCCTTCTATCGCACGAATTTCAGGAAAATTATTAATTAAATCGAGCTCATCAAGTGCTCTTTTTGAAACAGATTGAGCGGTAGTTATTGAGTCTTCAACAGCTGCACTTACTTTAACAACCCGCTCACCATTTAAGTGTTTGAAGTTTGGATCACCTGGAGTCTCAACTACACTTGAAAACTGAGACATTGGAATCATCCTTCCTTGATTGTTCCTGATAGAGGTTTTTGTAATATAGTCATCAGAATAATTACTATCTCCAAGATACATCTTAACGCTTATATTAGTATTATTAAAATCAACATCAGCAACATCCATTCCAGAATATATAGTTCTTAAGTGGCTATATACCTGCTGATATTGAATTCCTAGCCTTGCCATTGACTCGTAATCTAATAAAACTTCAATTCTATTTTTGCTTAAATCATCATCTCGATCTATATCAGAAACTCCATCGAAGCCAGAAAGAATTGACTCAAGCTCATCAACTGCGGCTTGCCTTTGGACATCATTACTTCCTACTAAGCTTAGTTCAATATCCAGCGCCCCACTGGGACCCCTCCTATTTGACCTAAAATTAATCCTTGAAACACCTTCAATATTTTTTGTTTCTGCTTTTAATATCTCGATAATTTCTTTGGCAGTAGTTGTGCGATCATTTGCTGGCGTCAAGGTAATAGCTATTGATGCTCTATTAGAGGTTCTTGAGCCAATTGTGCTTGTAAAAAAGTCTAAGTTTGAGCCAACTTTATCAATAATAATATTATCAATTTTAATGATGGACTGCTCTGTTGTTTCAACAGGCGTCCCAAGAGGTGTTTGGACTCTTATATTTATAGAGTTTGTGCCGCTTGAAGGGAACTGGATATAGTTAATTTCTTTTATGGCTACATAAGCACTAAAAGCAAGAAGACCAATAAACAGACTAAGGACGATAAAACGCCATTTAAGAATAACAATTAACACTTTTTCAAACCATCTTTCAACCGGTATAAACCAAGTTTTTTGCTTCTTAGCCACGCTACCAGACATATGGGCCGGCAAAGCAATGCTGACCTCAAGCAATGAGAACGTTAAGGCACAGATAACAGTAATAGGCAGGATATATATAAATTTACCAACCGTACCACTCACTAATAGAACGGTTGAAATGGCTAGGACCGTAGTTAAAATAGTAGTTACAACAGGCATGATGACCCTTTTAAAGCCGTCAACGATATTCTGATAGATTTCACCCCCCTTTTCTTTATAGTGATGAATACTTTCAGCTATGATAATGCTGTCATCTACAACTAAGCCTAGAACTAGAACCATTCCAGTTAACGAAATTAAATTAATTGTTTCGCCTGCAAAGCCAAGAAAAGCAACGGTACCTAAAAGAGTTACAGGAATACTTACAGCAACCCAGAATGCAGTTTTCAAAGATAAGAATAAACCCAAAACAACCATGATTAGAGCTAGCCCCACTAAAGCATTATTGGTTACAATATTTAATCGATTGGATACTGACTTTGATCTATCATCGGTAACAATTAAATTGAGATTTGAAGGGTACGACTCTTTAAGTATATTCAGAGACTCTCTTACTTTTTCAATTGTTCGGATAACATCGGCTTTTTCTGTTTTTGTGACCTTAAGGACAAAACCTTTAGTCCCATTAATACGAGTAATTGTGCTAAAACCAATTTCACCTTCCTCAATCGATGCAATATCTTTTAATAAAATTGTTGGACCATCAAAGCTTGATTTCACAACAACATTCTTCAAAGATTCCATTGTCTGATATTCAGAGATAATAACTATATTTTTTTGATTCCTTCCTTGATTATTATCCCCAATGGCAGAACGGATATTTTGATCAGCAATGGCACTCCTTACCTGATCAAAAGATAGCTGATATTGTAAAAGTTTTTCTGGAATAACTCTAATTTGCACCTCTCTTTCAGAGTCTCCACCAATATTAATACTCGAAACGCCATCAATCAAAGACAGATTTTTCTCAATATTATTTGCAATAGCTTTGGCAGTCTCAACATTGATATTGTCACCACCTATAACTATTGTAAGAATGGGCCATTCAGTACTCGTTCTGTCAACTATTCGTGGGTCATTAGCGTCTTCAGGTAAGTCTTCAATTTCATTTACAGCTTCAGAAATATTTTCCTTCACTTCTTGGATATCATCAACATCTTCAGAAATTTCAATATTAATTCTAGATGAACCTTCAGACGAGGTAGAAGTTAGCTCTTTGATTCCATAAATTCCCTTTATTTTGCTTTCAATAACATTAGTAATATTCTTCTCAACATCCCTTGGCGAAGCGCTTGGATAAGAAGTATCTATGGAAAGTCGATCGAATTCAATAACGGGGTAAGTGTCACGTTGTATTATTTGTAGTGTCATAAAACCAAGTATGACAACTGACAATGTAAAAAGCAGTGCTAGCTTTTTTTGTTTAGCAAAAAAAATAAGAAAGGCATTCATAAGTCTAATATTTTAAATCCAAATTTTATTAAAAAATGAACTCATTAATTCAACAAAAAATCTCTAACTCGCTTTCCGACTAAATCGGGAGCTTCAATCAATATAGAGTGTTTAAGCTTATCTATGATGCAGAGCTCAGAATGACTTAAACTCTCTGCAATTAACTTGTTGAGCCTTGGATTGCAGCCACCGTCATTTTCACCGGTCAGAACAAGACATGGCTGATTAATTTGATTCAACCAAGGTGACATTTCAGTTTCAGCATAGATACGAAATACCTCTAAAAATACTTCCGGATCTGTCTCAAGAACTTGCTTCAAGCGAAATTCAACAGCGTCATATTGATCCTTAATAAACTGATCGGTAAACCATCGATGAGTCAAAGTATTTAGAATAGGCTCTATTCCTTTCTGCCTCATACTTTCTACTATAGCGATTACCTTACTTTTATCATCTTCGGTTCGAAATGCAGCGGTACTGAGAAGCGAAACTGAAAGAACATTACCTGGATAAGACTTTGCGTATTGTGGACCAATCATGCCACCCAATGAATGACCAACAATATGAATTTTCTGAAGATTAAGTGTCACTCTTAAGGCTTCTAAATCCTCACCTAAAACATCTAAACTGTAGGGCAATTCCCCTTTAGGAGAGTCTCCGTGCCCCCTTAAATCGTAACTAACACAGGTAAAGTCATTTTCTAAATGAACAATAACTTTATCCCACGCTGATTTCCTTGCACCAATACCATGAACAAAGATGATCGCAGGACCTGAACCCGAAACACTATAGCTTGAGTCAATAGGAGTCATTCTTTATGAAAAATGAGGAATGACCTTTTCAGCAAACTGCTCAATGGATGTCATTGTGTCTTTTTGACTTGCACCAAAATTCATATTGAGAATGAGCCGGTCAATGCCGATTTCTTCATAGGGTGATAGCTTATCAATCATCTCCTCTACTGAACAAACCAATATACTTTCATCAAGCTCTTCAATACTCTGCTTTCTTGGCAAGATATCGATCATTCCCTCGTTGACCTTGCCAGGACCAGTAAAAACATTATCAAATCGAGAATAATATTCGTACGCCATCTCCAGCTTCTCTCTTTTGTCTTTTTCATTTTTTGCGATGAATGCAACCCTTGACAAAGACAAACTTAAATCCTCACCCTTTTGGCCTAATTCTTTCTTAGCCCTATTAAATCCATCGACTTGATCCAACATGAGTTGATGGTCTCCTGAAAGAGGCGTCGTTAAAATATGAAAACCTTTTTTAGTGCACTGATAAATCCCCTCTGGATCTAGAACGGCCATCATGATTGGCGGACCATTTTTAGTCATCGGTCTAGGCATAACCGTCAATTTATCAAAGTTATAGTATTTCCCTTTCCAGGACACCTCCTCTTCAGTAAGAAGAGCATTTAAGACATCAAGCGACTCATTGAACTTTTCACGACTCTCCTCAAGGGGTGAATCTAAAAGAGCCATTTCGTAAGCAAAAGCACCTCTACCAACCCCTAGGATTAGTCGATTGTTAGTAAATATTTGTGAGGCAATGACTTCTCCAGCATATACCCTCATATCATGGAGTGGCAAAACAACAACCGCCGTAATAATATTAATCCTTTCTGTGGCCTGTGCAATCTTGATTGCAAAATGCAGTGGTGCAGGCATCATCAAAATATTAATTAAGTGGTGTTCTGTTAATGCCACACTGTCATAACCACCCTGGTCACAAAGAACGGCTTGCTCAAACATATCGTTAAATAGACGATTTCCAGTGTATTCTTTAGTCCTCAGATAGGAGGATAATTGTTGGCAAAACTTCATAGAATTTAACTTAACAGGATCAATATTTTTTGTGACAACTTTATCATAAACTAAAACTATATTTTTTCTAATTTCAAACTAAAATATAATGCAACTGTGAACAAATTCATACTATCAATTTTTGCCATCGTTCTTTTGGCTATAAGTCTTATTTATAGGGACATTAATTTAATTCTAAAGCTTATTCTGTATTTTGGTTTTTGGCTCTCAATCATATGGCTCACAAAGTACCTATCAAGAGACTTCACCGATGGCAGAAAGAATGATTTTTTTGGAGAATGAGTTAAGTGATTAATAAATCTGAAATCGTCATTGTCAATAATCGACTCTATCACCTGGGTATCAAAAAAGGAGAGATTGCCCAAAACGTCTTTATCGTTGGCGATCCTGCACGCGCCATTCGTGTCTCCAAAGAATTTGATAGGATTGATTGTGAGGTTTCTAACCGAGAATACTTAACCTTTACAGGTGTTTACAAAGGCATTCCGGTCTCAGTGATTGGCACAGGCATTGGTACAGACAACGTTGAGATTGCTCTGGTTGAGGCTTTCATTGCCCATGAATTTAATTTAAAGAAAGGTACTCGAGATCAAAATTGCCCGCCAATGACAATCATTCGACTTGGGACTTCGGGAGGCATACAGCCAGATGTCACCCCTGGATCACTCGCAATCTCATCCTATGCGCTCGGACTTGATACCACGGGCATTTATTATGATCAATCAACTGAGGATGAGACAATCAAAAGAATCGAGAAGGATTCAGCAGAAATCCTAAATAATGCAATTGATAGCTCATCAAGATTTAAAGGGAAAATTCTTCCTTACGCCTCAAAAGCATCGACAGAGGTGACCAATGCTTTAATCAATCAAGCTAAGATTAGTGGTCTAGAATTCGACACAGGAATTACAGTCTCCTCTCCTGGATTTTATGGACCCTCTTCTCGCATTATTGAAGGGTTAAAGAACACTCTTCCAGATATCAAAGGGAGTCTCTCCAATCTTAATATCAATGGATTAAAGGCTCACAACATGGAAATGGAGTCTAGCCTCCTTTTTCACTTATGCAGACAAATGGGATACCGCGCAGGAACAATATGCACTGTGATTAGTGGACCGACAGAGAGCGACTCAATCATTGATTATGATACAGCGATCGGAAACACAATCAATATTGGACTTAACGCTTTGGTTGAGCTGAACGATTCAAAATAAGCCAATCTTAACAACCAAATAAGATCCACCTTTCTAACTAGGATTTAAATTATATAATGGAGCTATGAGTAAAAAAAATGGCCTAAATACTGAAATACTAGATACCGGAATGACACTTCAAACCCACTACAAAAACGGTTTGAAAGATGGCCCTGAAACATACTACTATGCCAGTGGCCAAAAGGCATCGGAGGGTTTTTATGCGGACAATAAACTTGAAGGATCATTAACCTATTGGTATGAAAATGGACATAAGGCCTCAGAAGGCTTTTATGCAAATGACAAGCCCGAGGGGTTGCAGACTGCCTGGGACGAGAACGGTCAAATTGAATCAGAGCAAGAGTATAAAAATGGCTTATTACATGGTAAATCGATTTTCTATGAAGACGGCGCTATAGCTTCAGAATATATTTTGAAAAATGGCGATGTTATTGAAGAGTTCAATAAGAAAAAGACGCATTAATAATGCTGATAATTTATAGTTAGAACTATGTCTAAAGCAGTCAGTTTTTATTTTGGTTACGGATCAAACCTTTCAAGGGAACAAATGAGTCTCAGGTGTCCTGACTGTGAATACTTCATTTCTGGGAAATTGCCTAATTATGAATGGCTTATTAACCAGAGGGGTTATGCCAGCATAAAGCCATCCAAGGAGGCCTTTGTTCTTGGCGAGGTATTCAAACTAAGTGACAATGATATAGAGTATTTGGATATCTATGAAAACGTATCAGAAGGCTTTTATAGAAAGCATTATCTAAATATTTTGACTGATCAAGGAGTCATCGAATGTTTAGTTTATATTGCCTCAGACAACAATAATGGTGTCGCACAATCTGAATATATTGACAGGATTAATGATGGAATTAACAGCGCCAGTCTTCCTCTTGATTATGTTGAGAGCTGGATTCGGCCTTTTATTCCAGAAAATTAAAGCATTGCCTGTAATTGGCTATCCACAAATGAAAAATTTAGACTTTTGTGTATACTTAATCTAAAAAGGAATTTGTTATGAGTTGGTGGTCAACGGTTATAGGGGGTGCAGTAGGCTTCATGATTGGAGGCCCTTTGGGCGCAATGCTCGGGGTTGCCTTTGCTGGTAATTTTTCAAAGAGAAGAGCTCAATCTGGATTCTCGGGTAATTTTAGCCTAGGTAATCAACAGCGCGTCCAAGCAGCCTTCTTTAGTGGTGTATTTTCTGTTATGGGTTATATCTCTAAGGTGGATGGCAAGGTCTCTAAATCAGAGATCATCTTAGCTCAGCAGGTTATGCAGCGTATGCAATTCTCAGAAGACATGATAAAAGTTGCCAAAGACCTCTTTAATCAAGGAAAACAAGATAATTTTAACCTAGATGAGGTGCTCGAGCAGTTTCGCGCTGAAACGCATAGAAGAACACACCTAATTCGTATGTTTTTAGAGATTCAAATTGAAGCGGCTTATGCCGATGGCGTTTTTGATAAAAGTGAGCATAATGCACTTAAATACATTGCACAGAAGCTTCACTTCTCTCTTCACGAGTTAGAAAACCTGATTCAGCAGTTTTCAGCCTCTAAAAGCGGCTCTAAACAAACCTCTGTTGAGGATGCATACAAGATACTAGGAATAGATGAATCTTATAGCGATAAAGAGATTAAAAGAGCCTATCGACGCCTTTTAGCTCAACACCATCCAGACAAACTGGTTGCCAAAGGCTTGCCTGAAGAAATGCAAAAATTAGCCAACGAAAAAACACACGAAATTATCACTGCTTATGAGGCAATCAAGAAGCATCGCGGAATGCGTTAACTAAAAACTATTCTTTAATAATTGGCTCTCGAGGCGCATGAGTGATAATTTCTGGCTCACTTGACGTAACTATAGCTGTTTCTCCAACGGCCATTGAGAGTCCTGTTTTACGATCATTGAGAATCATATGCGTAAAGAACGTCATGTTTTCCTCTAAGACCAATGGGTTTCCCTCAAAAATCAGTGGCTGCTCCATCCAGGTAGGTGGCCACATAGCGCCCATTGTATAACCAGCGACCGTTAAAACAGCGTCCTTTTCACCGCACTCTTCAAGAGTATTTCTATAGACATCAAAGAGATCACCAACGGTTTTTCCAGGTCTTATAGTAGACTGAACTCTATCTAGAGCAATGACACTCGTTTTATGCATCTCAAGATGCCGCTTATTGATTTTTGGACCGGTAAGAACAACACCCATACAGGCGACATGATAGTGCCTATAGGCAAGCCCAAGTTCAAGCGTCACTTGGTCATTTTCTGAAACATTTTTGCGTTTCGAGGTATAGCGAAGATTTAGCGCA
Organism: uncultured Gammaproteobacteria bacterium; assembly: GCA_902512305.1. GTDB lineage: Bacteria > Pseudomonadota > Gammaproteobacteria > PS1 > Pseudothioglobaceae > Pseudothioglobus. The sequence goes on from CABXIU010000001.1 coordinate 207,580, forward strand.
GAATCTCCACTTCCAAAGGGAGGAATATGTGCAGGAAGGTCAGCGTCTAGACGAAAAAGTGCATCATAAAAAGTGGCATAAATATCACCCTCAAAAGCGCCCGGATATGTAGCGTCGATCACTTTATCCATAACAATATCCATAACCTCGCCAGCTTTTCTAAAATAGGCAAGCTCTTGAGGGCTTTTAACCAAACGAAGTTGACGAATAAAGTCGGGTGCTGGGCTTAAATCGCACCACCCTTTTAACACTTCACTAATTTCTATAAATAATCTTGGTGTTAACCCCATTGTGTCAACTTGAATGCCGATTTTTTTTCCCTCCATCCCTAGCGAGTGCAGCATGTCTTTGACATGTTGAGCACGAGATGAGCTTTGTGAATCTGGTGACACTCTTACATCTTCACAGATTGATGAATAAGAAATATTACCTAAATCTGCTGGTCTAGCAAGATGAGTCAATGAGCCGTCAGTACCAATAAACATGCTTCCGAAAATGCAAAATCCATCACTTTCGTAACCAGTTAACCAATACATATCTTCGATCTTAAATAGCAATAAACCATCCAAACCGAGCTCTTGAAGATGTTTGCGAGTTCTATCTTGGCGATGGAAGAATTCGTCTCTACTGAAATGAATATAAGGTTTAGTCATCTTTTTTATAGCGTTTATTCAATGGATTAAATATAATGATAATACTAACAAATTAATTCAATTCAAACTTTAAAATTTAAATTAACAAACTCTTATAAGATTGTGTATATTTTAAAGTTATGACCTTTTACTCAAAAAGGTTTAGAATCGATTCAACTATACAAAAAATGAATTAAATTATGACAGTACAACACAAGCATCTAATCGTCAGAGCTGAGGTTAAAAAGCCACCAACTGACCAAAAGTGGGCTCACACTTGGCTCACAGATTTAGTCTCTAAAATTGGTATGGAAATATGTCAAGGCCCTATTACAACCTATTTAGATATACCAGGAAATAGAGGCTTAACTGCTTTGGTAATTATTGAAACATCTCATATAGCACTCCACTGCTGGGATGAGACAGACCCGGGTTTGCTACAACTCGATGTCTACACTTGCGGTGAACTAAAAACCGATGTTATCTTCGAGGAAATTAAGCAGTTTGACCCTGTTAAAGTTGAATATAAGTTTCTAGATAGAGAGCATGACTTAACTGAAATCGATCTATAATTTTTATTTGATACAAGACCTCTAGAAGAAGATATGAATATTTATAAGGTAGCAGTTATTCAAGAATCACCTGTTTTTCTGGATAAGAAAAAGACGATTCAAAAAGCGGTATCGCTTATCGAAAAAGCTGCCAAGTCAGATGCAAAATTAATTGTCTTTCCTGAAACCTTTATTCCAGGTTACCCTGATTGGATGTGGCGATTGAGACCAGCAAATGATCAAGATTTAACGGACGAAATTCACGCCAAACTGCTTAGTAATTCAGTAAATTTGAAAAACAATGATTTAGATAGTATCTGCAAAAGCGCTAAGAAACATTCCGTTACAGTAGTCTGTAATATCAATGAGCGTGACCCTGAAAATAGCCAAACAACTATTTACAACACAAACGTCATTATTAGTAGCGAAGGCAAAATAATTAATCGACACAGAAAGTTAATGCCTACCAACCCTGAGAGAATGGTGTGGGGGTTTGGAGATGCTTCAGGTTTAAAAGTTGTTGATACGCCCTGCGGTAAAGTGGGTAGTCTTATATGCTGGGAGAATTATATGCCTCTTGCAAGATATGCACTATACGCCCAGGGTGTTGAAATATATGTTGCGCCAACCTGGGATCAAGGTGACGCCTGGATATCTTCAATGAAACATATTGCTAAAGAGGGAGCGTGCTGGGTTATTGGTAGTGGAAGTGCCATTAAAGCAAGTGATATTCCTCATTCATTTCCAGGGAGGGACATACTTTATCCAGACCCTGATGAATGGATCAATACTGGTGATTCGGTTGTGATAGCCCCTGGTGGCGCCTTAGTTGCCGGACCTATGAATAAAAAACAGGGTATTTTATACGCTGATATTGATGTTTCAAAAGCATCAGCAGCCCATAGAAAATTAGATGTAGCAGGTCATTATTCTCGGCCAGACATCTTTAAGTTAATTGTTAATAATGATCGCCAAAATCCGGTTCATTTTGAAGATTAATTCGTCTAATTTTCTAATTTCCTTGTATCTTTTCATTAAACGCAAAAGTTGCCTTTATCGGGCTTAATTGAACCTTTCCTAAAATCATATCTGCTGCGCGAGCAGCGATCATTTGTGTGGGTGCATTTAAATTTCCAGAAATGATTTGTGGCATCACAGAAGCGTCAACTACTCGAAGATTCTCAACTCCACGCACTTTCATTTGTTCATCAACAACAGCCATCTCACCTATGCCCATCGCGCAAGAACAGCATGGATGATAATCTGTCTCTGCAGCACCTCTTATAAAATCAACGATTTCAGCGTCAGACTGAACTTGTGGACCCGGTATTAACTCTTGCCCCCTAAACTCATCAAACGCGGGCTGTGCAATAAGCTCACGAGCTTTTTTAAACCCATTTACCATTTCAGTTAAGTCTTCTGGGTCTTGCAGGTAATTAAACGTCATTAATGGCTTCTCGAGTGGGCTTGCCGACTTTAGAGTGACCTCTCCCCTACTTCGAGGTCGAAGCTGGTCAACATGCAGTGCAAAGGCTTGAAGTAAGGATATTTTGTTCTCGTTATACTCAAAGCCTACTGGACCAAAGTGGTACTGAATATCAGGATATGCTGCTGTTGGGCTGCTTTTTATTAGTCCGCCTGCCTCCCATATATTTGAAGTTGCAAGCCCCTTTCTAGTAAAGACCCATCTGATGCCAGTTGCTAACTTTCGATGCGGCTGATTGACTTTATGTATTGGAAAACTTT
>CABXIU010000002.1 GCA_902512305.1 uncultured Gammaproteobacteria bacterium
TATTTATTAACATTTTTATTTTTATTTACAGATAAAATGCAAAAAATATATTATTAAAGGGGAAAATAATATGACAAATCTTCAACCAACTCGAGAAGTATTCATTACTTGCGCTGTTACTGGTTCAGGTGATACAACTGGAAGATCTGACAAAGTTCCTATTACTCCACAACAAATAGCTGACTCTTGCATTGAGGCGGCAAATGCAGGTGCAGCAATAGTTCACATTCACGTTCGTGATCCTAAAACAGGCGCTCCTGCCCGTAATCCTGCACTTTATAGTCAGGTAGTTGACATTATTAGAGAATCAAAAGTTGATATGGTTATCAACTTTACTGCTGGAATGGGTGGTGACCTAGTATTTGGCTCTTCTGAAAAACCACTCCCTCTTAACGAGAATGGGACTGACATGGTTGGAGCCACTGAACGCCTTGAGCATGTTCATAATATACTTCCAGAAATATGCACCATTGATTGCGGATCAATGAATTTTGGTCACGGTGATTATGTAATGACTAACACGCCATCAGTATTGCGTGAAATGGCTAAACAAGTCCAGAAGCTTGGGGTTAGACCTGAAATAGAGTGCTTTGATACTGGCCATTTACAGCTCGCGATCTGGCTGAAAAATGAAGGATTAATAGATGATCCAGTTATGATTCAATTATGTATGGGTATACCTTGGGGAGCTCCTGACGATATGCATACATTACTTGCGATGACCTCCAGTATCCCTAAGGATTGGACTTTCTCAGCCTTCTCAATTAGCAGAAACCAACTTCCATATGTTGCAATGGCAGTATTAGCCGGTGGAAATATTCGTGTTGGCCTAGAAGACAATATTTATCTCAAGCGAGGAGTCCTTGCCACAAATGGCGACCTAGTAAAAAAAGCGGTTCAAACAGCTGAGGGCATGGGTTGTACTATTTTGGGACCGGATCAGGTTCGCAAAAATCTAAAACTTGAAAAACGCTGGGGATAGCTATGAGTCAGATACAGTCTGCAGGTGTAATTGGAGCGGGCGTTATTGGAAGTGGATGGATTGCTCGACTGCTGCTGAATGGTGTTGATGTTTACGTCTTTGACCCTTCAAAAGAAGCTCCTAAAAATGTTGCAGGAGTTATTCAAAATGCTGAAAGGGCCTATAAAAACTTACTCAAATCAAACCTCCCTAAAAAAGGCATACTTTCATTTTCAGCATCAATTTCTGAAGTTGCAAAATCTTCAGAAATAATCATTGAGGCGGTTCCTGAAAGACTCACTGCAAAACAATCGGTTTATGATGAAATTGAATCAAATGCTGCAGATGATTTGATTATTACATCATCAACTTCAGGGATACTGCCTTCAGACTTGCAGTCAGAAATGAAACATCCAGAGAGACTCATTGTTGCTCACCCATTTAATCCTGTCTATCTTTTACCGCTAGTAGAGATCGTTGGCGGAAAAGAAACATCTCAAGAAGTCATCAAAAAAGCTTGCAGTATTTTTACTCATGTCGGTATGTTTCCGCTCCATATTAAAAAAGAAATCCCTGCCTTTATTGCAGACAGACTTCTTGAATCAGTCTGGCGAGAGGCTTTATGGCTGGTTAATGATGATGTCGCTACAACCGAAGAAATTGATGATGCTATTCGTTATGGTTTTGGACTTCGATGGGCGCAGATGGGGCTATTCGAAACCTATAGACTTGCCGGTGGTGAAGCTGGAATGCGTCATTTTATTTCTCAATTTGGCCCTTGCCTGGAGTGGCCTTGGACGCACTTGATGGATGTTCCTGATTTCACCGAAGAACTCATAGACAAGGTATCGAACCAATCAGATGACCAGTCTGGGCAATATAGTATTGATGAGTTAATGCAAAAGCGTGATGACAATTTAGTTGATTTTTTAAAGGTCCTTAAAGAGAATCGATGGGGCGCTGGAAATCTTTTAAAAGAATACGACCAAACGCTATCAAACTCACAAAAAAAACTAGAGTTTTCAGAACTGGATTTATCTCAACCTATTGATACTTATACCACTCATATCCCTAAAGAGTGGGCTGATTACAATGGCCATATGACTGAATCTCGTTACCTTGAATGTTTCTCAGAGGCGACTACAGAATTAATGGAAATTATTGGTGCTGATGAAAAGTATATCGCTACCGTTGGATCGTACTTTACCGTTGAAACCCATATAAGGCATTTAGATGAGGTGTTAATCGGAGAAAGAATCTACTCCAAAACGCAAGTTATTTATGGTCAGAATAAAAAGCTTCATCTGTTTCACTGGCTCCATCATGATGATGGAAGGTTGCTCGCAACTGCTGAACATATGTTGATTCATGTCGACTTAAAAACGCGCGGTGCCAGTATGCCTAGTGATTTAGTAATGGATAGGACGGAGCGCATTTATAGTGCGCACAAAAAACTTCCAGCCCCTGATGGATTAAGTCGCGCAGTAGGAGACAAGGTCTAGTACCATTCGTCTTTCATACTTTCTTTTTTCTTAGCCATATAGTCAATCAATGCTTCATCAATTGACCCATCTAGAGGTGGCTCAACGTACTCCTTTAGCATCTGATTCCAACGCTCATAAGCTCTCTGCTCGGCGTCTTTTGAGCCATCTTCTACCCATTGCTCATAGGAGTTATTATCAGGAAGTTCTGCTCGATAATTAGCAGTCTCAAAGTTTTCTGCTGTGTGCTGAGTTCCTAAGAAGTTCTCTCCTGGAGAGTTTTCTTTAAAGGCACTACTCGCCAAGGAATTTTCATCAATTGTAAGACCCTCGAACATACGATGAAGCATGCCAAGTCGATCGCAATCAAGGATAAACTTTTCATAGCCAACAACTAGCCCTCCTTCTAGCCAGCCAGCAGCCTGATGCATAAAGTTTGCACCTGCCAGAATTGCTGGATACATAGAATCGACAGACTCTTGCATAGCCTGGGCATCGGCTACCTTGGATGCGGTGTAATGACCTCCTGCTCTAAAAGGAAGGCCCACTCTTCTTGCCATCTGACCAACCGCAAAGGTCGCTAGACTAGACTCAGCCGTTCCAAATGTTGGTGCTCCAGACTTCAAATCCATTGTAGTTAAAAAGTTACCATACACGGCACTTGATCCAGGCCTTACAAGTTGAGTCAATGCAACACCAACCAATGTTTCAGCATGAGCTTGAGCAATGGCTGCTGGCATTGTCACTGGTGACATCGCTCCCCCCAAGATAAATGGAGTTATCACTAAGCCCTGATTCGCTCTTGCATAGCCTTTGAGTGCATCAGTCATCGTTTTGTCATAGACTAGCGGGGAATTAACATTGATGTTTCCCTGAATAACACAATTCTTATCTACAACATCATCACCAAAAACAATTCGTGCCATATTGATTGAATCTTCTACTCTATCTAGTGCAGTTACTGATCCCATAAAAGGTTTGTCAGAATACTTAATGTGGGAATAAACCATATCCAAATGGCGCTTGTTAACAGGAATATCTACCGGCTCGCAGTTGGTGCCGCTTGTATGATGAAGCCATGGAGTCATGTGAGTCAATTTAATTAAATTATTGAAATCTGTCATGTTTCCTTGCCTTCTACCGCCTTTAAGGTCATACACAAAAGGTGAGCCATAAGCAGGACCAAGTACCAATTTATTGCCTCCAAATATAGTTGATCTCTTTGGATTTCTTGCAATCATTTCAAACTCACTTGGAGCAGTCTTACAAAGGCTTTGAGCAAGACCTTTATCAAACTTTACAAGAGTTCCTTTAACCGTTGCGCCCGCTTCTTTAAATAAGTTTAAAGACTCTTCGTCATCCCAAAATTCGAGACCAACCTCTTTAAGAATCCAGTCGACATGATCATCAATTTTTGACAGCTCTTCTTCACTGAGCATGTCATAGCACTTGATATTTCGAGTCAAATATCTTGGCGGATCAATCTGCTCTGATTTTTTTCGTTCTGCAATTTTTGCAGAACGACCCCCTTCACCTCTTCGACGACCTGACATAAGCACCTCAAAAAAAATACTAAACCCAACGCGTTTGTTGGAATCATTAGGTCAATGTTAATTCAAAAAAAAACTTAACTCAAGTCAAAAAAATAAATAGTTATTATTGGTTTTTTTGTACCAGCTTAAAAAATAAATAATATAATCAGATTTCTATGAAATAAATTAAGGGGTCAAAAAATGAAAAAAATGAAACTTAAAGGCAATATTACATCTGAGGCACTCCCTCTTTTTGAGGGCGATAATGCTTATCTAAAAGACTTTGCCACTTCAAATGATGAAAGTGCGCCAATTACTGCTGGTCTATTTCGTTTAGAGAAGGGCGACTCAATTACTTACGACTACACCTATGAAGAAATGAAGCTTATCATTGATGGTGAGTTTCATATCAGCGATGGTTCTGGTGCAGAGATTACAGCAAAGAAAGGAGATTTAATCTATTTCCCCAAAGGTAGTGTAATCACCTTTAGAACTGACGACTTTGGTCTTGGCTATTTTGTCGGTCAAAGAGGCCAAGACGAGGCTTAAAGGGACCTAGTTTGACAAAGCACCCTTCCACTTATTGGTGCAGAAATTGTTCTCCTGTAAGCTTCAATAATTCGTTTCTCTGAAGTGGGCTCGAACCCATCGAAGATCATTCCATAGTGCTCTACTGAGTTCTCAATAATGGATGGTGAAACAATATTAATTCTGAGCTGACCTGCATACTCTGCGGCCAATGTTGAGACGCACATATTTAATGCGCCATTTGCAGCAGCTGCACATGAGCCAGCTAAAATTGGCTCATCCCCAATAATTCCACTAGTCAGAGTGATCGAGCCATTTTCAGTTAGGCAGGGGATTGCTGCTTTTACTAAATTTAGTTGGCTAATGCACTTATTAGATAGTCCTAAAGCAAAGTCCTCCATGGTCAATTCTTCAAATGTTTTGAAAGGAGCACGAACACCAGCACATGAAATTAAAGCGTCGAAGGATCCAATTGTTGCAAATGCATCCGATACGCTTTCAAAGTCTAAGGCATCAATTTTTAAATCAGGTCCAGAGCGCCCAGCACGAATGACCTCATAGTCTTTAAGTCCCCCAACTATAACCCTTCCAAGTCTCCCAGTTGCCCCAACTACAATAATTTTTTTCATAAAAACTCCTTATTTAACTTTCTTAAAATTATGATATCACTAAACAAGCAAATTACCAATACACCTTTTTACTTCTTCTTTTGTCACATCAGAGTCTAAGGCTTTTCCAATTCTGACATTGATTTCACGACGAAAACTGAATCTCTTATTTCGCTTAACGGATCTAGGTGCTTTTGAGAAAAAGCTTCCCCACATGTCATTCACAGCAAAAGGTACGACAACGACGCCTTCCTTGGACTGAGATAAAATTTTTTCAAAGCCTCGTTTCAGGTCACTTAGCTCTCCTGTGATTGAAACATGACCCTCAGGAAACAAACCAACAACACAATCATCATTTAATAAGTTAACAATATTTTGCATGGCATTTCTACTACTCTCAGGCCTAATAGATACGGCACCAACCCCTCTTAGAATCCAATTAAAAACTGGCTTACTATAATAATCGTCATGAACAACAAATCTGATGGTTCTAGGTGTTGCCCACTGAATAAGGGCAAAATCAATATAGCTAATATGATTGCCTAGGAGTAAGACAGGGCCACTCTCTGGAATATTTTCAAGTCCGTGAACTTTTAATCGATAACGCCACCCAAATAATAGGAGACCTGCTAATTGACGCACGACTATAGAATAGTTTTAAGTTTTCTCAAAACAATACTAAAGCCTACGACCGCAATAAACGCATTAAAGTAAAGTATAAATTCACTTCCAAAACTTAAGTTTGCAAGAAAAACTGTAAAAATCAAAAGACTTATCATAGCAATATTTTGAAGCCAGTTCTTTCCTGCCAGCATACTTCCTAGTCCGTCTTCAGGAGAGTTGGCTTGCATTAGTGCATTAAGAGGAACGATCATCATGCCGGCGCCAACACCAAATAATAAAATTATAGAAGTTACCAAAATAAGTGCTGTAGAGTTTGGAATAAAACTAAGGGTCGAGATTACAGGGACTAAAATCGCGCACACTGTAATCATTATTGATCCCGTATAAATGTTGTTAATGCGTATTTTATTGAAACTTTTTCTTCCAGATAAAAACGCACCAATCATGATTCCAATAACTGATGAGGCAAGCATTGCATTGACGACGAGTGGGCTTTCAACACCAAAATTGACCTTGGCATGAGCTGGAATCACGGCTACCAAGTTTTGCGACATACCCCAAAAAATAGCTGTACCCAAAATAGAATACCAAACTATTGCATTCGCTCTCATGGCTTTAAAGTTTTTCGATAAATAATGAAAAGAGATTAACTTTCCGATAGAAAGCTTTACTTCACTTAACTTAGCTGGGTAAAAACGAGTCCCAAGAGTTGCCAGGAATTCTATCGATGATAGACCGACTAAAACCCATCCAACTGGAGCTATTTTCATTAGAATCTCCTCAGGGGTTGTAACCTGCATTGTTCCTAAATAGGCTTCAAATAAATATGAGAAAAAAACAGTTCCTAATAGAATCGCAATTAATACTACCGAAGAGTGGTAAGCATTGCCTTTACTTAAACCGGCTTTACTCAGGCACTCCTTAATGTAACCCATTTTTGCGGGAGAATATATTGCACTTTGAGTGGCAAGTAGTAGCGTGAAACCAAATGCAGTTTTATATAAACCATTGTAGTAACAGTAGGTAATTGCCAAGGTAATCAAGACTGCTGAAAAGGCACTAAAACGCATCACACTGGTCTTAGCAAACTTATCAGAAAGGTAACCGGACATAGTAAAGAGCAGGATAAATGGCACCAGAATCATAGCGTTTACAATAGCAGTCAAAATTATTTGCTGTTGCTCACCATAGATCATAAAGATGGTATTCTGAATAATGATCTTGTGACCCAAGTCCACAAATGCATTAAGAAATACAGCGACTAAGTAAATTGAAAATACTAAGGAACGCTCTCTGCTAATCGGTTGACTTTCTTCCATACCCTTCCAAACTAAATACTAAAGTAAATAGTATAAGAGAATTAGCGTCGAGTGATTGCTAAATATTAGATTTAACTAAAACTCTATACCTTCAATATCAGCAATCGTCTGCATATCTTTATCGCCTCTACCTGAAAGGTTAATAATAATAGTTTTATCACTAGACCACTCTTTGGCTAATTTAGCTGCATAGGCAACAGCATGAGCAGACTCAAGCGCAGGCATGATTCCTTCAATTTTTGTTAGCAAATGGAATGCCTCAAGCGCCTCCTTGTCAGTTACTGATGTATACTCAGCTCTGCCAATATCTTTGAGGTAGGCATGTTCTGGACCCACACCTGGATAATCAAGTCCAGCAGAAATTGAGTGGCCCTCAATAATTTGACCATTCTCATCTTCCATTAGGTAGGTTCTGTTGCCATGCAATACGCCCACACTTCCCGCACAAAGAGGTGCAGCATGTGCATCTGGCCCTTTTTCAATACCATGTCCAGCTGCCTCAACACCAATGATTTGGACAGAAGAGTCCTCAATAAATGGGTGAAACAGTCCAATCGCGTTAGAACCTCCACCTACACATGCGATAACTGCATCTGGAAGACCACCAACCTGCTCATCAAACTGCTCTTTCGCCTCCTTGCCAATAACACTTTGAAAGTCTCTAACCATCATAGGGTATGGGTGAGGCCCAGCCACTGTTCCAATAATATAGTAGGTATCATCAATATTGGTTACCCAGTCTCGCATTGCTTCATTTAGCGCATCCTTTAGTGTTCTAGATCCAGAAGATACAGGTACAACTGATGCACCAAGTAGCTTCATGCGATAGACATTTTGCGCTTGTCTAGCAACATCTACTTCTCCCATATATACGATACATTCAAGACCTAATCTTGCAGCAATTGTAGCTGATGCGACGCCATGCTGACCTGCTCCTGTTTCTGCAATAATTCTAGTTTTACCCATTCTTTGAGCAAGAAGTGCTTGACCAATTGTGTTATTAATTTTATGGGCACCTGTATGATTCAAATCTTCGCGCTTCAAATAGACCTGTGCACCACCAAAGTGTTCGCTTAGGTTTTTAGCATGGTAGAGAGGACTCTTGCGACCAACATAATGCTTGAGATCATCCTCAAACTCCTTAAGGAAGTCTGGATCATCTTTATATTTTTCATAGGCTTCATTTAACTCTGTTACAGCGGCCATAAGGGTTTCTGCAACAAAGATGCCGCCGTATTGATCAAAATGGCCTTTTTCGTCAGGAAGGTTATAGCTCATGAAATAGTGTTTCTTATAAAAGCTATTATTTTATCAATATCCTTAACTCCTGGTGCACTTTCCACACCGCTGGAAGCATCTACAGCATATGGGTTTACTTGTTTAATAGCCATAGATACGTTTTCTTCATTTAGACCGCCAGCAAGTATGATTGGCAAAGATATATCTACACAAGCTAAAGACCAATCAAAGGCCTCACCAGTACCGCCATAAGTTGAAGGGTTGTATGAGTCAAGAAGAATTGCACTCGCACTTGAAAATTGTTCAGCCACTTGAACAACATTAGTCTCTGGTTTTACGCGCAAGGATTTAATAAAAGGCATCTGGTACTGCGTACAATCAAGAACACCCTCATCGCCATGGAATTGAAGAGTATCCAAAGGAACCTCACAAAGAACCTCGTCAACAAAGATTGGGCTGGCATTCACAAATAGTCCCACCCTATTGACAAAGGGAGGAAGCGCTTCAATTATCTCTTGAGCTCTATGAACATCTACATTTCTTGGGGACTTATCATAAAAAACGAGGCCAATAGCATCTGCGCCTGCCATCGCGGCATCTCTTGCAATATCAGCTTCTGTCAATCCACATATCTTAACTTTTGTCATTAGCAACTATGATTTATTTGATATGTAGATTTTCTCATAGCCTTGCAGGCTATTGAGTACAATTAAGCCGAGATCTTATGATTTAGGTTGTGTGTTTTTCTTTGGAGAAGCTTTCTTTTTGGTTTTCTTTGACTTGGGTTTTGCTTTAGTTTTACCATCTATAGCTTTTTTACACTCCTCTAGAGTTAAGTCAGCAGGCTCCTTGTCTCCAAAAACTTTTGTGACTGTGACATTTTGCTGGCCTTTTCCCCTCTTTTTCCCGTTCCAAATATAAGGCCCAAAGCGTCCATTAAGGACTTGGATTTCAGAGCCCTCAAAAACCTTAATGATTCTTTCCGCGTCAAATTTTTCTTTTGCAGCAATGAGCTCTAATGCAGTTTCTAGGGTAACCTCTTCAGGGGTTTCTTCTTTCAAAGAAACATATTTTTTTCCATACTGAATATAAGGCCCAAAGCGACCATAGTTTGCTTTAATTGTCTCTCCATTTTCAGTCTCACCAACAGTTCTTGGCATTTTGAAAAGCTCTAATGCCTCATCAAGAGTGATTTTTTCAATATCTTGTCCTGTTCTTAACGAAGCAAAAGTTGGTTTTTCCTCATCGTCCTGTTTTCCAATCTGAGCAAATGCACCATAACGACCAAATCGAACACTTACAGGCTTACCAGAAACAGGATCATCACCAAGGACTCTTTTGCCATGAGTTTCATCTCTTGAAACATCTTTAGCAAGTTCAATTTGTTCATGGAAAGGCTCATAAAAATTACGGACAACACCAGTCCACGGCTTTGAATCTTCGGCAATAAGGTCAAAATCACTTTCTAGATTAGCTGTAAACTCATAACCAATAATATTTCTAAAGTTTTTTAGTAAAAAATCAACCAAAAGATAAGCAACGTTGGTTGGAAAAAGCTTATTTTTTTCAGTCCCTGTTGTTTCAGTTTGAGTAGACTGAGAAATCACACCATTTGCAATCTCTATCACTTGATAATCTCGCTGAATTCCCTCTCTCGTATCTTTCACAACGTAGTTTCTGTCTTGAACCGTTGTAATCATTGTTGCAAATGTTGAAGGCCTGCCAATCCCCATTTGCTCAATCTCTTTAACTAGTGACGCTTCGGTATATCTTGGTTTTGCCCTAGAAAAAGACTCTCTTGAACTCATATCAACCAAAATTAATGCGTCATTCTTGCTAACCTCAGGCAAGAGCTTGTCATCCGAAGACATGTAGTCATAAACCTCTAGAAATCCTGCAAAAGATAGAACTTCACCATCGGCAATTAAGTGTTCGCTCCTTCCAGATATATTGATACTGACTTTAGTTTTCTGTAACTGCGCATCACTCATCTGAGAAGCCAGTGTTCTTTTATAAATTAATGAGTATAACTTTGAAGATTGATCATCCAAACCAAGAATAGTTGGCTTAGTGAGGTCAGTTGGTCGGATAGCCTCATGAGCCTCTTGGGCTCCACTAGAAGTGGTTTTGTACCTTCTAGCTTGGTGAAACTGTTTTCCATATTTTGTAACAATTTCTTGTTCTGCAGCAGTAATTGCAACCTCAGACATGTTTAAAGAGTCGGTCCTCATATATGTAATTGCACCTTCACGATATAAATTCTGCGCAATGGACATAGTTTGCTTCACAGAAAAACCAAGCTTTTGGGATGCTTCTTGCTGTAAAGTCGAGGTAATAAATGGAGCTTTGGGAGATCTTTTAGAAGGCTTAGTTTCTACCAAATCAACTTTTAATTCAGCCTTGATAAGATCTTCTGCAAAAGAAAGAGCCTCCTCTTTTGAGTTAAACTCTTTGCTTAGCCTCACCTCTAGATTTTGATTATTCTTATTGGCTAGATTTGCCTTTACTTTATAAGTGCTGACAGGAGAGTGTACTGAAATTTCACGCTCTCTTTCTACAACTAACCTCACTACAGGAGATTGAACTCTGCCTGCTGAACGAGCTCCAGAAACTTTTCGCCAAAGAACTGGGGAAATTTCAAATCCCACAAGTCTATCAATAATTCGTCTTGCCTGTTGTGCATCAACCAGGTCAGTATTTATTGTTCTTGGATTACTGATTGCCTCAGTAATAGCACCTTTAGTTATTTCATGAAAAACAATCCTCGGAGTATCTGAATCTAAGGATAGGGCTTGCTGCAAATGCCATGCAATAGCCTCTCCCTCACGATCCTCATCAGTAGCTAAAAAGATTTTACTAGCAGATTTTGCAGATTTTTTTAAATCGGCAACCACCTTTTTCTTGTCCGAACTTACGGCGTATGTAGGCTGAAAGTCATTCTCAATACTAACCCCCATATCTTTCTTTGGCATATCTCTGATATGTCCAACACTAGACTTAACAACATAGTCTGGGCCTAAAAACTTTTCAATTGTTTTTGCTTTCGCCGGTGATTCGACAATTACAAGATTTTTTGACATAAAAAGTCCTACTGAAGAGTAGGGTTATCGTCATGAAACACAATAGATTCAATCCATTGTGATGGAACAGCTGACTCGGCACTGTTTCCGATAACCATCATAACTACCCATTTCAAATCATCGATGCTTAGCTTTGAATCCCCTAGAGACATCACTTGATTGATAACTGTCTCTCTTTGACTGGCGTTTAGTTGGCCCATATTCTCCATAAACATTATGAAGCCTCTAGCTCTTGAATCTAATTTAGTTTTTTCAAGCTCACTGTATATTCTCATGGAATTATGCACAGTGCTAAAACTTGCAATTTTTCCATCCTGGAGTGCTGCAATATTCTCAAGCCAAATTAAAGCTTTTTCAATTCGTTCTGAATCAAACCCTGCTTCAGAAAGATGAGTCTTTAAAATATCATCATCTAGCTCATGAGTGGAGTCTTGCTCTGCAGAGTCAAACAGGAAGTCAAACATAAAGGTGAGTACATCAAGAATATTGTTAGTCATAAAACCTCTTCAAATTAACATGTCTTAGAAAAAAATAATTATTAGACTCCTAATGGAAAACAAGAAAGAGTCTTTTTGCTTGGTTATTACTTGTGGGCAACAATCGCTTTTTCAACCTCCACTTAAGTTATAAAGTGATTACTCAATTAAAGCAAATAATTATTTGTTATCTTCATTATCCACATCTTTATATAGATTGGGCTTTATTAAAGACTTAATAGCTAAGAAACTCTTATTTAACAGACATGCCGATTCTATCCAAGTATGGTAAAATTGCAAAATTTTTTGTTGGTATATATAGATTATGAAAAGAACTTTCCAACCAAGCGTAATAAAACGCAAGCGAAACCACGGCTTTAGAGCTAGAATGAAAACTCGCGCTGGACGTGCAATAATAAGTGCACGTAGAAAAAAAGGGCGTAAACGCTTAGCAGCTTAAGCAAATGACCTGCTCACTCACTCAAAGTGTGCGTATTACTAATGCCAAAGAATTCGCTCACGTTTTCAAAAAGGGTCAACACTCCCAGAGTCAGTTTTGGAAATTAGTGGCAAATAATTCTGGCAACTCATTCTCAAGACTTGGCCTTGCAATATCCAAAAAAGATTATAAAAGGGCGGTCGATAGAAACCATTTAAAACGACTAGTAAGAGAAACTTTTAGAAAAAACCAAAATATTTTGGGTCATTTTGACTATGTTGTTATGGCTAAAAAAATCCAACCCAATAACAATAGAGAAGTCACTCTTGATTTACTTTCGCTTATGAAAAAAACTAAAAATAAGGCGACTTCCTAATGAAATTTTTGCTTTTACCTTTAATTAAAATTTATCAATGGCTAATCAGCCCTATTTTGGGTAATAACTGCCGTCATATACCTTCATGTTCTGAATATACATTTGATGCAATTAGATACCACGGTGCTGTTAAAGGTGTTGCTTTAGGAGCAAAACGAATAAGTAAATGTCATCCTTGGTCTGAAGCAAGTTATGACCCAGTTCCAAAAAAAATTAAAATAATTTAAAAACTTATGAATACTCAAAAACTCTTTCTATTTATTGCGATTTTTTTAACAGTTTTTCTGCTTTGGGATAAATGGGAACTTACTCAATCAACTGATGAAAATGGAAATGTAATAACGCAAACTCAGTTGACTGGAACTAGCCCTTCAACTGAAAAAACTGATGTACCTCTTCCAAGTGATGTTCCTGCTGCAGAACTATCAGTTTCGCAGGAGTCAACTCCGACAATTAATGAGCCAAGTAATACTGGCGCCTATACCACAGTCATTACAGATCTTTTAACACTTCAAATTTCACATAAGGGTGGAACGATAATTAGTGCCTTACTTAATGAATATCCTGAGAGTTTAAAATCTGAAGAAAGATTTCAGTTGCTGAGTAATTCACCAGAAAGAATTTTTCATGCACAAAGTGGATTGATTCCTGCAGATAAGATGCCAACACATCAAGATGAATATACCTCTGAAAGACAGGAATATTTCTTACAAGGCAATAGTCAATTAACCGTCCCTCTTAAATGGACTGATAACAACGGCATTATTGTGACTAAAAACTTTCACTTCAAGCCAAATAGTTATATTGTTGAAGTTGACTACCAAATAGACAATAACAGCGCTTCTGATCAAGTTGTTAGTAGTTATACGCAACTAGCTCACGGTGCTACTCAAGAATCTGGTGGATTTATGATGGGCATGCAAAACTTTAATGGTGGTGCAATATACAATGATGAAGAAATTTTTGAAAAAATTGATTTTGAAGACTTCGACTCAACCCCTAAAACAATATCAATGGGTGGATGGGCAGCAATGATTCAGCATTATTTTTTCTCTGCTTGGATACCAAATAAAAACGAAAAGCACACCTACTCAACTAAATCCAGTGGAAGCAACTACCTTTTAACTACGGTTAATCCTAGCGCAAGAATAGCTTCAGGATCTTCTGCCAATGTCGGTAAAAATCAGCTTTACGTTGGGCCAAAAGAACATGTGCGTCTTGAACAATTAGCACCTGGCCTAGACAAGACAGTTGACTATGGCTTCTTATTTATAGTTGCTAAGCCTTTATCTGTTTTCTTGCACTGGATTTATAGCTTTGTTCAAAACTGGGCTATTTCTATCATCTTGGTAACTTTAGCTATAAAGTTAGCTTTTTATAAACTCTCTGAAAAATCTTTTCGCTCCATGGCTGGAATGAAAAAACTTGCACCAAGACTGCAAAAAATTAAAGAGACATATGAAGGTGACAAACAGAAAATTGGCAAAAAAACGATGGAGCTATACAGGAACGAGAAAATCAATCCTGCTGCTGGTTGTCTTCCAATTCTAGTTCAAATTCCTGTGTTTATATCAATCTACTGGGTCCTTATAGAAATGGTTGAACTGCGTCAAACGCCTTTTTTATATTTGCCAGATTTAGCAGCGAAAGACCCTTATTTTATTTTGCCATTAATCATGGGCGCTTCTATGTGGTTCCAACAAAGACTTAATCCGCCTCCTGCAGATCCAATCCAGGCAAGAATAATGCAGATGTTGCCAGTTGTATTTACTGTTTTCTTCCTTTGGTTCCCATCCGGACTTGTATTATATTGGGTGACCAACAACGTACTTTCAATTGCTCAACAAATATACATCAATAAAAAAATTAATGGGTAGCTAGCAATTTATGAGCTTTGATGAAAAAGTAAGCAATATAGCAAAAAATATTAAATTATTAGTACTAGATGTCGATGGCGTTCTAACTGATGGTGGAATATATTTTGACGACAAAGGTACCGAACATAAAAAGTTTAACTCTCAAGATGGATGTGGCATAAAGCTTCTTGAACTAACTGGAGTGCAAGTTGCAGTAATTACGGCCAGAAGTACTCCTTCTGTTGCTCATAGACTGGATACACTGGGTGTGAAAAATTATTATCACGGCATTCAAGATAAAAGTGTCGCGTTGAAAGAGCTTACAGAAAAACTATCAATAGACTTAAGTGAATCAGCATTTGTTGGTGATGATGTCATCGACCTACCAGCAATGACAAGAGTTGCCTTGCCAATTGCTGTAGCAAATGCGCATTCGTTTGTAAAAGATAATGCACTGATGGTTACCAATAATCCTGGTGGATCTGGTGCGGTGAGAGAGGTATGCGACTTTTTACTAAAATCACAAAATAATTATGATGATCTTATGCAGTCATTTTTGAAATGACTTCATTTCAATCTCAATGCTATGAGGCGCTCAAAAAAGTCCCGCGGGGGAAAGTAATTACGTACGGAGGTCTTGCAGAAATGATAGGAATGCCAAAGGCTCATAGGGCTGTCGGAAGTGCGATGAATAAAAACCCATTCGCGCCAAAAGTTCCTTGTCATCGAGTGGTAAAGTCAAATGGCGACTTAGGTGGCTTTTCTATAGATATTAAGGTCAAAATAAAACGCCTTCAAGAAGAAGGCGTCATGGTATCTAATAACAAGATTGTTGATTTTAAATCAATTCTTTTTCAAGTTTAACTAGCGCTTCTTACCTCTCATCTTCGAAATCATTTGAAGCTGAGCTAGTGATTCGGCTAATGCAGCTTGAGTAGTTGAAAGATCTTGTTCACCTTGAGCATTTGACATTGCCTCTTCAGCTCTTTGTTTTGCCTCTAGAGCTCTAGACTCGTCTAAATCATTAGCACGAATGGCTGTATCTGAGAAGATTGTTACAACATCAGGCTGAACCTCAATAATGCCGCCAGAAACAAAAATCGACTCCATTCCATTCTCAGTTTCAACTCTAACCTCACCAGGCTTTAGCGTACTAATTAATGGGACATGCATTGGGTACACACCAATCTCACCCATAGTTGCGGGAGCAAAAACACACTTTGCCTCTCCTGAGTATATTTCCTCAGTCGCGCTAACTACATCAACGTGGATTACTGACATTTATGCGTTCTCCGATGCCTTTTCTTTAACTTCATCAATTGATCCTGCCATATAAAAAGCTTGCTCAGGAATAGAATCATGCTCTCCATCTAGAATTGCCTTAAAGCCAGAAATAGTCTCTTTCAAAGAAACATATTTACCTGGCGAACCAGTGAAGACTTCTGCAACAAAGAAAGGTTGAGATAAGAATTTTTGAATTTTACGAGCACGAGACACAATCTGCTTATCCTCTTCAGATAATTCATCCATTCCAAGAATAGCAATAATATCCTTTAACTCTTTATAACGCTGAAGCACTCCTTGAACACCACGAGCAACATCATAATGCTCTTGACCAACAATTAACGGGTCAAGCTGTCTAGAAGTTGAATCCAGTGGATCAACCGCAGGATAAATACCAAGCTCAGCCACTTGACGTGAAAGTACAACTGTCGCATCTAAGTGAGCAAATGTTGTCGCTGGTGATGGATCTGTTAAATCATCAGCAGGAACATACACCGCTTGAATTGATGTGATAGAGCCAGTCTTAGTAGAAGTAATTCTCTCCTGTAAAGCGCCCATTTCTGAAGCAAGTGTTGGCTGGTAACCAACAGCAGATGGCATACGTCCTAATAGCGCAGACACTTCTGTACCTGCTAGTGTATATCGATAAATATTATCGATAAATAAAAGCACGTCTCTACCTTCATCACGGAAATACTCGGCCATTGTAAGGCCAGTCAATGCCACTCGAAGTCTGTTTCCTGGTGGCTCATTCATCTGACCATAAACCAATGACACCTTATCTAGAACATTGGATTCTTTCATTTCATGATAAAAGTCATTTCCTTCACGCGTTCTCTCTCCAACTCCTGCAAATACTGAGTAACCTGAGTGTTCAATCGCAATATTTCGGATTAACTCCATCATATTAACAGTCTTTCCTACGCCAGCTCCGCCAAATAATCCGACTTTACCACCTTTTGCAAATGGGCAAATTAAGTCAATCACTTTAATACCGGTTTCAAGTAATTCTGCAGCTGGAGCAAGCTCATCGTAGCTTGGAGCAGCTCTATGAATCTCCCAATCTGTCTCTTGTCCAATTTCACCAGCATTATCGATTGGATTACCAAGAACATCCATGATCCTTCCAAGTGTTTTAGTTCCGACCGGAACAACGATAGCTTTACCAGTATCTGTCACCTCAAGACCACGCTGTAACCCTTCAGATCCACCCATAGCAATAGCTCTAACAACATTATCTCCAAGCTGTTGCTGTACCTCTAAGGTAAGATTTGTTTTTGTAACATTTAGGGCGTTATAAACTTTTGGTATTGCGTCTGATGGAAATTCAACGTCAATTACCGCGCCAATAATTTGTGTAATTTTACCTGTACTCATTTGCTTTTCCTATTTTGTAAACTTTAAACGGCAGCAGCACCAGCAACTATTTCAGAAATCTCCTGAGTAATCGCGGCCTGTCTTGCCTTGTTATAAATCAATCCCAACTCTTTAATCATGTCTCCTGCATTATCAGTTGCACTGTGCATTGCGATCATTCTAGATGACTGTTCACAAGCATTATTCTCAACTATGCCTTGATAGACTAGTGCTTCAATATATCTTACTAATAATGCTCCTAATGCATTCTCAGCATCTGGCTCATATATGTAATCCCAGTAATGGTCCATACTCTCTTCTTCGGTCACTTCCATTGGAACAATTTGCTTAACTGTAGGCACTTGAGTCATTGTGTTGGCAAAACGATTATAAGCAATCATGATTTGATCAATTTCACCTGAATCATATTTGTCCAACATAACTTTTATTGTGCCAAGAAGCTCATCAAAGTTAGGAGTGTCTCCAAGGTCAGTTAAAACTGCATTAATTTGAAGTCCAGTATTTTTGAAAAACGATGTTGCCTTCTTTCCAATCGTACAAAGCTCAACATCAACCTTATCGGACTGCCAACTTGCAATATCTTTTAGTAAGCTTCTAAATAAATTAGTATTTAGGCCGCCACAAAGACCTCTGTCACTTGAAATAACGATAATGCCAACCCTCTTAACTTCTTTAGGGGCTGTCATGTATGGATGTTTGAATTCCGAGTTAGCATGAGTAAGGTGGCCGATTACATTCAGAATTTTTTCAGAATATGGTCGTGAAGCAAGCATTCTATCTTGCGCCTTTTTCATCTTAGAAGCTGCAACCATTTCCATGGCTGAAGTAATCTTTTGAGTATTTTGAATACTCGCGATTTGTGTTCTAATTTCCTTACCAACTGCCATATTTTTCTACCAAGTATTGTTAGCTTTGAAGTCATCAATGGCTGCTTGGAGCTTGGCAGCAATATCATCATTGTAGTCGCCTGATTCGTTGATAGTGTCCATCAAAGCAGTTTGACTTGTATTCATATATGATAAAAGAGCTGCTTCAAACGCAACGACCTTATTCGCATCAATATCATCAAGTGCGCCGCTATTAGCAGCAAAGAGAGATGTTGCAGTTTCAGCTACATTTAAAGGCGAATACTGCCCTTGCTTCATAAGCTCAGTAACACGCTGACCTCTATCAATCTGTGCTTTTGTTTCAGCATCAAGGTCTGAAGCAAATTGAGCAAAAGCTGCGAGCTCACGATACTGTGCTAAGTCAAGACGAATACCTCCACCAAGCTTTTTAATTGCTTTAGTTTGTGCAGCGCCTCCAACGCGAGATACTGATAAGCCAGCATTAATTGCAGGTCGAATTCCAGAGTTAAATAAGTCAGTCTCTAGGAAAATTTGACCATCTGTAATTGATATCACATTTGTTGGAACAAAAGCCGATACATCTCCAGCTTGCGTTTCAATAATTGGAAGAGCTGTCAAAGATCCTGTTTTGCCCTTAACCTTTCCATTTGTGACCTGCTCAACATACTCAGCGTTAACTCTTGAAGCTCTCTCTAGTAATCTAGAGTGAAGATAGAAAACATCTCCTGGATAGGCTTCACGTCCTGGTGGACGTTTTAAAAGAAGAGAAACTTGACGATAAGCCCAAGCTTGTTTTGTCAGATCATCATAAACAATAAGTGCATCCTCACCACGCTCCATAAAATACTCGCCCATAGCACAACCCGCATAAGGAGCAATGTATTGAAGAGCTGCTGAATCCGATGCAGATGCAGAAACAATAATTGTATGTGCTAGAGCGCCATGCTCTTCTAACTTACGAACAACAGCAGCAATAGAAGAAGCTTTTTGCCCGATAGCAACATAAATACATTTAACACCTGTGTCTTTTTGATTAATAATTGCATCGATTGCAACGGCAGTTTTTCCAGTTTGACGATCACCAATAATTAGTTCGCGCTGGCCACGGCCAATTGGAACCATTGAGTCAATAGCTTTAATTCCTGTTTGGATTGGCTGGTCAACAGATTGTCTCTCAATTACACCTGGTGCAACAACCTCAATTGGTCTTGTTGCTGAGGCTTTAATGTCGCCCTTACCTTCTAAATCTTCACCTAAAGGATTAACAACACGGCCAAGAAGTTCGTTTCCAACTGGGACTTCCATAATTCGGTTTGTACACTTTACAGTATCGCCTTCTGAAATGTGAAGGTAGTCTCCTAAAATAACCGCACCTACAGAATCTTGCTCTAAGTTAAGTGCTAGGCCAAATGTATTACCAGGAAATTCAAGCATTTCACCAAATTGAGCATCAGCTAAACCGTGGATACGAACAATTCCATCACTTACACTAATTACTGTGCCTTCAGTACGGGCCTCTGCTGAAAAGTCAAAGCCTTCTATTTCTTTTTTAATTAAATCACTGATTTCAGAAGCGTTTAATTGCATAACAAACCTCTCTATATAAAATTAATTTACAGACAAAGAGACGCTCAAAGCATCTACTTTTGCCTTAATTGATGTATCAATAACCTTGTCACCCTCTTTAATGATGATGCCTCCTCTAAGAGTCTCATCAACTTCAGTTTCTACTGATACAGTTGTTTTATGTTTACTTGTTAAATCTTCAACAATTACATTTATCTCATTTTCGCTCAACTCAAAAGCACTTATGATTTTAAAGTTCTTACTTTTGTTAGCATTCGAAACTGCAAATTCGTATGCATTTGCAATGCTTTCAATCGCACTTGAACGATCATTATTTAAGACAAGTCCAATAAGTGCAGATTCCTGCTTGCTAAGTTCTTTTGATGAAGCTTTGGCAATCAAGGCAGAAATCAAATCATACTTCTGATTTTTACTTTTGCTTGGAGATGCAATAAAAGCTTTCGTGCTTGCATCACTCATTACTGCACTAGCTGCAGCAAGAAAATCACTCCATCCTGAAACGGAATTGCTATCCTGTGCAATTTCAAAAATCGCTTGTGCGTATGGCTTTGCAATTGATGATAATTCCATGTTTTTGCCTTATAGTGACTTAGATAGCTTAGATAGCATATCTTTATGAGTTTTTGAGTCAACTTCTTTGTCCAGTACAGAATTAACTCCCTGCATCACCAAAGTTGAAACTTGGTCTTTTAGTTCATTGCGCACCTTTGTAACCTCTTGATCAAGCTCAGATTTAGCTTGAGCTTTAATCTTGTCGGCTTCTTCAGATGCTGCTCCCTTTGCATTGTCAATCATAACAACTGCCTGTTTATCAGCATTTGCAATAATTTCAGCTGCCTGAGTTTTTGAAGTTTCAATTAAATCTTCAGCATTTTTTTGGGCTAACGCATGCTCTTCTTTTCCAAGCTCTGCTGCCTTAAGTCCGTCTTCAATAGATTTTTTGCGTGCAGCCATCGTCTCAACGAGTGGAGGCCATACAAACTTCATGCAAAACCAGACAAACATGGCAAACATGATTGTTTGTCCAATTAGCGTAAGGTTAATATTCATAACTTAATACCCTTGTTTATTGAAAAGAATACGATTTATCCTGCAACCGCAAACAAGATATACATTGATATACCAACTGCAATCATAGGTACCGCATCAACAAGTCCCATTACGATAAACATTTGTGTTCTTAGCATTGGAATTAATTCCGGCTGACGTGCAGCACCCTCGATAAATCTAGCACCAAGAATACCAATACCAACAGCAGCGCCAAGTGCGCCAAGACCCATCAAAATAGATCCTGCTAAAAATAATATACTTTGTTCCATTTTTTGCTCCTACTTATTAAAACTATTTAAAAAAAATTAATGCTCTTTTTGGTGTGCCATATCCATATATACAATTACAAGTGTCATAAAGATAAACGCCTGAAGTAATACAATTAAGATATGAAAAATAGCCCACGGTAAAGACAGGCTCCACTGAATCCAGAACGGCAACAGTGCAATTAGAATAAAGATCATTTCACCTGCATACATGTTTCCAAATAAACGCAATGCAAGTGAAACTGGCTTTGCCAGCAAGTTCACTCCTTCTAAAAATAAGTTTGCAGGCAACATCCACTTTCCAAAAGGATGGAGTGTTAGTTCGCCCAAAAATCCCCCTAATCCTTTCTCCTTAACACTGTAATAAAGGATTAATATAAATATACCAATCGACATTCCAAATGTCGCGTTCGGGTCTGTCGTTGGAACGACTTTCAAATACTCAACGCCCATTGCATGGAATAGCGAAGGCAGCCAATCGACAGGCACTAAGTCCATGGTATTCATTAGAATAATCCATATGAATGTTGTTAGCGCAAGTGGCGCAACCATTGGATTTTTCCCGCTAAAAGAACCACGAACGTTTTCGTCAATAAAATCAACAATACTTTCTACAAAATTTTGAAACCCGCTCGGAGCATCTATTGAAGCTTTTTTTGCTGCCCTAGCGAATAAGAATAAGAAAAGTGCGCCTAGCACAAAAGAAAAACCAAGAGTATCAACATGAACAGCCATAAAGCCCATCTCTTTAGCCTCTTCAGAGGTATGTGCAAAACCCCAATGACCATCAGGAAATTTTCCGTAAGTTAAATTTTGAAGATGGTGCTTTATATAAGCGCCGGATGTTAGTTCACCACT
The DNA here is from genome assembly GCA_902512305.1 of uncultured Gammaproteobacteria bacterium. Classification (GTDB taxonomy): domain Bacteria; phylum Pseudomonadota; class Gammaproteobacteria; order PS1; family Pseudothioglobaceae; genus Pseudothioglobus. The sequence continues at coordinate 21,790 of CABXIU010000002.1, forward strand.
TGCCATTATTTTTGCCTTAACCTATCTAATATAAAACCAACTTGACCAACCACCATGCTTAAACATAAAGCTGCCGGATCAAGTTCTAAAAAACCGAGTCCAATTAAAGCTAATAGGATTAAGGAAAATGTTCTAGTAACGCTACTATTTATCGCCATCCTAAAGCTTTTTTGCGCATCTATATCAACTAATGCTTTTTGTTTACTTGTGTACCAATTAAAAATCAAGGTATTGCTCAAACTAACAAAAGCGCCGTACATAGCGGCAAGAACAAGACCATTAATGGCAAAATAAATAACAACTAAAGCAAGGAGAAAGTACTGAATAAGTGAGCTTACAGATTTCACTTTCTTCTTAACCACCCTGACATTGCACAAACGCAATATTATACAATTTACTGCTTAATAGTCAAGCACTGAAAGTAGAATATATCTAGTCTGGAGTTAAATAAAATTCAACTCAAATACAGATTTTATTTCACTGACTAAATCCTAGTATCTTAGGAGCCTGAATTAATCATCTCCTCTGCAGCTATACGAGTTTTATTGCTGATTTTTATCCCGCCTAATATCCTAGCAATTTCATCTGCCCTCTCTTTCTTATTCAGGCTCACTACATTCGTATAAGTTAGGTCATTTTTTTGAGTTTTTTCGACCCTCAAATGCTCTTTGCCTTGAGCTGCAACCTGAGCAAGATGAGTTACACAAATGATTTGATATTGTTTTGAAAGTTGTTTTAACATTTGACCCACAATTTCTGCAACTGACCCGCTTATGCCTACATCCACCTCGTCAAAAACAACTGAAGGTGTCAACTCAGTGTTGCTGCCTGAAACCGATAGCGCTAGAGAGATTCTTGAAAGCTCTCCACCAGAAGCAATCTTATTGAGTGGTTTAAAATCTTGTCCTGCATTTGTTTTAACATGAATAACAATATCCTCCATGCCGTTTAGCCTTACCTCTGAGTCCAAACTATTCACCTTAAATATAATTTCACTGCCGGGCATTCCAAGCTTTTGCATCAGGAGAGTGACCTCTTTTGAAAGTGCCTTGCTAGCCTTGTCCCTCTTGCTGGAGAGTAGTTTTGACTGCGAATAATAATCTTTTTCAAGCCTACCAATCTCTTGGGTTAGATTATCAAGTGTCTCATTTGAAGTATCAAGTTCGCTCAGTTTATTCTCTAGAGATTTTTGAGCATCAGCTAGGCCTTTAATTTGGCAATTATGTTTTCTGCCTAGATCATGAAGAAGTGTAATTCTTTGACCCAGCTCTAGAGAATTGTCCTCTTGGCTGCTTATTTTACTTAGGTAGTCTGTAAGGTCATATATGCCCTCTTGGACTTGTAGCTGTGCGCCAGCAATTAGTGTCCTTATGGAGTCAAGTCGTGAATCTAACTCTTTTGATTGATCAAGAATGTTCTCTCCTTCGATAAGAATGTTGTTAACTCCATAATCATCATTTAACGAGTCGAGTATCTTTGATATTTTCTCTATAAGCTGACTTGAGTTTATTGACGCTTTATACTCATCTTCAATGTTATTAAGTTCTTCTTCACTAAATTGTGCCTGGTATAACTCATCAAGCTGATGAGTTAATAGCTCCTTTTGAGCAGAAAGAAGTGAGTTATTATCTCGCAAAGCTTCAATTTTATTTTTTACTGCTTGATAGTTTTGATAAACATCATTAACACCTTCACAAAGAGTTTGAGCGCCAGCATAGTCGTCAAGAAGCATTCTATGGTGGCTATTCCTTAATAAAAGCTGATGTTCGTTTTGTCCATGCATGTCAATTAAATAACTTCCAACTTCACTAAGGACTGACAATGGAACTTTTCTACCATTAATATATGAGCGTGACTTTCCATCTGAAACTATTACTCTTCTTATGATGCAATCAACATCGTTTTCTAAATCTTGGCTTTCAAGATAGGACTGCACTCTCGCGTTTGAATCAATACTAAAAGAAGCGCTAATTTCGGCCTTGCTGGCCCCTGTTCTTACTAATGAAGCATCAGAACGACCGCCAGCAATCATGCCTAATGCCTGAACAACAATTGATTTTCCAGCTCCTGTTTCGCCTGTAATGACTGTCATGCCTGACTTAAATTCAACATCTAAATCTTCAACAACAACTAGATTTTTAATATTCAGGTTTTCCAGCATACTTTCAGTTTTTAAACCTTTTGACCCCAGTGCAGCTTTGATCTAATAATTTCAAAATAGTCATAACCTTTGGGATGTATGAGATGAACAAAATTGGTATGTCGTTTCACTCTTAGTGAAAAACCCTCAGAGGCGGAGACCGATGACTGCGCATCAAAACTAATAGTCGCGCTTTCATCACAATCCAAAAGAGAGATGAATACTTCACTTTCACCATGCAGAATAAATGGCCTATGGCTCATCGTATGAGGACTAATCGAAACCAAACAAATTGCATTAGTACTTGGATGCATAATTGGGCCACCGCTCGATAGTGCGTAAGCTGTTGATCCTGTTGGAGTAGTGACAATAATCCCATCAGCTCTTTGATTATTCACAAAGTCATCATCAACATGAAGCTCAAACTCTATCATTCTCGGTGTCTCATTTCGATGTATGACAACCTCATTAAATGCGAGGTGATTAGAAATTACTTTGCCATTTTTTTCAATTTGACAGCTCAGTAAAGATCTCTGCTCTTTAATAAACTCACCATTTAAAATTTCAGTTACGACTGAAGCCATTGAGTCAACTGAAACATCTGCCAAAAAGCCGAGCCTTCCAAGGTTTACTCCTAGTATAGGTATATTAGAGTCGACATAGGTTCTGGCGGTATTAAGAATAGTGCCATCCCCACCAACAACAATTATTAAATCCGCATCATTAATAATGTCCTCTTTATCCTGAAGAAATTTAACATCAAGATCTTTGAGGAGCACTCCAAGCTCCAAAGCAGTTTTTTGACTGGTAAAATCATTTGGTTTACAGATAACGCCAACAGAATTAAACATAGGCCTTGAAATATTCTAAAGAGTAACTAAATATCACATTAAATATACATTAGTTTAGTAAGACAATGACAAAAAAGAAAGAACAAAAAACTCAGAAAGACACCTCAAATAAAGCTAAAGAGGAGCTAGAAAATAACTCTAGAATTGAAGATTTAGAATCTCAGCTAGAAGAAGCACAGCAATCTACAAAGGATAATTGGGATAAATTATTGCGATCTCAAGCTGAAATGGAAAATCTTAAAAGACGAACTTCAAAAGACCTAGAGAATGCTCATAAGTTTGCGCTTGATGGCTTCGTAAAAGCACTCCTAGAAGTTAGTGATTCTCTAGCCATGGGAATTAAATCTGCTAAAGATGAAAAGGCTACTTTAGAAAATACAACTGAAGGCCTTGAACTAACTAACAAAGTTTTCAATAGTACTCTAGAGAAATTTGGAGTTGAGGCCATTAATCCCATAGATGAAAAATTTAATCCCGACCTTCATGAAGCGGTCACCATGGTGCCAATGCCTGATAAAGAATCAAACACTGTTCTAGAAGTTATTCAGATAGGCTTTAGTCTTAACGGTAGGCTTGTTAGACCCGCACTGGTTGTTGTTGTTCAGTAGGAAGGCTCTAAAAAGTCAAGTATGAGAAAACTAGTAAATTTATTTAAATTTTGTTATAAATTTATATTTACATTTATTTCTACTGCAATTATGGGCTTTGCACCATACAAGAGCAAAATTGAAGATAAAGACAAAGAAAATTCTTAATTACCTGCCCTTAGATTTATAAGTTTGACAAAAAATCATCAATAATACGTTTTTTTTCAAAAAATATAAAAAAAATTGACTTTTTTTTGTAAAAAATAGTCATTTTTTTACTATTTGTAGTATTTTTTTTAAAAAAACGATCATTTTTATCTAAATAAATAGCTTTTTTGCTAATTTATTGGCTTTTTTCGTTATTAGTCAATAATTATTGCTGCTTGACAGTAAGGTTTTAATACTTTATATTTCTCTTTACTCAAGTCGGTAGGCAGTGAGAAAAAAAGGTGTGTGCCCTGTAGATTAATCTACTATCATAAAAACTTTGCTAAATTATGAATGACTTGAGAATCAATAATTTGAATCAATCCACTGGTCTTTTCACAAAGGATAAAACATATTATTCTATTAGTGGCTCAACTGGTCCTTACCTTATTTTTATTCATGGCGTTGGTCTCAATGGAGAAATTTGGAACCCTCAAATTGAGTATTTTTCCAAGAACCGTAGAGTAGTTACTTATGACTTTCTTGGACATGGTTTAAGCTCAGCTCCCAACAAAACTCCCCAACTAGAAGACTACGTTGAGCAGCTTGACTCGCTGGTTAAATCAATAAATATTTCCAGCTTCTCTTTGATTGGTCATTCAATGGGAGCTCTTATAAGTGTGGCGTATAGCCTTAAATATCCCAATAAAATTAATGTCGTGATACCCTTAAATATTGTTTATAAGAGATCAATTAAGACTAGAAATGAAGTCATAAAACGAGCAAATACGATTTTAAAAACAGGAGAAATAGTAAATATTGATCAAACGTTAGAAAGGTGGTTTAAAAATAAAACTAATATTAATCAAATTGAGAAAATCAATAAAGTTCGTCAATTATTATCAAACGCCTCTCCAAAAGGTTATGGCGATGCTTATAAATTATTTGCTAAATCTGATTCTACCTTTGAAAATAAACTTAATGAACTACAGCCGCCTGCTCTATACTTGACTGGAAGCGATGATCCGAACTCTACTTCGGAAATGTCTATAGAAATGGCAAATGAGTCTCCCAGAGGTTTCTCAAAAAGTATAGACAACGAAGCTCATATGATGGCCTATATTGCACCAGAAAAAGTGAACCCAATAATTGAAGATTTTTTAATAACTAATGAACAATAATAATTTTGCAAAATTAAGACAGGCATTAGGCTCCTTTCCAACTGGCGTAACGGTTGTAGCATGTAGAAACTCAAATAATGAACCCTTAGGTTTTACTGCTAACTCTTTCACATCTGTATCACTAGACCCCCAACTAATCTCAATATGTATTGATAAAAAATCTTTTAATATCGATTTATTTTCCGTTACAAAGCACTTTGCGGTCAGCATTCTTTCTGAAGACCAGCAGTTTATCTCAACAATCTTTGCTACCCCAAATGAGGATCGATTTAAAGAAGTTCACTGGGAATCCAAACAAACCAAAAGCCCAATAATTAGCAATTCAGTTGCTTGGTTTGATTGCAATACTGAACAAATTATCAATGCAGGAGATCACCTCATGCTCATTGGAAAAGTAGTTGCATTTGATAGCAGTCCAAAAACTCCCTTGATGTACTTAAGAGGAAATTATGTCAATCTTGGACTAGAGCAAAAAATGTTGTTGGCAATGGAAAATAAAAATACCGCAATAATTGTAGGCGCGATAATTGAATGGCGCAAAAGAGTTTTTTTACTTGAAGACAAAGAAAGTGACTCACTTTACTTTCCTTCAGCCTCAAGACTTGGACATATTAATGATAGCCAAAGCCTTCTAGGTAAGCTTAACAATCTTAATATTTCGATCAATGAACACTATCTTTTTTCGGTATTCGAAAATGCCGAGGATAAAACCAGTCTGATATATTATCGCGCCCAAGTTAAAGAGGGTGCTGAGGCTTTGGAAGAGAACTTGTATGATTTTGATTCTATTCCATTTGACAAACTTAACGATGAAGCGAGTAGAATAATGCTTAAACGATATATAAAGGAAAGAGAACTCAATGCATTTGGAATTTTTGTCGGAAAAGAAAGCGAAGGCAAGGTAGAAGCTATAAGCAAAACTAATCAAAACTAATCAAAACTAATCAAAACTAATCAAAACTAATAGGAATTGTTAAAATGGATTTTTCTTTATTTGCACACATGGAAAGGATAGATGAGGAGCAGTCTCAAAAAAGATTGTACGAGGAGTTTATTGAACTATGTCAAATAGCTGATAAATCAGGTTTTAAAACAATCTGGAATGGTGAACATCACGGCATGAACTTTACCATTGCTCCAAACCCTTTTATCAATCTTACTGATTTAGCTAATAAAACTAATAATGTTCGACTGGGTACAGGAACTATTGTTGCTCCTTTTTGGCATCCAATAAAACTTGCTGAAGAAGCAGCGATGACCGATATTATTACTGGCGGTCGACTTGAAATTGGTATAGCCAGAGGTGCTTACTCTTTCGAGTATGATCGGCTTGCCGATGGAATTGATCCTTTTTCTGCTGGCCAAGCATTGAGAGAAATTGTTCCTGCAATCAAAGCACTATGGCGAGGAGATTATACTGGCAAAGGCGAACATTGGTCATTTCCAAAAACAACCAGCTCGCCTAAACCTCAACAATCCCCAAATCCACCAATTTGGATTGCAGCTAGAGATCAAAAATCTCATGACTTTGCACTAGAAGAAGGCTGCAATGTTCAAGTAACGCCGCTATGGCTGGGTGATGAAGAGGTCATTTCACTAATGGAAAAGTTTAATATTGCCTGTAAAAAACATAAGAACACTAAACGTCCTAAAATTATGGTTTTACGTCACACCTTTGTGGCTGAAAACGAAGAAGAAATCTCACAAGGAGCCAAAGATATTTCACGTTTTTATTGTTACTTTGGCGCTTGGTTTAAAAATGAAAAACCGATTGAACAAGGCTTAATAAAGAAACTTACAGAGGAAGAAATGTCTAAACTCGAAATGTACTCTCCAGAAAATATGCGTAAAAATAGCATTATAGGAACTCCTGATGAGGTCATTAAGAGAATCAAGCTTTGTGAAGATCTTGGTTATGATGAATATAGCTATTGGATTGACAGCAGTATGGACTTTGAAACCAAAAAGAAATCACTCCAGCTTTTTATTGATAAGGTTATGCCTGCATTTAATTAACGGAATAAATGATGAAACATTACAAACACTACATTAATGGTAAATTTAGTGACGGTTCAGAAAAATTTGAATCTTTTAATCCTGCCAACGGTAAGTCATGGGCAACTTTTCCTGCAGCCTCAGAACAAGAATCAAACTTGGCGATTGAATCTGCTCACTCTGCGCTTTATAAGGGAGCTTGGTCAAAACTTAATGCAACACAAAGGGGGAAATTAATTCATAAACTGGGTGATTTGATTGCTGAAAATGCCTCTGAGCTTGGAGAGTTAGAGACACAGGATAGCGGCAAACTTGCAATTGAGACTAAGGCTCAATCAAGCTACGTAGCAGACTATTATTATTACTATGCCGGGCTAGCTGACAAAATCCAAGGAGAGGTCCTCCCAATTGATAAGCCTGATATGCAAGTATTTACGACTCGCGAACCTATTGGAGTAGTTGTTGCCATTGTTCCCTGGAACGCTCAGCTATTTCTTTCGGCAACAAAAATTGCTCCGGCATTAGCTGCTGGAAACACTATAGTGGTGAAGGCCTCCGAACAAGCGCCTGCAGCATTATTTAAATTTGCTGAATTGGTTGATCAATGCGGCTTTCCTCCTGGAGTAATTAACATCATCACTGGATTTGCAGACCCTTGCGGAAAAGTCTTGACCAAGCACCCTAAAGTTGCAAGAATTGCATTTACGGGTGGTACAGATGTTGCAAGACATATAGTGAGAAATAGTGCCGAAAACTTTGCTCATGTTAGCTTAGAGTTAGGCGGCAAATCACCTATGATAATATTTGATGATTGTAATATTGATGGTGCAGTTAATGGCATCATTGCAGGCAACTTTGGAGCCTCTGGACAGAGCTGTGTAGCTGGGTCGAGAGTATTTATTCATAGATCAATTCACTCTAAAATAATTAAACTAGTTAAGGAGCGCGCCAAAAGTATTGTTGTTGGTAACCCTCTAGATAGTAAAACTCAGGTTGGGCCACTTGCAACGCAACATCAGGTTGAGAGAGCCTCACAAGTAATCAAAAACTCAGTTAAGCAAGGAGCTAAAATAGTTTTTGGAGGCGACAAGCCAAGCCAGTATAAAGAAGGATGGTATTTTGAGCCCACCCTTCTAGACTGCCCTGGCCAAGAGTTTGACTGCGTTAGAACAGAACTCTTTGCGCCTGTTATTAGTGCAATTGCTTTCGACACAGAAGAAGAAGCTATAGTTATGGCTAATGACTCTGATTATGGCCTCGGGTCAGGAGTCTTTACTGAAAATTTAGCCAGAGCACATCGTGTGAGCGCAAAAATCCATTCAGGCATTGTTTGGATAAATACCTACAGGGCAGTATCTCCTATGTCTCCCTTTGGGGGGGTGAAACAAAGTGGTGGAAGTCGTGAGGCTGGAATTGACGCGATTCACGAATATACGCGGACCAAAACAACATGGATAAATACTTCATCGGAGCCTATGAGTAATCCTTTTGTAATAAGGTAAGAATTTCTTAACAAAGATAGAAATGGAGTAAATTATGGACAAAAAATTATTTGAATTGGGCCTCTCAAAAAGAAAGGCTACACTTGGAAAAGAGTACGTTGAAAAAAACTTAGATGCAGCTGATGACTTCAATGAAGACTTTCAAAAACAAATGACTGAATGGTGCTGGGGTTTTGGCTGGGGTGATGACACCATTGATGCAAAAACAAGATCAATGATGAACCTCACAATGCTAGCAGCTCTTGGAAAAATGGACGAGTTTGAAGTCCATCTGAAAGGCGCATTAACAAATGGAGTGAGCACAAATGAAATTAAATCAATACTTCATGTTATTGCAATATACTGTGGTGTCCCCCAAGGTGTAGAGTGTTTTAAAGTTGCAAGGGTTATTCTAGAAGGAGCTGGCGAGCTCTAGGCTTTAGAATTTATAAGTGCTTTTTTAGAGGACGTGATAGCCACTCCAAAGGAAATGAGTATTACTCCTGCAAAAGCACTTAAACCAATCGTCTCATCAAATAAAAACCAAGCCTGAATCGCAACCAAAGGTGCTACTAGATAAAAATAGCTTCCAACACTTGCAGCAGCACCTTGTTTTATCATTGTCATCAATAAAAAAATTGCTCCAATTGAAAGAGCGAGCACTTGCCATACCAAAGCCAATATAAAAGGCCTAGTCCAACTAATCTCTCCAGTTTCAAAAAACACTACAGCCAGGAGACAGAAAAGCATGGCGCTAAAATATTGAACCCAGGTTCCACTGATTAAATCCATATTACTGCAAAAACGCTTCTGGTAAATCGTTCCAATAGAAATTGCAAATAAAGAAATAATTACAGCAAAAACAGCCCATACGGGAAACCCGTCAAAAGCTAACTCTTTAGTTAAATCTAAACTGTCAAACAAAACCAAATACAGCCCTACGAGACCAAGCAAAAGGCCTATCCATTGACTCTTAGAAACCTGTTCTTTTAACATAATTCCAGCTAAAAGAGCCATACCTAAAGGCTGCAAACCAATAATCATAGCCCCTACTCCCGCGGGCATTCCCCACTTAAGCGCTTGAAAAACCCCGCCCAAGTAGATTCCATGAATTAAAGCGCCTGCCACCATGAGGTGAAAGGCCTCTAATTTAGATTTAGGCCATGGACTTTTCTTATAGTTTATTATGAGAAATAATAATAAGAGGGTGAGTAGAAATCGATATAGTAGCAATGTAAAGGGCTCAGCATATGGCAACCCATACTTAGCCGCTATAAATCCAGTACTCCAAATCCATACAAAAATCCATGGAATTAATTTAGCGTTCATATGATTAGCTCAAACAAGCACTTATTCGCTGATTTCTCGTTCATATGGTTCTTGCTAAAGATGGTATTATTTAAGTCGATTTTATAGATAAAACATTTCAACTTTGAAGAAACCCAATTTAAGAGATGGCATGATTAGACTATAATTGGCGCTATCAAATCAATTGTGAATTCTATGAAACAGTTTTGTCTGATAAGTCTTTTAATATTGCTAAATGTTTTTTCGCAAACTTCAGCAGAAACGGCTTCAGTTGCAACTGAACTTAGCCAAGAAAGCACTGCTAATACATCTGCCTTAAGTCTTGGTAATGACAACTCAAAAACACTAAATCACCCTCTTCCTGTCAATAAGGCTTTTAAATTAAGTGCGATACTCTTGAACAAGAAAACGCTCTCTGTGCGCTGGCTAATTGAACAAGATTATTACTTATATAAGGATAAATTTTCTTTTTCCGTCGAAGAAGCCTCTATTGAAAATGTCAACTTTCCTGAGGCAAAAATAAAGAACGATGAGTTTTTTGGTGAGGTTAGTGTTTACACCGCTCCTTTAGAGATTGAAATTGAGTTAAATAACTTAAAAAAGAATTCTATATTCGTAACAATAGAGCACCAAGGCTGTTGGGAAGGTGGCGTCTGCTATCCTCCTCAAATCAATAGGATTGAAGTCAACTTTGAAGGATCAAAAAATGCACCTAGCTCAACAGACGAGGCGGTGACTGAAAGTGAAAAAATAACTTCTGAACAATTTAAAAAAGGAGGCTTGGCTTTATTTATTGCTGCATTTTTAGCTGGCCTAGCTCTGTCTTGGACGCCCTGTGTTTATCCAATGGTACCAATCTTGTCGGGAATTATTATTGGACAAAAAGAAACGCCTAGTAATTTTAATGCTGTCTTAATGTCAATTACATTTGTTCTCTCAATGTCTCTAGCTTATGCACTTATTGGAGCCTCCGCAGGCTACTTTGGTGCTGGCATAAATTTACAAGCGATGATGCAAACGCCCTGGGTGCTATTTGTTTTTAGCATCATTTTTATTCTTCTCGCTCTCTCCATGTTTGGTTTATACGACATTCAACTACCCGAAGGATTCCAAACCAAACTTACAAGTATAAGCAACTCTCAGTCAGGTGGAAGCTTTGTAGGAGTCAGCATAATGGGCTTCTTATCTGCATTAATTGTTGGGCCGTGTGTTACTCCCTTTCTTGCAACCGCATTAAGCTATGTTATCGCTGGGGGAAGTGCTACCAAAGGAGGGGCAAGCCTTTTTGCCATGGGTCTAGGAATGGGAGTTCCACTTATAATAATTTGTGGCTGGGGCGTCAATACACTTCCAAAAGCTGGGCCATGGATGGAAAATGTCAAAAAGGTTTTTGGCTTTGCAATGATTGCGGTAGCGCTATACCTTTTAGATAGAATCCTATCTCCTATGCTGTCGTTAATTCTTTGGGCATTTTTGTTTACACTAGCCCCAATCACGCTCGGAGCTTTAAAAAATTGGACTAGGTCATTAAGCCTACTGAGTATATTTTTCAAGCTCTTATCTCTTTTATTTTTAGTCTATGGCATCTTGCTATGGCTAATGGTTTCAAAAGGGGGTGGAGATATACAACAACCTCTTGATACTATAATATACGGCGACAGAATTGATGCATCAAACAGTGTTGAATTTCAAATACTAGAAAACGAAGCCGAACTAAATACTTTAGTATCAAAAACTATTCAAAATGAAAAACTAATCGTACTTAAGTTCTATGCCGAGTGGTGTATAGCTTGCAAAAAACTAGAAAGAGTAGTCTTTAAAGATACTTTAGTTAATCAATCTCTTAAAGAGTCTATGGCTTATACAGTCGACATAACAAACAATAATCTCATTAATCAGTCTATTATGTCGCGATTCTCTCTTGTGGGTCCGCCAGCAATTTTGTTTTTTAAAAACGGCAAAGAAATAAGGCACCAAAGAGTGATTGGCGAGGTAAGCGCAGAAGAGCTTACAAAACGCATAAATAACTTAAATTAATATACTCTAATTCGTCTAAATGTTCCTATATTGTCGCTATATTCGGCAATTTAGATGGTAAAATGCATGATTTAGGGACTTATTAAAATAATCTTTTTAGGCTTAACTATAGCATTTTTAAGCCAAAAACATGTACTTATCAATATTTTAGTATTAAGCTAAATACGAACATTTAATTTATAAAAATCAAAAAATAGGAGCATCGATGGATATTCGAAAAGTTAAAAAACTGATGGAGCTTCTGGAAGAGTCTGGAATGGCGGAAATTGAAATTAAAGAAGGAGAAGAGTCAGTAAAGATTTCAAGATTTGGAAGCTCTCCAGCACCGACTCAACCTCCAGCTCAGTCTTTTGTTCAACAACATGCCGCTAGCAGTTCAGTACCTGTTGCACCAACAACGACTGCTTCAACTGACCCACAAACAAGTGATCAATCTACTACTTCACCAATGGTTGGCACATTCTATTCAGCACCCTCACCTACAGCCAAACCGTTTGTCTCTGTTGGGCAAAAAATAAATCAGGGCGACACTGTTGGAATTATTGAGGCAATGAAAATAATGAATCAAATTGAGGCTGATCGGTCTGGCACAGTTATTAAAATCTTAATCAAAGATGGCGAAGCTGTTGAGTTTGGACAACCACTAATGATTATAGAATGAGCTCAATAAAAAAAGTATTAATAGCGAATCGTGGTGAAATTGCTTTAAGAATTTTAAGAGCTTGCAAGGAGCTTGGAATTCAAACAGTTGCCGTATACTCAACAGCAGATAAAGACTTAAAGCATGTTAGGTTGGCCGATGAGGCTGTTTGCATAGGACCTCATCCATCAGTTAATAGTTACCTTAATATTCCAGCAATCATTAGTGCCGCTGAAGTGACGCACTCAGATGCAATCCACCCTGGCTATGGTTTTCTTTCTGAAAATGCAGATTTTGCAGACCAAGTTGAACAAAGTGGATTTATTTTTATCGGTCCGAAAGCTGACAATATTAGAGTTATGGGTGATAAAGTTGCAGCTATTGAAGCCATGAAAAATTCCGGCGTACCCTGCGTACCAGGTTCAGATGGGGCATTAGATGATGACGAAAAAAGAAGCTTAAGGCTTGCAAAAGAAATTGGACTGCCAATAATAATTAAAGCCTCTGGCGGTGGTGGTGGCCGAGGTATGCGAGTTGTTGAGTCTGAAAAAGACCTTGTTGACTCAATCAAGCTGACACAGTCTGAAGCATTGAGCTTTTTTGGAAATGGTGAAGTTTATATGGAAAAATTTCTTACAACGCCTCGTCATGTTGAGATTCAAGTTCTTGCAGATCAACATGGTAACGCCATTCATCTTGGAGAAAGAGACTGTTCAATGCAAAGACGCCATCAAAAAGTTGTTGAGGAAGCTCCTGCTCCAGGAATATCAAAAAAACTAAGAAATCAAATTGGAAACATTTGTGCTGAAGCATGCAAAAAAATCAATTATCGTGGCGCCGGAACTTTTGAGTTTCTATTTGACAACGAGCAATTTTACTTTATTGAAATGAACACAAGGGTTCAGGTTGAACATCCAGTCACTGAGATGATTACTGGTGTTGACATAGTTCGCGAACAAATCTTAATCGCCGGTGGCGATAAATTGTCACTAACCCAAGACGATGTTGAAATCAAAGGCCATGCAATTGAATGCAGAATTAATGCAGAGGATCCTGAAACATTTATGCCTTCGCCTGGAAAAATCACTCAGTATCATGCTGCAGGAGGGCTAGGAGTAAGAATAGACTCTCATGTCTACAACGGCTATAATGTTCCACCCTACTATGACTCAATGATTGGAAAAGTTATTACTTTTAGTGAAAATAGGGCAAATGCCATCATTAAGATGCAAAATGCACTTGATGAAATGGTTATTGATGGAATTAAAACAAATATTCCACTTCAGAGGTTAATTATGACCGATAAGGTCTTTAAAAAAGGCGGAATGAACATACATTATCTTGAGAAGATGCTTGGAGAAGAAGAATGAAACTTAAAGTCGGAATTATTGGTGGCTCAGGCTATACCGGCATTGAGCTTCTGCGAATATTGCATCAGCACCCTAGTGCTGATGTTCATGCAATCACATCCAGAGCGCTTAAGGGTAAAAAGTTATACGAGGTTTTTCCTAATATGCATGGAATGTCGGATTTAACTTATCTTCTTCCTGATGATGCAAAACTATTTGATTGTGATTTAGTTTTCTTTGCTACGCCACATGGTGTCGCAATGAACAACGCTAGTCTTTTTCTAGACAGAAACATTAAAGTTATTGACCTTGGCGCTGACTTTAGGATTAATGATGCAGATATTTGGTCTGACTGGTACAAGATGGGGCACACTCAAGCATCTCTTTTAAATGAAGCAGTTTATGGGCAACCCGAGATTAATAGAAGCACAATTAAAAAGGCGCGACTAATTGCAAACCCTGGATGCTACCCAACCGCAGTTCTCTTGGCATTAAAGCCACTCCTAGAGAATAACCTAATAGAGCCTTCAAACATAATTGCAGATTGCAAATCTGGAACGAGTGGCGCTGGACGCAATGCAAATCAAGCAACTCTTTTTTGTGAAGTCACTGAAAGCTTTAAGCCTTATGGTGTAAGTGGCCATAGACATTTTCCTGAAATAAAACAAGAACTTGAATCTATTGCTGGGTGCCCGATTGGTCTTACATTTACGCCGCATCTGCTGCCAATGAGTCGTGGCATTGAAGCCACAATCTATGTTGACCTAATTGACCACAAAGCAAATATTTTAGCTTGCTTCGAAAATGCCTACAAAAACGAAGAATTTGTTAAAATACTACCTGAAGGTGTCTATCCTGAAACACGCTCAGTCAAGTCTTCAAATTATTGTCAGATTTCAGTTCAGTATGTTGAACACAGCAACAAGCTTGTAATTATGTCTGTCATTGACAACCTGGGCAAAGGTGCCGCGGGCCAGGCAATTCAAAATATGAATTTAATGTTTGGACTTGACGAAAAGGAAGGCCTTTTAGAGATTGGACTTTTGCCATAACATTAATTTAAGTTATGCAGATTTACTTGGAGCGAACGAATGGTAGCTACTGAAATTCAAGACAAGGCCGACATAGTATTTAGCGATAGCGCAGCGAGCAGAGTTGCTCAACTTATTAAGGAGGAAAAAAATCCCTCCTTAAGGCTTCGTGTCTATATTACTGGCGGAGGATGCTCTGGCTTTTCTTACGGCTTTACCTTTGATGAAAGCCTTAAAGAGGGAGATAGCGGTGTCAATAAAAAAGGAGTTGAATTAGTCATTGACCCGATGAGCTACCAATACCTAATGGGCTCAACAGTTGATTATCTTGAAGACCTTCAGGGCGCTCGGTTTGTTGTAAGCAACCCTAATTCCAAAACCACTTGTGGTTGCGGCTCTTCTTTTTCAATTTAACAATAATGATATGAAAGAATATATTCCAGGTCTAGCCGGCGTACCAGCAACCAAGTCAGCAATTTCTTCAATCGACGGGGAAAAAGGAATACTAGCTTATAGAGGTTACTCTATTCAAGATTTAGTTGAACACTCTTCATTTGAAGAAACCGCACTTTTGTTAATGAATGGAGAACTTCCATCTTCTAAAGAACTAACAAACTTCAAAAATACCTTAAAGAAAAGAAATGAAGTAAAACGTAAAATCCGCCATTTACTTTGGTCGCTCCCTTCAACTGGACACTCAATGGATGTTCTTCAAACTGCAATAGCCTCAATGGCTACTTTCTACCCAGATGCTGTTGCTTCGGAGCCAGATTCAGTCTATACACAAAATGCTCTCATCAAAATAATTTCAAATATGAGCACTTTGGTTGCGATGTGGACTCGCATCAGCAGAGGTTATGACCCAATACCTCCAAGTAACAAAATGTCTTATGCTGAAAACTTTATGTACATGTGTTTTGGAGAAGAATCTGACCCAGCAATTGTTAATCTTTTAGACGCTAGCCTAATTTTACATGCCGAACATACGATCAATGCCTCCACCTTTTCTACGATGGTTACGGCTTCTTCGCTCGCAAACCCTTTTGCCTCAATTGCTGCTGGAGTAGGAACTCTTGCTGGCCCATTGCATGGCAACGCAAATGAAAATGTTCTCATTATGCTTGACGAAATTGGCTCTCCAAAGAATGCCCGTAAATGGATTGAAGATAGGCTCAAAAATAAAGAAGTTATTTGGGGTATGGGTCATCGTGAATACAAAACAAAAGATCCCAGGGCTACAATTCTTGAAAAAATGATTAAAACTTATATTAAGAAAAATGATCTTACTTTATCTAACCGCTTCGAAACAGCTCTTGAAGTTGAGAATATCTGTAATGAGCTATTGTCTCAAAAGGGAGTCTATCCCAACGTCGACTTTTACTCAGGAATACTATATTCAGAAATATTTAACTTCACCAAAGAACACTTTACCTCTATATTTGCCATGGCTAGATCAGCTGGATGGGTTGCGCATTGGCACGAGCAAGTGAGTCATAATAGAATTTTTAGACCAACTCAAATATATACTGGTGCGGATTTTAGGGATTACCCCTCTAAATAACAATGGGTAAAACTACTCACTTTGGCTACAAACAGGTTGATGTTGAAAAAAAACAAAGCCTAGTAAAAGGGGTATTTGACTCGGTTGCAGGTAAATACGATCTCATGAATGACGTAATGTCATTAGGAGTGCATCGACTCTGGAAAAACTACACAATCGCTAGTAGCAATGTCTCCAATGGCGACCAGGTTCTTGATATTGCTGGAGGAACTGGTGATCTAACCATTAGGTATAGAAAAAAAGTTGGATCTACAGGCAAAGTAATTCTCTCAGATATAAACAACTCAATGCTTTACGAAGGCAGAAAAAACCTCTTAAACCATGGTGTCATTGATGTCGATTTTGTTCAGGCAAACGCAGAATCACTGCCATTTAAGGACAACACTTTTGATTGCGTCAGTATTGCATTTGGATTGAGAAATGTTACTGACAAAGATGCTGCCTTAAAACAAATGTGTCGCGTCCTAAAGAAAGGTGGCACACTATTAATCCTTGAATTCTCTAAGGTTGAAAACCAAATGTTAGAGAAAGCTTATGACTTCTATTCGTTTAACCTAATCCCTAAATTTGGTGATTTTTTTGCTAATGATGAAGACAGTTATCAGTACCTTGCAGAGTCAATTCGTAAACACCCTAATCAAGAAACCTTAAAAACTATGGTTCTTGATGCTGGTTTTGAATTTTGTGAATATCACAATCTGACTGGAGGGATTGTTGCGCTTCATAAAGCAATAAAAGCCTAGCTAAAATGTTTCGCCTTGCCATTGAAAAAACTCTAAATCATATGATTAATGCCAACAACATTGACATTGAGCATATCGATAATAAAATTATCAGCCTGAAAGTAGAAGAGATAGACTTAAGCCTGTTTTTTCTATGTATGAACTCCCGTGTTTTTGTTTTAGACAAACCCCAAAACAAAAAGATTGATGTTTCAATAGTTATGAATAAAGCCGCCTTCTTGTCTATGCTCAAAGGCTCGACTATAGAAGAGCTCATTGAAGGAGAAGAGATCGAGATTAATGGAAACATAAAAACCGCACAGCAGCTTGCAGATTTATTGGTGTCATCTTCGATTGACATTGAGGACTTAATCTCACAATACACTGGCGATATAGTGGCCCACCAACTTGGGCGTGCTTTTAGACAGCTTAAAGAGGGGTCTTTAAAAAATGACGGCTCAATAATTAATAATTTGAAAGATGAAATCACAACAGCACTAATTGCCCCAAGTCGATCTAGGTTTTTTAAAAGAAGGGTGTCAAAATGAAGAACTTTTTTCGATTTGTAAACATATTAAGAACACTAATTAAATACAGACTGGATTACCTAATACTATCCACTTCTTTTCTGAAAAGTCTTAAACCTTTAGTTTACTTAACCCCATGGCATTACTTTCCCAGCAAAAAACTCTCTAGAGGGGAACGAGTTCGACTTGCGCTTGAGGAGCTAGGGCCAATATTTATTAAATTTGGACAAACGCTATCAACACGAAGAGATCTTTTACCTGACGATATTGGAGCTGAGCTGGCGACGCTACAAGACAAATGCCCGCCTTTTCCTGCAACCGAATCAAAGTCAATCATTGAAAAAGCGCTTGGCGATAAGACACCAAACCTTTTCTCTTCTTTTGATGAGACTCCGCTCGCTTCCGCCTCCATTGCCCAGGTTCATACAGCAGTAACCCAAAACGGCGAGGAAATCATCATTAAAGTAGTTCGTCCTGGAATTGAAAAACAGATCAAAAGAGATATTCGACTTCTATACACTTTAGCGAGGCTCGCTGAAAAACATCAGGATGGAAAAAGGCTCAGGCCAATAGAGGCTGTGGCTGAATTTGAGGGTATTATTTTCAACGAACTCAACATGATGGTCGAAGCTGCCAATGCATCTCTTTTGGGAAAAAACTTTAATGACTCAAACCTGCTGTATGTTCCAAAAGTTCATTGGGACCTTTGCCGCTCTAATATATTGGTAACTGAGAGAATCTATGGCACACCGGTTAGCGATATTGAAGCACTACAGAAAAAAAATGTAGACTTTAAATCTCTAGCAGAAAACGGAGTAATCATATTTTTTACACAGGTCTTTGACCATAATTTTTTTCATGCAGATATGCACCCAGGGAACATTTTTGTTGGAGAAAACAATCAATATACTGGGGTTGATTTTGGAATCATGGGAACACTGACTGAAGCTGATCAATATTATTTGGCTCAAAATTTCTTGGCGTTTTTTAATCAAGACTATAAAAAAGTATCCCAAGTCCATCTTGAATCTGGATGGATACCTGAAGGAACAAACGTCATGGAATTTGAAAATGCGATAAGAAGCGTTTGTGAACCAATATTTGAAAAACCCTTAAGTGAAATTTCTTTTGGCCAGGTTTTGCTAAGCCTCTTAAAAGAAGCCAAACGCTTTGATATGGAGGTTCAGCCACAACTGCTTTTGCTCTATAAAACACTCCTTAATATTGAAGGTCTAGGGCGCTCGCTATATCCAGAGCTTGATCTTTGGGCTACAGCTAAACCTTATTTGGAAAAGCTGGCTAAAGAAAAATATAGCTTTAAAAATACCCTTAACAAAATCTCTGATGAGCTGCCTAAGCTTATCTCTGAATTGCCAGAGATACCAATGCTGGTAATTAACGCTCTCAAGCAAATTGAAAGTGGGGCTTTAAGGACCGAAAACTCAAAAAAACAAACAGAGGCAATTATCTCTCAACTCCGTGAGAACGCTTCTAAACAGAGAGCAATTTTTTTTGCAATAGCATTTTTATTGACGGCAGGATTTCTAGCTACTCAATTAATCTGGGTTTTAGCTATAGTCAGCTCTATCCTAAGCTATGTTTTTTGGCTAAAGTCCAGATAGAGAAATTTGGCTATTTAAAAAGAATTTCGGGTAAAATACTTCTCCAGCCTATCTGGTCGCAAGATAGGCAGGTTAAGTTGCACCGCTTAATGCGGTGTTTTTTCATTTATTGGAGAACTCAAAATGAGCATTACTGTAAACGCTACAGAGCGTGAAGACCAGGGGAAAGGTGCGAGCCGCCGCCTGAGAAAAGAAGAGAAGGTGCCTAGTATTGTCTATGGCGGAAAAAATGCCCCGCTAATGATAGCACTGAATATTCACGAAATCACCCACCTACTAGAGGACGAAAACACATTTACGTCAGTATTGGACTTAATGGTGGGAAAATCAAAAGAATCTGTTGTTTTAAAAGACATTCAACGTCATCCAGCAAAAAATACCGTTACTCATATTGACTTTTTGCGTGTTGATGCCAAGCAAACTCTTGTTACTACAACGCCACTTCACTTTATTGGCATGGAAGAAAACGAGGCATTAAGGCTTGGCAATATGCTTAATCAGTTTGTAGTTTCTATTGAAATCTCATGTCTTCCACAAGACCTGCCACATGGTATTGATGTAGATGTCACCAACCTTGAGCTTGGCGATCATCTTTCATTAACTGATTTAGTTTTGCCAGAAGGTGTCGTTATCACTTCTCTTCAGCATGAAGATATTGAGGCGCACGACCAGACTATATGTTCGGTCTCTGAGCCGAAGCTTATAGCCGAAGAGGAAGAAGAAATTATTGAGGAAGGCGAAGAAGGCGAAGAAGGCGAAGAAGGCGAAGAAGGCGAAGGCTCTGCTGAAGAATCTGAAGACTCAAAAGATGGTGACGACAACGAATAAAGTATCGTCATTCTTGTTGGCTCAACAAGCGTAAAATGAAGCGTTGTAATGATTAAGCTAATTGTTGGACTGGGGAACCCCGGAAAAGATTATCAGGAACATCGTCACAATGCAGGCTTTTGGTTTGTTGAGTCATTGGCTTCTATAAATGGCTCTAAGTTTACTAGTCAATCCAAATTTTTTGGTGCGGCTTCGAGTATCAGTCTTAATACTAATAAAATTTTTCTTCTTAAGCCTCAAACTTTTATGAATAGTTCTGGCGGCTCTGTCAAAAGTTTTTTAAATTACTATGATGTCTCACCAGAAGAGATCTTGGTTGTTCATGATGAGCTCGATCTACCTGTTGGAACTGTCAGAATAAAGCTTGGCGGGAGTCATGGGGGTCATAATGGCCTAAGGGACATCATAAAAGCACTTGGATCAAATAACTTCTATCGTCTTCGAATTGGTATAGACCATCCTGGATCGAAACATGATGTTGTCGATTATGTTCTAAAAGCTCCAAGCAAATCAGAGCTAAAGTCAATAGAGGAGAGCTTGTCAAGCGCAATAGAAATAACTGACCTGTTAGTCACTGGAAACTTTGAAGATGCCATGAAGGCTCTTCATACGTAGCATTGGAGAAAGATAATGGGATTTAAGTGCGGCATTGTAGGGCTTCCAAATGTTGGCAAGTCAACACTCTTTAATGCTCTGACCAAAGCTGGAATTGACTCAGAAAACTATCCTTTTTGCACAATAGAGCCTAATATTGGAATTGTTCCAGTAAATGACTCTCGACTGCAAAACCTTGCAAATATAGCGAACCCTGAAAAAATACTTCCAACCACTATGGAGTTTGTTGACATCGCGGGATTAGTAGAAGGGGCCTCAAAAGGAGAGGGCCTTGGGAATCAGTTTCTCTCAAATATTAGGGAAACAGATGCCATACTTCATGTTGTGCGATGTTTTGAAAATGATGATATTATCCATGTTTCAGGAAAAGTTAGTCCACTAGACGATGTTGAAATCATCAATACTGAACTTGCTTTAGCCGATCTTTCTAGCGCTGAAAAAGCCTATCAAAAGGCTATTAAAAATTCAAAGGCAGGACAAAAAGAGGGCCTGCCTCTAAAAAATTTACTTGAAAAGATTCTTCCAGTTTTGGAGGAGGGAATGGCTGTTAGATCTTTAGAGCTTAATGAAGACGAAAACAAACTAATCAAAAGCTTACAGCTACTGACATCAAAGCCTGTGCTTTATGTCGCTAATGTAAATGAAGACGGGTTTGAGAATAACCCGCACCTTACAAACTTAACAAGCTTTGCTGGTGCGGAGAAAAGTCAAGTGATCTCTGTTTGTGCAGATATTGAGGCTGAAATTGCCGAACTTGAAGAGGAAGACAAACAAGGCTTTTTAGACGAAATGGGGCAAACTGAGTCCGGCTTAGACCGACTCATCAAGGCGGGGTATCGATTGCTTGGACTTCAAACTTATTTCACTGCAGGTCCCAAAGAAGTTAGAGCCTGGACGATTAATATTGGAGACTCGGCGCCGATTGCCGCAGGTAAAATACACGGAGACTTTGAAAAAGGCTTTATTCGCGCAGAAACAATCTCATATAACGACTATGTTGAATTCGCAGGGGAAAAAGGAGCCAAAGATGCTGGAAAGTTGCGCTCCGAAGGAAAAGATTACGTTGTTAAAGATGGAGATGTTGTTCACTTTTTGTTTAATGTTTAAGTTTTAATCCTAATGCAAAATACAAAACTGCTTTTAATTCTAGATGGATGGGGCTACTCAAGTGATACGTCAAACAATGCGATTGCCCTTGCCAATACGCCAAATTGGGATTGTTTTTTAGAGAATTATCCTAATACACTTATTGGCACTTCTGGAGAGAGTGTAGGGCTTCCAGATGGACAAATGGGCAATTCTGAAGTTGGTCATTTAACAATCGGGTCAGGCAGAATTATCGAGCAGGACTTTACTAGAATAGATAATGACATTAAGTCTGGTGAATTTTTTAGCAACGCCGTACTTTGTCAAGCTCTATCTGTAGCAAGTCAAAAAGATAAGGCTGTCCACATTCTTGGTTTATTGTCAGATGGCGGTGTTCACTCACATCAAGATCATATTTTTGCATTACTTCAACTAGCCAAACAAAGAAAATGTGGGAAGGTTTATATTCATGTTTTTACTGACGGACGAGACACATCTCCAAACAGTGCCTTAAATTATGTTGCTGAATTAGAAGCAAAAATTTTAGAATTGGGTGTCGGTAAAATCGTCTCAATCGTTGGACGCTTTTATGCAATGGATCGTGATTATCGCTGGGAGAGGATTTCAAAGGCATACGAACTGATTGCACAAGGCAAAGCTGAGCACAGTTCAAACAGCGCCAAAGAGGCAATTCAAAAGTCATATGCTTTGGGTGAAAACGATGAATTTATCGCACCAACTACTGTGGGATCACCAGTCAAAGTAAATCAAGACGACCTTATCATCTTTATGAATTATCGTGCTGACAGGGCCAGACAAATAACGCTGGCGCTTACTTCGCCTAAATTTGATGAATTTACTCGAGATCGTTTTTCTCCATGTAATTTTGTTTGCCTGACAGAATATAAAAAGGACTTCAACCTTGAATGTGCCTATCCACCAATTTCAGTCAAAAACACTCTTGGCGACTGCATCTCAGACCTTGGCTTTAGTCAGCTTAGAATAGCGGAAACTGAAAAGTATGCCCATGTTACTTTTTTCTTTAATGGCGGTGTCGAGGACATCCTTCCTGGAGAAGACAGAAAACTAATTCAGTCTCCCCATGTAAAGACATACGACCTTAAGCCTGAGATGAGCGCTTATGAACTGACTGACAAACTCGTTTCTGAAATCAGAAATCAGAAATATAAGCTCATTATCTGTAATTTTGCAAATACAGACATGGTTGGACACACTGGCAATCTTGAGGCAGCCATTAAGGCCGTAGAGGCCGTGGATAAATGTCTTGGCAAAATATACCTTGTTACGAAAGAGACCGAAACAGAGATTTTAATTACGTCTGATCATGGCAATGTAGAACAAATGCTAAACTCAAAAACCCAGAAAAACCATACTGCGCACACCACCAACCCGGTCCCACTAATTTATATTGGCACCAAGAAAAATTCCCTATTAAGCCCACATATTGGTACACTTGCAGACCTAGCTCCAACTCTTTTATCTCTCATGGATATCGAACAGCCAAAGGAGATGACTGGCCAGAACCTTTTAATTGATTAACGGAGACAATCATGAAACAAGATAATTTTATTGCCCCCTCAATACTCTCTGCAGACTTTGCAAAACTAGGCGAGGAGGTTGATAATGTTTTGGCTGCTGGAGCTGATGTGGTGCATTTTGATGTAATGGATAATCATTATGTACCAAACTTAACAATCGGCCCTTTGGTTTGTGAAGCTCTCAGAAACCATGGCGTAACCGCTCCAATTGATGTTCACCTTATGGTCAAGCCAGTGGACAGAATTATTCCTGACTTTGCTAGTGCTGGTGCATCTTATATCACCTTCCATCCCGAAGCATCGGAGCATATAGACCGTACAATTAGCCTTATTAAGGAAAGCGGCTGTAAAGCTGGGCTCGTTTTTAACCCTGCAACACCGCTTCATCACCTTGATCATGTTATTGACCAGCTAGACATGGTTTTACTAATGTCAGTTAACCCGGGATTTGGAGGGCAGTCGTTTATCCCACAGACATTGAAAAAACTAAGCACCGTCAGAAATCTAATTGACTCAAAGAGCCTGCAAACAAGACTTGAGATTGATGGAGGAGTAAAAATTGACAACATCCAAGAAATCGCCTCTGCTGGCGCCGACACTTTTGTAGCTGGGTCTGCTATTTTTAATACTGAAGACTATAAAGACACAATAGATAAAATGCGCTCTGAGCTAGCGCAAGCAAAATAACAAATCAGAGAAATAGAGTGTGAAATTTTAGGACATAAGTCAGAACAATTTCAAAACAACTCTGTAATTAGTTATGAGAAAATGTTAGTTTTGTTTTCTACACATAAAACTTATGGGAAAGTCTTCTTTTTTTGGCCCTGAAACAATTTCACTTCACACTGGCTATCAACCAGATCCGTCTTTTGGAAGTAGGGCTGTTCCTGTCTATCAAACAACTTCGTATGTTTTTGAAACTGTAGACGATGCTGCTGCGCTATTTAATATAGAGAAAGGTGGACATATTTATAGCCGAATAACCAATCCAACGGTTGCTGTTTTAGAGCAGCGAATTGCTGCACTAGAAGGTGGAGTAGGCGCGATTTGTACAGCCTCAGGCATGAGCGCACTGTTTGTTACATTCATCAGCTTGTGTTCTGCTGGTGACCACATTGTAAGCGCCTCACAAATCTATGGCTCTACTGGAACACTGCTTAAACACACCCTTAAAAGATTTAATATTGACTGCACCTTTGTCTCCATTAACGACGAGAAGGCGCTTAAAGCAGCGATACAGGAAAACACAAAGCTTGTCTTTTGTGAGTCGATTGGCAACCCTGGGCTTGAAGTATCAGACCTACCCAAGATTTCAAAAATTGCTCATCAAAACAACCTTCCTCTAATTATTGATGCAACATTTGCGACTCCAGCACTATGCAAACCTTTTGAACATGGGGCTGATGTGGTTGTGCATTCTGTTACAAAATGGATGGGCGGGCACGGAGTTGCTGTAGGAGGGGTCATAGTTGATGGTGGAGCCTTTGATTGGGGAGCCTCAAACAAACACCCTGTTCTCACAACTCCTTATGAGCCGTTTCATGGAATAAACTTTTGGGAGGAATTTGGACCCTCCGCACTTTCAATGAAAATTAGAGCTGAGTCGATGCGTGACTTGGGTCCAGCTATGAGCCCCCATAGTGCGTTTTTACTTCTTCAAGGCATTGAAACTCTAAGCCTTCGAATGAATCAACACGTAAAAAATACTCTTAAGCTTGCAAAATGGCTACTTGAACAATCTGCAGTTATGTGGGTCAACCACCCAGGCCTTCCAGAAAATCCAACCTATGAAATTGCAAAAGAACTCTTCCCTAATGGCGCTGGCTCAATGCTATGTTTTGGTGTTAAAGGAGAAAGAGAGGGTGGAGCAGTGTTTATCAACGCTGTAAAGTTATCATCAAATTTGGCCAATGTTGGCGACTCAAGAACCCTGGTATTACACCCTGCCAGCACAACTCACTCGCGCCTTGATGACGAGGCAATGAAGGCCTCGGGAACAAGCCCTGATCTAATTCGAGTTTCTGTTGGAATAGAGTCAATTAATGACATCATTAATGACTTTAAAATCGGCCTTAAAGCAGTAGAAAAGGCGACCTCATAATGAATATTGTTGTTGATGGAGTTAATATATTTGTTGCTACTGGAGGGTGTGTCTTTGACTCAAAAAAACCAACCGTAGTTTTCGTTCATGGTAGTGGGCTGGATCACCGATCGTGGGCGCTTCAAGCAAGATGGTTTGCCTTTCATGGCTATTCTGTTTTGGCGCCCGATTTGCCGGGACACAGCCTGTCTGAAGGCGAGCCTCTAAATTCTATTGAGAATATGGGCAAATGGCTTGTAAAAGCCATCAAGAGTGCTGGTGCGGAGTCAGTTCACCTTGTAGGACATTCTCAAGGCTTTCTTGTTGCCCTCGAGGCAGCAGCACTTTTAGGAGAGAAGCTAAAATCTCTAACTGCAGTTGCTAGTGCGTCAGCTATTCCTGTCAATGAAAGCCTTGTTGAAACAGCTAAAAAAAATACCAGAGATGCTGCTGATATGCTTTTAAAATGGGGGTTTGGATCACAGTCTCATACTGGAAGTAGTGCTGTTCCTGGAATGCAGCCTATAGGAATTGGCCGACAAATTATGTCAATGAATCCTTTAGCCGAAGACCTTTTGGCTTGCAACAAATACAAAAATGGAACGCGTTGTGCAAAAACTATAAAAGCGCCCTCGAACGTTATCGTGGCATCCGAGGATAAAAACACTCCCTATAAGTTTGGGCTGGAGCTTGCAGAATTGCTAGGAGCAGAAACAACAACTATTAGTGGTGCTGGGCATATGCTTCCGATAGAATCTCCAAAAAGCACTTTGGACGCTATTAAAACTTTTATTTTAAAAATAAATCAATGAATAAAATTAAAAAGGTTGGCGTCATTGGCGCCGGAACTATGGGTGCTGGAATTGCTGGCCAAGTGGCAAACGCAGGCGTAGAGGTTTGGCTGCTAGACCTTCCCTCTGAAGGTGAAAGCGTAAATAGCTTTGCTGAAAGAGGGCTCGAAAGACTCAAAGATCCTGACATGCCAGGCATTATGAGCGAGGAAGCTGAACAACTTATAAATCTTGGAAACACGAGGGATCATTTTAATGAGCTAACAGATTGTGACTGGATTGCTGAAGCCGTTGTAGAGAGACTTGATATCAAACAGGCGCTCTACAAAAAACTAAATGAAAGCTGCAAAGACTCTACCATAATTACCTCTAATACCTCTACTATTCCAATTAGTCTTTTGACCGAAGGCATGCCACAAAGCTTTTGTGAGCGTTTTGCCATAACTCATTTTTTTAATCCGGTACGCTTTATGAGACTCTTAGAGCTTGTTCGAGGGAAAGAAACTAAACAGGAAGTGATGGATACGCTTGATGTGTTTTGTGAAACGATGCTCGGAAAAGGGGTTGTTCCTTGCTCAGACACTCCTGGTTTTCTTGCAAACAGAGTAGGTGTTTTTGCAATCCAGTGTGCCCTGCATAAGGCCTTTGATTACAAACTTTCCCCAACAGAAGCAGATGCTTTTTTTGGAAGACCGCTTGGCCTACCAAAAACTGGAGTGTTTGGGCTTTATGACTTAATTGGCATCGATCTGATGGCTGATGTGGCAAAAAGTCTCGAAAACATCTTGCCAGAAAATGACGCTTTTCATAAATTTGCTTCTCCAATAGGATTTGTCTCTAACATGATTGCCAATGGTCAAACCGGCAATAAAAATGACCAGGGGTTTTATAAGCAAGTTGGTAATGATAAAAAGGTAATTGACTTGTCCAGCGGAAACTATGTTAATCATGAGCGATTAAAAACTCCACTACTAGATGAAGCCGAGAAAAGAGGGGTAGCTGCAATTATCAGCGATAAAAGCCCTTATGGTCTCTTCATCTGGGATGTGCTCTCTGAGACTTTGTGCTATGCTGCCTCCCTAGTCCCAGAAGTCACTGATGATCTGACACAAATTGATGATGCTATGAAGCTTGGCTATAACTGGGTTAAAGGGCCATTTGAACTAATTGACGAAATTGGTATCGAGTATTTTGTCAGCAGGCTTAAAAATAGTGGCAAAAATGTGCCTGACTTCCTTCTAAATAGCTCAAACAATAAATTTTATAACAACTCTAATTCAACCTTAAGCACCCTATCTGCCTCTGGTGAATTAAATCCAATTATCAGGCCAAAAGGTGTTCTTAGATTTTCTGAAGCACGACAAACCTTAGAGCCAATTAATTCAAACGAATCAGCCAGTTGGTTTGAATATGAAGGCGCGGCTATTGTGGAATTCCACTCGAAAGCAAACGCACTCGATAGTGAAAGCTTGGACATGATTTCTGATGCTGTTACTACATCCGAAAAAAAAGGACTTAGGGGTGTAATAGTGCACAATGACTTTCAACATTTTTCTTGTGGAGTTAGCTTGTGGAGCGTGAGAAACTGCTTTGAAAAAAATGATTTCGATGGGCTTGACGCTTTTCTTTCCTACTTTCAAAACACAATGCTGCAAATGAGAGACTCAAAACTTCCTGTTATTGCTGCACCAGTTGGAATGTCTATCGGTGGTGGCTTTGAGGTTGTTCTGCATGCAGATCATGTTGTTAGTCATGCTAACTCTGTGATGGGTCTTGTTGAGTCTTTTGTTGGCGTTGTCCCTGCTGGCGGAGGCTGCAAAGAAATGCTTTATCGATGGACAGAGAAACTAAATGACTCCGAGAAAGGGGCTTGGAAATCATTTATGAACATAGGTCTGGGCAGAAAAGCTAACTCACCCCAAGAAGCTGATGCATTGACCATGAGAAGGTCTGGCGACGTTTTTCAGATGAATCGAGATCGAATTTTAAACGTTGCCCTTTCGTCACTTGATGAAACAAAAAAAGCCGACCAAAGGAGCCCACTTGCTCTGTCGGGTGTTAAACACTTTCAACAAATGCTAGAGTGGCTTGAGGTGAACCATAAGAAAGGTATGCTGACCCCACATGATGTGACTGTTGGAACTGAAATCGGACGAATAATGTCGGGTGGCGACTGTTCGGCTGGAGCTGTTTTTTCCGAACAGGAAATATTAGATGCTGAGCGATCTTCTTTTGTCACACTTGCCCAAACTCAAGAAACTCAAGCAAGAATTGTGTCCATGCTAGATAATGGAATTACCCTTAGAAATTAACAGTTAAGACTATGGATAAAAATCCTGCTAATTATGTGCCACTAACGCCTATCTCGTTTTTACATAGAACTGCAGATATCTATGGAGGTCATCAATCAGTTATCTATGAAAACAGGGCGTATACCTGGAAAGACTCTAGAGAAAGATGTGTGAGAATTGCCTCAAGCCTTAATGACTATGGTATTAAGCCAGGTGACACAATTTCAGTGCTGGCATTTAATACTCCAGAAATGTTTGAATCGCATTTTTCAATTCCAATGGCTGGGGCCATTCTAAACACGATAAATATCAGACTTGATGCGTCGACAATTGCCTATATTTTTGATGATAGTAATGCAAAAATGCTCTTTGTTGATAGAGAGCTTTTTACTGTTGCTTCCGAGGCGCTTTCTATCGCTTCAGTTAGTCCAAAGATCGTTGTAATCAATGACTCTTTTGCTAGCTCACAGCCAGATATCGCCAATGACGCAATAGACTACGAGGCTCTTGTTGAAAATGGAGATCCTCTTTATAACTGGACAATGCCTAGTGATGAATGGACCCCGCTTTCGCTTAGCTACACTTCTGGAACCACAGGAAAACCTAAAGGTGTCGTTTATCATCATCGTGGCTCCTATTTAATGAGCATGGGCACTGTAGTTGGCTGGAACCTTCCTAATCATCCTGTTTACTTATATTCCGTTCCCTTGTTTCACTGCAATGGATGGGGGCATGCCTGGACAATGGCTGCACTGGCTGGTACTATAATTTGCCTTAGATCTTTTAACCCCGAAAAAGTATTTAACTTGCTTGATAAACACCGCGTAACTCATTTTGGCGGTGCTCCGATAATGCTTAATATGCTTGCCAGCGCACCCAAAGAGATAAAAAAATCATTTAAAAGAGAGATCAAAGTAATGACTGCAGGAGCCCCGCCGCCTGCTAAAGTTTTAGAGAGTATGATGTCGCTCGGATTTAACGTTATGCATGTATATGGCCTCACAGAAACGTATGGACATATTCTTCAGGCGGCGCCTCAAGCGTCATGGCTTAATGAAAGCCCTGCGGAGCTTGCCAAACTGAGCTCAAGACAAGGAGTCAGATTCCCGATGACTGAAGATGTTAGTGTCATAAATCAAGAGACTGGGGAGCACGTTCCTAACGACAGTGAAACTATTGGTGAAATTGTTATTCGCTGCAATACCTGTATGATGGGCTATTGGAACAACCCCGAAGCCACTGAGGAAGCCTTTGCCAATGGCTGGTTTCATAGTGGGGACCTAGCAGTCATTCATAATGATGGCTACATACAGATCAAGGACAGGTCAAAAGATATTATCATATCAGGCGGCGAAAACATCTCTTCCGTGGAGGTTGAAAATGTCCTTTACCAACACTCATCGGTTGGAGAGGCTGCGGTTGTCGCAATGCCAGACGAGACCTGGGGGGAGGTTCCCTGCGCATTTGTCGAGCTTAAACCTAATCAAGAAGCCTCTGAAGCTGAACTTATTGCTTTTTGCAAAGACAATATGGCCAAATTTAAAAGACCAAAAAAAGTTGTTTTTGGTCCACTCCCAAAAACCGCAACTGGAAAAATTCAGAAGCACGAGTTAAGAGCAGCTGTTAAAAAATTGGGAGAAGAATAATGTCAAACTATACTGCTCCCGTTGAGGACATGGGCTTTGTATTGAAAGAGGTTGTTGAAATTGAAAAGCTTTGCAATGAAACTGGCCTTGATAGCTCAACAGTTGACATAATCGATACTGTTTTAGATGCTGCTGGAAAGCTTGCTAAAGAAGAGATAGAGCCGATCAACAAACCTGGTGATTCAGAAGGATTAAAAATAGATGGCTCAGGAAAAGTAACAACTGCAAATGGCTTTAAGGAGGCCTACCAACACTTTGTTGAAGGCGGATGGGGTTCGTTGCAATTCTCTCCAAACTATGGAGGCCAAGGTGTTCCGTTCGTAGTTGCTGCAAGCGTTCAAGAGATGTGGCATTCTGCAAATATGTCATGGGGCCTATGTCCACTTCTTACACAGGGTGCAGTCGAAGCGATAACTCTTAATGCAAGCGAAGACCTCAAACAGCGCTATCTCCCGAAACTAATCTCGGGAGAGTGGAGCGGCACAATGAACCTTACGGAAGGTGATGCTGGCACTGATGTTGGCTCACTTAAAACGCGAGCAACCCCAAATGAAGACCACTACTTAATTCGTGGTCAAAAAATTTATATCACTTGGGGTGAGCACGACATGGTGGAGAATATAATTCACCTAGTCCTGGCTCGTCTGCCGGACGCCCCACAAGGAATTAAAGGGGTTTCATTATTTTTAGTGCCGAAAATACTGATTAATGATGATGGCACTCTTGGAAAACCAAACGACTTAAAAGCGCTATCTATCGAACATAAAATTGGCATTCATGCATGTCCAACATGTGTCATGAGCTACGGGGAAGAAGGCGGCGCAATTGGCTATCTAGTTGGCGAGGAAAATCGAGGCATTCAGTGCATGTTCACAATGATGAATAACGCCAGACTTACTGTTGGGCTCCAGGGTGTATCGGTCTCTGAGCGTGCATATCAACAAGCGCTAAGCTTTTGTAACGAGAGAGTTCAAGGCGTCGCTCCTGGCTTCAAGGAACACGGCCCAATTATTAGACACCCAGACGTCCAAAGAATGTTAGCCAACATGAAGTCAATCACACAAGCCTCTCGCGCATTAACTTATACTGCTTGCGCAGAAGTAGACTATTCCTTAAGCAGCCTTCCGCTAGAAGACTTAGAAAAACACCAGAGGAGGCTTGGCCTTTTAACTCCGATTGTTAAAGGCTGGTGCACAGAAACTGCACAAGAGGTTGCATCTGTAAGTATGCAGTGCCATGGAGGAATGGGCTATGTAGAGGAAACTGGGATTGCTCAAATCCTAAGAGATGCTCGAATCTTGCCAATTTATGAAGGAACAAATGGCATTCAAGCTATGGACCTTGTGGGTAGAAAAATTATTAGCGACGGTGGGCTTGGAGCTAGAGAACTAATTACAGAAATGAAAGAGTGTACTAAAAACTCATCATTAACAGGGATGGCTTCTACCTCACAATTAGGCCGACTTACTCGGTCTTTTGATGACTTTGAAGCTGCTGTTTCAATTATTCTTAAGCACTCTGAGAACAAAGAGCTTATTGGAAAAATTGCGTTTGATACACTCATGATGATAGGCACTATTTCAGCAGCCTGGCAAATGCTATTAAGCCTAGAGAGAGCATCAAATGCTTTTAAAAATAACACTTCATCTGCTGAGTTTTTAAAAGAAAAAACTGAAACTGTACAGCATTTTCTAGACTTTATCTTGCCACGATATCTTTCAAACTTTGCAACAATATCTGCAAGCTCTGAGTAATTATTTAATTCTGACCATAAGCTCATTTTTACGAAACATTGGCAAGGCATAAGGGGAATTAAACTGAGCAACCATAAAGCCACCCTGTGTGCTAATGTTATTTTGTTGAAGCAGTGTTGCCAGTTTTTTTTGATAAACCATACTTCGTGTCTCAGTCGCCCAGCCTCCAAAAGCTAGAACAGCGACCTCGCCTAGTGCTTCTTTTTTGATTGACACGTGCCTTGTGTTGGCCTTAGGCAGGTCTTTCATAGAATGCTCTTTGGGCATCACAAAGGAAATATTGTAAGCCTCTAACCCCTTAGAGGGACAATCTGAAATCACAGGCGCGGTCATTGCGATTTTCATTTCTTTGTCGTTGTCGCCAAAAATGTAATTAGCAATTCTTCTAAAGCCAGCAGATGTTGAGCTTTTATAATCTGCCTTAACGTAGGTTGTAGCCATTATCATTTCACTATAGTTTCGAATTTCAAAGCCATCGTGTTTAGAAGTTAATTCATATTCAGGGGTTTCAAGTGCCATATTTTTTTTATTAGTTGTTATTTTTTCCAAAAAAAGGAGTCAGTACGGGTGTTTTGTTTTTGTATTCAATATAGTTTTTGTCATTGCCCCATTTTTTTTCAGCTTTGTCTTCTAAAAAAGGAAGTCCGCTTATTTTTGTCAAAAGAATAAAAACAAACAATGGAGAAACAAGGGTTATAAGCTGCCAACTAGACAAGAGCGGCAATGAGATAATTGCAATGCCTGTCCACAGTACGATTTCTCCAAAATAGTTCGGATGGCGGGATATCGACCAAAGGCCCTGAGTAATGAATTTATCCCTATTTTCAGGAAACTCACTAAAGTTCTTTTTTTGCCAATCAGCAACTGCCTCAAAAGCAAAACCTAGAATCCAAAGAATGCCGCCAATTATAAAAAATGTGCCAAGCGGCTCTTGAGGATTCAATGCTATTATAGTAATCGCGTTTACCGTTGTTAGAAAAACCCATAGAGCTGACAGAGTCCATGCCATTAGAAACCTTGGTAAAGATTTTTTGATGTCTTTAAACCTTTTGTCTTCCCCGCTTTGAACTATTCTTTTATATAAAAATGTTCCAAGCCTCAGCGTCCAAAGCGATACAAAAATAGCAACAATTGTCGAGCGACTGGATGCTTGTTGGCCTGAATTTAATAGAGCCAATATTGCTGTAGAAACAACTAAAAGGGTTGCAATCATCCCTGTAAAGTCGAAATATTTTTCCGAACTGACGATCAGTGAAGGGATTGCAATTATCCAGTGAACAAAAAAGCTTACCCCCGCACACAAAAGAACTACGGGCGCCCCATAAAGAAAAACCCCTTCCACTGAAGCAGCAATTGCAACAAGATAGGCAGTTAAAATGCAGACAACAATAGCGACAAAGTCTTTAATCATTATGGTTTCTCAAAAAGATAGTGAGAAACACCCCATTCAGAGCCTCGATTAAAGCCAAAAAGAACTTCGCATGACATGAAAAAAATGCGCCACCTTTGGAGCCATGCTCTGGCCTCTCTCTCCCCATATGTTTTTTTAAAAAGCTCTAAAACTTCGACCTTATTTTTGTCCATTTTTTGGAGCCATGCCAGTGAGGTTTTTTCATAATGTAGGCCACTAACTCTCCAGTCTTTTTCTATTTTCATTTGCCCTGGAAAGCTCATTAATAGCCTGTGTGAAGGCATCTGACCCCCGCTAAAAAACTCCCTTGCCATCCAGTCTGAATCGTCATGGTCTTCAAATGGATAGGCAACCTCTTGATGAGAGAATATATGTACAAACAGCTTGCCGTCGTTTTTAAGCCAAGCATTAACTCTGCCAAGCAATGCTTCATAGTTTCGCATGTGCTCAAACATTTCAATAGAAACAACCCGATCAAACAACTCTTTTGTTTCAAAGTCGTTCATGTCGGCTGTTATAACTTTAATGTTTGTTAAATTAAGCTTGTCAGATCTTGTTTCAATAAATTGTCTCTGATCGTTCGAATTGCTAACTGCAGTAATCTTGCTATTTGGAAATTGCTCTGCCATATACAATGTTAAGGACCCCCAGCCACAGCCGAGCTCTAAAATTGCTTGGCCGTCAACCAAGCCCGCTCTCTCGCATGACAGCTTGAGCATTGCAACTTCAGACTGATCTAAGGTTGAAGTTCCTTCTGGCCAGAGACCGGAGCTATACTTTAGCTTTTGTCCAAGTACCAGCTCAAAAAGTCTAGGCGGAACTTCATAATGCTGTTCATTTGCTTTTTCTGGAATAAGTGCAATTGGGCTCTCTTTTAAAACCTCAACCCAGGCTTCGTGCTTTTTTTCTATTTCGTCTTCGCCAAAATTTTTCGCTTCGGCCAAGCGCCGACTGCATAAGCGCCTTATTCCGAACCTTATTAATGCGTCTGGCAAAAATCCTTTTTCTGCAAGTTTTATCAATATAGCGATCATGAACTAGTAATTAATTTGAATATTTGTTGAATCTGGTTTGGCAAAAACAATCTGAAAATCTCCAATCAAGTTTTCAAGAAAGCCAGCCTCACAATAGACCAGATAAAAATTCCATATTCTTGTGAAAGGCTCGGAAAAACCAAGGCCTTTAACTTCTGGCAAGGCTTTTTGAAAGCTCTCTCTCCATAACTTAAGAGTTCGTGCGTAGTGATGAGTTATGTCCTCAGAATCTATTATAACCAAATCTGTTTTCTCTTTAATGGCCTGCATTATTTGAGGCATAGCAACAAGGCAAGACCCTGGAAATATGTATTTACGTATAAAATCTACCGAATTCTTGTAGGAGTCAAAATCAGGGTCATTGTAGGTTATCCCTTGAAGCGCCATTAGCCCATTGTTTTTCAATAGTGACGACGCTTTTTCAAAGAAACCAGGAACATACTCTGCTCCAACTGCCTCAATCATTTCAATAGAGACCACTTTGTCAAAAGAGCCTTCAAGCTCTCGATAGTCCTTGCTAAGAAGTGTTATTTTATTTTCTAGCCCTTCTTTGGAAATCAATTCAGAAGCATATTGAAACTGTTTGTCAGAAATGGTTGTAGTTGTAACTTTACAGCCGTAGTTTTTAGCAGCATGGATTGCAAAACTGCCCCAGCCTGTCCCAATCTCAAGAACATGGTCTTTATTTGAAAGCTTTAGCTTTCTACAAATTCTATCTAGTTTTTCAATTGAGGCTTCCTGCATGCTTGAATCCTTGCTTGGAAAAACTCCGCTGGAATAGGTCATGGTTGGGTCTAGCCATAACTTATAAAAGTCATTGCTCAAATCATAGTGGGCTAGGACGTTATTTCTACTGCCTTTTAAGGTGTTTTGCCTTTTCTTGTGAATAAGCTTAGTAATCGGGCTGCCTAGTCTTGCAAAGCCTGCATCAAGACCTAGCAAAGTGTTTTTATTTTTTATGATTAGCTGGATTAGGCCCACAAGGTTTTTAGAGCTCCAGTATCCAGCCGTGTAGGACTCCGCTGCGCCATTCGTTCCTCCGCTTCCCAAAAACACATAAAACTCTTGTGAATAGACCTCAAGCTCAGCTTTTAACTCAGAATCAGGGCTGCCAAATACATGTTTATTGCTGCCATCAATAATTGTTAGCTGTCCACTACTGATGCTTTTTAACTTTCTAAACAAAATGCTTTTAAAAAAAGAAGTCAATCGAATGCTTTTTTTCATTTTATTAATGCCATTAGCAAGAATGTCAACAGAGAGCTTGTCTTTAGTTTGTCTTTCTTTTGTCATAATTTATCTGGATGTGTAAAAAATGGCGCTCTTCTAATTAAAAGCATCAAGGCTTGCCAATGTATCCTATAAACCACTACCAATGTTGCAAATGGAAACCTAAGAACGGCCTTAAGCAGTCCCTTGTTATTGAAAGCGCGCCTTTTCAGATTGAGCGCAACATTGAATACTTTTTTTCCATTTTTATAGTTTTCCATTATCACATTTAAAGCCTCTTCTGGGTTTGAAAAAAACCATTCATAATCATGGTCCATCCCCCAAAAAGGACTGACATGGAATTGTTTTTTTGGTGTCGCTGTAAAGCTCATTTTGTCTTTTTTTTCAAGACGGTCATGAATTACATATGCGTGCCTCTCTTGCCACGGGGTGTTAGTAACCTCAGCCATTATTGCTTCAACTTTATTATCTTTCTCATCGAAACAATAATAAAAGCTAACTGGATTAAAGCAATGGCCAAAATATCTCAAATGTGTAAGCAGCCTTATTGGGCCTTTAAACTCTTTGCCTGTTTTATCAAAAAGTGTCTTTCGAACTGCACTTTCAAGCTCAATTGAGGGGTCGCCATGATAGTCTTTCCGTTTATATGAAACAATTGCAGGCTTGTTGATATTCCAAAGCAAAGAAGGCTTCATTGTTGTTCTAAGTGAAGAAATATCAATATATGCCATAAAAATGGGGTACTGAAAAAAACGATTAAACGGGGTGTGCCTATGATGACTAATGGTGCCCCAATATAAGTGGTGGCTTTTAGAAAGGCTCATAATGTTGCCCCGAGTAGCTTACATACATCTAAGGAGCTATTAACTCCATCTTCATGAAAGCCGCTCCCCCAATATGCGCCGCAATAAAAAGTGTTATTAACTCCGTTAATTTGTTTTTTCTTCTTTTGTGCACTAATCCCATCAACCGTAAAAAGAGGGTGATGATATTCAACCTTTTTAATTATTTTAGAAGAATCAATATTGCTGTTACTATTAAGCGTTACTAAGAAGTCTGGCTTAGCGTCTAATGACTGTAGAATATTCATATTATAGGTTAGCGTTACCGGCTGTTCTTGATCCTCGTTTAGCAAATAATTCCAGCTCGACCAGGTTAGTTTATTTTTTGGCATTAGCGAGACATCGGTGTGCAATATGGCTGTGTTTTTTTGATAAGGCAAAGCCCCTAAGATTGCGGCCTCATTGTCACTTGGATCCTTCAGCAAGGCCAAAGCCTGGTCGCTGTGAGTGGCGAATATAACTTTATCAAACTGCTTTGGCCCTTGGTCTTTTTCACAATAAATCTTAACGCCAGTAGAATCTCTTAAAACTTCTTTAACGGGGGAAGAAAGTAAGATTTTCTCTTTAAAGCCTTCAATTATCTTTTGAACATAGGTTTTTGAGCCACCCTTAATGACAAACCATTGTGGCCGGTTGAAAATTTGGAGTAGCCCATGGTTTTTAAAAAAACGAATATAAAAGGCTGCTGGCATTTCTGTTGTGTTTTTTGCCGCTGTAGACCAAATGGCCGCACCCATGGGAATAATGTAGTTATCAATAAAGTGCCTACTAAAATTGTGAGAATGCAAGAGCTGGCCTATAGTTATTGAGTCTTCAACTGAGTCAAGCATCTTAACCGCAATTCGATTAAAACGTAGAATGTCTTTGAGCATCGTCAAAAAGGAGGGCTTAAACAAATTAAGTCTTTGAGCGAAGAGCGAGCTCAAAGAGCCGCCTGAATACTCAAGACTCTTAGCTGGAGCGCTTACACTGAACCCCATTGATGTTTTTTGAACCTCCACCTTTAGCTGTTCGAGCAATTTTATGAAATTAGGATAGGTTTTTTCGTTGTAAACAATAAAGCCCGAGTCAACTTGCCAAGTTTTATTATTCTGGTCTATTTCATGGGTGTGGGTATGTCCGCCAACATAGTCGTTAGCCTCAAAAACAGTAACGTCGTGCTCCTTGTTTAAAAGGTACGCGGCTGTTAGGCCTGATATTCCACTTCCAATAATAGCAACCTTCATAGCATAAAATTAAATATGCAATATAGAGCCTCCCCTTTAATAGCTCGCAGCAATATAATAAACAATAGTTCGCAATAAAAACCTAATTATAAAGGGTCTTTTTTTCAAAGAGAGTAAATCGCGCCTAAAGAAAGCATGTCGGCTACTGCAACGAAACAGGCCCAAATAGCCTTTGCTTCTTTTAATAAAATATGGGATAATTATTGCCTTTAAGTGATTTGACTGAAAAAGGAATAGTTTTGTATTAACAAAACAAGTAATTTAATGTATCACACAGCGCCCCAATATTAGTCAGGGTGCCCTTTAATAAGGGTTGGCTAATAGGCAATGTGGAAGTCTTAACCCAGGAGAAATGTATGGCGAAAGCGTCAATGAAAAAAATGTTAGAGGCCGGTGTTCACTTCGGCCATAGGTCACGTTTTTGGCACCCAAAAATGGAGCCTTATATCTACGGAACACGAAATGGTGTTCACATAATCAACCTAGAAAAAACTCTGCCGCAATTTAATGACGTTCTAAATTTTGCGAGTAAAACCGCCTCTCAAGGCAGCTCTATTTTGTTTGTAGGAACAAAGAGAGCGGCAAGCAACATTATTAAAGAAGAGGCAATTCGTTGTGGAATGCCTTACGTTAATCATCGCTGGCTAGGCGGAATGATGACCAACTATAAAACAATTAAGGCCTCTATAAAGCGCCTTA
Source organism: uncultured Gammaproteobacteria bacterium (assembly GCA_902512305.1). Taxonomy (GTDB): domain Bacteria; phylum Pseudomonadota; class Gammaproteobacteria; order PS1; family Pseudothioglobaceae; genus Pseudothioglobus. Next base: position 60,061 of record CABXIU010000002.1, read on the forward strand.
AAGACCTAGAGTTTCTTGCTGAAGAAAATTTTGCACAGTTTACAAAGAAAGAGGCGCTAGTTATGACAAGAGAGATGGAGAAACTAGAAAGAAGTCTTGGCGGAATTAAAGACCTTGGAACCATCCCTGATGTTGTTTTTGTTGTTGACATTGGTCACGAAAAAAACGCTGTTAAAGAAGCTCAAATTCTTCGATTGCCGATCATAGGCGTTGTTGATTCTAATCACAGCCCAGAAGGCATTGATTACATCATAGCTGGAAACGATGACTCAATTAGGGCGATTGGATATTATGCAAGAAAAATTGCCGACGCGGTGTTAGAGGCCAAAGCGTCAATTGCTGAAAAGAAGCCTGTAACCAAAAAGACTGAGGCAGCTGCTAAAAAAACTGCAGCAAAGAAAGAGGCCGTTGAACCAGAAGCATCAACTGAAGAAAAGAAACCGGCTGCTAAAAAACCTGCAGCAAAGAAGCCAGCTGCTAAAAAACCTGCAGCAAAGAAGACCGAAACAAGCAAATAACAAAGAACAGTTTATATAGGAGACAACGTATGGCAATCACTGCCGCTTTAGTTAAAGAACTTAGAGAAAGAACAGGTGCAGGGATGATGGACTGCAAAAAAGCGCTGGTCGAAACCAATGCCGACCTTGAGGCCGCGATTGACTTGATGCGTGCATCAGGCGCAGCAAAAGCTGCAAAAAAAGCTGGTCGAGTTGCATCCGAAGGCCTTGTTAGTGTGAATATTAGCGATGACAATAAACATGCTGCAATCCTTGAAGTCAACTCTGAAACTGACTTTGTAACAAAAGGCTCTGCCTTTATTGATTTTGTCGAGACGTTAGGCGCTCTTGCTCTAAAACATAAGCCGGAGTCAGTAGAAAGCTTTGTAAGGCTAAAACTAGGCTCTGGAGAAACTGTTGATGAAGCTAGAGAAGGAATTATTGCAAAGATTGGTGAAAACATATCAGTAAGAAGAGTTCAAATTGTAAGCACCGAAAGCGGAATTTTAGGAGCCTATAAACATGGTGATCGTATTGCTGTTCTTGCCGTGCTTTCTTCACAAGACCCTGAATTAGCCAAAGATATTGCTATGCATATTGCTGCCTCTAGGCCAGAGTGTGTCAGCGAAGAACAGCTTTCTAGTGATCTTCTTGATAGAGAAAAGGCTATCTTTATTGAGCAAGCAAAAGAAAGCGGAAAACCTGACAACATAATTGAAAAAATGATTGTAGGAAGGATGAAAAAATTTGTTAATGAGATCACTCTTTATGGCCAAGCTTTTGTGAAAGATCCAGACATAACGGTTGGCGAACTAATAAAGTCAAAAAATTCAGAGGTGGAGTCATTTATCCGATACGAGGTTGGAGAAGGAATAGAGAAAAAAGAAGACAACTTTGTTGAAGAGGTTATGGCTCAAGCTCAAGCTTAAAGACTAATGTGGCTTATAAAAAGACGCTCTAGGGCGTCTTTTTTTTGCCCAAATACCTTTACATATTAGTCTTGTCCTTGATAATCAGCTTCATTATTGCTGGCATCAGAAAAAAATCAGCCAACAACGCAACCAATATTGCGCTTGCTGTCAGGACGCCAAAATCGAACATGTTATTCATTTGAGAAAATGTAAGAACTAGGAATCCAAGAGCAAGAACTATGGAGGTTAGAGTGATTGCTCTACCCGTTCCAAGCAGTGTTAAACGAACGGCCTTATCTACGTCGCTATATTGAAGCTCATATCTTCTGAAGTTATGCATAAAATGAACCGTATCGTCTACGGCTAAGCCTAACGCAATAGCGCCAATTAGCAATGTAAACATATCAAGTGGCATTTTAAAAACAACCATGATGGTTGACAAAATAACAATAGGTAGAACGTTTGGTATCATGCTTATGAGACCAATCTTAATATTTCCAATTAATAAAACCATGAGAATTGTGATAAGCGAAAAGGCCAAAATATAGCTAACCGCGCTGCTATAGATTGCCTCTTCAAAAGTTACAGTCATCAAGGTTCCTATGCCAGTAAATGTTACCTTTGCCAAAGAGCCAAACTTTTGTTCTAGATAAATCTGAGCATTGTCAATAAAGACGTTTGCCTCAAGAGAGTCTATGAACGGAGTTTTTAATGTTAATCTTGCCTTGGAGTAGTTCGAATCAACAAGGCTAGCAAGATCGTTATTGCCGCTACTTTCGAAAAGCAAAAGCTCTTGGGCTATTAAATCTGAATCGTCTGGAATAGCGTAATATTCATCACGGTTTTCATTAAGCGCCCTGTTAGTCTCCTTAATAACATCAATGTAGCTTATCACTTTTCCAACAAACATGTTGCCAGTAGATATCGAGTTTATGTTCTCGGAAACATCATCAATAACTTTCAAAACTTCTGGATTATAAAGGCCGTTTGTTTTTTGAGTATCAACAATCACCTCAAGAGTAAGCGAGCCTTTTAAGCTTTCATCAACAGCCTCTGTAGCTACGCGTGCAAAATTATCCTCTGGGAGCCACTGAAGAGGAAAATGAGAAAATCTTAGCTGGGCGGCGACAATGACCGCACATATTATTAAAATCGTGCTTACTGAAATAATAAGTTTTGGCCTGCCTGTTGCAAAAACGCTAATTCCAATAAGTGCTCTGTCCATTAAAGTTTGGCCGTCTTTATCTATTTTTTGTTTAATAACTTTAAACCTAGTTACCGAAATCAAAGACGGCAGAAAAACCAATGTGAAAAGTAGGCCGACCATTACCCCGCTACTGGCAAAAACTCCAAGGTCTGCCACAGGCGCAACGCCAGAGAAGGAAAAAGACCAAAGCCCGGCTGCGGTAGTTACAGAGGTCATAATAATTGCTAAACCTGAGTGGCCCATTGCGTACCTAAGTGATTTCTTTGTATCGTTAGTGCTTGCAAGGTCTTTATAAAATACCGCCAACAGATGTATTGAAGCACTAGTTACAACCGCCAAAAGAAAGGTGGGCATAATTTGGGTCGCCATTGTAAAAGGCGCAGAAAAAATTGACATTAATGATACGGTCATTATCAGCGTTAAAGAGACACATGCGAGCGGCAAGATAACTCCCGAAAATCGCCTAAATAAGGCAAACAAAACAACCATAATGACAACCATCATTAGACTAATAAAAACCGCTGAATCATTCATTAGGGCTTGTTTGAAAATGCCTGCAATAGCGGCTGAGCCAGACAAATATATTTCAAAATTATTGTCATTATATTGCCCCATTATTCTCTGTGTTTCAGCAATAATTTCATCGTTTTCAGCATCAGTTAGATAAAGTTTTTGTTCGCCAATGCTGCCATCATCAAAATCTAGGCTGTCATCAAAATCTAGGCTGTCATCAAAATCTAACTCTACGGCCTCTTGGGAAAGACCTTTGCTTGAATATGTTTCTGTATCTATTGTCACTGTAGTCATCGTAAAGTCTTCACTGTAAAGAGAGTTTTCATAAAGACTATTGTTGGTAACTGTTTCTTTTAGTTTGATTAATTCTTCTTTATTTTGAGGTAGGCTGCCTATTAGTGGCTCAACAATCAGCTCGCCCTCAATACCATAGGTATTTCTAGCATTAATCAAAGAATCAATCCCTTTAATGTTTGGAATGCCCTCCTCTAAGGCATGGTGAAAACTATCAAGCTTTTCAAGAAAATTTAAGTCAAAAATATTTTTTGTTTTAACAGCAATCATTAGCTTTTCATCGCGGCCAAACTGGTCTCTAAAAACATCGTACTCAACTCTCATTGGATCAGTTTTGTGCAAAAATCCTTCTGTAGTTGTATCAATCTTTAGGGATGGCAGCTGTGAGCCAAGAGCAACAACCAAAAGAAAGATAGCTGCAATGGTTTTCTTGGCATTATCAAATAGCCAGTCAGAAAATAGCTCTATTTTGTTTTCGGTTTTTATTCTCCAGTTCATTTCTTGTGGGTTAATTGATAATGAAATATTTGTTAAGCCTGGGGCCTTTTAGCTTCGATATTATATTGGACTGAAAAAGTATGTGTTCAAAATACAAACAAAAACTTGTTTTCTTGACCTTGCCTCAAACAAGCAGAGCAAGAAAGTGGCTACAGTGGCTCTATGAGTTTTTCTTTGTCGCCTGTCAGGCCATTATTATTTTTCATGACACGCCAGGAAACAAAGAGGCCGCTCGTGATAATAACAAACAAGCCGAGAATCGCCTGTAGATTAGGCACATATTGAAAGAATATATAGCTTAGTGTTATGGCTCCAACAATTTCAAAATAATTAAAAGGGCTTAACTCGGAAGCACTAGCAAACTCAAAAGCCTTAATAATCATAAAGTGTGATGCTGCGGCAAAGAAGCCCATGGCTGCCCCCAACAAAAAGCCTTTCAAATCAGGCATAGTCCATGAAGCAATGGCCAGTGGAAACATAATTAGAAGCCCAACAAAAGCAGAGTAAAACAAGGTTAATACAGGCGGAGCCTTAAAGGACAGTTTTTTAGTAAAGATAATATAAAGCGCATAACAAATACCTGAAACAACAGCCAGCAATAGACTTGGTTTAAACTCGTCTCCTGTTGGCTGCAATACAATTACTACGCCAACAAACCCGACCACTACTCCAACTCCAATAAACAAATCAAATCTCTCTCCCAGCATTCCTGGAGAAAGGATGGCCACAACTAAAGGGGAAATAAAAAGAAGAGTAAGTGCATTAGGAATAGGGTTAGATTTAATTGCTGCAAAAAAGAAAAGTGTCGCAAAAGTCAGCATCAGTCCTCTCATAAACTGAAGGCCGAGGTTTTCTGGGAGTTTTTTCCACTCAACACGTTGCCAAAGAATTATTGGCAGCAGCCAGCATGCATGAAAGAAAAATCGAGTCCAGGTCACCTGCATTACAGAATAGTCCTCGCTAAGCAGCTTTGCAAAGACATCTAAAAAAGGAACCGTACTCATTCCTAAGAGCATAAGGCCTATGCCTTTTAAGGTAGTTTTATTTAGAAAGTTCATAGAACAGCGAATAAGAAACTATGCTGATTGTACAACAATAAACCCGCCTAAAAGAAGCTAATTAAGTGGTGCCGTCGGACGGAGTCGAACCGTCACAGCTTGCGCTACAGCCCCCTCAAGGCTGCGTGTCTACCAATTTCACCACGACGGCTAAAGCTAGTTAGTCGGAACCTCGCTTGTGTCTGAATCAAGACCGTCTTCATTTATAACGCTTTGAGACATAATGCTTTGCTCAGGATCTAAAGCGACTCTTTCGTTTGAGGCAAAGTATGCTAGGCTAATGCTAGTCACAAAGAATCCAATTGCCAAAACTGCTGTTAGCTTGTATAAAAAAGAGTGTGCTCCTCTGGCGCCAAAAACCGAGCCGGCGGCGCCAGAACCAAACGCAGCCCCTGCATCCGCGCCCTTGCCATGTTGGATTAGAATCAGCCCAACAAGACCAAGAGCCAATAGCACATGAATTACTAAAATAATTTGAAAAGTCATATTAACCTGCCTTACATATTTGTAAAAAATCGTCTGCCTTTAAAGCGGCGCCACCAATAAGTCCGCCGTCAATGTCCGGGCAAGAAATTAAATCAGCGGCATTTTCTGCGCTCATACTTCCGCCATATATTATTTGGATCTTTTGGGCAACTTTATCATTGCTATTGGCCAAAAGATTGCGGATAAACGCGTGTACCGACTGCGCCTGTTCAGGCGAAGCAGTCAAGCCAGTTCCGATTGCCCATACCGGCTCATAAGCAATGACAATACCATCAAAAGCGCCTGCTCCAACAAGACTAATAACCGCATTAAGTTGTTCTGCTACAACAGCTTCAGTTTTGTCTGCCTCTCTTTCTTCAAGAGACTCCCCAACACAAAGAATAGCTGTAAGCCCAGCATCAATCGCGGCTTTTGTTTTTTCTGCCACTACATCATTTGATTCACCATAAAGGCTTCTTCTTTCTGAATGTCCAACAATAACGTGCCCAACACCAAAGTCCTTAATCATATCTGCGCTGACTTCTCCCGTGAAGGCTCCCTTTGGCTTTGCACTTAGGTTTTGGGCGCCGAGCATTAGGTTAGTTCCGCCAATCAAGGTTTCCACTTGGGAGAGATATGGAAAAGGTGCGCAAAGTATAACTTCAGAACTAACGCCACTCATGCCTGAAAGAATTCCATCAACAAGAGTATCAACAAAGTCTTTGCTCGCATTCATCTTCCAGTTTCCAGCAACTATCGTTTTTCGCATCCCGTTTTGGTCTATATAAAAAGAGGGCAATGATACTCTAAAGCGCTCAGAAAATCAATTAAGAAAAGGCTTTTGAGGCCTATTTGAGGCTTGGCATCTCTCTCATAAAAATGCCTCTTTGAATATCTGCCTCTTCTGCCTCAAAGTTTTGGGCTGCAAGATGCCCCAAATAAACGGCGTCAGCTATCAGTCCAGGAGCCTCTGCATCTCCAATAATCTTGATATTTTGTTTTGTTTTGACTTCTGAATTATTATTAATTAGGTTTTCATATAGAGAGTTGTTAGATATACGCTCCGTCACCATTACAATCGACTTACATTCATGTTTGCTGATATTGCCAGTGTATACACATTCTAAAAATACAGTTTCGTCCTCAATTTTGTTGATGGATTGATTACAAATTATTTTGACGCCAGAGTCAATCAGCGCCCTCTGGACCCTCTTCTGTTCTAGGGTTGAGTCTGTCCAGGGAGACACAACACTGGCAGGAGTAATAAAAACAACCTTAATCCCCTTGGCGCTAAGATGATCTGCAAGCACTCCGGCCAGGTAGCCCTGCTCATCGTCATAGATAACGACTGTATCTTTAATTTTTTTCTCGTTTTCTACAACCTCTTCTGGAGAATATACTTTAATACCATCCACGCCTTTAATCGGGGCCCTTCTGCTTCTTCCAATGCCGTCTTTACGCCAACTTGACCCTGTAGCCAAAAATATGTTGTTGATACCGAGCTCTTTGACGAGCTCTAGACTTAATTTGCTATCTTTATAAACCTCTATGTTGCTTTTTTGAAGTATCTCATGGACTCTGTTATCAACAACCCTTTTCCATGCCGAAAGTCCTTTAAGGCTTGATTCAAACAACACCCTTCCACCAAGTTGGCTTTTAGATTCAGCAAGGATAACTTGGTATCCTCGTCTTGCCAACTGAACAGCACACTCTAAGCCTGCAGGTCCAGAGCCAACAACAAGCGCTTTTTGATCTGTAATTTTAGGGCTAATTGTCTCAGGATCCCAGCCTCTTCTCCACTCTTCGCCCATTGTTGGGTTTTGAGTACAGCGGATTGGAACCGTAAAATTATCACTCGAAACACAAATATTGCACCCAATACACTCTTTAATTTGATCGGTTTTTTGATCTTTGATTTTACTCGGAAGATAAGGGTCTGCAATTGAGGGTCGGGCTGCACCAATAAGATCCAGCGAGCCTTTTTCAACAAGTTTGACCATTAAGTCTGGAGACGTTAATCTTCCAACTCCAACAACCGGCTTTGTTGTTATGCTCTTTACAAATTCGACATAGGGCATCTGATATCCCTCCTCTGGCTGAAAGCGTGAAGTTTGTGAGTCGTTAGACCAGTCAGATACGTTCACATCCCACAGATCAGGATGTTCTGACAAAAGCTCAACCACCGCCTGGCCTTCTTCTTGAAACTGCATTCCATCTTTTCCCTTAAGCTCATCAACCGCGAACCGAAAGGCAATGCCACAAGTATCCCCAATAGCATCTCTTGTTTCTTCTAGGAGCTCTCTTGTTAATCGCAGTCTGTTTTCTAAGCTTCCTCCGTATTCGTCAGAACGGCTGTTCATGTTTGGCAAAATAAATTGTTGTGCTACTGACATTCCGTGTCCAGCATAGACGTACACAATATCAAACCCTGCAGCTTTTGCATTTAATGCAGCCTTTTTATGCCAAGCTCTAAATTCTGAAATATCTTTTTTTGTCATTCTTCTTGCTTGCTTTGGATATAAAAAATTAACCGCTTGAGCATCAGGCGAAATAGCTGGAATTCTAGAGAAAAGGTTGGTTGAATTATGGCCACTGTGAGTAAGCTCAATCGCAGCTAGCGCACCATGCTCATGAACAGCCTCTGTCATTAACTGAAGAGCAGGAATGTCTTTTTTATCCCAAATTCTTTGCTCAACATAGGGAGCCAAATCTGAACTTGGATGAATTTCTGCCTCTTCGGTACTAACAACACCCCATCCTCCTTTTGCTTTTATACCCCTCATGGCGGCATGTGCTTTTGGCCTTAAATGGCCCATGCCACAACAGTGGGGCACTTGATAAAAACGATTTTTTGTGACAACAGGGCCAATTTGAACCGGGTCAAAAAGCCTACTATATGGATTTTTTTTCATCTATTAGTTATACAATATTCGAAGTATTTAAATCAAATTATTCTACTCAATCCTTTAGTCATGTTTATCATCATTACAGGTATCATTAGAATTTTTACTCCATAATTATTACTAGCCAATGTCACAGACCTGGGCCAAATGTTTAGACTCTCTTAAAAACTCTCTGCCTTTGGGCGAATATAGTGTATGGGTCAAACCTCTTCAGGCGCTGGAGAGAAACGAAACGCTCTACCTCAACGCCCCGAGCGCCTCTGCTCTAAAGTACATTCACAACCATAAAAACCTTGAGGCGGCAATAGTGCTCGCAGTATCAGAGCACGATCGCAAGCTTAAGGTTAGGCTTGGAGTCACAGAGGTCAACAAAAAATCAGCCAAGACATCAAAACATCATACTACTCCGCTTTTTCCTGAATATACTTTTGACAACTTAGTGCTTGGAACCGCAAACCAGGTTGCAGCACTCGCCAGCAGACAAATTGCCGAAAAGATTGGGGCCTCTCCATACAACCCTTTTATTATTTATGGAGACTCTGGCTTGGGAAAAACTCACCTCATGCAAGCTGCAGGACACTTGGCTTTAGAGAAAAACCCAAAATCTAAAATTATCTATGTCCCCCTAATGGACTTCGTAAGAAATATTACAACAAGCCTTAGACACAACACAATTGAAAATGTGAAGCTTTTTTATCAGTCGGCAGACCTCCTTTTAGTTGACGACATTCACCTGATTGCAGGCAAAGATAAATCACAAGAAGAATTTTTTCATGTTTTTAATTTTTTGTTTAGCACAAAAAAACAAATTATATTTACGTGTGACCAGCCTCCTAAAAACATTAAAGACCTAGAAAACAGATTAAAAACAAGGTTTTCTCAGGGTTTAAATCTTCAGCTTTCACCACCAGAACTAGAAATGAGGGCTGCAATTTTACTAAAAAAATCTCAGCGCCCACAAATTTCACTTAACCTCACTGAAGATGTTGCCTTATATATTGCAAGCCACGTAGTTTCAAACGTTAGAGATCTTGAGGGGGCTTTGTTAAAACTTAAGGCCTTTGTTGACTTTTCTCAAATTGATCACTCGCTTATCACCAAAGATGTTGTTGACGGTGCTTTGGGCGACCTTATCAAGCCTAAAAAGCTTTTTATTGAGGTTAACGAGGTACAAAAAACAGTGAGTAAGTATTACGGTATTACGGTGTCAGACCTGGTTTCAAACTCACGAAAACAGCACTTAGTTAAAGCCAGACAGGCGGCCATCTATTTGTGTCATGAGCTTACCTCCTTGTCTTTAGCAAAGATTGGTCAAAATTTTGGCAACCGAGACCACTCAACAGTTCTTTATTCGTGTGAAAAACTAAAAACCCTTATAGAAATTAACGAAGAGATAAAAAACGACATTGAAAATATTAAAATTAAAATTACTAACTTATAAACAAATTAATTCTTAGTTGTCTTGTTAGCAAGAAAGAAAACATTTTATAATTGATTAAATAATTAACAACTTTAAAATCTATCTGCAAAGATACTAACAATATAACCACACCCTAGTTTATTGATTTTTTTAACAAAAAGGAAGAAACTAACAATAAAGAAGTCGACCAATAATAACAATAATTAATTTAAAAAGAAAGGTTACTTATGAACACTGAATTAAGCGCTGAAGAACTAATTGAACCATTACAAACCGTGATTGGTGTTGTTGAAAAAAAACAAACTCTGCCTATTCTTTCCCATGTATTAATTCAACTTAAAGACAATACACTAACCTTAACTACAACAGATATGGAGTTAGAAATAAGCGCATCTGCAAAAATTAAAAGTGGCGCTGAAACAACTTTTACAATTTATGCAAAAGATTTAATTGATATTGTAAGAAAGCTGCCTGAAAAAACACAAATAAAATTCAAAATTGAAGAAAACAAGGTTTATTTGAATGCCAATAAAAACACCTTTGAGTTAAACACATTTAATCATTTAGATTTTCCTGCACTACCAAAAACAGAAAATACAAGTGTTATAAAAATTAAACAAGAGACCCTTAGAGAATTAATTGAAAACACAAGTTTTTCAATGGGTAATCAGGATATAAGGGCTTATTTAAACGGGCTTTACTTTGAGCTCAACCCAGATACACTAACTGTAGTAGCAACAGATGGTCATAGGCTGTCAATTGGCGAGGTTAGCCAAAACAACAACTTAGATGAAAAAAAGACAGTAATACTTCCAAGAAAGGCTGTGCTTGAACTAACCAAGCTATTAAACAAAAGTTCACAAGATGTTGCCGAAATACACCTGTCAGATAATTATTTCTCTCTTATTGATTCAAACACAACAATCATTAGTCGCTTGATAGATGGTAATTTTCCAAACTACAAACAAGTGATGCCAACAGACCTTGAAAACACTGTTGTTATTAATCGAGAAGATTTTTTATCCAGCCTTCAACAGGCCTCTATATTTGTTGATGAGAGAACTAAAGGAGTAAAACTAGTATTTAGAGATGATAAACTAAGTATTTTTTCTCACTCAGAGAGGGGTAGAGCTGAAACACAGATAAGGGTTACAAAGCAAGAAAAAGAACTTGAGATTGCATTTAACATCCACTACTTGATTTCGGTTTTAGAAAAGCTAACCTCACAAGATGTTAATATGGTAATTCCTGGCGGAGAGAACAAATCTTGTCTTCTTAGTTCAATTAATGATGAAAGTTATCAATATATCATTATGCCCATGAAAATCTAAATATTAAGCCTAATGGCAATCGTTGAAAAGCTCCATGTTTTAAAATTTAGAAACTTAACAGACCAATACCTTCTTCCAAACAAGAACATCAATGTTTTAATTGGAGAAAACGGACAAGGTAAAACAAACTTTATTGAATCTTTGTATTATTTAGGACATGGAAGATCATTTAAGACTAAAAGCCTTAAAGACGTTATTCCTTTTGATGAGAAGCAAATTCAAATATCGGCAATTATAGATGGCCAAAAAATAACCATCAACAAGTCTAGAGAGAAAAGACTGGTTCTAGTTGATGGAAAAAAAATATCAAGCAACAGCCTATTAAGTCAAATCCTTCCAACTCAAATAATCTCGCCAGATCGTGGATTTGTTGTTGGAGGCCCTCCCAAATTAAAAAGATCTTATCTGGATTGGGGCGTTTTTCACCACAATGAAAAAACACTTAAGACATATGCCTCTTACAAAAAAACATTAAAAAACATTAACAGACTTTTAGTTAGCGGCAATCAAAATCAGCTTGGTGAGTGGCTAACAAGGCTTGCCAGCCTTTCTGTTGACATAACAAAAGAACGTAATGACTATATAGGCAAACTAACTAAAACTCTCGAAAAAAACCTTTCTCACAAACTTAAAAACTTGGTTGAGCCTTCTTTTGATTTTAAGTTTGTGCTTCAAACAGGGTGGCCAAAAGAAGTTGATGCGCTCAGCCAAAATAAAATTGAAACATACCTTTTAAACAACACAGATGCTTTTTTTAAATCCAAGCATTTAAGTTACGGCCCACATAGATCGAGTATTGATTATTTTTTAAACGACCAAGGTGAAAACTTTCTGTCTAGAGGTGAGCAGAAAAAAATGTCAATTGTTTTTTGGATGCTTCAGATTCTTATGTTGGTTGAAAACGAAAAAAAACCAATCGTTCTAGTTGACGACATTTCCTCTGAACTAGACAATATAAAAATTAAATCAATCGTTGATTGTTTAAGTGAAATAAAGGTTCAAATATTTATAACGGACATAGGTAATAAAAAACTGCCTTTGAGTGAAAAAAATACTACTAACTACAAAATAGAATCTGGCTTAATAGCTGGGCTTAAAGGGTAATACAAGGCCATTCCAAAAGCCTTAAAAAAAGCGTATGATTTGGTGTCAAAGTTGTTAGAAGTGGTATAATAAATTTTATTTGAAAAAAGGCAAATATGGCCGAAGAATACCAAGCCTCCAATATTAAAGTTTTAAAGGGTTTGGACGCTGTTCGAAAGCGCCCTGGAATGTATATTGGTGATACAGACGACGGTACCGGTTTACACCACATGGTTTTTGAGGTTGTCGACAACTCAATAGACGAGGCTTTAGCTGGCCACTGCTCCAAAATAGAAGTCATAATTCATGACGACAACTCAATATCTGTTATAGATGATGGTAGAGGAATACCTGTTGACATTCATCCAGAAGAAAAAATTTCGGCCGCTGAGGTAATTATGACAGTGCTTCATGCTGGTGGTAAGTTCGATGACAACTCATATAAAGTGTCTGGCGGGCTGCACGGCGTGGGCGTGTCAGTGGTTAATGCTTTATCTGAATCGCTCCATATGGAGATTCATAGAGAGGGCGAAATTTATGAGCAAGACTATGTTCTTGGTGTTCCAAAAGAGCCAATAAAAACAACAGGCAAAACTGACAAGTCTGGAACAACAATTCACTTCAAACCAAGCACTGAAATCTTTGCTGAAATGGTCTACAAGTTTGAAACTTTATCAAATAGACTTCGTGAACTTTCGTTTTTAAATTCAGGTGTTCACATTGAAATTATTGATGAAAGGACTGACAAAAAAGAAGTTTTTGTCTATGAGGGAGGTATTACAGCGTTCGTTGAACATTTAAACAAATCAAAAAATCCAATACACGGCGACATTATTTCAATTTCAACAGAAAAAGACGATATAACCGTAGATGTTGCACTGCAATGGAGCGACTCATATCAAGAGAACGTCTATTGTTTCACAAATAACATACCTCAAAGAGATGGCGGTGCGCATTTAGCTGGATTGAGGGCCGCACTGACTCGAACACTTAACACTTTTATTGATTCTTCGGGTATGGCAAAAAAAGAAAAAACCGCCATTACCGGAGAAGATACTCGAGAGGGACTAACTGCGATTTTATCAATTAAGGTTCCTGATCCAAAATTCTCCTCACAAACCAAAGACAAATTGGTTTCTTCAGAGGTTAGGGCCCCTGTTGAGTCCTCTGTAAATGAGAAGCTAGGAGAATACCTGCTTGAAAATCCTGCTGAAGCAAAAATAATCATTAGTAAAATATTTGAAGCCTCAAGGGCGAGAGATGCAGCTAGAAAAGCTCGTGAAATGACCCGAAGGAAAGGTGCTTTAGATATCGCAGGCCTGCCCGGAAAGTTAAGCGATTGTCAAACTAAAGATCCTGCAGAGTCTGAGATTTTTCTTGTTGAGGGAGACTCTGCAGGTGGCTCTGCTAAACAAGGAAGAGATAGAAGAACTCAAGCAATTCTACCCTTAAAGGGCAAGATATTAAATGTTGAAAAAGCAAGATTTGAGAAAATTCTTTCCTCTCAAGAGGTGGGCACTCTTATTACTGCATTGGGCTGTGGAATAGGAGATGAAGAGTATGACATAGAAAAATTGCGCTACCACAAGATCGTTATCATGACTGATGCTGACGTTGATGGCGCCCACATTCGAACCCTACTTCTAACTTTCTTTTATAGACACTTTCCTGAATTAATTGAGAATGGTTATCTCTATATCGCCCAACCACCCCTTTATAAAATTAAAAAAGGAAAACAAGAACGCTATTTAAAAGATGACGCCGAGCTTAATGATTATCTACAACAAGAAGCGATACACGATGCTAATCTTTTTGTTACTGCTGATGCTCCAGCCATCCAAGGTGTTGCGCTTGAAAAAATTGTAAAAAAGTATTACAACACAATTGGGGTTGTTGAAAAGCTTGGAAAGAAATATAACGAATCTTTGCTTAGGTCTATCCTTGGAATGCCAAAGATGGATTTAAAAGATAGCAAAAAAACCAAAGAGTGGTGTCAGTTACTTCAAGCAAAAATGAACGCCAACGGCTCTATGTCAGAGAGTCACAATCTTGAGTATTCTAATAATGCGATTACTTACACAATGAGAACTTATGGTGTTGAGACTAGTTCGTCAGTACTCGACGAAGCGTTTTTTGGGTCTAGAGACTATAAAAATATTGAGAGCTACTCAAATCAAGTCGAAAGTATGTTTGGCAATGAAACATATGTTCAAAAGGGCGCCAAAGAGCTCAAAACACCAAGCTTTTCTACAGCGCTAAACTTTCTTTTAAGTGAAGCACGAAAAGGTCAGGGCTTTCAGAGATATAAGGGCCTTGGTGAAATGAACCCGGACCAACTTTGGGATACAACCATGAATCCTGAATCAAGAGTTATGCTTAGAGTTAAAATAGAGGATGCCATTGCTTCAAATACAGTATTTGAAACCTTAATGGGCGACGAGGTTGAGCCCAGAAGAAATTTCATAGAAAATAATGCACTAAAGGTCGACAACTTAGATTTCTAGTTGTTTGAAGGCCTTATGACTTGAATTCAGTTAATTTGAGTTGCGAATTTTATTGCCAACCAACAAACCACTTTTGTAAGATAATTAGTTTAATTACTTAAAAATAGACGTGCTATGTCAAAAAAACATCCTGTAATAGCGATTACTGGTTCTTCTGGGGCTGGAACTTCGACTGTAAAAAATGCATTCAACCACATATTTGAGAGAGTTGGCGCAAAGCCTGTTGTGATCGAAGGCGATAGCTTTCATAAATATGATCGCAAACAGATGAAAAAGGCGATGAAAAAGAAAGACAAAATAGGTAATAGGTATTTTAGTCATTTTGGTCCTGAGGCCAACCATTTTGACCTCATTGCTAAAACCTTTAAAGATTATGGTGAAAAGGGCTATTGTAGTCGTCGCTACTACGTCCACACAGACGAAGAAGGAGAGTCTTTCGGAAGAAAGGCTGGAGAGTTTACTGAATGGGAGGAGGCCGGTAGAGGTAGCGACCTTTTGTTTTATGAGGGCCTACATGGAGGCGCAAAAGACGGAAAAATTGATGTTGCAAAATTTGTAGATCTTTTGATTGGTGTTGTTCCAGTTGTGAACCTAGAATGGATTCAAAAAATACATAGAGATAAAAACGAGAGAGGATATTCTGCCGAAGCTACAGTTGACACGATTCACAGAAGAATGTGGGATTATATTAACTATATAACCCCTCAGTTTTCGAAGACACACATTAATTTTCAACGCGTTCCGACGGTAGATACATCAAACCCTTTTATAGCCAGAGACATACCAACACAAGACGAGAGCTTTGTGGTGGTCAGGTTTCAGGATCATAATTATTGTGACTTTGTTTATTTACAAGATATGGTTGCGGGCTCGTTTATGTCTAGACCCAACACCTTGGTTGTTCCAGGCGGAAAGATGGGTTTTGTTATGGAGTTGGTTTTAAGAGATCAGGTTGAGAAAATGCTCAGCCACTAAAAACTAGCTTAAGCAGCTAGTCTTTAACAACAATATTAATTAGCTTGTTTGGAACAACAACAACTTTGATTATTTTTTTGTCTTCAGTAAACTTTTTAACTTTTCCGTCTTTCAGGGCAATTTCTTGAACTGTTTGGTTTTCTGAGTCTAGCGGAGCCATGATTTTAGCCCTTAATTTTCCATTTACTTGGGCCATGATTTGCACATTTTCTTGAACTAAGGCTGATTTATCAACTTCGGGCCAACCAACATTGACAACTGCCTCTGTGCCGCCTAATAAAAACCATAAATGGTGACAAACATGCGGCATAACAGGACTAAGACATTTAACCATTACCTCAATAGCCTCTTGTTTGATGGCCATACTCTCTGCTGCGGTATCGGAAAATCTTGACACGGCATTGTTAAGTTCCATCATGGTTGCGATTGCGGTATTAAACGAGTGTCTTCTTCCGAAGTCGTCTCCAACTTTTTGTAATGCTTGGTGTGTTTTATGGCGTAGAGCTTTTTGTTCCTCGTCGAGTGAAGAGGGGTCTATTTTAGAAAGCTTTATTTCTTTTATTGAGTCTACAAAGTCAGTTACTAGACGAAAAAACTTATTAATAAATCTGTGTGCCCCCTCTATCCCGCTGTCAGACCATTCCAGGTCTTGAGTTGGGGGTGCTGCAAACAAAATAAAAAGTCTCGCAGTGTCGGCGCCGTATTTTGAAATCATTTCTTGTGGGTCAACAGTATTGCCTTTTGATTTGCTCATTTTTGCACCATCCTTTAAAACCATTCCTTGGGTAAGCAGGTTAGTAAACGGCTCTCCTGTCTCGACAATGCCTTCGTCACGCAATAGCTTCGTAAAAAATCGAGAATACAAAAGGTGCAATATAGCATGCTCTATTCCTCCAACATACTGGTCTACAGGGAGCCAGTAGTTCGCACGACCATCTAAAATTGCATCTTTTTGATCTACGCAGGTGTAGCGAGCAAAATACCATGACGACTCAAAAAAAGTATCAAAAGTATCTGTTTCTCTTTGAGAGCTACTTCCACATTTTGGACAGTCGATGTTGAAAAATTCGGGCATTTTTTTAAGGGGCGATCCTGCGCCATCTATGGCAACATTTTCAGGAAGCCTTACAGGAAGGTTTTCAAGGTCTTCGGGCACTTCGCCGCAAGAAGGGCAGTTAATTATAGGTATGGGACATCCCCAATAGCGCTGTCTAGAGACTCCCCAATCACGAAGGCGGTAATTTGTTTTTTCTTTCCCCATTTTAATGTTTGAGAGCTTTTTACTAATAGCCTTAAATGCCGCATTAAAGTCAAGTCCGGTAAACTCACCCGAATTAATAAGAATGCCTTTTTCTACAAAAGCCTCCTTAGATGTATCAACTTGACCACTTACATCTGAAATTACGTCTAAGATCGGTATGCTGTATTTGTTGGCAAACTCGTAATCTCTTTGGTCATGAGCTGGAACGCTCATCACGGCCCCAGTTCCGTAGCCCATCAAAACAAAGTTAGCAATCCAGATTGGTGTTTCCTTGCCTGTCAGCGGGTGAATACATTTTAGTCCAGAATCAACTCCCTTTTTTTCCATGGTTTCAATTGCAGCTTCTGCTGTTTCCATGTTTTTGCATTCATCAAGAAAGGATCGAATATTTTCATTGTTTTTTCCTGCCTCAATAGCAAGAGGGTGTTCCGCGGCGATTGCTAGATAAGTGACGCCATAGAGGGTATCAGGCCTTGTTGTGTAAACTGTTAGAGCTTCAGATTCGTCAAGCCTAAAAACAATATCAAGGCCAGTAGACTTACCAATCCAATTAGTTTGCATCATGCGAACAGCGTCTGGCCAACCGTCGAGCTTTTGGATGTCTGCTAAAAGCTCGTTAGCGTAATCTGTAATTTTCATATACCATTGAGATATTTCTTTCTTTTCGACCGGCGCTCCAGAGCGCCAACCACAGCCGTCTACAACCTGCTCATTAGCCAGAACAGTTTGGTCTACGGGATCCCAATTCACTATTGCTTTTTTCTTATAGACCATGCCTTTTTTAAAAAGTTTAATAAAAAACCATTGCTCCCATCTGTAATACTCGGGGTGGCATGTTGCCAGCTCTCTTGACCAATCGTAACCAAAGCCGAGCTCTATTAACTGTTCTTTCATATGGTTGATGTTGTCATAGGTCCATCCAGCCGGAGGCACCTCATTTTTTATAGCGGCGTTTTCTGCTGGGAGGCCAAAAGCATCCCATCCAATTGGCTGCATAACGTTTTTCCCAAGCATCTTTTGATACCTAGAAATTACATCACCAATGCTATAGTTCCTAACATGGCCCATATGCAGCCTTCCCGACGGATAAGGCAGCATAGATAGGCAGTAATATTTCTCCTTGTTTGTGTCTTCAGTTACAACAAATGAGTTATTTGTCTCCCAATAGTCTTGGGCCTCTTTTTCAATAATTTTTGCGTTATATTCTTGTTGCATAGCAGTATTATGATAATTTAATTAAGGCTTAGTGAGCCAACTAGCGAGCCAATGCTAGCAAGTTCGTGTGTGTTTAAATACTCACTTATTCCAGCATTAATTTCTTGGCAAACGAGTGGGTTGTAAAACAAAGCGGTTCCAATGCCCACGGTATCTGCGCCTGCAATTATAAATTCAATTGCATCATCTGCTGTTAATATTCCGCCCTGGCCAATGATAGGTATGTTGTGTTTTTTGCTAACTTGATATACCTGGTGAACTTTAAGAAGCGCAATTGGCTTGATTGCTGGCCCAGAAAGCCCGCCTTGATTGTTGCCAATTATTGGCTGTTTTTTTTCTATGTCTATAGCCATTCCCATAACTGTATTAATTACAGCCAGCCCATCGCTTCCAGCTTCTATGCAGCGAAGAGCGTTTGCAGCAATATCAGTTTGGTTGGGAGAAAGCTTTGTGATAATTGGTTTACTTGTGTTTTTGCGACAGACCTCAACAACACGAAATGACATGTCGGGATCGTTTCCAAAGGCAACGCCACCTTCTTTTACATTAGGACAAGAGATGTTAATTTCTATAGCATCGATGTCAGTGTTATCAAAGTGTTTTGCAATTTCGCCATACTCATCGACGCTTGATCCGGAAATATTAATAATAAATTTTGTTTCATTTTTATTTAATGAGGGCAAAATTTCATTTATGACTGAGTCGGCTCCAGGGTTTTGAAGGCCAATCGCATTAAGCATGCCGTTGGGTGTTTCAGCAACCCTGTGTGGTTTGTTGCCTAGCCTAGGCGCTAAGGTTGTTCCTTTTAAACAAACAGCACCTACATCGCTATTAGAAAAATCCTTAATTCGAGTATATTCTTCGCCAAAACCAACACAGCCCGAAAGCAAAATGACAGGGGAGTTTAGCGGCATCCCACAAAAACTTGTTTTAAGATTATTTTGCATTGACGACATTATACTTTTATGGCGACTTGGGAGTCATTAACTTAGTCTAAAATGTTGCTATGAATGGAGTTTTTATAACTGGAAGTAATACAGGAGTTGGAAAAACAACCGTATCGGTTGACATTATTAAACACCTCAGAAAAAAAAGAAAAATCTTAGCAAGAAAGCCGGTTGAAACCGATTGTCATCTGGTTAATGGTGGTTTTGTGCCAAAAGACGCCACTAGGCTTAACGAGGCCTGTTCTTCTGGCGAAGATATAGAGGTTGTTTGTCCATTTTGCTTCGAGCTTGAGGCTAGTTCTGAAGAAGCTAGTATTCATTCAGGAAAACTATTGGAGCTTGATGACTTGGTTAAATCCTGCAGATCTAAAGTAGGTGATAATTTTGTTTTCGTTGAAGGAGCCGGAGGTTTTTATTCTCCAATTGCTAATAAGGCGCTTAATTCAGACTTAGCGGTACAGCTCGATCTGCCAGTTATTATTGTCGTTAGAGACGAGCTTGGGGCTGTCAGTCAGGCGCTCTTAACAATCAATGCAGTAGAGAGTCTTAAATTACAAATAGCCTGTGTTGTTCTCAACGAGATAGTGCCTAATCAGCTTCGTAATGCTGAGGCTTTACGGGCTTATACAGAAGCCCCAATCATAGAGTATTCAAAAAACAAGCTAAGTAATTTTTGTTTAGAAGTTGAAAGGCTAATCTAGCACTTTAAGGCTTGGTTTTTTGTCTTCTTGTTCTGGGCATATTTTTTTATTGTCAAACATCATGCCTTCGCCATTTTCTTTAGCGTAAATAGATAGTACAGCATCGCAAGGAACAACAATCTGTTGAGGTTTTCCTTGAAACCGGGCTTTAAAGCTTATTCCTTCATTGCCAATGACGCGGCCTTGTGTTGCTGAGGAGCTAATGTTTAAAACCATTTTTCCATTTGCATCAAAGCCTTCAGGAGCAACCACACTTGGGCTCTTGGTGTTAACTAGCAAGTATGGCGTCAATTTGTTGTCCTCTATCCAGTCGCAATAGGCGCGAATCAAATAGGGGATAACTCCAGACATTTATATTTTAGCCGAAGTCTTTTTCAGCAAAAGTTAGGCTATCATGAAAGCCTTCTTTTTCAAAAAGCCTGTTTGCATAATCTTGAATCGGCTTCGCTTTTTCATTTAAGGATATACCAAGAATATCAAGCCTCCAGAGTATTGGCGCAATACAGACATCAACGAGCGTCATAGTCTCGCTCTTGAAGTAAGGCTGGTGAGCAAACAGTGGAAGTAGCTCTAGCAAGCTTCCATTTAGAGCTTTTCGCGCCACATCTGCCTCTTTTTTAGCTCCATTCAAAATGGTTTTAGTTAATTCATACCAGCAGCTATCTGCTCTTGTGAATCGATAGACTAATAGTCTTTTTTCAGCTTTTTCAATTGGGTCAACTGGCAAAAGAGGAGGGAAAGGAAAGCGCTCATCAAGATATTCCATAATCACAGAAAGGTCATAGAGAACCATCCCCCTATCAAAAAGAGTGGGCAGCGTTTCACAAGGGTTAAGCTCTAAGACCTCTTCAGGCATCTCATCAAAAGCAAGCTCTACAACTTCTCTTTCGATTGACTTGTGTGCCATGATAAATCTGACCGCATGAGACTCAAGCTCTTGAGATGCAGAATAAAGCGTTGTTGAGGCGGGATTGGGTTTTAATTGCATAGTTTTTTCCAGGTTAAATAAGGCGTCCTTTCGTTTTTTAGTCGAAGGAGATATGTGAAAGATTGTATCAGAAATTAATCGCGGGATCTCCAAATGCCGTACTTGACATCTTTCCAGTACTCTTTTTTGAGCAGGTAGGTCAGGACAAATAATACGCCCAAGAATAATAGCACCCACTTTCCAAGCCTTAAGCGAATTAGTTTTGCTGGTTCACCGACATAATCCAAAAAGTTTGTTATGTCACGAACGCTATTGTCGAACTCTGCTTCAGATTGGGCCTCTCTTAGCGACCAAAGAGCATCAGGCATTGATGCATTAACCAGCACTGTGTTGTTGACGCCAAAAGCCCTTGACTCGTCATCATAAAAACTTCTTAAATAAGTGTAAATCCAGTCTGTTCCCTTAGACCTAGCAACTAAAGAAAGGTCAGGGGGAACGCCGCCAAACCAAGATGCCGCAGCGTCTTCAGGCATCGAAGTAGTTATTGCCTCTCCTGTTTTATTGCCTGCAAACATTAGGTTTTTTTTGACTAGGTCGTCAGAAAGGCCAAGATCTTTGCCAATCCTATTGTAGCGCATAAAACTAATAGCATGACATCCAGAACAGTAGTTCATAAACAGTTTTGCGCCATTTTGAAGAGAGACCGTATCCATAATGTCAGTGTCAGCATGATCAAGGCGGGCTTTACTTGCTGCAGATGCATTAAATGAGGCCATGGTTAAAGAAGCTGCAAACACTAGTAGTATTATTGCTCTCATCGGCTACTCCGTAACCCTTGTTGGCACTTCTTTTGTTTTTCCAATAGAGGTGTACCAAGGCATTAATATAAAAAAAGCAAAATATAAAGCCGTAAAAATTCTAGCAAGAAGGGCGTTAAGCGGAGTTACAGGCTGCACTCCTAGCCACCCAAGCATTATAAAACTAATAACAAAGGCACCCAAGGCCCATTTGTATATTGGACTTCTGTACCGAATAGACTTGACCGGGCTTCTGTCTAGCCAAGGCAGAGCAAAAAAGATTAGCAAGGCAGCCCCCATTGCTAAAACCCCTGGAAATTGAGACCCAAACAGCGGAGGTATCGCTCTTAATACAGAATAAAAGGGAGTCAAGTACCATAAAGGTGCAATATGCTCTGGTGTTTTGAGAGGGTTTGCTTCTACAAAATTAGCATGCTCAAGGAAGTACCCATTTAAAGCCGGAGCATAAAAAATTACTGCACACAAAATCCATAAAAACCCAACAACAACCATGCTGTCTTTGATTGTAAAGTATGGGTGAAAGGGAATTCCGTCTTTAGGGATGCCGTCTTTATCTTTGTTTTCTTTGATTTCAATACCATCTGGGTTGTTCGAGCCAACGTGATGGAGAGCAACAAGGTGCAAGAAAACAAGCACCACTAAAATTAAGGGAAGCGCTATTACATGAAGAGAGAAAAACCGATTTAAAGCAGCATCGCCAACGGCATAGTCTCCCAATAGCCACACCAAAAGATCAGGGCCAATAACTGGCACAGAGCCAAACAGTGAGATAATAACCTGTGCGCCCCAAAAAGACATCTGCCCCCAGGGAAGAACATATCCAAAAAATGCTTCAGCCATCAAAGCAATATAAAGAACCATGCCTAAAATCCAAAGCAGCTCTCTAGGGCCTTTGTATGAGCCATAGAGCAACGCCCTATACATGTGAAGATAAATAACAACAAAAAAAGCCGAAGCCCCGGTTGAGTGAAGATAGCGCATAAGCCAGCCCCATTCGACGTCTCTCATAATATATTCTACTGAGGCAAACGCTTGTGCTGAATCAGGCTTGTAGTGCATGGTTAAAAAGATTCCTGTGAGAAGCTGCATGCCGAGCATAAGTATGGCCAGCCCTCCAAAAAAATACCAGAAGTTAAAGTTTCTGGGCGTATAGTATTCTGCTAAATGCTCATTCCAAACCTTTGAAAGAGGAAATCTTTGGTCTATCCAGCTTTGATTTTTTTTCATACTCTTCTGCTATGTATTTTTTTGGTCAATCCCGATACGAATAAGTGAGTCAGTCACATATTGATATGGGGGTATTACTAGGTTTGTTGGAGCCGGAACTCCAGCGTAAACTCGTCCAGCAAGGTCAAATTTAGAGCCGTGACAAGGGCAGTAGAAGCCGCCTTGCCAGCTGTCGCCTCCAAGGTCAGAAGCGCCAGGCTCAGGTCTATATGTTGGAGAGCACCCAAGGTGCGTACATACGCCCACAATTACCGCAACACTTTCCTTGTTTTCAATAGAGCGATAATTTGGCGTGACATAGTCTGGCTGTTGGTTTTTAGAGTTGCCCGTTCCGCTTGGGTCGTCAAGCCTGCTGATTAAATCTTTAGAATTAAGAGCGTCTAGAGCGTTCTCGTCTCTCTTAAAAATCCAAACTGGTTTTTTTCGCCAAAGGACACGAACGAGCTGTCCTGATTCAAGCTTAGAAATATCAACGTCAACAGGCGCCCCGGCAGCTTTTGTTTTTGCAGAAGGCTTCCAGGTTGACAAGAAAGGCCATGCTACAAAACCAACCCCAACTGCGCCAACAACGCCAGTTGCATTTGTCAGAAAGCGTCGCTTCTTTAGGTCAATAGTTTGTTCGGACATAAGAATTTTTGGCGATGTAAAACCGCACTATTATAATGTAAAGAGATAATATTTCAAAGTAAAAATGATTCAACTTAGGTAGTATTTTTTTCATCAACCTTGATGCTCAGCGATTTGGTCTCAGCAAGTCCGTCAATTTTTTTTATGATGGACAAGAGTTTTGTTTTTTGTTTTTGGGCGCGAAAGGCAAGCGAAGAGTTTTTTGCCACCAGAAAGACTTTCTGATTATCAACTAGAGACAACGAGAGACCGCCAAGCTCCGAGGGAAGTTTGTTTTTCAGCTGTGCGTTAAGCCAGTTATGCGATTTTGCCTTTTCAAACAAAAGACCTAGACTGCCTCCAGCTTTAATATTTGTAGGGTTTTCTTTTGATTTGTCTTGCATATATGAGAAAATACCACAGTTTTATCAACTAATGTTTGTTCTTCCATGAGTATTATAAATAATGTTTTCTCTAAAGTTCTTGGGTCTCGCAACGATAGGCTTATAAAAAAATACAGCGGCCAAGTCTCTAAGATTAACGCTTTAGAGCCTCAAATGCAATCAATGAGTGACGAGGATCTTTCTTCAATGACCGAAACACTTAAGAAAAGAATTAAAAATAAAGAGAGCATGGAGGACCTTCTTCCAGAGGCATTTGCAACAGTAAGAGAGGTAAGCCAAAGAGTCTTGGGTTTAAGGCACTACGATGTTCAACTTGTGGGTGGAATGGTTCTTCACGAGGGATGTATTTCTGAGATGGGAACTGGCGAAGGAAAGACGCTCGTTGCAACCTTGCCAGCATATCTTAATGCTTTGTTTGCAAAGAAAGTCCATATTGTCACTGTTAACGATTACTTGGCTTCGCGAGATGCTGAATGGATGGGAAAAATTTTTTCTTTTTTGAGCCTTTCTGTTGGAACTTCGATTTCTGGCATGTCGGGGGAAGAAAAACAAAAAGCATATTCTTGTGACGTAACATATGCAACAAATAATGAGCTTGGCTTTGATTATCTTCGGGACAACATGGCTTTTTCAAGCGATCAAAAAATGTTACAAGAGCTCTCGTTCGCAATTATTGATGAGGTTGATTCAATATTAATTGATGAGGCAAGAACCCCTCTCGTGATCTCAGGGCCAACTGGAGACCATGGAGATGTTTATAAGGCAATCAATACAATGATCCCTAAGTTCACTCTTCAAGTAGAAAAGGGCCAGGGAAAGGAAACAGAAGTCATAACTCCAGGCGACTATACTGTTGATGAAAAACATAAACAGGTTTTTCTTAGTGATGATGGCCATGTTAAGGCCGAAGACATGCTAATAGAAGCGGGCACATTAACTGAAGGCTCAAACCTCTATGATGCGAGCAACATTATTTTATTACAACATCTAATTTCTGGCCTCAGGGCACACGTGTTGTTTAAAAAAAATGTTCACTATATCGTGAAGAATGATGAAGTTGTTATTGTAGACGAGTTCACTGGAAGAACCATGGAGGGAAGAAGGTGGTCTGAAGGTCTTCATCAAGCAATTGAAGCCAAGGAAGGCGTGTCTGTTAAACAAGAAAACCAAACTTTAGCCTCAATAACCTATCAAAACTATTTTAGGCTTTATGAAAAACTTTCTGGCATGACCGGTACGGCAGTTACAGAAGCAACAGAGCTTCAGGACATTTATGGGCTAGAGGTAGTTGTTGTTCCTCCAAATGCCGACTCAACTCGCAAAGACTTGTCAGACTTGATTTATGGCACTATGGGCGAAAAGCTTGATGCTGTATTGAAAGACATTGTTGATTGTCAGAAAAGGAAGCAGCCAGTCCTTGTTGGAACTAGTAGCATTGAAAGCTCGGAAAGCGTCTCAACTCTTCTTAAGAAAAACAATATTAAACACGAGGTGCTGAATGCAAAGCAACACGAACGTGAGGCTGAGATAGTTGCGAACGCTGGAGCGCCTGGCGCGGTTACAATTTCAACAAATATGGCTGGAAGAGGAACAGACATTGTTCTTGGCGGAAGGCCCCCAGAAGGTGTTAGCGAGAAAGAAAGACAAGAATGGAAGGTAAAACATGCTGCTGTTATTGAGGTAGGAGGCCTTCATATTATTGGAACCGAAAGAAATGAGTCAAGACGAGTTGATAACCAACTAAGAGGGCGCGCTGGAAGACAAGGAGATGTTGGTTCAACTAGATTTTATTTGTCTTTAGAAGATAGCTTGATGAAAATATTTGCTTCTGAAAAAACAGCAAGCATGATGAAAAAACTAGGAATGAAAGAAGGAGAGGCGCTTGAGCATAGCTGGCTAAATAGAACAATTGCAAACGCTCAGAAAAAAGTTGAAGGAATGCATTATGACGCTCGAAAACACCTTTTAGAGTACGACGATGTTGCAAATGATCAGCGCAAAGTTGTTTATGAGTTAAGAGACGAACTAATGGGAAAGGAGGATGTTAGGTATCGCTTTGAGACAATTAGAATTGATGTTATAAGAGACCTTTTTGCAGAGCATATTTCGCCAAAAACTCTAGAAGAGGACTGGGATGTTGAGGGCCTTCAAAAAGAGCTGCACGAGTCTTACGGTGCAGAACTTCCACTTCAAGAAATGGTTGACAAAGGTATGGATGTTGATGTGATGTTAGAAATGATCCAGTCAGGCTTTGTTACGGCACATGAAGCTAAAGAACAGCTCATTGGGGCTGAAACTATGAGAACCTTTGAAAAAGCGGTGATGCTTAGGGCTCTTGATCACCACTGGAAAGAGCATCTGGCTGTTATGGATCAGCTTAGGCAGAGCGTAAATTTGCGTGGATATGGTCAAAAAAACCCTGTTCAGGAGTATAAGCGAGAGTCTTTCGAAATGTTTACAGATCTATTAGGTATTATAAACGTTGAAATTGTTAAGGCGCTTTGCAGTGTTAATCTTGAGCAAGTTGCCTCGCAACAAAATGAAATTTTGGAAGAAAGAAAAGGACATGAAGAGCCTATTAATGTTCGTTTGACGGCTCGTACAGCTTCAAACCAACAGCCAAAAAGAAAACTAAAAGTTGGAAGAAACGACCCTTGCCCTTGTGGCTCAGGTAAAAAATATAAGCAGTGTCATGGATGATCTTTATTTCCTTTTATGACGAAAATTGCTCTTGCTAAGCCCGATGACTGGCACCTCCATCTAAGAGATGGGGGCGTAATGAGTTCAGTTGTTGAGATGACTGCTCGGCAGATGGGCAGAGCAATTGTTATGCCAAACTTATCTCCACCAATAAGAACAGTTGATGAGGCTATTGCTTATAGAAAAGAAATTCTTCGGGCGCTATCTGAGAATTACAGCTTTAATCCTTTGATGACCCTTTATCTTACAGACAGCACAACCCAAAAAAATATAATTGATGCAAGCAATGAAGAACATGTTTGCGCGGTCAAGCTTTATCCTGCTGGCGCTACAACAAATTCAGATAGTGGGGTAACAAGCCTGGCAAAAGCCTACCCAGCGATAGAGCAAATGCAAAAAGAAGGCCTTCCTCTTCTTGTTCATGGCGAGGTTGTACAAAGCGACGTAGACATTTTTGACAGAGAAAAGGTTTTTATTGAGACAGTTCTTAACCCTCTTGTAGAAAATTTTCCAGAGTTAAAAATAGTTTTAGAGCATATTTCAACAAAAGAAGCGGTTGATTTTGTGTTTCAGTCTAAAGAAAATGTTGCGGCAACAATAACCCCTCACCACCTTCTAGCAAACAGAAACCATCTGCTTGTCGGCGGCATTAGGCCGCATTATTATTGTTTACCTGTCCTAAAAAAACGCTCTCCTCATCAAGAAGCTCTAGTTGCAGCAGCAACCTCCGGAAGCCCCAAGTTTTTCTTGGGAACCGACTCAGCGCCTCACGACAAAAAACAAAAAGAGTCGGCGTGCGGATGTGCCGGCGTATTTAGTGCAAATGCCGCTATTGAGCTTTATGCAGAGGTTTTTGACAGAGAGAATAAAATTGCAAGTCTAGAGGGCTTTGCTTCACATTTCGGGCCTGATTTTTACGGCCTGCCAAGAAATACCGATACAATAGTTTTAGAGAAAAATGCCTGGAAGGTTCCCAGTAGTTATAGCTTCTCTGATTTTGAAGTCATTCCATTTTTTTCTGGAGAGGAACTCTCGTGGAGGCTTTTATCTTAGCCAGACTGTTGTTGAAAAAACAACCTGCTTTTTTCAACATCTTTCTGTATTTGTTTTTTTAGTTCGTCGAATGAGCTGAACTTTTTTTCATCTCGGCATTTTTGTTTGAAAACAACCGTTACATAATCGCCATAAATCTCTTCATCAAAGTCAAAAATAAATACCTCAAGTAGGGTTTTTGTCCCGCCAAGTGTTGGCCGCTTTCCAACATTGCAAACACCGTCATAAGTTTTTGACATGTGTGCTATAAGCACGCTATATACCCCCAAAACTGGGCTGAGCTTTCTTTTTATGCTTATGTTGGCTGTAGGAAAGCCAATCGTTCTTCCTATTTGTTCACCGGATGCAACTTTTCCACTAATTGAAAATGGCCTGCCTAAAAAAGATTCAGCAGTTTTGAAATCACCGTTTGTAAGAAGCTTTCTGATTTCAGAGCTGCTAACACGACGACCTTTTATTGAAATGCTACCAATTTTTTCCACAGTAAATTTGTTTTCAAGCGAGGCTTTTTTAAGCATAGAGAAGTCGCCTTTTCGGCCCTTTCCAAAGCGAAAATCATCTCCAATAAAGCAGTGATGTACGCCTATTTTTTCAACAAGCACTTTGTTAATGAAATCAGTCGCGCTGATCTCAGAAAAAGCCTTGTTAAATTTGATTAATAAGTGCTTATCTACTCCAAGAGACTGAAGAAAAAGATGCTTGTCTCTGAAGCTGCTTATTCTTGCCTTAGGCCTCCCAAAAAAAGTCTCCGGCGTAATAGAGAAAGAAACGACAAGAGAAGGCAAGCCTTGTTTTTTTGATGTGGCAACAAGTTTTTTTAATAGCTCTTGATGTCCAATGTGAACGCCATCGAAGTTTCCAATAGTAAGTACACAGCCCGACAGCTGTTTTAAATTGTGAAGGCCTCTAATTAGTTCCATGGACTTATTTTAATGCCGACAACATTCTTTTTTAATTTATTCAAGGCTATGAATTATTTTTTTTACAGGGGCAGGAACGCCTTTGGAGAGACTAGCCTTCTTATAATAGTTTCCAGACCCTCCTGGAGAGTCTATCAAAACCGGGCTTATCCACAAGTCATAGTGGGTAAAGCCATGTTTAAACTTTTCAAGCTTCATTTGAATAGTCGCATTAGTATTATGCTGTTTTATTTTTTGTGAAATGATGCTATCTTTATCTTGGCATTCTTCAAAGCTCCAAAGCCCTCCCCAAATGCCTTGGCTTGGTCTTTTTTTAAGAAAAATTTCTTGTTTCTCGTTCTTGAAGATTAGAAAGGCAGTATTTCTTTCAGGCTTTGAGAGCTTTGTTGATCTTTTGTGAGGAAATATTTCCTGCTCATTGTTGAGACAGGCCAAGCAATGACTTGAAATTGGACAGCTTTCACAATCAGGATTTTTTGGAGTGCAGATTGTTGCGCCAAGGTCCATTATTGCCTGAGTGTAGTGTGCGTTTTTAGTTGAAGGTGTATGGAGGGCTGCTAGTTTCCATAGCTCTTTTATAACGGGGCCTTTTGAATAATGACCTTCCACCCTATGATATCTTGAAAGAACCCTCTTAACGTTTCCGTCAAGAATAGTCGCCTTAATATTGCTGCCTAAAGACAAGATAGCTCCAGCGGTTGAAGGTCCAATGCCTGGTAGCGAGACAACCTCTTCAAAGCTTTTTGGAAACATGCCGCCGTATTTAGACGCAATAATCTTGGCAGCTTTGTGCAGGTTAAGGGCCCTGCTGTAATAGCCAAGGCCCGCCCACGCGGCCATAACCTCGTCTTCTTTGGCATTGGCAAGGGCCTTTATGTCTGGAAAGGCCTTAATAAACCTATTAAAGTAGTCAATAACTGTGATTACTTGGGTTTGCTGAAGCATAACTTCAGAAACCCAAATATGATATACATTAGGAGGGCTTGATTGCCAAGGAAGGTTTTTTCTTCCGTGATTTTCAAACCAGTTTAAAAGGCCTTGTGCTAGTTTTGTCACTACTATAAGTTTAGTGGATTTAGCGGGTTGACAGAATCCATAAACGGCAATTTAATGTCTTCATTGGTAATCTGATAAACACTCCCTATCCAGTTATTAATAATGGCGCTTGCACTGTCATGCCAGGTGTTGTCGAGTGTTTTTGCGATAAGACTTTCTGGAAAGTCTTTGATTGAAACGTTTTTGGCATCCAGCCTAGTTTTGTACTCGTTTAAAATAGCACAGCTCTGTGGCGAAAGGTAGTTGCTTGGAAAGGGAGGGTATTCTTTGCAGATTCCTTTTAGATAAAGAGCAACCTCTCTTTTGTATTCTTTTAAGAGGCTAATCGAGTCATATTCGGGATGTCCTTGAAAGAAAACAATACGAAATAAGTCTGGGCTCACTGCCAGGTGAACTCCAACAGCGCTTTTCGCCAAAACTCTGGCGTTTGCCTTTTCAAACTGAGCCTCCGAAACGTCATTAAAGCGAGAGTGTGGAATATCGAAACGGGTATTAACGCCTTTGACTAAGGGGTGAGACCGATCAATAACTTTGTGTGGAAAGACTCCCCAGTGCTTTTCCCCCATATGGACGCGTTTTTGAGAGTACTTAAACTCTAATACAGCGTGTGTTGCCAGACATGAACAAAGGGTCGATGTAACGTTTTCATAAGACCAGTCAACCACTTCACGAAGCTCATTATAAAAAGGCGCAAGCCTAAGATCTGGATCCGTTACATTGGCGCCCGTGATAATTAGCGCATCCAGCCCCTGAAGCTTGATTTCGTCAAACGTTTTGTAGTATTTTTTTATATGCTTAGTTGCGTCTTTTCCTCTCTCAATGCTCGAAAGAGAAAACGGGTGAATATAAAACTGAGCAACTTGGTTTGAGTGGCCGATTAGTCGAAAAAATTGTCTTTCTGTAGCCTCGAGCGCAGAGTCAGGCATCATGTTTAAAAGCCCAATATGAAGCTCTCTGATGTCTTGATGTGCGGCTCTTTCTTTTGAGAGAATTGTTTCCCCTTGTTTTTCAAGGCGCTCAAACGAAGGCAGTGAAGAGTGGGCTATAAGGGGCATATTATGAGAGTGCGTTAGAAATTAAATTAAGAACATCGTTAGCAGACCTGCAATTACGAAGGTCGTTGCATTTTATAGTGCAGCCGTATTTACTTGCGAGCGCTGAATATTTGACAAGCCGGTCTTCGATAAGCTTAGGAAACACCCAGCTTACAAATGCATCTGGATTGATTTGAGCCGCATACTCTAGACTGTTTTCAGCTAGGTAGGCTTTAATTGAGTCTTCAAAAAAAACAGGATTATAGTACACTGGCTTAGGCTTTGCTTTTGCGCGCTCAATAAGAGCCCGCTCGTTTTCTTTGTTGGTTTTTATATAAACTACGAGCGTTTTCTCGGACAACAGCTTAAATAGCTTTGGGTCTTCAAGCTCGCAAAGGCTTCCTCCAGCATCGTTAATAAAGTGACCAAAGCCTTCTGCTTGAGACTTTGCAATAAAGCTTGGAACCTCATACATCGTCTTTTTTTCTGCTTCAAAAAACAAACGTTGTCGGCGAACAAATTCGTCATAAGGCAATCCTCCTTTTTCTGGATTGCCAACCTTTCCAAGAAAGGCAGCGATAGGCTCTAGGTTGTCAAAAGTGACTTGGCTATTAATACTTATTGAGCTATTATCTAAAAGCGTCTTTAGCCAACTATCCGCTTTCATTTTATCGGCAATATTTGCAATAATTTCATCTTTAAGGTGGGCGGCGCCAATTCTATAATCGCCAGAAAAATGAAACCACTCTCCTCCTTCGCCAATGAGTTTTGCTAGACGAGTTTTTCCAACGCCCGACATACCCAAAAGCGTAATACGTTTATTTTTCTGGCTAATAAATTCTTTTGCTGAGATCATTTTAAAAGTTTTTCGTTCATTTCTTAAATTAGCTGGTGAATGTAAGGTGGTATGAGCTAAATTTTCGAAGATTGAGCACACCACTATCTAGTAATAAATACTGTCCTTTAATTCCCTCCAAGACGCCTGAGATAGAGGGCGTTTTATCAAAGTTTAAAGATGTAATTTTTGTGGGATATTTTACCACAGGGTAATCTATATTTATTATTTCATCACTAAGGAGGGTTGCGCCCAGCTCTTCGATTAAGCCCGGTATTTGAGCCAATAGTTCTGCTTTTTTTGAGGCAAGATCTACAGCCTCAAATTCGTTCTTGAGCATGGCTCTCCAGTTTGTTCTATCAGACACAAACTGCTTTAATGCAACTTCAATTTTCCCAGACTCAAGTCGAGATTTTACTTCAAGAAGAGGCATTGCAGATACTACGCCTTGTTCAATCCACCGGTTATAGAGTCGTTTTTTGTTAGTGATGCCAACTTTTGGTTGAGAGGTATTTGCAAGGTAAATAATTGTTGGTGCAAAACAATAGTCAAGCCCCCATTCAGGCTCTCGACAGGTGCCCTGTGAGAAGTGACAAGTTTCTGGTCGCATAATACATAGGTCACATCTGGCTAAAATTTGAGTGCAAGGAAAGCAAAAGCCATTAGACCAGCTTTTTTTTGTTATTGCGCCACAGTTTGCACACTTTATTGTTTCATTGTACTTAAGCTCAATATATTTTCCCACAAGAGCGTTCATATTAATTAGCTCTTCGCCAATTGGAAGTTGGTATTTTGCAGTTCCATCCTCAAGGGAGGTGATCATCGCTTTGATGTGGCCATTTAGCTGCATAATATTGATTGAATTTCCATATATTTGTTTGTAGCTTTAGCCATAACGTCTTCAGGAATTGTGGGGGCAGGTGGCGCCTTGTTCCATTCAAGCGTCTCCAGATAGTCTCTAATGATTTGCTTGTCAAAGCTTTTTGGGCTTGTTCCAGGAGCATACTCTGACAATGACCAAAATCTTGACGAGTCAGGTGTTAA
Organism: uncultured Gammaproteobacteria bacterium; assembly: GCA_902512305.1. Lineage (GTDB taxonomy): Bacteria > Pseudomonadota > Gammaproteobacteria > PS1 > Pseudothioglobaceae > Pseudothioglobus. The sequence goes on from CABXIU010000002.1 coordinate 92,469, forward strand.
AGCTTCGTCCATAAGGGTCAGCTGATTGTTTGAATCGAGCCCAAACTCAAGCTTTGTGTCTGCAATAATAATGCCACGGCTAATTGCATGCTTGTAGGCATAATCATAAATTTTTAGACTTATGCTCTTGATTTGATTGGCGAGCTCTGTGCCAACTAATGCTTCGGTTTCGGTGAACGAAATGTTGGCATCATGCTCTCCAGCTGGAGCTTTTGAAGAGGGGGTAAAGATGGGTTCTTGTAGTTTTTCAGCAAGCTTGAGTCCAGGCGGAAGCTTGATTCCACAAACTGAATTAAGGCTTAAATATTCTTTCCAGCCAGAGCCAATTATGTAACCTCGAACAACTGCTTCAATAGGTAGAGGCTTAAGTTTTTTTACAACTGTTGCCCGGCCTTCGAGCATTTTTGCTTCTTTAGCAGAGAGCACTTCGTCTATACGAGCCGCCGTTAGATGGTTTTGAATAATATGGTCAGTTTTATTGAACCAGTAGTTTGCAATTGTAGTGAGAATTTTTCCTTTGTTTTCTATCGGCTGATCAAAGATAACATCAAAAGCAGACAGTCGGTCAGACGCTACAATTAACATATTGTCTTTGTCAATATCGTAAATATCCCTCACCTTGCCCTGATGAATAAGAGGAAGAGAAAAATCATTTTTTATGTTGAAGGGCACACTGACAACCAAAGTCCGAATGCTTTATTTTAATCGATTGAAGCAGCTGTTTGTTTCAGTTGCCTCGATTAAAGGCTTATTTTATATTTAGCTCTTCAAGTATTCTTTTTGCCCTTTTTTGAAAGCCAGGCATTTCGCTATTAGGAACGACAGATTTTTTGGCTAGTTTGATTTTTTCAGCGTCCTGATGGACGCCATTAATTCTAATTTCATAGTGAAGATGAGGCCCGGTTGACATTCCTGTGCTTCCAACATAGCCAATTAGCTCACCTTTTTTAACGCGGTTGCCTGACTTAAGGCCCTTTGCAAACTTAGATAGGTGAGCGTAAACGGTTACTATTTCTGGCCCATGTTTTAAATAGATCACGTTTCCATATCCTGACAATGTGGCGACATACTTAATTAGCCCTTTTGCTGATGCGTATACTGGAGTGCCAGCAGGTGCTGCAAAATCGGTGCCGCGATGCGGCCTATATTTTTTGAGAACTGGGTTGTAGCGGCTTTTTGAAAAACCTGAACTAATTCTATTGTATTTTACTGGCGAAAAAGCAAAAGAGTCGTTGAGCGTTTCGCCTTTTGACGTGTGATACTTTTTTCTACCCATTGAGTCTTTATGAGAAAAAAGAGCAATAGTTTTTTTGTCTCCAACATAAATCATTGCTTCTGGCGTTTTCTCGCCATTCCAAGACAAAACAAACCTGTCTCCTTTTCTTAGGTCACGACTAAAGTCAATCTCCCAAGAAAAATGATCAACCATTATTTGTCTGACTTTGGCATCAACCCCTGCTTTTTTTGCGTCATAATTCAGAGACTTTTGAATGTTAATGATTGTATAGGTAAGATTTTCAGCGCTTCGGGAGTCAGCTTTTTGGAATCTAAATATTTTTCCGTCATAGTATATGTTTAGCGGGTTGTCATTCTGCGGGCTAAATATAATTTCTTTAAGCGAGTGGTCTTCGTTAAGAAGTATCCTAAACCTGTCTCCCGGGTAAATATTATTTAATCTTTGGGCTCTTTCGTCTGAAGCCATTAGCTTTGTCAATAACTTTCCAGAAAGCCCAGTGCTAAAAAAGAATTTATAAAAGGCATCCCCTCTAGAAACTTTAAAGTTATAGTCATGATTACCGCCTGCGAGCGAGGGACTGCATAATAATGAGCCGACAAAGAATAGGGAGAGAAAAAAGGACTTTTGCATTAATGTTTAGTTAGTCGCTAGAGCCAACAAACGACAGAGCTATTTGGCGGGAAAGTTGGTCATTTTCCACAACACCTTCCAATGTGTCAAGGTTTTGGCTTGGGGCTTCGTTAAGTGTCTTTGCTATAATCTTGGGAATATCTAAAAACCCTACTCTGTTATTTAAAAAAGCATCGACTGCAACTTCATTGGCAGCATTTAGTGTACCCGGCGCACTCTTGCCCTCTGACATGGCTTTATAGGCAAGCTCAAGACACTTAAATTTTTTCATATCTGGGGGGTGAAATTCCAATGAAGACTCTTTTGTTAGGTCGAGTTGTTTGACGCCAGACTGGAGTCTTCCAGGATAAGACATTGCATAGGATATTGCGCTTCTCATGTCTGGAAGTCCAAGTTGAGACAAAACGCTTCCGTCGTCAAAATATACAAAAGAATGAACAATGCTTTGGGGGTGAACGACAACCTCAATTTGATTTGATGCCAGTCCAAACAAAAAGTTTGCTTCAATGACCTCTAGGCCTTTGTTCATCATTGTTGCTGAGTCAACAGAAATCTTCTTACCCATTTTCCAATTAGGATGATTGCATGCCTCGGTTGGAGTTGCTGAGCTTAGCTTTTCGAGAGGCGTATTTAAAAACGGCCCCCCTGAAGCAGTGAGCTGTATTTTATTTAGCCCTTCTTTGCCTCCTTGGAGGCATTGAAAAATAGCACTATGTTCTGAATCAACCGGTATGATTTCTGCGCCTGATTTTTTGGCTAAGCGCATTAAAAGACTCCCGCCTAAGACCAGAGACTCTTTGTTTGCAAGCATAATTCTTTTTCCAGCTTGCGCCGCACAAAAAGTTGACGATAGGCCAGCAGCCCCAACAATTGCAGCCATAATAAAGTCTGTCTTTTGGTGTGAAGCTATGTCATCAAGTGCACTATTGCCACACAACACTTCGACACCAGCAGGCACAACCTTCCTTAGGCTTTCTGCTGCAGCTTCATCGACCAAAACTGCAAAAGAAGGCAGATGTTTTATGCAAATTTTATGCAGCGTCTCCCAGTCAGATTTTGCACTAACTGCAAAAACTTTAAACCTATCAGGGTGACGCGAGATAACGTCTAGGGTGTTTAGTCCAATAGATCCAGTCGCCCCAAGGATTGCTATATTTTTCATAGCACAAAGACCATAAACAGTAAAAATATTGGGGCAGATGCAGTAAGACTATCAATTCTATCTAAAAGCCCGCCATGACCCGGTAATATGTTGCCACTGTCTTTTTGGTCGTTTATGCGTTTTAAAACGCTCTCAAAAAGGTCGCCAAGGGCTGAAAATAAAGTGACTACTAGGGCCAAAAAACAGAATACAAGGAAGTCTTTTGATGTTGGGCTTTGAATAGCACTAATGACATAGCCAATTGCAACAACTTGTGCAAAAAAGATGCCACCATAGACTCCTTCAAAGGTTTTGTTTGGGCTAACTTGTGGGCAGAGCTTTTTACTGCCAAAGCGCATCCCTGAAAAATATGCACCGCTGTCTGCTGCCCATACGAAAAGCAATAGAAGCAAAACAAAAGACCTTTCTTGTGAGTGCAGTATTGCCAAAGAAGCCGTCATTGGAATAAAAATAAACAGCCCATTAATAAGGTTTATTGCCATGTTGTTCTTTAGAAGGCTTGAGCTTTTTGGATAGTTTATAACCAAAAATAATACTACCAGCCACCAAGCAAAGGTTATAAATAGCGTGGGTGCCAACATTGAAGGACTAATTGCTATTAAGAAGGCAGAGGCCAAAATCACTATGACATAAAAAGATTTATTTGAAAATCGACCAAGCTTAATAAGTTTGCAGTATTCCCAAGACGCAACAATGGTCATTAGGCCAATAACTAAAGAAAACCAAGGCGAGCTTAAAAACAATGTTCCTAAAACAACCACTGGAGCCAAAATTAACGCCGTTAAGATTCTCTTACCGAGCATTATTTTTCTCCATTGCGTTCACCAAAGCGCCGATCTCTTGAGTGAAAATCTTTTATAGCCTCATCCAGTGCGTTTTCATTAAAGTCTGGCCATAAGGTGTTGCAAAAATAGAGTTCGCTATATGCAATATCCCAGAGCAAGAAGTTGCTGATTCTCACTTCTCCGCTGGTTCGAATCAACAAGTCAACTTTAGGTAGGTTTGACAAGGAAGTGTATTTGTTAAATAAGGCTGTATTTATATTGTTCGGATCAACGCTTCCATTGGCTACATCGACTGCAATTTTTTTTGCAGATTCTATAATGTCCCATTGGCCGCCATAATTTGCAGCAATAACAAGATTTAATCCAGTGTTGTCTCGAAGATCAGATTCAGCTTCTTGAGCTAAAGTTATTATTTCTGGGGTAAAGACCGAAAGATCACCAATAATTTTGAGCTTAATATTATTTTCTTTAAGCTTTTTTGTCTCTGTTTTTAATACAGACAAGAATAGTTTGAATAATAGGCCAACTTCCTCACTCGAACGTTTCATATTTTCACTACTAAATGCGAAAAGAGTTAGCGAATTAACTCCTAGCTTTGCACAATGCTTGACAATTTTTCTTACGGTTTGTACTCCTTTTTGGTGCCCGCTTGAACGGGGCAGGTGCTTGGCTTTTGCCCATCTTCCGTTGCCATCCATGATGATCGCTATATGCTGAGGTGGGGGCTGATTGGCGTTGCTTGTTTTCTCTTTTTGTGAGCTCATAGAGCGCAATTATACCCACCAGAATCAGAATTGCCCATTCTAAAGAGGTTGAATTTGAACATAAGTTTTGCCTTCCATCTGTTAGCCCTCAAGTCTTTGTTGTTTTATGCGGTAAAATTATGGCTATGAGCTTGGCTAAAAGAATAATTCCTTGTTTAGACGTACGAGACGGCAGAGTTGTTAAAGGCGTTAAATTTGTTGATATAAAAGATGCTGGTGACCCCGTTGAAGTTGCAAAGCGTTATGACAGAGAAGGCGCAGATGAAATTACTTTTCTAGACATAACAGCATCCCATGAGGGCAGAAATACGACTGTTGCCATGGTGGAAAAAATTGCTGAACAAGTTTTTATTCCTCTTACTGTTGGTGGCGGAATTCGCAAAGCGGAGGACGTGAGAGCTATGCTTAAGGCAGGGGCTGACAAAGTCGCAGTCAACTCTGCAGCAATTTTTAATCCAGGCCTAATTAATGAGCTGTGTGGAGTTTTTGGGTCTCAGTGTATTGTCATTGCAATAGATGCAAAAAGAATTTCAAGCAACCCTTCCAAATGGGAAATCTATACTCATGGCGGGCGAAAATCTACAGGTATAGACGCCATAGAATGGGCCATTAAAATGACAGAAGGAGAAAATGGTGCTGGAGAAGTGCTTCTTACTTCTATGGATAGAGATGGCACAAAGGACGGCTTTGACCTTGAGCTGACAAGGGCAGTTGTAGACGCGGTAGATGTTCCTGTAATTGCATCTGGCGGTGTTGGCAATCTAGAGCATTTGGCAGAAGGGATTGTTGATGGCGGCGCTGATGCAGTGCTTGCTGCTAGCATTTTCCATTTTGCAGAATACACAGTTGAAGATGCCAAAATATCAATGCAAAAAAAAGACATTGAAGTAAGGTTTTAGTATATTGAGTTTTAATTATCAACAGCGTATCATTACGCACTTTTGATTCCAGGAAAATGCATGAACTTTAAAAAAGAATTTTGGGTGCTTTTATTAATATTTATTCTTCCAGTTGGCCTTGGAACTCTATTTTTTTACCTAAACCCAAGTTATTTCAGCCAAAACACAGTTAACTACGGTGAGTTAATTCGCCCTGTGATAATGACTGAAAAGTCAGACATTGAAGTTATCGGCGATGATTCTTTAGAGGGGGTCTGGACCCTTGCCTATGTTACAGATAGTTGTGACTCACTTTGTGACCAGGCGGTTGAAGATGTTAAGACTATTCGTACGCTCATTAATATGGATATGCGCCGAATTCAAAGAATGCTTATTACCAAAGATGGATCAATGCCTCAGAAAGATGATGAAAATTTAATTCATGCAAGCATCAATAACGAAGAGCTGTTGAGCCAGCTTGCTAGTTTTCCAAAGAACTCGATTTTTCTAATTGATCCGATTGGAAACTTTATGCTTTATTACAATCCGACTGACCTCAATATCAAGTTCGTTATTAAAGACCTTAAGCGCCTTCTTAAGTATTCTAGGATAGGCTAATGAAGAGCCTTCCGTCTCTACAAGATCTTTTGGGGCTTTGCAAGCTTAAGGTGGTTGCGCTCATTTTGCTAACCGCGATAGTAGGAATGCTTTTGGCTGTTCCCTATCTGCCCAATTTGTTTATTGTTCTCGTCTCTTCAGCAGGAATATCATTGGCGGCAATGTCTGCAGCAGTATTTAATCACGTGGTTGATGAAAAAATTGATATGCAAATGTCTAGAACTGATCGCCGGCCACTCCCTCAAGGCAGGGTTACTAGAAGTCAGGCGCTTGTATGGGGGGTATTTTTAGGCGTTTTGGGAATCGGGCTTTTGTTGATATTTGTTAATTTTTTAACGGCCGTTTTAACGCTAATCTCTTTAATAGGATACGCAGTTTTCTACACCATGTATTTGAAAAGAGCTACCCCGCAAAATATAGTAATCGGAGGCGCGGCTGGCGCTGCTCCACCGGTTCTTGGGTGGACTGCAGTTGCTGGTTCTAATGGCATTGAGTATGCCTTGCTGCTTTTTCTGATTGTTTTTATTTGGACACCTCCGCACTTTTGGGCGCTGGCTATTCATCGCCAAGAAGAATATAAAAAAGCAGAGATTCCAATGCTTCCTGTCACACATGGTCTGAAGTTTACTAAAGTGCAGATTCTTTTGTACACGGTTCTTTTGTTTCTTGTTACGCTTCTTCCTTTTTTGACTGGCATGAGTGGTGTAATTTATTTAATTTGTGCTGCGTCTCTTGGGGCTCTTTTTTTGGCATACTCTATAAAGATTATTGTTGAGCCGGAAAATCCAAAAATTGCCTTTAAGACATTTAAATACTCTATTAATTATTTGATGGTTTTGTTCGTTGGACTATTGGTCGACCATTACCTATTAATGAACTTTGGAGCTTCTCTCTAATATATGAAGTCACTGATGCAAGTTTTTAGAGCCGTAGCTTCTGCCTTGATTGGTGTTGGGAAAAGGAAAAATTTAGTCCAAGATTTTGAAGCTACAGAAAAAACAGGACCATGGCCCTACATAATTGTGGGTCTTTTTATGACGGTGCTTTTTATTGGGTCTCTAATCTTTGCAGTGCGATTAGTCCTTCCCTAAGGTTCCAATAATTTTGTCCAAGGCTTCCGCCATTGGTACAGCCTCGTGCGGGCTTGTCAAGAGCGCCGTTAGTTCTAGGTTTGGATTAAAGAGTAAATAGCTGCTTGTATGGTCGAGATCATAATGTGCCATTTCTGTTGAGCCATGCTCTTTATCACCACCCACTTCATGAGAGTGCTCGCCATGATTGCTGTGGTCTTCTTGCGCTAGTTTTTGAGATTGGACAACCTCATGATAAACACCAAGCGTTTTGCTGATTGACATCATTTCATCTTGGCGCGCGGTTAAACCTAAAAATGAAGAGTTAAAGGTGCTTGCAAAATTATCAAGATTTCCAATATCCCTCATTGGGTCAACAGAAACAAAAACCACTTGTAGCTTGTCGCTATGTTGCATGAGTTGATAGGACTGGCTGATTTTTGAAAGGTCCATTGGGCAGACATCAGGGCATGATGTATAACCAAAATAAAGAAGCGACCATTTTCCCTCGGTTAGTTCAGACAAATGTATGTCTTGTGAATCATCATTAATAAAGCCTAGCTTTTCAGAAACAGATTTTGCCTCAGGATATAAAGACGCTGCAGGAGCAACGGACTTTTTTAATTCTTCTATACTGGGCTTGCCAGCCATAAAGAAAAAAACAGCAGCACTAATGACAGCAACCAAAAGTAATAAGTAGATTTGAGTAGTTTTTTTCATAAATTAAATTTCAAATAAAAGACGTTAAATAGAGTTTTTCTTCGGATACATTTTGTGAGCAAGGTTAATTAAGCTCAGGAGCAGTGCAAGCCCAATAGCATTATGCATCGTGGCTGCAAACATCGGTAAAGACATCACAACATTCATTATCCCCAGCACAATTTGAATTGTTAAAAGAACAATTACAATAGACACACTCTTTCTTAATGCAACATAAGTTCTCAGGGCAAACGACAATGCAATTATTGCGGCAGTGAGCGCAAGAGCGCCAATCCTATGCGCCATTTGAATTGCAGTTCTTGTATGGCTTTCTAGAACGCCATACTCATAATCAACTCCAAGTGGGCCCCAGTAGTAGGCATTCTTAAAGTCCATGTCATCGGGCCACATTTCACCAAGACAAGAGGGAAAATAATCTCCACAAGAAAGTGCTGCATAGTTAGTGCTGGTCCATCCCCCTAGAAAGATTTGAAGAACTATAAGAACTATAGCAATAGCAAGCATTGTTTTGTGCCTGCCAATAATTGGTTTGTCAAGGCGTGTTGGTTTGCGCTCATTCAGTAACAACCAGAAGATAAGAGCTGTGGTTGAGAATCCACCCAACAAATGCATTGTTACAATGCCAGGATGAACTAATTCTGTGACAGTCCACATCCCTAGTGCACCCTGAAAAACAACCAGCAAAAGAAGCGCGGTAGGCAATTTAATAGAGCGAACCGTGTCTGGTTTTCGAAAAACTGCAATTAAAAATATAACAACTATAGACAGTCCAAGAGTTGAGGCCGCATACCTGTGTATCATTTCTTTCCAGGCTTTTGCAACATCTAGAGGTCTTTCATATTCAGAAGATACGACATCAGGAACAAAAAGCTGTCCATAACACCCAGGCCAATCTGGGCAGCCAAGTCCTGCATCAGCAAGTCGTGTGTACGCTCCTAAGACGACGACTATCAGTGCTAAAATAAACGAGAGATTAAGAGTCTTTGAGTACATGTAAATCCTATTAAACGAGGCAACTATTTTAGTCAAAAAAACAGCCCATTAATTAAAAAAAATCAAAATCTTTAAGTAAACGTACTCAAAATATCTAAAGGCCCAGTCATTTTTTCAACATTTGGTAGAATGGTTTTTTATGCTAGTGAAAAAAGTTCAACCAAAATTGAGAATAAAGACTAATAATTGCTTGGTAAAACAAGAAGAAAAAGGTATCATTTAATTGTTTTTTATTTATGCTTGTAAATAATTTATAGGCAACCCTATACAAGCTAAATATGAATATATATAATAACCACAATTTTAATATGGTTATTAAATTAAAAGACTAAGGTTTAATTCGGAGAATCTATGAAATTATTGTTGACTTTTACTGGCGCCATCGCAGCATTAATTGGCTCTCGGTCTGCTTTTGCAGATTACGCGCTTAATATGACTAAGGGCATTACGGAAATTAGCCAGGATATATACTGGCTTCACATGATGGCATTTTGGGTTTGTGTTGTCATTGGTGTTGTTGTTTTTGGTGCGATGTTTTATTCCATTATTGAACACAGAAAATCAAAGGGTGCTGAAGCTGCAAATTTTCATGAGAGTACTACAGTAGAATTTATTTGGACAGGAATCCCGATTCTAATTTTAATCGCAATGGCGATTCCAGCCTCAAAAACCCTTATCGACATCGAAGTTTTAGAGAAAGCTGATATGACGGTGAAGGTTACTGGGATCCAATGGAAGTGGCAATATGATTACCCTGAAGAAGGGATCAGCTTTGTGTCAAACCTTGCTCAGTCTTCAAGAGATGCAATAAGCGCATCACCTGAAGAGCGTGAAGCGATTGATAAAAATGAGGACACTTATCTTTTGTCGGTCGACAACAGAGTTGTTCTACCGGTAGATACAACAATTAGATTTTTAATTACATCAAACGACGTAATTCATAATTGGTGGGTGCCGGACTTTGGCGTTAAACAAGATGCTAATCCTGGCTTCATTAACGATGCTTGGGCTAGGCCTACAGAAATTGGAACTTATAGAGGGCAGTGTGCTGAGCTCTGCGGAAAAGACCACGGCTTTATGCCAATTGTTGTGGATGTGGTTTCTAAGGCTGATTATGCGGCTTGGGTTGAAAGTAAGCAAGCGGAAAAAATTGCTGAAGCTGCAAGCGCCACCCAGGAGTGGACAGAGGCAGAATTAGTCGCAAGAGGTGAAGAGGTATACAACGCCAACTGTTCTGGCTGTCACCAAAAAGACGGCTCAGGAATAACTGGCGTATTCCCAGCAATGAAAGGTTCCGAGGTAACCAACGGTCCTGCTGAATATCAGTTAGACCTTGTTATCAATGGCCTCGGAGGTATGCCAGCATTTAAGATGTTAAGTGATACAGACATTGCATCGGTTATCACCTACGAAAGAAGATCTTTTGGTAACAATGGATCAGTTGTTCAACCATCAGATGTTACATCTGCACGTTAATTTAAGGAGAAATACATGAGCTCAACTACAACGGCAGCAGCACACGACGATCACCACCATGGTCCCGAAAAGGGGCTTTTAAGATGGGTTAAGACAACCAACCATAAGGACATCGGAACTTTGTACCTATGGTTTTCATTTGCAATGCTTCTAGTTGGGGGTGCTTTTGCAATGGGTATCCGCTCCGAACTATTACAGCCCGGCTTACAGTTATTTGAACCACAAGTGTTCAACCAACTTACTACAATGCATGGCCTTATAATGGTTTTTGGAGCTATTATGCCTGCGTTTGTGGGCTTAGCAAACTGGCTCATACCGATGATGGTAGGCGCGCCTGATATGGCGCTTCCAAGAATGAACAATTGGAGTTTTTGGATATTGCCATTTGCAGGTACAATTCTCTTAAGCACCTTCTTCATGGAGGGCGGAGCTCCGGCTTTTGGTTGGACTTTTTACGCGCCGCTTTCAACAACCTTTGCCCCAGACTCAACAGACTTCTTTATCTTTGCTGTTCATTTGCTAGGATTTTCTTCAATCATGGGATCGATTAATATTATTGCAACCGTTCTTAATATGAAGGCACCTGAAATGAGACTCATGGACATGCCTCTTTTCGTATGGACATGGCTAATCACTTCATTTTTATTGATTGGTGCGATGCCTGTTCTCGCAGGAGCCGTTACAATGATGTTGACGGATCGAAACTTTGGCACTGCATTCTTTGATGCAACTGGCGGTGGAGACCCAGTGATGTTTCAGCACATATTTTGGTTCTTTGGGCACCCAGAGGTTTACATCATGATTTTGCCGGCATTCGGGATTGTCTCCCATATTATTCCAACCTTTGCAAGAAAACCACTCTTTGGCTATTCTTCAATGGTTTATGCGAGTGCATCAATAGCATTTTTGTCATACATCGTCTGGGCGCACCATATGTTCCTTACCGGAATGCCCGTGGCTGGAGAGTTGTACTTTATGTATGCCACAATGTTGATTGCGGTTCCAACGGGAGTAAAAGTTTTTAACTGGGTCGCGACAATGTGGAAAGGCTCTATGACTTTCGAAACACCAATGTTATGGGCGCTGTCGTTTGTGTTTTTGTTTACGATTGGTGGCTTCTCAGGATTAATGTTGGGAATTGCTCCAGCCGACATTCAGTACCACGATACTTATTTCGTTGTTGCCCACTTTCACTATGTTCTTGTGACCGGCGCCCTATGGGGAATCATAGCGGGGGTATTTTATTGGTTGCCTAAGTGGACTGGCAAAATGTATAACGAAAGGCTTGCTAAGGTGCATTTCTGGATAGCGTTGATTTCGGTTAACATAACATTCTTCCCGCAGCACTTTTTAGGATTGGCTGGAATGCCTCGTCGTATTCCTGACTATGCGTTACAGTTTTCAGATTTTAACTATATTTCATCAATTGGCTCTTTTGCTTTTGGCCTTTCATTTATTCTTTTCACTTATATTATTGTTGATTGTATTCGAAACGGAAAGCCTGCAGTTGCGAGACCATGGGAAGGCGCAAAAGGCTTGGAATGGACTTTGGCTACGCCAGTTGCTTATCATAGTTTTAATGAGCCACCGACAAGAGCTGAAATTTTGGCAGAGTCTCAGCATAGCTGATGGCAGATAAAAATAATAATAAGGGCGCCACAAAAACAGCATTAATAGTTGGCGTTGTAGCAATAGGAGTTTATGTAGCCACTATATTGCTTAATGGCTGACATGGAAAGAAAAAAAATTACAAAAGGGTTTTGGATAAAGCTTGTATCTGTTCCCGTTTTAATGTTCTTTTTTGCTTATGCCATGGTGCCAATATATAAGGTGTTGTGCGACATAACAGGGTTTAATGGTACGACTGGTACTGTAGAGACAGAGCAGCAGTATCAGGTGGATGAAGAGCGGTTGGTAACGGTGAGTTTTTTTGCGTCAACTAGTCCTGGTTTTCCAGTTCAGTTTGCGCCTAAAGAGACCTCAATAGAGGTTGTGCCTGGTAAGTTTTATAACACCAGTTACATCGCCAAAAATACGACTGATGAAGTCATTTACGGTCAAGCAATACCAAGTGTGGCGCCGACAGACGCGGCTCTTCACTTTAAAAAGCTAGAATGCTTCTGTTTTATAAAGCAGGGCTTTCAGCCTAATGAAGAGGTTGAAATGACAGTTCGGTTTGTGGTTGAGCCCGAAATGGAAGAATGGATTAAAGACTTAAGTTTGTCATATAATTTTTATAAGTTAGATAGTTAAAAAAAGGAAAAGAAAATGAGCAACGAAAAATATTATGTCCCTCATGGCACTTACTGGCCAATCATTGGATCAATCGGCATCTCTACACTTTTTGTAGGATTCGCTAATCAGATGCATGGTGTAACCTGGGGCTGGCCTGTAATGGTTTTAGGTTTTGCAATCATTGCATTTATGATGTTTGGCTGGCTTGGCACTGTTGTAAATGAAAGTGTTGGAGGTATTTATAACTCCCAAGTTGATAGATCATTTAGATGGGGTATGAGCTGGTTTATATTCTCAGAAGTCATGTTCTTTGCAGCATTCTTTGGGGCACTTTTATATGCTAGAGTTCTGAGCGTTCCTTGGCTTGGTGGCGCAGATAATAATATGTTTACTCCAGAGCTTTGGGAAGGGTTTAAAGCCACATGGCCTTTGATTTCCACCCCTAGCGAAGTTGGACAAGGTGGCGTAACTTGGTCAACTAATTTTAAGCTAGTTGATACATGGGGTCTGCCAGCAATCAATACTGCTCTTCTTCTTTCTTCTGGAGTTACAATTACTTATGCGCATCATGCGCTTAGAGCAGGACATAGAAATGCTTTAATAGCTTGGATGATTGCGACAATTGCTTTAGGCGCTGTTTTTCTAGGCTTTCAAATTACTGAGTATGGGCATGCTTACCATGATGGGCTGAAGTTGACCTCAGGAATTTACGGGTCAACATTTTACTTGCTTACTGGTTTTCATGGTTTTCATGTAACGATTGGAGTAATTATGTTGACAGTAATTCTCTATCGAATTCAAAAAGGTCATTTTGATTCAGACAATCACTTTGCTTTTGAAGGCGTTGCTTGGTATTGGCACTTTGTTGATGTTGTTTGGCTAGGGCTATTTATTTTTGTATACTGGCTATAATTACCAGTAAGTGGTTTTGACAAAAGACCCCTTAGCGGGGTCTTTTTTTTAGCTTGCCAAAGGAAATATATGAATCTTATTGTTTTAGCTCTAGTCTTAGTTATCTTTTTGAGTTTGGGGTCTGCACTTATTGGATTGCTTAGGGGTGGAAAACAGGGCTCAGATAAAATGTTCAAGGCACTAAGAATGCGCATCAGCCTTTCTGTTTTTTTGTTTATATTGCTAATGTTTGCTAGCTTTATGGGCTGGATAGAGCCCAATAACATTTTGCCAACCCAGTGATGAAGTCTAGGTTCTTAATACCAGCAATCCTCATAACCCTAACTTTTGCCTTTCTCGTTTCACTTGGTTTTTGGCAACTAGATCGAGCTGAAGAAAAAAGGTCAATAGAGGCATCAATAAAGAGCGCAAACACTGGTGTTGTTGAGCTTATAGAATCAACAGACGCTCTAGAAGATAAAGAGTATTACGTTGTTCGAATTCAGGGCCAATATTTAAATGACAAGCAGTTTATATACGACAATCAGATTGTTGATCAGGCTGCCGGATATTATGTGTTAACCCCCTTTGAATTGAAAGGCCAAACAAAAGCAATTTTGGTTAACAGGGGTTTTATTCCATGGAATGGTCGAAGAGATAAATTTGCAGATATTTTTGTAGATTCAGATCCTCGAGAAATTAAAGTTCAAATCTCTAAACCAATTACACGAATTGAGCTGAAATCCAGCGAGCTAGATTCAGAGTTCCCAGTTCTAGTTCAGGCGATTGATATTGATGCACTTATTGGATTATCCGGTATTGAATTAACAATTGTTGTTGGTTTGTTAGACGCTTCTTCTGCTGACGGGTATGTTAGAAAATGGGAGCCGTATACTGGGAGTATAGAAAAGCATATTGGCTACGCAATACAGTGGTTTTTGATGGCGCTTGTTCTCGCAATTATAGGGATTCGCATCGGCCTTAAGCAACGTAAAAAATAAACCTTTTTTAGGGCTATAATATCTTGCTGAAAAAAAATCCTTTACGGTATAATTTCGCTCTAAGCCGACATAGCACAGTTGGTAGTGCAACTGATTTGTAATCAGTAGGTCCGCGGTTCGAGTCCGTGTGTCGGCACCAGCTTAATTCTATCAAGCGGTCTTTATGGCCGCTTTTTTATTGCCAGCTCTCTCAGTATAAATTTTTGAACTTTGCCAGTTGATGTTTTTGGAATATCATCAAAAATAAATTGACGAGGAATTTTAAAAGAAGCCATATGATCTTTACACCATTGGCTTAAATCTTCTTCGGTGGCTTCACTCAATTCTTTGAGCTGAACAAATGCGCACGGGGTTTCGCCCCATTTATCATCGGGCATAGCAACTACAGCGGAAGCCTCAACTGCAGGATGTTTGTACAAAACCTCTTCAATTTCAATGGAGGATATGTTCTCACCACCGGAAATGATGATGTCTTTTGATCGGTCTTTTAACTGAATGTATCCGTCTTCATGAATAACTCCCAAGTCTCCAGAGTGGAACCAGCCATCCTTAAATGACTCGTCAGTCGCGCTTTTATTTTTTAAGTAGCCTTTCATAACCACATTGCCTCGAAACATGACTTCGCCGATTGTTTTGCCATCACGAGGCACAGGTTTCATTGTATTTGGATCCATAACATCTAAAGATTCAAGCGGTAGGTATCGAACTCCTTGGCGAGCTTTCAAAGAGGCCTGTTCATTTTCATTTAGATTGTTCCAGTCTTGGTGCCACTCATTGACCACCGCAGGACCATAGGTTTCAGAAAGGCCATAAAGATGAGTAACATTAAATCCTGCAGCATTCATATTTGTTAGGACTGACTCTGGCGGAGGAGCCGCTGCTGTAAAAAACTCAACTTGATTTTCTAGCAATTTTTTTTCATTATCTGAAGCTGAGAGTATTGTTGACATGACTATAGGCGCTCCGCATAAATGTGTGACCTTGTGCTTGGCAAGAGAGTCCCAAATGGGGGCAGCTCGAACTTGTCTTAAGCAAACATGTGTTCCAATGATTGCCGACATTGTCCAAGGAAAGCACCAGCCGTTGCAGTGAAACATAGGCAGAGTCCACAGGTAGACAGAGTGTTTATTGATTGATGCAATCATTGCATTGCCTTGAGCCAGAAGGTAGGCGCCGCGGTGGTGAGAGACAACCCCTTTGGGATTTCCGGTTGTTCCAGAGGTGTAGTTTAGTGAGATTGCATCCCACTCATCATCAGGCATAAGCCACTTATAGTCTTCATCACCTTCTAACAAAAAAGACTCATACTCAGTTGCATTAGGTAATGAGTTGGAAACAGGATGCTCACTATCATTATAGTCAATTAATATTGGATTAACTTTTGCTAGCTTAAGCGAAGATCCTGCAACTTCTAAAAACTCACGATCAACTATGAGCGCCTTAGAGTCTGAATGGTCTAGTTGGTAAGCGATTGTTTCAGGGTCTAGTCGAGTATTGATGCTATGAAGAACAGCGCCACACATTGGAACGCCATAATGAGATTCCAACATAGCAGGAGTGTTTGGCAAAATTACTGAAACCGTATCCCCTCTGATAATCCCTCTTGCTGACAATGCAGAGGCTAGTTGAAGTGATCGCTTATAAAACTGGCTATAGTTTCTTTTGATTGACCCATGAATAATTGCAATGTGTTTTGGATAGACTTCCGCTGCTCTTTCAAGAAAACTGAGTGGGGTGAGGGGCTGGTAATTTGCTGGGTTACGATCTAAGCCAGTATTATAAGGATTGATCATTTTGAACTAGGTTATTTATCTTGCCACTTTGGATGACGTTTTTCAATAAAGGCATTAATTCCCTCACTTGCATCATTTTTCAGCATGTTTTCAACCATTGCCTTTGAGGCGTATTCATAAGCCTCAGAGAGAGGCATGTCTTTTTGATTATAAAAAGCCTTTTTTCCGGTTTCTAAAACCATGCTTGATTTTGAAGCAATGAGGCTTGCCAATTCTTCAGTATTTTGTGTAACGTTTTTATCTTCGACAACACGATTAATAAGACCAATGTGCTCGGCTTTGCTCGAGTCAACCATTTCACCAGTGAGCAGCATTTCCATAGCTGCCTTGTTTGATAAATTTCTTGATAAGGCAACCATTGGAGTTGAGCAGAAAAGACCAATGTTGACTCCTGGTGTAATAAATCGAGCAGACTCTCCAGCAACTGCAAGGTCACAGCATGCAACCAGTTGGCATCCAGCCGCTGCCGCAACACCTGAGACTTCTGCAATAATAGGTTTTGGATGGTTAACAATCATTTGCATGAGCTCTGAACAAGATGAAAACACCTTTGTAAAGTAAGCTTGACCATCGTCGTCATTTTTTCTTGCAGCAGACATTTGTTTCAAGTCATGACCTGAACAAAAAGCAGGGCCGTTCCCTGCAAGTATGATTGTCCTTATGTCTTCATTCTCGGAGGCTCTAGTAAGAGCAGTAGCAAGCTTAGTCATCATTTCTTCAGACAAAGCGTTTCTTCGTTTAGCATCGTTAAGTGTCAATCGCAATACGCCATTATTGGCTAACTCCTCAAGTAATATGTCACTGGGATTGGCCTTGTTTTTATTGTTTATAGTCATAATTCAGGCCTCATATTAGCAGAAACAGATTGCCAACTTATTAAATGTTGATATTAACCTCGACTTCAGAGTCTAGTGTGTTCGAAATGAAACAATATCTGTGGGCTCTGTCATGCATTTTATCCATCTCTTCATCGCTCACTTCAAAGCCACTATCAAATTCAACTAATGGGTTTAAGTCAATTCGATTAACAACCATCTGTTTTTTGCTGTTTTTACCTAGGTGTGCTATTGCATGGTCTTTGTATGAAGAGATTGGCCATTTTGTTTTTGCAGCAAGCGCTAAAAATGTCATCATGTGACAGCTGCTCAATGAGGCTGCGAGTGCTTGTTCTGGATTGGTGTTATTAGCCGATCCGCCCCAGTCAGGAGCCGTATCAGCTAACACTTTATATTGTTCATTATATGAGACCTCATGTTCACTAGAAAATTTTCCGGGCAAGAGCTCATCCTCCTTTCTATTCCAGCTTAAGTCAACAGATAGTTCAGACATAAATTTTCTCCTAATCAAGTTTGGTCAGCCAATGATCCTGAAGTAATTTTCTTCTTAGGGTCATAGAATGGTTTTTGGACTACCTTGGTAGGATAATTGCCTTCAGGTGTATTAACTTCTCCAATAGTATCTATGGCCGAACACTCAACATCCATAATAGCGAGCGCGATATTTTTGTCAAGTCTAGGGGAATAAACTGCTGATGTAATGTATCCGACTTCATGTGAATCCATAAAAATTGGCCAATAATTTGTATTTGGGTGCTGAAGGGGAGAGCATGAAATTTCTAATCCAACTTGTCTGCGCTTAACTCCCTCAGATTTAATTTTTTTAAGCGCATCTTTTCCAATAAAGTCTGCATCCATTTCAAGATCAACGAGTCTACTTAGTCCGAGCTCAAAAGGGTTTACATTGCAGTCCATGTCTGCTTGATAAGAAAGCATTCCGCCTTCAATTCGTCTGATTGTGGAAGTGTGTCCCGGCACTAATCCCATAGGGCCTCCAAT
The DNA here is from genome assembly GCA_902512305.1 of uncultured Gammaproteobacteria bacterium. GTDB lineage: Bacteria > Pseudomonadota > Gammaproteobacteria > PS1 > Pseudothioglobaceae > Pseudothioglobus. The sequence continues at coordinate 110,557 of CABXIU010000002.1, forward strand.
TTTCATAATGTAGTCCCAGAGTTCGTTGCCTCGAGAGCCATCACGCAGGTAGATTTCATAGCCTAACTCGCTTGACCAGCCGGTTCTAGAAATGATTAATGGAATTCCTTTTAGCTCTATCTCTTCTAGCCGGTAATACTTGAGGTTATCTATTGTGTCTCCAAATATAGCTTTTGCAATAGCGCCTGACTTGGGTCCTTGAAGCTGAAGTGGCGAAACATCTGGTTCGCATAACTTGACGTTTAGTCTAGAGTTAACTGCCACACCTTTTGCCCACATCAAAATGTCACTGTCAGCTAAAGAGAGCCAGAAGTGATTTTCAGCAAGTCTCAATAAAACAGGATCGTTCAACACGCCTCCATTCTCATCCGTGATTAGAACATATTTGCATTGTCCAACAGCGCATTCAGAAAGATTTCTTGGGGTTAGTAGTTGTATAAATTGAGCAGCGTCGGGGCCGGTAATTTCGACCTGGCGCTCAACAGCAACGTCACAGAGTATTGCATCATTCACAAGATTCCAAAAATTTTGAACTGGGTCTCCAAAGTCTCTTGGAATGTACATATGGTTGTATACTGAAAACCCTTGGGCTCCCCAGCGAACAGTAGCGTCAAAATAGGGGGATTTTCTAACCTGGGTCCCAAAGCTAAATTCTTTTTTCATAGTCAATAATACGAACAATACAGAATCCGCAGATAATACACATATTTTCAATATGTTGAAAGTGTTTTTACTGCTCTTTGACTAGGCTATAGATTTTTAAGAATTTTTTGTAAATCCTTTAAGGTTGTGAGCCATGTTTAGCAGATTAATTATGAAAAACTAGCGGGCATTCGTTAGAACCATAATATTGACAGTTTGCGCCAACAGCCTTGTCACAATACAAACAAAGGGAGCTATCTTCTGATTGTTTGACTTGTTTGTTTTCAATTTTAATGCCTTCCTTTTCAAGCTTATTTAAGGCCCTTGAAAAGGACTCAGGGGTGATACCTAAAAATAATGAAATAGCAGATTTGGATAATGTTAGTTTGCCAAGATTATTTATATTTATTGAGTTTAAATACCAACCAACTTTTTCTTGGGCAGTTTTAAGTCTCCAAACTTCTGCATTAGTCATAAGCAGTTGTATATTGTCCGACAACATGCTAATTACATTTGATGCAAAGGAGCTGCTTTGAGTGATATATTTATTAACTACACTCTCAGATAGTGAAAGCATTGAGGTGTCTTCGAGAAACTCAAAGTTCGCATCAAAAAGGCTTGAAAAGTGCATTGATGATATCACGTCACTTTTCTTCACAAATCTAAGGACTAGCTCTTCTCCCCGATAATTGAATTTTACTAATTTACCTTGCCCTTTATGCAACATATATAGTCTTGATTGGCCGTCAAAGGATAAGGACAGTATTTCCCCTTTTTTGTATTTTTTTGATACTATTTTTGATGCTATTTGATCAAGCTCAACACTTGGCATGTTCTTAAAAAGAGGGAGGCTCATTAAAAAATCAAGATGTTTGCTTCCATTTTTAGATTGATTGACCATAAACCCCATTATATTTTGTATTTCTTGATTTAGGTCAAGAAGTGTCTTGTCTACTTTTGAAATAATATCAATGAATGACAGTATCCATGAGACGGGAATTTCAGGAGTCATTCTTCTAGGCATAGTGCCGTTATAAACAAATAGGTTTTTACCTTCTTTATTAGTACCTATTTTGCGGCATTGCCTAGCTTTTTTGACCTTTTAAGCTTATATGGAGAAATAACTATGAATTTACTTAATCCCACAACGAGATTGATTGCTATTGGTTTTTTGTTCTGTTTTTGTCAAATCTCAACAGCTGGGACTCTAGAAGTCTCTAGAGTTACTCAAGAGCTTGTCAATCCTCCTTATCTTCCTGAGCACTCTCAGGTTGCAGAGGGGCCTTCAAAAATAGTACAAGTTGAGATGATTGTCGAGGAAAAAGAAATTGAAATTGAACCAGGTGTATTTATTCAAGCCTTGACTTTTAATGGCACTGTTCCTGGGCCATTAATAGTTGTTCATCAGGGCGACTATGTTGAATTAACCCTTGTTAACCCAAGCTCAAACTCTATGATGCACAATATTGATTTTCATGCTGCAACAGGTGCTATGGGCGGAGGAGATTTAACCAAGGTGTCTCCAGGTGAAAAGGTTATTTTAAGGTTTAAAGCCACAAAAGCAGGTGTCTTTGTATATCACTGTGCTCCAGGAGGGCCAATGGTTCCATGGCATGTTATCCACGGCATGAATGGCGCAATTATGGTACTCCCAAGAGATGGATTAGTTGATAAAAATGGCAAACGTATTAAATACACTAAGGCGTTCTATATTGGAGAGCAAGATTACTACATTCCAAAAGATGAGAATGGCAAATATAAAAGATTCAAAAGTCCTATAGAGGGATATGTAGAAGATCTTGAGGTTATGAGAACGCTTCAACCATCTCATGTTGTATTTAATGGGAAGGTCGGTTCGCTTACAGGCACTGGGGCACTCAAAGCTAATGTAGGAGATACTGTTTTGTTTATACATTCTCAAGCTAATCGTCAGTCTTATCCACATTTAATAGGAGGTCATGGGGATTTTGTATGGGAGCGTGGAAATTTTTCTGACTCACCAAAAACAAATCTAGAGAGTTGGGTAATTGGCGCAGGCTCTGCTGGAGCTTCAATCTATACATTTAAGCAGCCTGGATTTTATGCATATCTAAGCCACAATTTGATAGAGGCTTTTTTACTGGGCGCAGCAGCTCACGTTGTCGTTGACGGGGAATGGGACAGTGATTTGATGAGTCAAGTTTCAGAGCCAGCTCCTATAAAGCAATAGTTATATTTTTTTAAGGGAAAGTTATGGAAATATTATTTAGTCCAGTATTTATGGGCGCATTTTGTATAAGCATTTTTATGGCAGGTTTAATTGTTATTGGTTTTTTATTTCAGGAGCTTGATTAATATGAATGATCAAGAGGCTAGAGATATACCTAAGGTGGTTGGCGTGTGCATAGGAATTATGGGAGCAATGTTTGTGGTTGTATATGCTGGGATTGTTACATTGCTTCACTTTTATCCTGCGGTAGAATCTGTTGTTGGGTGACGGTAAGGGTGGCTCTAATTAATTAGACTATAGATTCAATTTTAGGCATTAGCCTAATAAGTTCCTGAGTATACGGGTGCTCTGAATTGTTGAACAATTCCTCTGTTTCTTTTGTTTCACAAACGCTGCCATTTTTAAGCACTACAATTCTATTGCACATTTGTCTAATGACAGGAAGATCATGACTAATAAACAACATAGTCAGGTGAAGTTCATCTTGGATGTCTTTTAAAAGGTTTAATATTTGTGCTTGTATGCTTACGTCCAGAGCAGAAGTAGGCTCATCACAAATTAATAAGAGCGGCTTTGTAGCTAAAGCTCTAGCAATTGATATTCTTTGTCTTTGCCCCCCAGAAAATTCATGAGGATATCGATCCAATGATTGTCTTGTCATTCCAACAATATCTATCAAGTCGTAAACACTTTGTGTGAGTTCATTAGAACTTAAATTTTTTTGAAAAAGCTTTATTGGTTCAGATATTATGTTCCTCACTTTAAATCTTGGGTTTAAAGATGAATACGGATCTTGAAATATCATCTGAATCTGCCCCCTGCTTTTATCGATTTGATATTTTTTCCTCGAATTGTAAAGTGAGGCATTACTATAAAGGATTTCCCCATTACTTGGCCTTACGAGTCCTGTAATAATTTTTGCTATTGTTGATTTTCCTGAACCGGATTCACCAACTAAACCTAAAGTTTCGCCTTCAAAGAGCTCAAAAGATACATTGTCAACTGCCCTTACTGCTTGATCAGTGGAGTCATTTTTTGATCCAAATGAAAAGTTATTTGCCAAAGACTTATCATCAAAAATTTTAGTAACGTCTATCATTTCTAATAATTTTTGATTTGTATTCTCTCTTTTCCCCCAAGTTTTAATAATATTTTTTGTTAAATTTTTAGAATCAGATGTAATTTCTTTTCCATCAGGGCTAATAAGCTTGAACCTATCAATTTTTTTATTTGTAGGCGGCACAGAAATAACCAAACTTCTAGCCTCATTAGATTTAGGGTTTGTTAATAATTCTTTTGTATCTCCTTGCTCAACAATAAGCCCATGTCTCATAACAATGACTTTATTGGTTGTCTCAGCAATAACGCCCATGTCATGTGTAATAATAATGACTCCTAAATTTCTTTTTTTAGTAAGGTCTTTAAGTAGCTCCAGTATTTGATATTGAATACTGACATCTAAAGCAGTTGTGGGCTCATCAGCTATAATTAAGTCTGGTTCACAGCTTATTGCTAAAGCAATAACAACCCTTTGGCGCATACCTCCGCTAAATTGATGAGGATAATCTTCAATTCTTTTTTCAGCATTATCTATCCCCACTTCTTTTAAGAGATTAATAGACTTTGTTAAGGCATCTTGATAACTTAAATCTAGATGCGTTTGAATAGTTTCAATTAATTGATCTTTTATTTTAAATAATGGATTTAGGGATGTTTGAGGGTCTTGAAAAACAAATCCAATTTTCTTGCCTCGAATTTTTTGAACGATCTCTTCGTTATCTCTTAATTCGCTATTATCAATTTTAATGGATCCATTTGTTATTTCGCCTGGAGGGTCAATTAAATTTATGATGGCATTTGCAATAGTAGACTTACCCGAGCCAGATTCACCAACTATTCCTAATATTTCACCTCTCTCCAAAGTAAATTCAACATCTTTACTAGCAATAATTGTTTCTTTTCTAGTTGGATAACTAATATTTAAATTTTTGACTTCTAGCAGGCTCATCGTATTTTTAATTTTGGATTTAAGGCATCTCGCATCCAATCTCCTAAAAGGTTTATAGATAAAGCTAAAAGAATTAAGAAGATAGCTGGGAAAAATGTAATCCACCATTCTCCTGAAAATAAAAAACTATTTCCAAATCTAATTAATGTTCCTAGTGAAGGAGTCGTAGGTGGAACCCCAACACCTAAAAAACTTAACGTTGATTCGGTAATAATTGCAAGAGCTAATCCTATTGTCGCAATAACTAAGATAGGTCTAAGTATGTTTGGCAATATATGCTTAAACATAATTAAGATATTTGATAATCCTATAATTCTTGATGCTGATACATACTCTTTGCTTTTCTCCACTAAAGTGGATGCTCTAGACACTCTGGCGAATTGAGGCCATTCAGAAATACCAATTGCAAAAATTAATACATAAATAGCCATTTCACTATGCATTGATTGTGAAATGACTGATTTCGCGATACCATTCACGAGTAAGGCCATGAGGATACTGGGTATCGTTAATTGGACATCTGTAAACCGCATTACAACAATCTCATACCTACCACCAATATAGCCTGCAGTCACTCCTAGAAAGACTCCAAGCAACATAGCAAAAATTATTGATGCAAAGCCTACGATTAACGAAATTCTTGAGCCATAGACCATTGTCGAGAACATGTCTCTTCCTTGCTGATCAGTCCCAAGAATAAAGCTGGGATTGCCACCTTCTGACCATGCGGGCGGGGTAAAAGCATCCATTAATGAAACAGTAGCTGGGTCAAAAGGATTATATGGTGCAACTATTCCAGCAAAAGCTGAACAAAGAAAAATAATAAATAAGATAGTAGAGGAGACAATTGCAATTTTTGAATTAAAAAAGCTATATCCTACATCGGTGTCATAAATCTTATTAAATGTTTTTAACAACATACCTAACTCATTTCATCCTTAATTCTTATCCTTGGGTCGATAAAATAATAGGTGATATCGACAATGAAATTTATCATGACAAAAATAAAGGCAACCATGATCATGTAAGCTGACATTATGGGTATGTCAACAAAGTAAACTGCATTAATGAATAAAAGACCCATGCCAGGCCATTGAAAAACTGTTTCTGTAATAATTGAAAAGGCGATTAAAGTTCCAATATTAATACCAGTAATAGTAATAACAGGTATAAGTCCGTTTTTAAGCGCATGCTTATAATTGATAGTATTTCTTTTGATGCCTCTAGCTTTTGCAAATTTAATATAATCCGTTTGAAGTATTTCCATCATTTCAGCGCGAACTAATCTTATGACGTATGTCATTTGAAATAAGCTTAATGTGACTGAGGGTAATATTAATGCCTTAAGTCCAGAAATAGTTAAAAAACCTGTTGACCAAAAACCCAAATCTATAACTTCACCCCTTCCAAAAGAAGGCAGAACTCCTAGTATTACTGAAAATAAATAAATTAGCATTATTCCGATGATAAATGTTGGGAGAGAAACCCCAGCAAGTGAAACAACAAGGATAATATTTGAAACGAAACTATCTCTATGGATGCCTGTATAGACACCTAAAATGACCCCTACTACAATAGCAAGCAAAGCAGAGACAAATACTAATTCTAGAGTAGCTGGCATTCTCTCTGAAATTAAATCAGATACCTCTCTTTTTAATTGATAAGATATGCCGAAATCACCTTGAATGACATTGCCTAGAAATCTTGAAAATTGAATATAGACAGGATCATTTAACCCAATAGCTTCTCTAACCTCAGCTTGTCTTTCAATCGAAGAATCTTCTCCTGTCATACTAATTATTGGATCACCAACAAAATTGAATAAAGAGAAAGACACAAAAGCAACAACAACCATTACAAGAATAGCTTGTAAAAGTCTTTTCAAGAAATAGCCAAACATAGGTTAAATTGTAATGGGAGTACTTATATTTTAAGGTTTTCTGGCCAGATAACTGGCCAGAAAATTTAGGTCTTTTAGTTTACGTTTGCAAATCTAAATAATGGTTCGTTGTTCATTCTAATTGGAACATCGACATTACTTTTTGATGCTTGGTTAACAACTTGGTGATGTAAAGGAAGGTATGTTACATCGTCTTGAGTAATATCCCAAGCTTCAGCAATCATAGCATTTCTTTTATCCAAGTCAGTTTCAACACCCATTGCAGCAACTAATTCGTCGACTCTAGCGTTACTGAAATTAACTTTATTCCAGCTTCCAGAGCTTTCAAATAAGTATGAATACACATAGTGACTGTCAAAAGTTGGAACACCCCAACCTAACATGTACATATCACTAGTCATACCATTAGCATCACCCTCTTTTACTTCAGAGAAATGCTGACTCTTAGTTTTTGCATCAAGATTTACTTTAACTCCAATTTTTGCAAACATGCTAATAGCCGCTACACAAATTGCTTCATCATTGATGTAGCGATCGTTAGGGCAATCTAATGTAAGCTCAAATCCGTCAGGATAACCTGCTTCAGCTAAAAGTTGTTTTGACATTTCAGGATCATAAGCCATTCTCTCATCACGAGCCGCTGTGTGACCATTAACACCAGGAGCAGTAATAATACCTGCTGGCACACTTTGTCCTCTCATTACCTTGTCCTTAATAGCGTCCATATCTAAGGCATGGTACATAGCTAGGCGAACTCTTTTATCTGCAAAAGGATTTTTTCCTTTAATATTAGATGAATTTAATTCAGCTGAACCTTGGTCCATTCCAAAGAAAATTGTTCTATTTTGAGGAGTCATTTTCACAGTATGAGCTGATGAAGAGTTGATTCTTTGAATATCTTGAACTGGCACAACATTAGTGTAATCGATTTCTCCAGAAAGAAGTGCTGCAACTCTTGTTGCGTCGTTCTTAATTGGAAGTAATTCAATTTTATCTATGTTGTGTTTATAGTGATTTCCCCACCAGTTATCATTTTTTTCAAAAACAGTTCTTACATCCTGCTCCCTGAAAGTAATTTCAAATGGACCAGTTCCATTGGCATTGGATGCGCAATAAGAGGTCTCACCAGCATCCCAATTATATGAAACTTCACAACCGTTTGCTTTTGCCCAAGCTTCAGACATTACAAATATCTGAGTTAATTGGTTTAAAAGAATTGGATTTGGTCCGTCAGTTACTACTTCAACAGTATGAGCATCAAGCGCTCTTGCTGATTTAACACTTTTAATTAAATCAACCATATCAGATGGAGCAGTTTTTGCTCTATTGATACTAAAAGCAACATCACCTGCTGTCAGCCATGATCCATCGTGAAACTTCACACCTCTACGAAGGTTAAATATCCATGTATCATCAGATGTTGTCGTCCATGACTCTGCAAGCTGAGGAAGAACTTCCATGTTAATACCTGGAGTTACTAAACCTTCATAGACTTGACGAGAAACCATGTGCGTCGGTCCTTCGTTTTGTGCATGCGGATCAAGTGTTAAAGAATCACCGGGCATTGACCATTTCAGCGTATTCGCTGAAGCCGATGAAAAAATACCCATGACTAGCAATGACAAAACAATGCTTAAAGTTTTTTTCATTATATTTCTCCTTTATTGAGTGTCTAGAAATTAGACACATATATTACTAAACAAAAAAAACCAACTAACAATGCGTTTGTTGGTTTCCAACCACTATATAGTATGGAAAAACCTAGGTCAAGAAGTTTTTCCTGAAAAAAAATATTGGATAGTTAAGCGTCAGATTTTTTAGCAAGCTTTTTTATTATTAAAACAAGTCCAGCTAGAATAAAAACTAGCAGATAGTCAATTACTGGAATTCTTAAAATTTCATGGATCTGGCTCCAACCTCTTTCTGAATAAATTGCGATTAAGGCAATTAAAAACAACCCAGCAATAACCCACCTTATAAGTCTTGATAGGCCAAGTCCATGCATTTGAGTAACTACGAACATTGCTAAAAAACCAAAAAGAAACATTGGCCAAAATTCTTGTCCAGCAATCAATGCAACAACAACTCCATGAAACAAAACCAAAACCTCTAAGGTAAGTGTCCACCATCGATTTGTGTGAACCCGTGTAAAAATAAATCCAGCTTGAATCATTAACAAAAAGGTATAGAAAAAACCAAATAAATGGCCCCATGTCGTTTCCATTGGATGAAACCAGAAGGTATAAACGACTGCCCAAGAAAAATAGTATCCATGGTATCTAATAAGAAATGGCCTGATTCCAATAAATTTTTTGCCTCCAGAGCCAAAAAACAAACCCCTTCTGGGAGCTTCAATCATTAAGACAACTACTAGTAAAAGAATGACTGAGGCTTGTGAAGAAAATACAGATACATTTTGCGCAAGTCCGTCATACCAGAGTGCAGTTTGAAGATAATGCAGAGCGCCAAATGCCGCTGTTCCGCATAGTGCAATCCAGTTGATTGCGTGCAACTTGGTTCTATCTTGGAGTTTGTCACGATTCTTTTGTGCCCAAACTATAACACCCCATATGAAAAGCTGATGAGTTAAATATCCACCCCAAGCTGTTGCTTGAGATGCAAAATTAGGATCAGGAAGTTTCCAAAAATACCAGGCCGCACCTTGGTCAGGTAGCAATGTTATTTGGTCAAGATGAGGTTGAAGCAGGAGGATGCTCGCGGTGGCGAGTGCAGCGATAATGACCGCAAGAGACCAGACCTTGTTTAACATAGGTTAGATTATATACATTTATATTAACTTGAAGCGCAGAGGCTTGGATCCCAAAACTCGTTTTCGATGTCACCCATCGAAAAAAGTAAGCCGACTATATCAGTAAACGAAAATTTTTCAATATCACCAACTGCCATAATATATTGGCCAGTATTGGTCTCATTAAAAACCTTGATATAGTAGGTTCCAGGTTTATATACTCGGTCAGAGAGAAAGTTTTCGCCTATTTCTGGACCATTCCAATACCATTGTTTTCCGTACTCCTCATACCAAGGAATCCATTCAAAGTTTTCACCGTCTGCCAAATCAATTCTGTGAAATTCTGAGTCTAAGACCTCAAATGAGAACTTACTTTCTAAAGCACACTCGCCAATTTTGGCTGCTAGAATTCCTGCATAGAAGTCAAAGTTAACATCGGACTGTATTAGATAATAATGTGGATTGCCTGAGAGGGTTGAGTAGATTGCTTTTGAAATTTCAGGATTTTCTATCTCATAGGGCGCATCTGGGGGATAAGTTGAGTTTTTATTAAGTACGGGTTTATGAGCGTAGGCGTGTGTGAATAAAAGCAGCAGTAGAAATGAAGTAATACACTTTTTCATTAGGACTCGTCTGGCTCAATTGGTTCGGGCGCTAAAACATCCCTGTTTCCAGCACTATTCATGGAGCTAACAATCCCGCTTGCCTCCATATCTTCAATAATTCTTGCGGCACGGTTATAGCCAATCCGCATTCTTCTTTGAAGGCTTGATATTGATGCTCTTCTAGTAGAGGTTACTATTTGTACAGCCTCATCAAAAAGAGGATCAAGCTCTTCGCTGTTGTAACCTGAACCCATGTCTCCAATCGATTCTGATTTTGGATTGAGTACGCCATCTAGGTAGTTCGGACTTGAGTTCTTTTTAAGGTGTTTGACCACTCTTAGAATCTCACTATCTTCGACAAAGGCTCCATGAACCCTTGTGAGATGAGAAATTCCTGGAGCCATATATAACATATCTCCCATGCCCAGAAGCTGCTCTGCTCCAGACTGATCTAGAATCGTTCTAGAGTCAGTTTTTGATGAAACTTTGAAAGAAACTCTGGTGGGAATATTGGATTTTATGAGGCCAGTTATCACATCAACGCTTGGTCTTTGTGTAGCAACTATAAGGTGTACACCGGCAGCACGCGCTTTTTGAGCAATACGCACTATAAGCCCCTCAACACGCTTTGATTTGGCTCTGTCTTCTTGCGCTAGAGCCCCAAGCATATCTGCGTATTCATCTATCACGATAACGATGAGCGGAAGAGCTTCGAGTTCTGGGTGCTTCTCGCCTTCTTTAGCCGTTTCTGGATTAAAAGATGGGTCTAAAAGAGGCTTGCCAGCTTTTTTAGCGCGGCGTTGTTTTTCGTTGAAAGATTCAATATTTCTGACGCCAAACTTTGCTAAAAGACTATAGCGTCTTTCCATTTCGTTGACAGACCACCAGAGCGCGCTTGCAGCCTCATTCATATTTGTAACCACAGGCGTTAAGAGGTGAGGTATGTCTGCGTATGAGGCAAGCTCAACAATTTTAGGGTCAATCATGATCAGTCTAACTTGCTCTGGAGAGGCCTTATACAAAATACTCAAAATAATAGCATTGAGTCCTACTGACTTTCCCATTCCTGTTGCACCTGCAACTAATAAGTGAGGCATTTTTGCAAGGTCGACAACAACTGGCAAACCATTAATATCTTTACCAAGGCCCATAGAGAGGGTTGATTTTGCTTGAATGAAAGCCTCACTAGAGAGTATCTCCTTGAGCCCAATCATCTCTCGATTATTGTTAGGTATTTCAAGTCCAATGACAGGCTTTCCAGGAATGACATCCACAATTCGCACACTCTCAACAAGAAGCGCTCTCGCGAGATCTTTATTAAGGTTCATTATTTGGCTTACCTTAATGCCTGGTGCAAGGGATATTTCAAATTGAGTGACAACCGGGCCCGGAGTTACTGCAGTAATTGTGACATCAAAGCCAAAATCCTTGAGTTTGATTTCAACCTGCTGACCCATTTCTACTAGGAACTCTTGTGTATAACCAAGCCCTGAATTGTCAACATCATCTAATAGTGATAGATCTGGAAGCCCTCCAGAAGAGCCTGCTTTAAAGAGGTTGCTGCCTTGCTCTTTTTGAGGCTTATCCGCTTTTTTTGGTTTCTTAGACTTATCCGCTTTTTTTTGCTTTTCCGTCTTGTCCATTTTTGGGCTTTCTGGGGCCGCAGTCTCTTGGACTAAGGGCACTTTGGAGCTAATAATTTCTGGCTTGACCTTTTCTTTTTTAATGGTTGAAGAGGCTTTTTCTTCATCTGAGCGTCTATTGAAAAAAGTGCTGCCAATGCTTTTCCATGAGGCGCTCGTTGCTATACTAAAACTAACAAAAATTATTCCTACATAAATCAGAGTTGATGAGTTGCCAAAAAACTCATAAAAAATGAGTTCATGCATCGATTTTCCAATCATTCCTCCGGCTAAGAATGTTTCTTTTAGGTCGTCCATTAATTTTATTTCAGGGGCGTATTGATGCGCTAGGGCTGCAATAAAAAATAACATTACAAGATAAGAGATGAATCGAATCAGAAAAGTAAGAGGACTTTGGCGCTCTTTATTTGCGTCTCGATGAAAGTTGTAGCCTAGCCAAATCATCGATATTGGGACAACATACGAGACATAACCGAGAATGCCAAAGCTGATGTCTTTAACATAGGCACCAAATATTCCCGCACTATTCGTAACTGGTTTGGCGAGTTCCGCTCCACCTGTCCATGGGTCTTCAGAGGCTGAACCTGTGATAAGTGAGACAAAGAAAACAGCGCCAATTGTCAAGAGCAAAATAAAAATCGACTCACTGACAAGTTTAGAGCGCGGATTATTTACAGGAGTATTTTGAGTGGTTCGTTTATTATTTTTTTTCAAGACAGCTTATAATACTCATTTGATTAATTAGTATAAAGTATTTCATTATGAGTGATATCAAACATTGCCGAGTTTTGATTGTTGGTTCAGGTCCTGCTGGCTACTCTGCAGCAGTCTATGCAGCCAGAGCTAATTTAAATCCTGTGATGGTTAGCGGATTAGAGCAAGGCGGACAATTAATGACCACAACGGATGTTGATAACTGGCCAGGCGATCACGATGGCCTTCAGGGCCCTGACTTGATGGAGCGAATGAAAGAGCACGCTTTAAGATTTAAAACAGAAGTAATCAATGACCACATTACTAGTGTTGATTTTTCAAAACGTCCATTCACACTGAAAGGTGGAGAAACAACTTATACCGCTGATGCAGTCATAATCTCAACCGGAGCAACTGCTCAATATCTAGGACTTGACTCTGAAGAAGCTTATAAGGGCAAAGGTGTTTCAGCCTGCGCAACTTGTGATGGATTTTTCTACAAAAGTCAGAAGGTGGCAGTCATTGGCGGAGGTAATACTGCAGTAGAAGAGGCACTTTATCTTTCAAATATAGCCGAGCATGTCACAGTCGTCCATCGAAGAGATAAGTTTAGATCTGAAAAGATTTTGTCCGACCAGCTTATGGAGAAGGCAAAAAATGGCAATGTAACTATAGAATGGGATCATAATTTAGAAGAGGTTTTGGGCGATGATATGGGGGTTACCGGACTTCGTTTAAGGGGTAACGATGGCAGTACAAAAGAGATCGATGTTCATGGGGTTTTTATAGCAATCGGACACACTCCAAATACTGGTATTTTTGAAGGACAGATGGAAATTAATAATGGCTATATCAAAGTTCAAGCTGGACTAGAGGGTAATGCAACTCAAACAAGTGTTGAGGGAGTCTTCGCTGCTGGCGATGTTGCAGACCATGTTTATAGGCAGGCTGTTACTTCTGCTGGGTCTGGATGTATGGCAGCATTAGATGCTGAAAAGTTTTTAGATAACCTATAAATCAGACAAGACTTTCGGAGCTTGAATTCAAACTCTATTATAATTTGCCTTGTGTATAATTACGCGATTTGGCCATATAGCTCAGTTGGTAGAGCAAGGGACTGAAAATCCCTGTGTCCCTAGTTCAATTCTAGGTGTGGCCACCATTTTTAAAGCCGAATTAGACTGATGTTTAATTCGGCTTTTTATTAGTTAGTCAGAAGCGCGACACTTCCAGAAGAATAAAACTACAAAAATCGCAGTTGCAAACATTCCGAAAGGATCCAAAGCAGCAGCTCCGGTTGATATGTGAAATAGCTGAACTGCAACAAAACAAAGGTTAAGGTAGACACCCATTAGCATGCCTAATTTTTTTATATGCTCGCTACCAACCCAGGTTGGAGCCATCCAAGAAATAACACCTATGCCTAGTATTGGGATTGATGCTGCTTGACCAAAGGTCACAAGATCAGGATTGTCAGCTAATGCAAATCCAAAGCTATCTGCGGGAACACTTGGAAATAGCCAGAACATTACAACCCATATCCAGGCAAATATAGCTTGGGCTTTAAATAAATGTGTTAATGTCATTTTTTTTACTCCTAAAGTTATTAAAAAGTTTTCTTAATAGTCCTTAGTTGAATATTGGACACTTTAATTATAGACAAAGCAAATAAAATAATTATAGAGATTGAGTTTTAACTTAAGTTATCGAGGCTTTTAATTAGTGGAGTTGAGTGGGGCTGATAAAGTCCTGCTTTGAAGGCTGTAGAGTTTCTTGAATAAAGAGAACACCTATTCTGACAAACTCAACGATTTCATAAAAGTCCTGAGCGTTATCTTCTGTGTCCATAAGGTCTGCATCGAGCTGTGAAATCTCACTGATGTCCTTAATCATTTCAGTAACCTCTTCATCAGAGGTTTCCACTGAGCTAAGTCCAAGTCCAACTAAGAAACCTTGGCACCATTCAATAAGCGTACTTGCCTGCTCTCTTAGAGAAGAGGCATCATCTGCAATAACAGGCCAAAAGTTCAGTGTTGGGTCGCCAAGTTGCTCACTGGTGTTGTTAAAGATTTCAGCGAGTATCTGGTGAGCTCCCTTTTCAAGTAAGTTGTTTAGGTCTATGCTCACTAGGATTTCATTGAGCCAGTCATCTAGCTCAATGTCTTGTTTGACACAATAAAAACCACACAGAAGGCCATGAGCAGAGGAGATAGTGTCATCTGTGTTAAGCTTATGAATCGCATCCTTTGCGAGTTCATAATTGATAGGCTGACTCATTGAGTTAAAAAGCTCCAGCTAAGATTTCCATAACAGCCATTCGAACTGCAATACCATTGGTGACCTGTTGCAGGATGACTGACTGCGTTCCATCTGCCACCTTGGAGCTGAGCTCTATTCCTCTATTAACTGGTCCAGGGTGCATCACGATTGCATCGGGTTTGGCTAACTTTAGGTTTTCAGTTGTAAGGCCAAAGCTGTCAAAATAAGTTTGTTCATCTGGGATGTCAGCAGCAATCATTCTCTCTTTTTGAAGCCTTAGTGAAATGATGACATCAGCCCCTTTGATGCCTTGCTCTAGGTTGTTAAAGCGCTCGAGCCCTGGGGTTTCTTCTTTGTAGTGCAGAGTCTCTGGTGCGATAAGTCTAATATCAGTAGTACCCAAAGTTTTCATGGCTTGAATATCAGATCGAGCAACACGAGAATGCCTAATATCTCCAACAATTGCAACAGAGAGGTTATCAAATGATTTTTTATGCTGTCTGATGGTGAGCATATCTAACAGTGCCTGAGTTGGATGCGCATTGATTCCATCACCCGCATTGATTATGGAGACGCCTTCTAGGTTTTCAGCAACTCGATGCGGTAGGCCATTTTGTTGATGTCTAATTACAAACATGTCAATTTGCATCGCCTTGAGGGTGTGCATTGTATCCATCAGGGTTTCGTTTTTCTTGGTCGCTGAGTTCGCAAGATCCACGTTTATTGTTTTAGCGCTAGTCCTTTTTGCCGCAATTTCAAACGTGTTTCGAGTTCGTGTTGAGGGCTCAAAGAAGAGATTGGCAACCGACATATCTCTCAAGATTTTAGACTTCTGAAGTTTGAACTTTTGATCTAGAAGATCACCAGCTACATTGAGAATTTTTTCTATTTGATTTTTTGGGAGGCCTTCAAGGCCTAAAAGGTGGATAAGTCTTCCGGTCGAGTTGATCTGAACGTCATTACTAATCGCGTGTGGTTTCATTAAGCCAAGTTTGTAAAATTAGTTCTGCTGATCGTTTATCTACCTCACCCCTGTCAGCATTTTTGTGAGCGTGGTGCCATTTTAGTTGTTTTTTTGCCTCTAAAGACGATAAATACTCGTCGATAAAAAAGACACTAATATTAAAGCGCTTTTCAAGTTTTCTGCCAAAGGATTTTGCTATAAATGTCATCTCTTGTTCTTGATTATCTTTATCAAGTGGCAGGCCTATAATAAATATATCTGGCTTGTGCTCATTGATGATAACGTCAAGTTCTCTCCAGTTTGTTGAGCCGTCTTTGTTATGGGTAACTGTTTCAATCCCATTGGCATGAGATGTAAGACTATTGGCTATAGCAATACCAGTTCTTTTAGTGCCAACATCAAAACCGAGGTAGGTTTTGATTGTCATTGGAGTTGTTGAAAGAGTTCATAGCCGACATAGCCGTCTGCAATAAAACCAATGTCAGACTGGAATTTTCTTGTAGCTTCTCTTGTTTTTGGTCCTGCCATGCCGTCAGGCGTTCCAGTGTCATAGCCCAGTAGGTTTAGCGTATTTTGAATTTGCATAATGTCTTCTCTGCTAAGAAGTGGCTCATCCAATGATTTGGCTGAGAGCCTGCCAGCGCCATTAAGCCTGTCTGATAGATGGGCTACAGAGAGAGCATATAAGATTGAACGGTTCCACCCCATGATTACATCGAAGTTTCTATACACTAGGAACGCGGGTCCTTTATAACCCATTGGAACGATTAAAGAGGATTTAAAGTTAGATCTTGGTAGTGCAGAGCCATTGCCTCTAAGAACGCCAAGTGCCGCCCACTCGTTGACTGTTTTTTCATTTTTTAGGCCAGTTAATCGGTAGTCAAAATTTTTGGGAATTAAAGCTTCTCGACCCCATTTTTCTCCTTTTTCCCATCCCAGTTTTTTGAGAAAGTTTCCAGCACTCGCATAGATATCCTCTTTATCATTCCAGAGGTTGACTTTACCATCATTATTGGCATCAATTCCATAGGCAAGAACATTGGTTGGCATAAACTGAACAGCGCCTATTGCACCTGCCCAAGATCCGGTTGCATTAATTGGAATTGTTTTTTTATCCATTAGTTTTAAGGCTGCAATTAGTTCTCTTGTAAAGAATTTAGAGCGCCTTGGGTCATAAGCTAATGTGGCTAAAGACTGAACCAGACTCTCATTACCCATAAAGTTTC
Source organism: uncultured Gammaproteobacteria bacterium (assembly GCA_902512305.1). Taxonomy (GTDB): domain Bacteria; phylum Pseudomonadota; class Gammaproteobacteria; order PS1; family Pseudothioglobaceae; genus Pseudothioglobus. Next base: position 127,455 of record CABXIU010000002.1, read on the forward strand.
CATAATTACTCTCTAGCCCTAAAAAGGCAACAATCACATGGGACGGGACGCCATATTTTTGTGAGGTTTTGTTAAGCAATGAGGCGTTTTGTTTTAATGTATCATTTCCATTATTGATGCGCGTTTTGCTGACTCTTTTGTTGAAATAGTGCCAAAAGTTTTGACTAAACTCAGCTTGTGCGCCATCTTCAGTAATAATAGATGGGTCTGGAGCGGTGAGGCCAGAAAATGCTTGGTCAATCGTTGATTTGGAGACGCCTTGTTCGATGGCAGATTTGCGAACCTGGTCTAAAAAGTCGTCAAATGAAACTGAATTTGCGAAAACGCTTGTTGTAAGAAAAACAAGACAAAAAAATCTAAAAAACATATGTGAATTATAATGGCTAAAAACATTCTTATTTTAATTAATCTAGCTCAAGATGTCGACCTATAAACCACTAGCTGAGATATTAAGACCAGCCCAGTTGAGTGAGTTCGTTGGCCAGCAACATTTGCTAGATGCTGACAAGCCAATTGGAAAGGCGTTAACCGACAATCAGCTTCACTCGATGATTTTGTGGGGACCCTCGGGAGTAGGAAAGACAACCTTGGCAAGAATTATCTGTAGTCAGATGGGTGCTCATTTTGAGCAGATGTCAGCGGTGCTTGATGGGGTTAAAGAGCTTAGAAATATCATTAAACATGCTGAGCTTTATAAGCAAAATGACAGAAGCACCATATTATTTGTTGATGAGATTCATCGTTTTAATAAAGCACAACAGGATGCTTTTTTGCCGCATATAGAATCTGGACTCATAACTCTAATTGGCGCAACTACTGAAAACCCTTCATTTGAAATCAATTCATCACTACTCTCAAGGACAAGGGTTTACATTCTTCAAAAGCTGAGTAATGATGAGCTTGAGCAGATTGCATTTAAGGCAATGAAGAGGCAAAAGATAAAGCTTGAAAGTGATGGATCCTTGCCTTTGATTATTGAAAATAGCGATGGCGATGCTCGTAGACTTATCAATATTATTGAGCAATTAACGCAAAATTCTAGTAAGACTCTTAATCAAAAAGATGTAATCAAAACACTGCAAAAGAAATTGAGCAGTTTTGATAAAGGAGGTGATATTTATTACCAGCAGCTCTCAGCTTTTCATAAATCTGTAAGAGGCTCATCTCCAGATGGCGCACTTTACTGGATGGCAAGAATGATTGTGTCAGGCTGTGACCCAAAAATTATTGCCAGAAGGCTTCTTGCGATTGCTTCTGAAGATATAGGTAATGCCGATCCAAGGGCACTTCAAATCACTATGAACGCATGGGATGTTTATGAACGCTTAGGAGATAAAGAGGGTAATCGTGCTATCGCTCAGGCAGCTGTGTTTTGTGCATGTGCACCCAAATCAAATGCCGTATATAGTGCCTTTAATACGGCAATTGAAGCTGCAAAAGAAACCAATGATTTAGAGGTTCCTATTCATCTTAGGAATGCACCAACAAAACTTCTAGAGGAACTAGGTCATGGTAAGGGCTATCGCTACGCACATGATGAGCTGGGAGCTATTAGTAAAGGGCAAACTTATTTTCCAGATGAGATGGGAGAAAAAATATATTATGAGCCCACCGATAGAGGCCTAGAGATTAAAATTAAGGAAAAACTAGATCAGCTGAGATCAGGGTTATGAGCACATTATCATCCATAGCGAGTATTGGCATCGGCGCCACTATTGGGGCTTCATGCAGATATTATATAGGCATAATTTCGGTTCAATATCTGGGGAAAGGATTGCCCTATGGAACCTTGATTTCAAACATCATTGGCTCATTCATTGCAGGCGTTTTAATTGTGTTTGTTCTAGAAAAACTTTTTCTGAGTGAGACTTACCGACTAATGCTCCTTGTTGGTCTGGCAGGCTCATTAACAACTATGTCTGCTCTCTCGATAGAGTCCGTTGAGATGCTGAGTGGAGGACATTACTCTCAAGCTTTGATTAATATCGTATTGAACTTATTACTCTCACTTATAGCTGCAAGCCTAGGTGTTGTCTCAACAAAATATCTATTTAATTTAGCGTAAAGCTAGTATTTTTTCAATTTCGTCCAAAAGCGTTGATGAGATATTGATTTCAAACTGCTTGTCGAGTTCTCTAATGCACGTAGGGCTAGTCACATTAATCTCTGTAATATAGTCGCCTATGACATCAAGACCAACAAAAACAAGCTCTTTTTCAATCAGTATTGGGGCGATTTGAGCGCATAGGTATCGATCTCTCTCAGACAGGAGTTGTCCAACTCCCTTTGCACCAGCAGCAAGGTTTCCTTTAAAACTTCCTTCAGCAGGGAGTCTAGCTAGGGCGTAATCAACAGGTTTTCCATTAATTAAGAGGATTCTCTTATCACCATCCTTTATTTCAGGCAAAAACTCTTGAGCCATAATATAACGACTTTCATTGTTAGTAATTTTATTAAGAACCTTATTAATGTTTTTATCTCCTTTAGAAAGTTTAAAGATATCTGTGCCGCCCATGCCATCCAAGGGTTTGACAACAACTATTTTTATTTCATTAATAAAGCCATTGAGCTTTTCAATTTTTGAACTAACCAGTGTTTTTGGAATGCAGTCTGGAAAATTTAAAGTAAATAGTTTTTCATTAGCATCTCTCAACGAGCTGGGTTTATTGACGACTAGAACCCCTTTTGAATCAAGTTGTTCCAAGAGATAAGTTGCATAAATGTAATCCATATCGAATGGAGGGTCTTTTCTCATCAAGACTACATCGAGAGAGTGCAAATTAATCACTTTTGAGCTCTCTGTTGAGTACCAGTTTACGTCTGAATCTTTAACACTTGTTCTATTGGAGTGTGCATTAACTCTACCATCAGCATAAAACATATCAGGACTGTCAAAGGTGTAAATTTCCCAGCCTCTCTTCTGCGCTTCTAGCATCATTGCAAAAGAGGAGTCTTTGTTTGGCCTAATGTTGGAAATATCATCCATCAATACGCCGAGTCTAATTGGCTTCATCGGCATATTATAATGCAATCAGATTCAATAATAAGAAGCATAACTGGCAAAAAATGTTGAATTGGCAAGGTTTTGGGCGTATAATTTCGCCTCTTTAGTGCGGGGTGGAGCAGTATGGTAGCTCGTCGGGCTCATAACCCGAAGGTCATAGGTTCAAATCCTATCCCCGCTACCAATTTAGGCCCCCTCTTTTGGGGGTTTTTGTTAGGAGTTTTATGGTGGCTAAGATAGCGGATAAAGTGCTTTCAATTCTTAACCCAAGTGTTCACGACTTGGGTTACGAGTTGCTGGGCGTTGAATATTTACCAAGTGGTAAGCGCTCTGTATTAAGGCTGTATATTGATTCAGACAAAGGTATTGGAGTAAATGATTGCGAAATTGTTTCACGCCAAGTAAGTGCAATAATGGATGTAGAGGATCCAATAAACGGACAGTACAATCTTGAGGTTTCATCTCCAGGAATTGAGAGACCTCTTTTTAGTATGGACCATTACATGCGTTTTTTGGGACATGAGGTTCTTATAAGAACGTATAGACCGATTGAAGGTAGAAGAAAATTTACTGGCACAATTGGAAGCGTGAGTGAAAAAAGCAATTCACTGGACTTAGCAACAGAGCTGGGCTTTGTTACTTTAGATATAGATTTAATAGAAAAAGCAAATTTAGTTGCTCATTTTTAGGAGAAGCCGATGGATGGCAAAGAGTTATTTTTAATGATTGAGGCAATCTCAAATGAAAAGAACATCACCAAAGAAGATGTTCTCGAGTCATTGGAAGAGGCACTAGCGGTTGCGACAAAGAAGCGTGGCAATTTAGAAGTGCGCGTAGAGGTTGACAGACATACAGGAGAGTTTAAGACATTCAGGCAATGGCAGGTCATCCAAGACGGCGAAGAGTTTGTTGACGATGACGGAACAATGTTTGATGCGGAGTTACACATTCATCAAGCTGATGCAAATGGATTGAATGTTGATGAGTTTGTTGAGGAGCCAATGGAGTCTCTTGAGTTTGGAAGAATTGCGGCTCAAATCGCCAAACAGGTCATCATTCAAAAAGTTCGTGAGGCTGAAAGAACGGTTGTCGTAGACAACTATTCTGAACGAGTCGGTGAAGTGGTCGCAGTTACAGTTAAAAGGGTTGACAGAGGAAATGTTTATGTCGATATGGGAGGCATTGATGGAATGATTTCAAAATATGACTTGATTCCTAATGAATCGATAAGAAAAAATGACCGTCTAAGGGCTTACATTAAAGAAGTCAAGTCAACTCCACGAGGTGCCCAAATTTTCCTAAGTCGAACTGCAAATGAGATGATGGTTCAGCTATTTGAAATGGAAGTGCCTGAGATTAGTGAAGGAGTTATTGAGATTAAAGCTGGTGCAAGAGATCCGGGGCTTCGATCAAAGCTCGCAGTTAAAGCTAAAGACAAGCGAATTGACCCGATAGGCTCATGCATTGGAATGAGAGGTGCTAGAGTACAAGCCGTCTCAAATGAGTTGAATGGTGAGCGTGTCGATATCATTCTTTGGAACGATGATCCAGCACAATTTGTAATTAACGCTATGGCACCTGCAGAGGTAAGCTCAATTGTTGTTGATGAAGACAAGAGATCTATGGATATTGCAGTTGAGGAAGATCAGTTGGCACTTGCTATTGGCAGAGGCGGTCAAAATATCAAGTTAGCGAGTAAGCTTTCAGGTTGGAAACTGAACGTTATGTCTCTTACTGACGCTGATGAAATACAAGCTCAAGAGATCCAGAAGACAGGAGAAAAACTTGCCGAAAAACTTGGTGTCGACGCCGAGGTTGCTGGAGTTCTGATTGACGAGGGCTTCACAAGTTTAGATGATATTGCTGAAGCTAAAGCAGAAACCCTTTCTCAGATTGAAGAGTTTGACACTGAGATGGTTGATGAGCTTCAAGAAAGAGCGCAGGATGCTCAGCTCGTAAAAGCTTTAAATGATGCAGAGGCTACTGAAACTTTGCTTTCAGTAGATGGCGTTGATGATTCTCTCGCATCAGCCTTGGTTGGAGCTGAAATTAATACTGTAGATGAGCTGGCAGAACTCTCAATTGTTGAGTTGTTAGAGATCCAAGATATTGGAAATGATAGCGCTTCTGCTGTTATCATGGCAGCCAGAGAAAAAGAAGGTTGGTTTGACTAGTCTTATAAGTAATTAAAGTACACGATACGATACTCATACATAGGTATAAATATGGCACATACAGTTGAAAGTTTATCAAAATTACTCAAAAAGTCACCAGAGCAGGTTATTTCTATTTTGACTGCAGCCGGAATCTTGGGAAAGACAGCAGAATCAAATATTTCAGCAGAAGAAAGACAGATTTTAATGTCAAGTTTGAGTAAGCGTTCTGCACAAAAGTCGAGCATTTCTGTATCCAGAAAAACTACAAAGCCAACCTCAAGTTCGTCTTCTGGAGGGGTTAAAATCCAGATTAAAAAGAAACGCGAAGCCCCTTCAACCAACCAATCTGAACAAATTGATCATGAAGCCATATTAAAAGCTAAAGAGGCTTTAGAGGCAGGTAGGCTAGCTGAGCAAAAGGATGAGGAGAGAGACGCGAAACGTAACGATATGGCTCGCCAGAAGAAGGTTAAAGATGAAGAAATACACGCTCAAAAAACTCAAAAAGAATTAGTTGATAAAGAAGAACAATCAAGAATAGACAAAGGCAAGCTTGAAGCTGATAAGGCTAAAGAAAAAAAGAAAGGGCCTAAGAGGTTGAGGTCTGGACCGAACTCATCTCCAAAACGTAAAGAGCTTCACGTTGCAAAGCACAATCCAAACAGAAAGCTTAAGAAAAAAGAGAGAACACAAATATCACAAAAAATGCAAGAGGAGCAGGCTCAACACGGTTTTCATATGCCTGTTGAGCCGATAAAGCATGAAATATTAATACCTGAAACAATAAAAATATCTGAACTTGCACTCAAGATGACAACTAAAGCTGGAGAGGTTCTTAAAGTTATGATGGGAATGGGTGTTATGGCAACTCTTAATGATGTGATTGATCAAGATACAGCCATTCTGGTTGTTGAAGAAATGGGGCACACTCCTATTGCTAGCAATGAAGAAACGGTTGAAGATACTCTTGTTCAGAATCCTGATGATGATTCAGACTCTGTGCCAAGACCCCCAGTGGTTGCAATTATGGGCCATGTGGATCATGGAAAAACTTCACTTCTTGATTATATTCGTAAGTCTAAAGTGGCTGAAGTTGAGGCGGGGGGCATAACACAACATATTGGTGCATACCAGGTTGAGCAAAAAGGAAGTTTAATTACCTTTATTGATACGCCAGGACATGCCGCTTTTTCTAAGATGCGTTTAAGAGGGGCATCAGCTACTGATATTGTTATTCTAGTAGTTGCAGCAGATGACGGCGTAATGCCTCAAACTATTGAGTCAATTAAACACGCAAAAGACTCTAATGTTCCTATTATCGTGGCTATCAATAAAATAGATAAAGAAGGTGCCGAAATTGACAAGGTCAAACAAGTTCTCTCTACTCATGATGTAATTGCAGATGAATGGGGTGGCGATGTTCTAATGGTGGGAGTTTCAGCCCATACAGGCGAGGGTATTGATGAGCTTTTGGAAAGCATTACTTTGACTGCTGAAATGGCAGAGATTAGTGCAGTTCCAGATAAGCCAGCAAGTGGCGTTGTTCTTGAGGCTAGATTAGACAAAGGACGTGGAAAAGTAACAACTGTACTTGTTCAGTCAGGAACTTTAAAGAAGGGGGATAACGTCATTGCTGGATTAGAATTTGGCAAGGTTAAGCAAATTCTTGATGATAACGGTAAACCGATTAATCAAGCAGAACCATCAAAGCCAGTTGAAATCTTAGGACTTTCAGGAGTTCCAGATTCAGGTGCAGAGGTTTTGGTAGTTGAAAGCGAGAGAAAGGCAAAAGAAGTTGCTGAATTCAGAAAAACAAAAGACCGTGAGGCCAAACTCCAGAAGCAGCAAGCTGAAAAGATGGATAATTTCTTTTCCAAAATGGAAGATGGGGAAATTTCAACAGTTAGTGTATTAATTAAGTCAGATGTAAGAGGTTCGGCACAAGCACTTGTTGAAGCATTAGAAGGGCTTTCAACAGAAGAAGTGAAGGTCAAAGTAGTGTCTTCAGGTGTCGGCGCAATTAACAATACTGATATTTCATTGGCTAGCGCTTCTAATGCTATTGTTCTTGGATTTAATGTCAGAGCAGATGCAGTTGCTAGAAAGACAGCTGATGCCGAAGGTATTAGGATTGAGTACTACAGTATTATTTATAACTTGATTGATGATATTAAAGCAATCATGGGTGGAATGCTTAGCCCAGAGCTTAGTGAAAATATTATTGGAATTGCTGGCGTCAAGGATGTGTTCAGGTCTCCTAAGTTTGGAGATATAGCTGGCTGCATGGTTGAAGAAGGTGTAGTCAGAAAAGATAGTCCTATCCGTGTTTTGCGTGATAGTGTTGTAATTTATGAGGGTGAGTTAGAATCACTGAGGCGCTTTAAAGATGATGTAAATGAAGTTAAATCTGGAACAGAGTGTGGGATAGGTGTTTTAAACTATACGGATGTACAACCTGGTGATCAGATTGAAGTCTTTGAGCGAATTGAGCGAGCTCGTTCAATTTAGGAGGTTGATTTTAGATGCCTGAACAGGTAAGTTTTAGAGTAGAAAGAGTTAATGAATTGATTAAGCGAGAGTTAGTCCACTTGCTTTCAACTGGTACTAAAGACCCTAGATTAAAAGAAGTCATAATTACTGATGTGATTGTCAGTCGAGACTTAACAAGTGCAAAGGTTTTTTTCTCTGTTGACGACGAGTCCCATAATAAGGTTGCTCCTTTACTCAATAACGCAAGTGGTTTTTTTAGAAAATCTTTATCAAAATCACTAGATCTAAGACATACACCGTCTCTCAACTTTATTTACGATGCAGCTCCAAATACTGGTGCTCGAATGGACGATCTTTTAAGCAAGCTTTGAATTTTTAGACTATGTCTAAACGAAATAAAAAAGGCAGAGAGATTGATGGAGTTTTGATTTTAGATAAGGCAAGCGGGCATAGTTCGAATGCAGCATTACAAGACATAAAGCGTTTGTTTGATGCCAATAAAGCAGGCCATACAGGAAGCCTTGACCCTTTAGCGAGCGGCCTTCTTCCTATCTGTCTAGGGCAGTCAACTAAAGTTGCACAATTCTTACTTAATGATGACAAGAGATACTTTGTAAGGGGAAAGTTAGGCCAGATTAGTAATACTGGAGACTCTGAGGGAGAGCTCAATCAATACGGTTCTACAAATAATCTTGATGAGAATGCTTTAAGGAATACTTTAAAAGAGTTTATTGGTGAAATAAATCAAGTTCCACCTATGTACTCAGCACTTAAAAAAAATGGCATGCCTCTATATAAACTTGCAAGAAAAGGTATAGAGGTAGAAAGAAAGGCAAGAAAAGTTAGTATCTATGAAATACAATTTATTGGCCTAGAAAAAGACATTTTAACTCTAGAGGTGTCTTGTTCAAAGGGCACCTATATTAGAACATTAGTTGAAGATATCGGAAAATCCATGGGTTGTGGCGGCTATGTTATTGAATTAAGAAGGATTGGCTTTGCTCACTTCAATATTTCACAAGGTAGAACCTTTGAAGACATTAAAGGCATGAGTTTGACTGAATTAGATTCACTCTTGATTGGTTCAGATGAAATGCTCCCAAATTTACAGTCTATTTATTTGGATCATGATCAATCTTGCGACATAAAGTTTGGAAGAAAAATTAAATGTAATGAGTTAAATACTATTCAAAAAGTTAAACTTTATGATGTTAATAATAAGTTTGTGGGAATTGGTGAAAGTAACAATATATCTGAAGTTTTGCCTAAGAGGATATTTAATTGAGGGTTTCTGTAAATTAATATAGGAAGAAAATGAAAGTTCTAGTTATTGGATCAGGAGGTAGAGAGCATGCACTTGCTTGGCAGTGCTCTCAATTTGATGAGGTAAAACATGTTTTTGTAGCTCCGGGAAATGCAGGCACAGCGCTAGAAAATAAAATATCAAACATTGATATTAATTCAGAGAATATAGCTGAACTTATTTCTTTCGCAAAGGAAGAGTCAATAGATATTACTATAGTTGGACCAGAGGCGCCTCTTCTGCTAGGAATTGTTGATGAGTTTCTAGATCAGGGGCTTGCTATCTTTGGACCTTCAAAAATAGCCGCACAACTTGAGGGGTCGAAAGCATTTTGTAAGGATTTCCTAGACAGAAATGATATTCCAACTGCCTATTATGGGGTTTTTACTGAAACCAAATCAGCCACTGAGTATGTCAAGGGGAAAGGACTTCCTATTGTTATTAAGGCCGATGGACTTGCAGCTGGAAAAGGTGTGATTATAGCCAATACATTGGGAGAGGCAATTCATGCAATTACTGACATGCTTGAAGATAATTGCTTCGGTGCAGCAGGTTCAAAGGTTGTTATTGAAGAGTTTTTAGTGGGTGAAGAGGCAAGCTTCATTGTGATGGTTGATGGAAGTAACATCCTTCCAATGGCCACTTCTCAAGATCATAAGACAAGAGATAATTGTGACAAAGGCCCCAACACTGGAGGAATGGGAGCCTATTCACCAGCACCAGTTGTGAGTGATTTGGTATTTGAAAATGTCATGGAAAATATAATCAGACCAACAGTTGCTGCTATGAGAAATGAGGGAATGCCTTATACGGGTTTTTTGTATGCTGGCCTTATGATCGATGACAATGGAGGTGTTAAGGTGTTAGAGTATAACTGTAGATTTGGAGATCCTGAGACCCAGCCAATCATGATGCGTCTCAAGTCAAACTTGGCAAAGTTATGTCTTTTTGCATTGAATGGCTCTTTAGATAAGGTTTCAGCTAACTGGGATGATCGAACAGCACTGGGAGTTGTAATGGCAGCAAACGGTTATCCAGGATCATATCAAAAAGGCGATGTAATTAGTTATCCAAAGGCTTCATCTGCCTCAAAAGTATTCCACGCAGGCACAAAGCTAGAGAGCAATAAAATACTCAGCAGTGGTGGACGCGTTTTGTGCGCTACATCACTTGGAAGTGGTTTAAAGGATGCTCAAGAAAAGGCTTATGGACTTGTTAGCGAGGTTAAATGGAATGGTAGTTATTTTAGAACTGATATTGGGTTTAAAGGCCTTCGGAACAAGGAATGATAGTTATTGGTGTTGATGAGGCTGGAAGAGGGCCCTTAGTTGGCAGCGTAGTTGCTGGTGCTGTTTCATTTCCACCTGGATTCAAGCTTGAAGGTCTTACTGACTCAAAAAAACTATCTGAAAAAAAACGAGAGGAGCTATACTATCACATAATAAATGAATGCTTTTGGACCTGTGCGGAATCCGATAGCATAGAGATTGATCAAATAAATATTTTAGAGGCCACAATGCTGGCTATGAAAAGAGCAGTAGATCAATTACAGGCCAATCTGAAAAACAAAGAAGATATGTTTAGCGTGCTTGTTGATGGAAATAGGTGTCCTGATATTAAAAACTGTCGGGCGATTGTCAAGGGTGACATAACAGAACCTACTATATCCGCTGCTTCAATCATTGCAAAAGTCACCAGAGACAGACAAATGATAGAGCTTGACCAAATTTATCCTGAGTATGGTTTTGCAGGGCACAAAGGTTATGGAACTAAAGAGCATCTTGAGGCTTTATCAAAGTACGGCCCAATTGATGGGCAACACAGAACAACATTTGCACCGATTAAGAATTTAATCAGAGCCTAGCTCATAGAGCTGTTGGTTCAACTCATTTTGTTTAGCTTCTAATTCAGCTTTTTTAGCTTCTAATTCAGCTCTTTTTTCTGCCTCTTCAATTCTTTTATTGTCTTTCTCAACTTCTTTAGCGGGCCTCACCATTAGATAATTAAATAGCTTGACGACCTTTTTAACATTCTTGGCCTTGCTTGCAATATTTGTTGCATGCTCTGCCTCTCTTTTTGTAACAGAGCCCATTAAGTATACAACTCCTCGCTCTGTAAGAACAGCAACATGACCTGGATGAAAAACCTCTTGATCAAAGAAAAGTGTTTCAATTTGTACAGTTATGACACCATCTTTTGCTCTATCGAGATAGCTACTTTTTGGCATAATCTCAACCTCATTGATGAGCTGCTTTATTTTTGGAGATTTACTTTTGACAATGCTCTCAAGGTAGTCTCTTGCGTTTTCAGTTGGCGCCTCACCTGTCATTAATACTGCTTGGTTATAGACAATAAAATTAATATGAGCATCATCTAACATGGGGTCTTTATAAACCGTGTTGCCTAAATCCATAAACAGTGTCTTGTCGTCTAATATTTCACCCATTGTTCTACGATCATTTGACATTGTGGCAACAGTTGAAACAGCAGCAGCGCCCTGAACAATTGGAGAGCACGAGCTTATGATTGAAGAAGTGATCATAATTGTGCACAAGATAATAACTTTTTTCATTATTGCTCCTTATTCCAAGCTTGATAAAGTGAAATAGATTTCATACTGTCTATTTTAAAGTAGATTCATGGCGTTATAACTCAAAGAGAGATAAATTTAAATACTAGTTATAACTAATAAAGCATAATACTACAAAGAATAATTATTTAAATAAATCTTACATGACTGGAACGCTTTATATTGTGTCAACACCAATTGGAAACCTTGGTGATATTACCATTAGAGCAGTTGATGTTCTTAAAAACGTAGACCTTGTCTTGGCTGAGGATACTCGGCACAGTAAAAAACTTTTTGCACATTATGATATTGGAACCCCTTTAAGGGCCTTTCATGAGCATAATGAGAAAGATAAGACTGAAGCAATCATTAATGAGATTAATACAGGTAAATCGATAGCAATAATTAGCGATGCAGGTACGCCGCTCATTAGTGACCCTGGCTATCATCTAGTTTCTAACGCTAAAAATGTTGGCCTCAATGTAGTTCCAATTCCTGGGCCAAGTGCGCTTATAGCGGCTCTGACTTCTTCAGGCCTTACTAGTAACAGTTTTACATTTTTTGGCTTTCTTCCATCGAAACAAGTAGCTAGATTAAAGTTCCTTCAAGTGAAAATGAACCTTGATGAGACGATCATATTCTATGAGTCACCTAAGCGAATCTTATCCACACTTAAAGATATGCTTGAGGTTTTTGGGGGGAGCCGTGAAGTATGTCTTGCGAAAGAGTTGACAAAATCTTTTGAAACAATTCTGAGAGATAAATTACCAAATTTAATAGAGTATCTAAGTGCAGACATTAGCCATCAAAGAGGTGAGTTTGTGATTTTAGTATCTCCTGCTGATAAAATAGATTTAATTGAGTCTGAGCGCCAGCTTGATAAAATATTACCTATTCTCTGTGCTGAAATGGGCGCCTCAAAAGCATCTAAGTTAGCAGCCAAGATTACTGGCCTAGATAAAAAGCATTGTTATAAAAGAGCTAAATCCTTATGAGTAACTTCTACAAACGTCATATTTTTTTCTGCAACAATGTTAGAACTGATGGCAAGCAATGCTGTTCACAGAATGGCGCAAAAAAAATGTACCGTTACGCCAAAGACAAGTGTCGTGCTAATGGTTCTTTGGGGGAAGGTAGGTTGGGCGTTAGTGAGTCTCGATGCCTAGGGCGTTGTGAAAACGGACCAGTAGCAGTTGTTTACCCTGATAATATTTGGTATCAATATATTGATGAAGAGGATATCGATGAGATTATGGATTCTCACATGGAGAGTGGAGAGATAGTAAAGCGGTTATTAATTAAATAATATATTTTTCTATTGCAGTTTTGCAATTGCTTGAATAATATATGGGCCAAGATTCTTAGCTATAACTTTTATGCCTTGGGCATTTGGGTGTTTAAAATCAGCCTGTAGCATCTCTTTTTCAAGTGCAACTCCTTCTAATAAGAATGGCATAAAAATTAAGTTGTACTTATTGGAAAGCTCAGGATAAATTCCGTCAAATTCTGATTGGTACTCGGGCCCCATGCTTTCAGGGGATTGCATTCCCGCTAATATAACAATCGAATTATTACTAACGAACTTGCTAATTATTAAATCAAGATTTTTCTTGGTAAGAGATGGATCAAGGCCTCTCAGCATGTCGTTAGCTCCAAGACATAAAATTACTATATTTGGATTATCCCCAATTGACCACTCAACTCTTGATAGGCCATTTTTTGAGGTGTTTCCAGAAATGCTGGCATTAATAAAACTTAATGATGATTCACTATCTTTATACTTGTTTGATAGTGTAGAGGCTAGATTTTCATTTTGAGATAGTCCGTAACCTGCCATGAGACTATCTCCGTATAGCATAATTTTTATAGGGTTTTGTGCATACACATTAGTGAATAATAATATAAGCAATAAGCTTATAAATAATGATTTAACAGCATGTTTTTTTGAGATAATCATGCGCTGAATTTTATATTAGATTTTGAAATGAGTGCAGCCATACAGTTTAATAAAGTTTCATTAAAGTACGGTACTAAAGCTGATACTGTTGAAGTTTTAAAGAGTATCAGTTTCTCGATTGGTATAGAGGAGGTTGTTTCCATTGTTGGCACAAGTGGCTCAGGAAAAACTTCAATTATCATGCTTGCGTCTGGGCTCGAGAATGCATCAAAAGGATCGATCAAAATCAATAATCAGGAGATTGTTGGATTAAAAGAAAATGAGTTATCAGAAGTAAGAAGAGAAAATATTGGCATTGTTTTTCAATCTTTTTATTTAATTCCTAACCTTACCGCAGTTGAAAATGTTTTGTTATCTCTTGAGGCAAACCAAAAATTCAATTTAGAAAAGGATGCTGAAGAACTTCTCGATGAATTTGGACTTTCTCACAGACTCCATCATCTTCCAAGCGAGTTGTCCGGGGGCGAACAGCAAAGAGTTGCAATCGCGAGGGCCTTAATCAATAAACCTAAAATTATTTTGGCTGACGAGCCTACTGGGAATTTAGACAGCGTTAACTCAGAAAGCATGATTGACTTGCTTTTTGATTATACAAAAAGAAGCCAAACTTCACTTGTAATTGTAACCCATGAGAATTCAATAGCAAAACGGTGTGATCGTATCATTGAACTACGGGATGGCCAGATTGTTTGATATTCAGCAATTCAGATTAATTAATAAATACGCTATAAGAGACTTCTCAAGAAGCTATAAAAAACTATGGGTTGTTATTTCAACTCTATTCGTTAGCTTGTTGCTTCTCTCATTGACCTTTTCTGTTAAAGGGGCTTTGAATAGTGAAATTGAAAATAACTCGAAAGAACTTTTGGGTGGAGATATTCTGGTTACGAGTGGAATAGATCCTCTCCCAAGCGATATTATTGATCTGTTTAACACTTTAGGAAAGGTAAGCTCTGCAATTGAGTTTGGGACGATGATTTCAAAACAAGGAGAGTCACCAGTTTTTACTGAGCTTAGAGCTGTAGATAATAATTACCCACTCTATGGAGATATCGAAACAATTCCTCAGAGTGCGTCTGAAAGAATTTTTATTAATTCACAAAAGCCCTCCGTATTGATTAATGAAAGCATCCAGACGCTTCTCAAGCTTAGTTTTGGAGATGATGTAGTTATTATGGGTCAAAAGTTTGAAGTTGTTGGACTAGTGTCTTCCGTTCCAGACTTAGCCGAAAGCGCTGTTTTTGGTGAATTTGCAATTATTAGTATGGGGAGTTATGAGCAATTTGGGCTTGACTCAGGGGGAAGCTTTCTTGATCACGAGTATAGAATTAAATTTAAAAACTCAAATCAGGCTAAAGAGCAAGAAGAGCTTGTAAAGTCTATTGTTGCTTACGATGACTCAATCGAAACCCGAGCTCCAGGAGAGAGTGGCCAGAGTCTTAACAGGGTAATTGATAACTTTTCAAATTTTTTGAACTTAGTCTCAGTTAGCGCAATGGTCATTGCAGGTATTGGAATTAGCAATACACTTCTTTCTTTTGTTAATCAAAGTAATACAAGCATAGCCGTTAAAAAATCGATTGGATTCTCGTCTGGTTTTATTCAATCAATGTATTTTTATGAGATTATGTTGATACTTGTTTTGACATCAGTTATTGCTTACTTGATAGGTGTTTATAGCCCACTATTGGCGAATGAACTTTTACCTGAGGCACTTGGTATTGATTTAGAGCCTTCTTTTAGTTTTCTAGGTTTTCTCAATATTTTTTTTATTGGCTTACTGGTAGTATTAATTTTTTCGATTCCCTCACTATATTCAATTAGTGAGATTAAAGCAGGCGCTTTATTTAGAAATACTTTTAATCCTGTAAGTCTAAATTTTTCTTTGAAAAATATTGCTATATTAAGTGTTTTAATTATTATTTTGATAACCTACTTTGTATTTCAGACTGAGCAGAAGTTTTATACAGTTTTATACTTTGTGGCTTTTTTTACCACAATGTTTATTTTTTATGGCGTCTCAAAATTATTAATTCTATTTATTAAACATTCTTATAAATTTTCCACCAATAGTTATAAGATTGCTTATAGAAACATAGTAGCTAAAAAATCTCTCGCACCAATTATGACAATCTCGTTAGGAATTGGCCTAACCTTATTGCTCACTCTAAGTTTCGTTGCAAACAACTTAAAAAAAGAGATATCAGACAGTATTCCGTCAATGGCTCCGGATCTATTTTTTGTAAGTATTGATAGGAACATTCAAAGTGATTTGGAATCCTTTATTAAAGATATTGATCCAAACGTAGAGCTTGAATTTAGTCCGATGGCGAGTGCATCATTTATTTCATTAAATGGAACCCCTGTAGAAGAAGTTGTTTCTGAAAATAACAGGTCTGCCTGGGTCGTAAGAGGAGATAGAAGGATATCTTGGTCTGAGAAGCCAAAGTTAGACAACCCCATTATTGAGGGAGAATGGTGGGAGCCTGGCAATGAGAACGAGATGTTTGTCTCCATGGACAGTAGGGCTGCATATGATCTAGGAATGAAAATCAATGACAAGATAACGTTAAATATATTAGGTAGAGATGTAACTGGTGTTGTTAAGAACTTTAGGGAGGTTGACTATCGAGATATTTCGATTAATTTTGCTATCATGATCAATAAGGCTTTTGCAAATACAATGCCTTATGAATATGTTGGCACGTTAAAATCAGAATTACCACCTGGGGATATCTTAGCAAAGGTTGTTGAAAAATTCCCTAATGTTTCCGCAATAAAGATCGATAGAATTCTATCTCAGATTAGTGAAGTTCTAAATAAGGTTTTTATTGCAGTTACTGCTATATCTTTAATTGTAATCGTTATTGGGTTAATTGTAATCGTGAGTGCCGTATTGGTGCAAACAACATTCAGAAGGTACAACAACTTGATCTATAAAATACTAGGCGTTGATTTTCCAACGATACTCAAGGCAATGACCATGGAGTTTGCTGTTATATACGGTACTTTAATATTTTTTGCCCTTACAGTTGCAATGATAAGCTCTTACCTTGTTGTAGAAAATACTTTGCAGCTTACATGGCAATTTGATCTAGGTCTAACCCTTTGGATACTGGTTTCAACAGCAGTGGTTTCATTCGTATTAATCCTGCTGGCCAACCGAAGCATATTTAGTCCTAAGGTTTATCCACTTATCCGTAACGAGTAATTTTTTTTGATAATAAATTTGAGTTAAACAAGGGAAAAAAGTTTTTGATTGAGCGCATCAACTTTTGCTTTAAGATCGCTAACTCTAGAATTATTTTCAATAATATCTGTGGGAAGATGTTCGTTTAGTTGAAGTCTTTGCTCACGACTTGCCTGAGCTAGCAACATAGTTTTGGCTTTTTCTACGTCGACTTTATCTCGCTCCATCAGACGATTTATTTGAGTTTCACTCTCACAATCAACTACAACGGCTCTATCAAAAGGACCCCATAATTGTTTTTCAACTAGAAGTGGAATAACAACTATCATAACTCCTTCATGGCAATCATCCATTAAAGATTTCATTTTTTGAAGAATTTTCGGATGAAGTATTTGTTCAATTAAAGCTCTATTTCTTCCTTTTTTATAGAGCACATCTCTAAGATTTTTTCGATCAAGAGAACCATCACTCAACAGAATTGATTCACCAAAAGAGTCTACAAGCTCCTTAAGTCCCTCGGTTCCCGGCATAACAACTTCACGCGAAATTACATCAAGATCAATAATGTAACATCCATGGATTTCAAGTAAATCACTGACTAAGCTTTTTCCAGATGCAATCCCTCCAGTCAGGGCCACTTTAAGAACTTTACTTGCCATATAGCTAAGAATTATTGGTATTAATATTCAAATTTTATAACGAAATGATGCCCATACTCTTAGAATGATAATAATATCGCTCTAATTTACCATTTAGCTTGACTTTTTGGTTAAAAATTTCGATAATAGGCGCTCTTTTTGGTTATGTAGCTCAGCTGGTTAGAGCACAGCATTCATAATGCTGGGGTCGGTGGTTCAAGTCCACCCATAACCACCATATCCCATAAGGCTTTAAGCCATTACACTTAAATCGAAATAATGCTCTGGTACTCAATTGGTACTCAAATATACGAATTTCGACCCTTTTTCTACACCCTTCTTAATCTCTAATAATTATATAAATAATAATAGTTTTCTAATTAATGAAAGCTAACCAATGGTTTTAGTCGTATCTAACCGATGGTTTAGATAAATACTATTAAAAAACCACCATCACTCGCATATATATACAGACTTTGATGCCTACGGGGAGGAGCCTATTGAACTCAGCTATGTATTAATAATCCCTCCCTCACACATCAAACGAAATTTGGACTTTTATTTGAACTATAATTCAATTATGAAGAAACTACTCTTACTTTTAATTCTATCCTTCTTCTCAATTCAAAGTTTCGCAGCAGGCTGTCCTGATGGCAGTGAACCAGTAAAGAGTATATCTGCGGACGGGACTTATTTTGTATTTGAGTGTGGAGGAAGTTCAAATAAAATCGATTTTCAAATTATTAATTTAACAGATTTTGAGGATAGTTATTTTACTGATAAGGCAGATTATGCCTCTTCAAAAATGATAAATACCATCACAAAAAATCTTGTACTAATCTATCCTCTTGGTGATTTTTTATCTGTCACACAAAATGATGAGATGGATTTCTTAGGCTCAGTTCACGTGTCACATGAAAGAATTATTGATGACTCTCAAATAAAGCAAACACTTCAAACAGTCAAAAAATTTCTAGCAAATAAAAGCTGTATTGATGCAAGAGGGAAAAATGATTTATTAAATAATATTGAATGGGTCTTGAAAAATGGCTTCTACTCTGGACTCCAGGCCCCTCTCTGTAGAGATGTAAGATTTGTTATGATGTCTGTTAGCCCAGAGCAAAGAAAAGATAATAATAAAGAATTGCTCAGAGTGTTTTTTCATGAAATTTATCATTCTCTACAAAATGATTTGAGAAATAATTGTAGCGGTCCAAATGACCTTTGGGTTATAGAAGCTGCTGCAGAATATTTTGCAAAACACTCCGTTTCTATTTTTGATAATTCACAACAGGACTACGTTCAGAGTATCTTTCATTGGGCAGTGCAAAATGCATCACGTCATGGATTCAAATTAGAAGACCCTGGGGTTGCTGAAAAAGGATTAGGTGCTTTAAGGTTAAAAATAGAAGAAGGCTGGCTAGATGAATCAAGAATTCTTAATGGTAGCCTTTTTCATAACTGTGCTAGAGTTAAAGAATTTCAAGATAACGACCCTAAAATTCAATACCTTAAAGATAATTGGTTCAAGATTGAAAAACACAATGGTACTTATAGATTTAATACATCTATGACAGAAGCTGATGTCAAAATCAATTTTTAAATTCTGATGAAGAGGAAATTGAAACAGTTAATTACAACACTAAACTTGATGAAGTTTGTCGAGGCTTGATTAATAATAATTGGAATAGTTACTTAAACATAAACAAAAACGAATTTAATTCTAAAGGCTATATGTTTGTTGTTGCTGGTGAGGATGGGCGGTGTGAGAGTGGCATTGGGAGAATCAAAGAAAACGCACTAAATGAATGCACAAAATGGCAGGAAGAAAATAATATTGTTGGAATCTGTGAATTGTATGCTGAAGGAGAAGAGGTTGTTTGGGATGGTCATTTGAAACCATCGAAATAAGGCTCTAAATAAGTATCAGTATCCACAAAAGATTATTGATACCATGAACTAATCTACTATCCCTCGCATATATATACTGACTTTGATGCCTACGGGGAAACCCCTCTTGTGCTCGGCTACGTTTTAATTAACCCTCCCTCACACAAAAAACGAAGTTTGGACTTTAGTTCTAATTGATTTAAAATCCAAGTATGAAAAAACTACTTGAACGTATAAAGCTTTGTAAGTTGCCATCTCCTCAAAGACGAAGTCTGCCCTACGAATGCTACTGGGAGGACTCAATCTTGACCCAAGAGCAAGAGCGTATTTTTTCAAATCAATGGCTTGGGTTGGGCAGGTCCGATAGGCTAGAAAACCCAGGAGAATATGAGGTTTTTGAGCTTTGTGGTCAAGCCTTAGTTTTGATACGTAATCAAGACAAAGAATTGAGGCTTTATGCAAATACTTGCCGCCATAGAGGCGCAAAACTATTAGATGGAACTGGTCAATGTCAAGCTATCAGCTGCCCTTTTCATGGGTGGACTTACTCACTAGATGGTAATTTAAAGCACGCTAAAACGATGGCAGAAAACCCCAGTTTTGATTTTGCAGAGCATTCTTTAATTGAGTATAAATTAAAAGAATTGCAGGGTTTCCTATTTGGTTTTCTGGGAAATAAGCCAACAGATTTATCTAATCAGCTTGGTAATTTTTCTGAATTACACCAGCCTTGGTCTATGAATGAATTGGTTACAACTAGACGTGCAACTTTTGAAGTTCAGTGTAATTGGAAAGCATTTTTAGATGTCTTTAATGAATACTACCATTTGAATAATGTACATCCAACTAGCATCGATAATCTTTACAACAAGCCTGAAGAAGCAGATAAAACAACGGGAGATTTTGCAAGTCAATTTGGATTTACCACGGGCACAGGGGCACTTCTAGAGGCGGATCAAATTAACGCTTTACCGATAATGGAAAATTTGGAGGCCCCCTGGAGCCTTGGAGCAAGATACAGTTGGATCTTTCCAAATATGACTTTTGCAGCAAGTCAAGAAGCAATTTGGGTCTATGAAGCAAGCCCAATTACCTCAATGAGTTGTCATGTAAGACAAAGTATTTGTTTTCCAAAAAATACAACAACACTTCCTGGTTTTAAAGAAAAGTCCCAATCATATTATCAGCGACTTGATGATGCGTTAGACGAAGATATTGTCGCACTTGAAAATCAACAGAAGGGCCTCAATAAGTCCACTTCGCTTCAGGGGCAATTCTCAACATTAATGGAGGCAAATGTTGCAACTTTTTCTAAATGGTATGCCAATAAAATAATATAAGAGGTTTGGACTTATAATTCTTTTATGAGATTCGCACTTTCAAATGATGAGCGTATTGAACCTAGCAAAGGAGCCAAAGGACTTTGTCCTTGTTGTGGTTCTGAACTAGTTGCTAAGTGCGGAGAAATTAAAGTACATCATTGGGCACATAAGAAAAAGTGTGATGATTACTGGTGGGAGAACGAAACAGAATGGCATCGTAATTGGAAGAATAAGTTTCCTCATGAGTGGCAAGAGATAATCCAAAAAGATGAGAGTGGTGAGAAACATATAGCTGATGTTAAAACGGGTTCGGGTTGGACAATTGAATTTCAACATTCACCGATTTCTAAAGAAGAGCGGGACTCAAGAGATTACTTCTACAATAAGTTAATATGGATTGTTGATGGGACAAGACGCAAGACTGATGTGGAGCAGTTTAATAATCAAATTTGGCGTGCTAGTAATATATCTAATGAGCCATTTATTTTAAGAGTATTTGATGAAGAAACATTTGACCGATTTAGATTGAATCAAGAGTGGGGTTCTAGTAAGTCTTTGGTGTTGTTTGACTTTGGTAAATCAGAAGTGAGCTATCGAGATGAATACAAAAACAATGAAGATTTATGGTTAATACATCCTTCAAGAAATAGAACTTATATCACTAGCATTTCAAAAGATTCCTTTATTGAGATGATGACCAGTTCTCGCTCAGATGAAGTTTATAAAATACTAATGAATCCGATTCAAACGAAACTTTTTGAGGAGGCTAAACAAGAACAAAAAAGACTCCATACTCTACCAAAAGTTCTTTACCAAAAAATTGGCTATATCATAGGAATTTTGAAGAATAGAAAAGAACAAGAAGAATGGTTTGATGAATTCGATGAGTTTGATATAAAGGTCGCCTCAAAACTTCTCAATACCTGTGTTAAGAGTTATATTAATCATGGTTATTCAAACAAATATATTGAGGATATGGTGCTTTCTGGTTTAATAAACTTTAGCAAGTCCATACATAAATGGACGGCATGGACAAATTCAATTGAAGCTTGGACTCTAGTTCAAGTTGATATACAATCCTAGTATGAAAGACGACCACAAAAATATGCTTCTTGGCTTTTTAGCGGCTAAATCAAAACAGTCTGGACAGCCTAGTAATTGGCAAACAGCTTGGAGTCAACTAAACTTTCTCCAGAAATTATGGTTATTGCCATTCTATTTCTCCCTTTGGGCTTTGCTTGCAGCATCTATTATTTTCTTGGTAGCTATTATCTCTTTTCTTCTTTTTTCTGGAGAAGCATCCACGGTGGTTCCGACATTCTGGATATTTACAGGCGGCAGAGAAATTGCAATTGTTATTGTATTTATAATTTTAGCTTCTTTCATATTTTATAAAATATTATTTAAAATACTTTATACGCCTAGAAAGTTATTTTGGTGGACTTTTGCCCCCAGCCTTCTAGTCTTTTTGATTTGGATGTTTGGACCTATTATAGGAATAGATATTATTCAATTGACGTACGAATTCCTTCTTCTCATAACCGATAAAAGTGTAGAAGGAACCCCCACCTCTTGACCTTAACTAAGTAGTAATATACCCTCCCTCACACATCAGAGAGGATTTGGACTTTAGTTCAAGATCCTTTATTTCAAGGGATCCTAAGCGGGCATAAGTTTAATTAGATGTTTAGAGTAGGTATGATTTGGAGCATTAAAGAGATCATTGGTTGTAGCTATTTCGCAAATTGAACCTTGGCGCATTACAGCGACACGATCACACATTTGGTGAATTACTGGTAGGTCGTGGGATATAAAAAGCATTGTGAGGTTCAGTTCATCTTGGAGATCTTTTAGTAGGTTCAAAATATGAGCTTGTACTGAAACATCAAGGGCAGAAGTAGGTTCATCACAAATTAGAATTTTGGGTCGAGATGCAAGGGCTCGTGCAATTGAAATTCTCTGCCGCTGACCTCCAGAGAATTCATGAGGATACTTAATCATAGCATTTGTGCCTAAGCCAACATGATCTAAAAGGTCACGTACAATTTGTTTCACTTGGCGATTTGAGGAAGCTGTTTTATAGAATCGAATGGGTTCTGCAACAATGTCTTCAACTGACATCCTTGCATTCAAAGAAGAGAAAGGATCCTGAAATATCATTTGCAAGCTGCGTTGGGCAGCAGTAACCTCCATACCTTTAAAATTGTTTGTAACATCTATATCAAAAAGCTTCACGGTACCTTTATCAATGCGGAGCAAACCTGCAATAAGCCTTGCAACTGTACTTTTACCGGAACCAGACTCTCCAACAAGTCCAAATGTCTCTCCTGTCTTGATCGAAAAAGAAACATCTTTAACAGCATGAAGGTTTGAGCGATTTCTTTTAAACATAGCCTTTTTAAGAACGAATTCCTTATTAAGATCTTCAACAGAAATTGCTATTTCTGATTTTGTATCAACCAGCTTCTCTCCCAACCAATGTTCTTTAACATCAATTCGTTTTTGTGTCTTGGCGCCTCCTTCAATATAGTCAATTGATGTAAACCGCTCAACCTTAACTTTACCACTTGGCACAGCTGCAATAAGACTTTTTGTATATTCATGGTCTGGAGAACTTAGAATTTTTTTTACATCACCAGTCTCAACGACAGCCCCGTTAAACATAACTGCAACGCGGTGTGCTATATTAGAAATCACGCCAATGTCATGCGTTATGATTATTACCCCAAGCTTTCGTTTTCTGCAGATAGCCTTTATAAGATCAAGAATTTGAGCTTGAGTAGAGACATCAAGAGCAGTAGTAGGCTCATCTGCAATTATGAGATCAGGATCTCCTGCAAGTGCCAAAGCTATAACAACGCGCTGACGCATACCTCCAGAAAACTGATGTGGATAAGCTTTCATTCGTGCCTCAGGCTGCTCAATGCCTACAGATTGAAGAAGGTCAATTGCCTTCTCACGCGCTTCTTTGCCGAAAAGTTTTTTCGTCGTGTTGATTGTTTCCAGGAGCTGCGCGCCGATTGTCATTAGTGGATTAAGCGAAGTCTGAGGGTCCTGAAAAATCATTCCAATCTTATGGCCTCGGATATTGAGCATTTCCTGATCATTTAGACTCCTGAGGTTCTGGTCTTGAAATAAAATTTCACCATTTATGATTTTTCCTGGCGGTTCTATAAGATTAATAATTGCATTCCCAATGGTAGATTTGCCAGCACCACTTTCACCCACAATCCCTAAAACTTCACCAGGATTAAGCGTAATGGATACATCACGAACAGCATAAATGGTTTCTTGGCCACTAGAAAAGCTTACATCAAGCCCATTAATCTCTAAAAGCTTGGCCCAATTAATCATTTAGAAATCCTTGGATTTAGAAGGACCCTCAAATGATCTCCAAAGATATTGATAGCAGCTACTGTTGCCAGCAGCATAATGCCAGGAAAGAAAGTGATCCAGTATGCACCTGATAAAATGTAATCAAAGCCATTTGCAATTAATGAGCCTAGCGAAGGCTCTGTTATAGGGACCCCGACGCCTAAGAAGCTGAGCGTCGCTTCGATTGAAATAGAGTGGGCTGTTTGCAAAGTCGCCAACACGATTAGCGGTGAGATGCTATTAGGTAAAAGGTGTTTCCAGATGATGCGGAAGCTACTAAGCCCTAAGCAGTTAGCAGCCTCTATATATTCTTTGCGACGTTCAACTATCGCAGAAGCACGAACAGTGCGAGCGTAGATTGCCCACTGGACTATCGCGAGGGCAATTATAACTTTATCAATGCCTTTTCCTAACAAAGCTAATAGAACAAGAGCGACTAAAATAGCTGGAAAGGACAACTGAATATCAACAATCCTCATTAAAAATGCATCTACTCGCCCACCAAAGAAAGCTGCAGTCATTCCAACTAATAGTCCAATAGTCAAGGCAATAAGTGCGCTGCAAACTGCAACGGTAAGACTAGTTCGCAGACCATAGATAATAGCGCTTAAAACATCTCGCCCCGCACCATCTGTACCAAGCCAAGCAACGGTGCCATCGAACATTGTTTCACCAGGCGCAAGCCTACCATCCATAATGCTCACAACAGCCAGATCATAGGGATTAGTTGGAGCAATGAGTGGTGCAAATATTGCGCAAAACGCAATTAATAAAAGTAGAATACCTGAAACTAGAGTTGCAGGTTGTGAAAGGTTTTTGAGTATCACATTTGTAAATTTTCTGTTATTTTCTTTTATCATAGGAGTAGCCTGTATCTTTTTCATAGATCATCTCCCTGCAAACGTACCCGAGGATCAAGTGCTGCATAAATTATGTCCACAATCAGATTTAGAACTAAAAACAAAGTTACTACAAATAGTAAATAAGCAACAACGATAGGACGGTCTAGGTTTACAATAGCATCGATTACGAGTTTACCAAGGCCGGGCCATGCAAAAACTGACTCTGTCACAGTTGCAAAAGCAATAAGGGTGCCAAACTCAATCGCTAAGACAGTGATTATTGGAATAAGAATATTAGGCAGAAGATGAGAGCGCACTATGCGTTGAGACGAAAGCCCTCTTGCGCGAGCGAATTTGATGAAATCAAGCGCCATCACCTCCTCTACCCCAGCCCGCGCCAAGCGGATTACTACCGAAATCTTGAAAAGTGCTAGATTAAAGGCTGGCATAATAAGATGTCGTAAACCATCAAGCGTAAATATACTGCTTTCGATACCTAAAAAATTGGCAGTCTCACCTCGCCCAGATACTGGTAGCCATCCTAATAAGACTGAGAAGACTATTATCATCATCAAACCGAGCCAGAAGGTTGGGATGGAAATACCCAGCACCGAGCCTCCCATAATGATGCGTGCACCCCATCCATCCGGGTTTAAGCCAGCGTAAATTCCCAAAGGGAGGCCCACAATTATAGCAATAATCAGTGCGGATGTTGCAAGTTCAAGAGTTGCAGGAAAACGTTCAATTATAAGAGTCAAAGCAGGTCTTCCGAAAATAAATGAATTTCCCAAGTCTCCCGACATCGCGCCTGCGAGAAACTTCCAGTATTGGATGTGAACTGGTTGATCAAGGCCAAAGTCTTGGCGAACCCTGTCAATTTCCTCAGGTAGGCTTTCCGGGTTGACTAGCATATCAACTGGGTCACCTATCAAATTGACCATAGAAAATACAATCAGAGACATTACAAATAGGACGACTACACTTTGCATAATACGTTTGATAGCAAAGGTTAACATTGTAAAACTCCCATTGGTTGGCCCGCAACAAATGCGCAGCGAGCCATCCTTATTTTATAGGAAGACTCTCGTTGGTTGGCCCGCAACAAATGCGAAGCGAGCCATCCTTATCTTATTCTTGCGATCGAATGAAGTGTAGAAAGGTACTGTCTAATGCTCCAAGTTCATAAGTGATACCCTCACGTGCTGCCCAAGTAGCAATCTCGTGATGTATGGGAACAAGAGCGTATTCCTTCATCGCAATATCAGTCGCCTCTATGAAGGCCTTTTCTCCTTTAGCAATATCCATTGAGGATCGACCATCTTCGATTAACTTATCAACGTCGACATTACTGTACCCATTTCGGTTCCCAGGTCCATAACCACGTTCTTTCTGCCTTGTATGAATGAATATCCGCAGAGGATGCGATGGTTCACCAGAGCCATTGGCATAACCTGACACAGCAGCGGTGAACTCTGGTTTATTATCCACTCCGCCGCTTGCAAAGCGCTTGAAAAAGACAGAGGCGGGCATAGTCTCTACACTCGTGTCGATGCCTACACGCGATAGCATCTGCGCGATGGCCTCTAGTATGCGTGTATCGTTTGTATAGCGACCAGCTGGCCCGTGAATAGTCAATTTAAACCCGTCCGCATAGCCTGCTGCAGCTATTAACTCTTTTGCACGGTCCGGATCATAGGGATCCGCTTTTAGATTATTCGAATATCCAATGTAACCTTCTGGCGAAAACTGGCCTGCTGGTGTGGAAAGCCCATCCATTACACGATCTGCAATAGCCTGACGATTTATCGCCAGCGATACTGCTTTGCGCATGCGGACGTCCTGGAAAGGGGAAGTGATCGGATTTCCAGCACTATCTGTAACAAAAGGTTTAATAGGATTATCAGTCATATGAAGCGTTAAATATAGCATACGGTTGGAAACTGATTTAAAGACTGAAATTCCCGCCCGGCTTTCTAAGTTTGGCAAGTCAGCAGGCGCAACACGTTCAATAAAATCAACATCGCCAGCTATAAGAGCTGCAGTTCTTGTTGTTCCATCCTTAATAGGTTTGATAGTAATACTATCCCATTCAACTGCATCTCCCCAGTAGTCATCATTTCGAGAAATTTCGATTAAGTCACTTGGTAACCATTTATTTAATTTATATGGACCTGTACCAAAAGAAGCAACGCCAGTATTAAAATCTTCGGTAGTTGCATCTACAAAAGCTGAGTCAATAATAGAAACTCGCGACATGTCATTTGGTATGAAAGGGTTAGGTTTCTCAGTCGAAATATGCAAGGTCAAGTCATCAACAACTTCAAAGCTCTTACCTTTTGTAAAAGTTGCAAAACTAGATGGGCTATTAGGTACATTTGCGGCGCGTTCCATTGAAGCAATTACATCTTCAGCAGAGAATGATGCACCGTTATGAAACTTTACACCTGCACGCAGCTTGAACTCCCAAGTATTATCGTCAAATGGTTCCCAAGATGTCGCAAGGCCAGGGATTAAATTCTGGTTAACGTCCTGTAGGACTAGAGCGTTATAGACCTGTGTGGCAAATGAGTTGTTTATTGTCAGGTTCTGATAATGTGGATCCATAGATGTAGGTTCAGCAGCAAGTGCCACCTTGAGATTTTCTGCAGAGGCAGAACCTCCCCAAAATCCGAGACTACAGACCACGATAGTCATAAAGAAAGGCTTTAATATCGATATTTTCATAGTTTTACTCCTTTTAATTTTCATTATTTTTCTCCTTTTAATTTTCATTATTTTTCTCCTTTTAAAGATGTTTTGATTATTTTGGTTCTATCTCCGGGCCAGACTTTCATGGCGAAATCTTTGACCTGCTCGTTGAAGAGGTCAGGATATTCTACGAATGAGGCGTGGCCAGCGTTGGGGAACACGTATTGCTGTGCCTCGGGCAGAGCAGCGGTAAGATCCACATGCATTTCATTTGAGATGACAGTGTCATTTTCACCAGATAAAATAAGTACTGGGACGCTTACTTGTGAGCAAATATCCGCATTATCAGTCTCTTGGCTCATCCGACCTCCGTCACGGATCCCTTCCATGCGCGAACCCATGGCGATTTTAGCCAAAAACTGGATGACGGTATCAGACGTACCCTTCGGTGTACTGCCCTTTGCACGATCGATGCCGTAGGCGATATTCACGCCCCTAGAGTTTATACGTTCAATGCGATCAGCGTAACGCGAAATAAGCGCCTTACCTTTAGGTTGTCCAAATCCAAGATGGGTTGAAGAAAGAATTAGACCAGCAATTAAAGCATCTTGATCTGCGGCTAAGTTTAAAGCTACCACACCGCCCATTGAATGGCCTACTACTACAACGTCTCTGAGCTCTAGATTGTTCATCAGAGCTTTAGCTGCATTTTTATAATCTTCTATGCTGTCGCCAAAAGTATTAGATGCGCCAAAACTTGGTGCATCCCATGCAACAACACGGAAAGAAGTTGCTAGGGACTGAAACAAATAAGTCCAACTCTGACTACTTCCATTCATGCCATGCAGCAAAAATAATGCAGGACCAACCCCTTTTTCACGATATGCAAGTCGACCATCCATGTATGAAAGGTACTCTAGCTCTGGCAAACTTAACATTCGAATGAGCCTCTACCAAATTGGAATTTATGAAAGATCGTCATATTTTTTTTTTAACTCTTATAATAATATACACATTTTAAAAATAAAATGTAATTTTTTTTATATAATATTGAGGCCTCTTATGTCTAAATCTGAAGAAATATTCGACCACTTCTGCGCAGCGCAGGCTTCTTATGAAAGCTCTAGACAATTGTATAGGCGTGAACATGGACCAGGCCAAGTACGCAGATTCTTCAATACTAGCTTCACTGCATTTGAGCTTCGTCGTTACATGATGGATTTTTATTTTTCTAAAGGCAGCTTTACAATATCAGACCTCTTAAAAGTATCTGAATTTAGCCGTCCAACAGTAAATTCAACAGTATATGAAGCATTAAGTCTTGGTTATCTTGAAGAAGTTTCTAGTATAAATGATCGCCGTCGAAATGACTTTCGTCCAACCAAACCAATGTTGGAATCTTGGAGCAACTATTGTAATGCACTTCTTGTAAATCCTGAGTTTTCTAACTTATTGAGTCTTGCTCAAACGCTAATTCTGACTCGTGAGTTCGAAGCCAAGTCATCAAAGAATAATATGTAATTTTTTTTACTTTTATTTGATTTTTCTCTTCATGATATAATTGAAGTAAAGATGTTGTTAAATAGAAAGGAAAGCTTCTTTTATAGCTATTAATTCTTAGTAAGAGATACTAAGAAGTTTTTAGTGGATATAGAGGGGGAGCCCCTCTCGACATCGTAGATAGATATATACAACCTCCCTCACACATCAGAGAGGATTTGGACTTTTATCTATTTATCTTTTTTATCTTTATAAGTTGACAAATAATACTCAGCAGCTATCTGAGGACAAGTAAAAAAAGATACTATTAAGCATTCAATAAATATTTCAAATTTTTTCATATTTTTGATAGTCAATTGCCAATGTGTGTAGGTAGTAGAGTTTTTTTTCATATTAACTCGGCTAAGAATAATGACAGGAAAAGCACAATATGGAAATAACAGGAAAGGATAAATGTTTTTATTGCCATCATCAAGATGAAGTAGATTTACCTTCAGTTTAAACTTTGAAAATGAATCCCAAATGTTGAATGGGTGTAGATTAGGTGAAGTTTGAACCTCATTTAAATCAGGAGTATAGTAGAGTAATGAAAAAACTACTACCTAAAAGGGAAAATAGTCATATTTTTAAAGTTACTTTTCCCAGATTGCTTCCTTGATAGCTGGAATAAGCATCGATGCAGTAGGCCAATCTTCGCAATGTTGATAGCGGTGGGCAAGTTGAATTATCCCTTTTTGATCAACGACAAATTCTCCTGGCAACTGCCATGGACTATCTACTAGCCCACCTTCTGTGCCGTGACGTGACCTCTGTAATTCTGCACCAGTCTCATAATCGATATGAAGGTACTCATCAGGTGCGTCATAGACTATTTGAGAGGGTTTGCCTTCCAACAAGTCATAGGCTTCATAGACACTAAACGTAGGGTCACATAAGACAGGGCAAGGTATACCGTTCCTTTGGCTGTATTCTTTTGAACGCTCAGGCTCGCCTTGACCAATTACGACGACAGAAGCACCCAACTTAATGTAATCGGCATATTCATTTTTTAGACTATTGGCACGGTCAACTCCACAACTACAACCATAATGTCTCCAGAACATAATTAAGGCTGGACCATTACTCCAAAAATCGCGCAAATTAAGTGATTTTCCCGATGTGTCTTGCAATTCAAAATCAGGAGCTAAGTCCCCAACTTGAAGTGGCACTTTATTCCATCGAAGACGCGTTGGTCCTTGCTTCCAAAGGCCTAGCCATTCTTTTTCTGCGGCTTCAATTTGTTTATCTACTAATGATGTCATACTTCTCTCCTTTTGCTGGATAAATTGTTTGCGTGAAATTAAGCGCCACTATTGGACAGATAAGAAAGTGAGAATTCATCTTCCAATACCTCTCCCATAAAAGCTTCAAATCCATTCTCAATTCTAAAATTCAGGTATGCTTGATGGTCCTCTTTAGAGTCCCACTGCTCGTATAACCATATTGTCTTGTTATCTTCACCAACCAAAAGTTCGATATGCTTAAACCCCTTGTAGGTTCTCGTTACTGAAAGTCCGTCGTCCCCATGTGCCCAATCAATAAGCTTTGACGCTCCTTCTTCATGACACGGACACTTAACAATCACATAAGTCATTTTCTACTCCTAAAATATCATTAAATAAATTTAATTATAACGCAAAAAACCCCTTGCACTTTAAACGGAATTTGGACTTATAATTCTAGTATGAAAAAACTTCTCGTAACGTTTTTAATGTTTTTTAGCTTTTTAGGGCTAACTTATGCTGATACAAGTGAACCATTTCTTGAAGAAATGAAAGGTGTATTAAAGCTTAATTTAGCTGACGGTAGTATTTATGAAGGACAGGTTGAAGAATGTTTAATTAGCGGTGAAAAAATCACTTGTATTAATAGTGATGGTATCTATACTTTTCAAACCGAAACTGGCTATGTTTATAAGGGCGAACTCCATGACAATCAGCCCAATGGCCAAGGTGTATTTACATCTCCAGACGGTCAGCGTTATCAAGGCGAATTTAAGGATGGCAAGCTCAATGGAAAAGGCGTTATGATCTATCCAGACGGTAGGCGTTATGAAGGAGAGTACAAAGATAATAAACGTGATGGCTATGGCATCATGACTTATCAAGATGGAGGCCTTTATCAAGAAGGTAGTTACTATGAGGGTGATTGGAAGAATGACAAACGAGATGGTCAAGGGGTAATAATCTATTTAGATGACGGTAGGCGACTGGAGGGAAAGTTTAAAGAAGACGTGTTTATAGGCAATTAATAAACCTATTAAATATTAGATAACTTTTTTTGTCTGATTTGTTCTTTATATAAAAAAGTTCAAATCATATTGCATTATCAATATTCACTAGCCGTCCCTCTTAAAAGTTTCATTGTAAATTGCATCTACCCTTCTTTGAAACTCGTCTTGAGTGTATACATCTATAAAAAGTCCTTGCACATATTCTTTAAATTTTTGAGCTTTTTCCTGATGTCTTATTAGTTCGTTTTGACTATCTTTAATTTTTGGATCTAGTTGAGATATTTCCATAACTTCCTCCTGATAAAAATTATTGATTTATAAAAAAAACTTCTTGTATCTCCATATCAAAAGCCAGTGCAATCTTAAATGCCAGTTCTAATGATGGGGTGTATTTGTATTTTTCAATAGCAACGATCGTCTGTCTTGAGATACCAACAAGTTCTGCCAGTTCCTGTTGTGTCATCTCATTGTTGTTAAACCTGAGTTTTCTGACGGCGTTTTCTATGTGAATCTTTTTCTTAATCATTGCTATCTGAGGAGATAAATCTTTAGTAAATTATTTAATCAATGTAAAGTATAACATACTTTGTGTTATAAATAATAAACATTATGTAATAAATAATAAACATTATGTAAATAATACATTACATACTAATGATCACAAGATAATTAGAAAATTTAAAATAATATTATTAAAATATTGTATATGGCAAGAGGTCAAAAATCATTTCATCATCTAAATAAGTCGCCCGTCAATGATGACGAAATTTATATGATGGTTATGTTATACACCTATCAACATAAAAGCCTAGATTACTTGGCTAGAAAATTTAATATTAGCCCTTCTGTAGCAAAAGAGATAATTATTCGTAGTCGTTTTGGTGGGACCTGTGGCTAGTATTTTAGTGTTAGGGCCTATTTCCTCTAATTGGGAACAATGATAGCTGGCCCATAAATCTTTCTATTCTCAAGATCAGTGTGAGCATCTACAACATTATCTAACTTATATTTTTTGAAAATTTCAATTTTGACTTGACCACTTTCAATCTTGTCAAACAGTACTTTAGCGCCCGCTTCTAGGTCGTCTCTTTCGCTTAGGTAATGATGCATGGCTGGGCGAGTCAAGTAAAGACCTTTGGGTTGAATCAATTTGGGAACATTGAGATCGGGAAGAGGTCCGGATGCATTTCCAAAAGAAACCATGGTTCCTCTGATTTTCAAACACTCCAAGGATCCCTCTAGAGTGTTTTTGCCCACACCGTCATAAACGACAGGCACCCCTTCACCATCGGTTAATTCTAAAACTTTTTGTGCAAAGTTTTCTTTTGCATAATTGATGATATGATCGCATCCATTTTTTCTGGCCAGTTTAATTTTATCATCAGTGCCTACTGTTCCGATGACAATACATCCAAGACTTTTGGCCCATTGACAAAATATATGACCTAGTCCTCCAGCTGCTGCGTGAAAAAGAATCGTTTCACCACTTCTCACTGGATAAGCTTTATGCAATAGGTAGTATGCAGTCAGACCTTTAGTCATTAGAGTGGCTGCAACTTCTAAATTAATACTGGGCGGGATTTTTAATAGGTCTTTGGTTGGAATTATTCTTTGAGATGAGTACGCACCTAAGGGCAAGCCAGCATAAGACACTCTATCACCTACTTTAAAGTTTTGGACATCCTTTCCTGTCTCTTTAATAATGCCTGCTCCTTCAGCGCCAATCCCAGAAGGCAGGTTGATTGGGTAGAGTCCCGTTCTGTGGTAAACATCAATAAAGTTAAGACCGATTGCCACATGCTCAATTAATACTTCTTTTGGACCAGGAGACTCAAGTTCAATTTCTTTGAGATCTAAAACTTCGGGTCCGCCATGCTTAGAAATGATTACAGCTTTAGTCATAAAAATAATATACCTCTTTTGATAATTTCATGACAAATTAACCAGTAATTTTTGAGAGATACTTCGTGAATTGCCAGAGGTTTTTCTCAATCGGATGAAGTGTGCCTTGAGGTAATCTACGAGATTGACTCCCATAATATAGAGCCTCTACAAGAGTTTTATCTTCTTCATTTGCAGTGTTCATATAGTGGATCTTTTTTTTGAGCCATTCATCATAATCTTCTTTTGCTATATCGTTAAGAATCTCAGGCGGCACTGCGACTCCCCAGGTTGCCTTAAATTCATCAACTCCTTGCGGCATAACTGAAACCCACCAGAGATAATCTGGCATGAGGGTTACTAGGTGACTTGGAAAGACACAAAAATCAACCATTGTTCGCCTCCACTTACCTTGAAGTTTTGTATTTTTTGGGTGGGCAGCGCCTGGACCGTTTTCTAGTTCTTGAGGGGCGAAGTGATAACAGTAATGATCACTATCCTCGCCACACTCGTAATCTTTAATTTGTTTTTTATGTCCTGCAAACGTTTTTGGATGAGCAATGGGCACATGATAACTTTCAGTAAAGTTTTCAATAAGATTTTTCCAGTTCGTGTCCCAACTCATTGTCTCTCTAATAACGGTTTGATAGTTATTCATATCATACTGGCCAACAATACTGTTTCGAAAACTCTCTAGTGATTCAGAAACTTTCTTACTAGGATTTTTTGAGAGTGTTATATATAAAAACCCTTCCCAAGATTCTGTATGAAGTGACTCCAAATTATTTTTTTTGGAATTAAAGTCTGTTTTCAAATCCATAAATGGCGCATGGTTTAGTTTGCCATCTATTCCATAAGTCCAAGCATGGTTTGGACAGGTAAACGCAAATGCATTTCCTGATTTTTTATTGACAATGCATGTAAAACGGTGGGCGCAGGCATTTACAAATCCCATAATTTCACCCGATTTTTGTCGAACAGCTAGAATAGGAGTTCCAGCTATTTCATGAGTTAGAAAGTCACCCGTTGATTGAATCTCATCACATCGACCAATACAAATCCATTCCTTATTAAAAATATTAGCCTGTTCATGGTTATAAAATTCTATCGAATGATTAACCACTGAAGGAATTGGAGTTGCTTTTTCAAATGGTTTTTTTGAGCACTCTTGAAGTATCTTAAGGGATTTATCAAGCGATACATTGGTATAGGCGTTTTGCGCAATCTCTGTTTTCATGAAAAAATTGTATCATGAAAGAAAGCTCTGTCAATACGACAAAGATTCAGTTTTATTGCGACTGCTGAAATTAAAAAAGCCCTAACTTGTAGGGCTTTTTAGCTTAAGATTTTATTAGCTATCCCAAACTGCGAAAGACTTACCTTGATTATTAAACTCATAACCAATAAACGGTTCATCACTGATGACTTCTCCATCATGCCCTGGCGAAATAGAATAAGCATCACCAGCGTTAACTATCATCTCTGTACCATCATCGTGAGTCACCCTCATACTACCTTGGACGCAAGCTCCTAAATGACCAGCTTGGCAGCTTTCACCACCAACATGTGGTTTGATGCATTCAGACCACATCCATCCAGGCTGTGCAGTGACTCTAACTGCTTTAATAGTTCCAAACTCAAGAATTTCTGCTCGAGTCTTATCCGGCGCCACTAAATCATCAGGATTATCAAATGATTTCTTTTCTAAACTTGCCATATCTATTCTCCTTATAAAGTATTATTGCAATTTAATTATATCCTTTTGCCTGAAATCTTTTATAAGATAAATGATGTAAATATGAAAAAACTAATCACAATATTTCTATTGACATTTTCCAGTTTATCTCATGGAGACGGCGTTAATGAATGGCAGGATATAGAAATGAATATCAATAAACTTAATTCTCTAAACAAATGCAATAGTTGTGTCTTGTGGAATACAAATTTCCAAAATGCAAACCTTGCAAATGCAAGCCTTTCTGGTGTGGATTTTATTACAGCAAATCTGGCGGGAGCTACTTTATATAATGCAAACCTTGAAGGTTCAAGCCTTTTTGGTGCGGATCTGAACGGCGCTAACCTTGAGAATGCAAATCTTTTTGGTGCAAACCTTTTTGCAGTGAATTTATATGGCGCTAATCTCTATGGTGCCAATCTTACATCGGCAGATATGAGCTTAGCAAATCTAGGCGGCGTTAATTTTTCGAGTGCTAATTTGACAAATGCTAATCTAAGAGGGGCAGATTTGAGTGGTGCAATTATAGAGGGCGCTTTTCTATGTAACACCATGATGCCTTGGGGGCTTGATAACTCCTCTTGCCGGTAATGCTAGTTGATGGATTGCGAGTCTTTAAGGTAGGGCAGTTTTTCCCGAACCAATAAAATATCTTTTGTGTCGATCTCTGCAGAAATTAGTTTTTCACCTTGCTCGGCGTTTGCAAGGTCTATACCGTCCGGTCCAATAATTTTGCTCTCACCCATGAAGTCTATGCCGTTTAATTTACCAGTTGAGTTTGCATAAGCGACGAATATTCCATTTTCAAATGCCCTTGTTCTGGAGTTGTATCTCGCCGCAGCTGGCCAATGAGACGACTGGCCAGTCGGTGCAATAATTAACTGCACATCCTGATTAGCTATGTTTCTAATGATTTCAGGAAATTCGAGTTCATAACAAATAACGATTGCTGCTTTAATGCCCTTAATAGAAATAATTGTGTTTTCCTTTCCCGGTGTAAATATTGTTGATTCATCTGCAGTGAGAGGCAGAAGTTTTTTTTGATGGTTCGCTATGGCTAATCCATTATCATCAAAGAGTTGCGCTGAATTAAATAGATCACCATTGCTTATCTCGGGGTATCCATAAATAATCGCAGTGCTGAATTTTTTAGCAAGGGAGCTAATTTTATTGGCGTATTCACCATCATGCGTTTCGCTATATTCATTAATTTTTTCAAGGCTTCCATACCCAGAAATGAAGAGTTCGGGACAAAGCACCAAATCTAATTTAGAGTGCTTATTTAGATGCTTCTCTAGTCTATTGATTTTTTCAAGAGGACTCTCATCCTTCATTTCATATTGAAATATACCGATATTCAGTTTCATTTTTTTTGTCTATTTATGCGAAATTTTTTTATCCATTTATAGGGCCTTAATACAACCCAGTATAGCCAAACTGGGGCACCAACAATATAAAAAATGTGCCAGTAAACGTTATAGAAATCGAACCATCCCACGATGATTTGGTTATTCAGCTTAGAATAGGTGGTTGCAACGAAGAACGAAAAAAGAAGCCAACTACAACTTAAATAAAAACTTATTCTTGTTTTTAAAGAGAACTTTATCATCGTGAATAAATATACTGTATAAGATTGAAGATAACTATAATTTAGTTTCTGAATTTATAAGAACTATTGATGATAAAAACATTGCAAATTTCTGAAAAAGAAGCCTGGGATTTGGCGTTTAATGCTCTTGTAAATAATCAGACATCTAAAGATAATGCAAAAGAAGTCGCTGATGCATTAATTAGCGCTGAGTTTGATGGCCAGCCAGGCCATGGACTTTCAAGAATACCCTCTTACGTTGAGCAGCTGACTTCGGGCAAGGTTAAGGGTAATGAAGCCCCTTCTATTCTTAGCTCAAATGGAAGTGTGATAAAGGTTGATGCTAATAACGGTTTTGCTTATCCTGCAATATCATTAGCAATCAAAGAAATCATACCAATCTGTAAAAAATTTGGAATTGCAGCAGCAAGTATTTCTCGTTCTCATCATTTTGGTCAAGCAGGAAGGCATGTTGAAATCTTGTCTGAGAATGGACTGATTGGATTAATGTTTGGAAATACACCTAAGGCTATTCCGCCATGGGGAGGCACAAAAGCTTTATTTGGAACCAACCCCATTGCGTTTTCAACACCTCGAGATAATGAGCCACCCCTGGTTATCGATATGAGTTTAAGTAAGGTTGCTAGAGGAAAAGTCATGGTCGCTAACCAGCACAATGAAAAAATTCCAGAGGATTGGGCAATTGATAGTGATGGTAAGCCAACTTCGGACCCAAAAAAAGCTTTGGCTGGGGCAATGCTACCGATTGGTGATGCTAAGGGAAGTGCTCTTGCATTAATGGTAGAGATATTAGCAGCTGGACTGACGGGCTCAAACTTTGGTTTTGAGGCAAGTTCTTTTCTTGATGCTGAAGGAGGTTCACCCGGTGTAGGTCAGCTCATTATTGCAATTGATCCAAGTTTTTTCTCTGAAGGCGGCTTTTCTGAAAGGACGGAAACTATTGTGAGTTCAATTTTGGAACAGCCCTCAACAAGGCTTCCTGGTGATAGGCGAATTCAAAAAAGAAAACTGCGTGAAAGTTCAAATAAAATTACGATTTCAAGTGAACTGTACGAAAAAATTAACTCTTTAAGCTAGAAATTCATCAAAAACACTTTTTATTCTATACTCATATATATCTATTAATCTAGTAGTTTTTGTAATATAATGGCTTTTTTGTTTGATATAAGGCCTTTTATGAGGTTAATTACTTCCAATATAACTAAAGTTTTACTGAGTGCAGTTTTTACAATATCTTTAGGGTTTTCTCTAGCAGTGAGTGCTGATGATTCTGAGCAAATTAAATCATCTTTAATGAGCAGAATGACTAGTGCTACAGGTTCTTTTATTTCTACCGGAATAGGCGCGCTTTTAAGTCCTAACTTTGATACTGTAGAGGTCAATACTAACTTAAAAGAAGGCGACTCTACTGTCGATATCGGTGTTCTTAAGGCTTATGGTGATAATCCAAATTCATTTTTGTTTAACCAGTTTAATTTAAATCGATTCGATAAGCGCACTACATTAAATGTTGGTCTTGGGTATCGAAGACTCAATGATGATGAAACATGGATGACAGGCTTTAATGTCTTTTATGATCATGAGTTTCCAAATGATCATAAACGTAATGGTGTTGGAATTGAGGTAATAAGTTCAGTATTTGAGCTTAGAGTCAATCAATATAACGGCACAACAGGCTATATTACAGATAAAAGCGGAGTAGACTCCAAAGCGCTTGATGGAAGAGATATGGGCTTTAAGGTCGCGCTTCCATTCCTTCCTGGGATGAAATTTGGAGTTAATTCATTTACTTGGGACGGTGTTGATGGAATGCAAGATCAAAAAGGCAGAAAGTACACACTCGGTGGAAACCTCTCCGATAACTTATCTCTTCATTACTTAAGAACGGATCATAAGCTTGCATCCAAGACAGATACCAATAGTGTTGTTCTAAATTACACTTGGAACCTTGGCCAAGACAATGTCAAACCAAAACTATTTGAATTTTCAAGTTCTGCCTATGAGCTGACAAAACTTGGTGATGAGAGATATGCCTTAGTTCAGCGTGAGAATAGAATTATCAAGAAAAAGACAGGCGTATTAACAATCAGTGGAATCTAATATGAAAACATTAAACCTAAATAAAATCACTCTATTAATTGCCTTATTTTTTGTTGCGATCGCTTTTTCAAATAGTGCGAATGCACTTTGTGTAGTTGATGGAAATGGAGCTATTGTTACTGTGAGTGGCAATTCAACAGAACCTGTTAAGGATGATACCACTATAGCTGGCGAGTACACTGCTGGTGACGCAACAGATAATTGCCTCGTTACGCCTGATGTCTATAGGCTAAATTTTTACAAATTTGGTCTTTGTACAGCTGATCCTGATTTGAATGACTTGAGCAGTTGTCAGTTCTTTTTTGAACAAGCTGCTGGTGTCGAAGTTGATATTCAGAAGGACGTGAGTGCAACTCTGCCAATTCCAGAGTACTATATTGAGTCAAACACCTATCAATACCTATACGTACAGTTAAGTACCAAACTTGGTATGAAATGGTCGGGAAGAACGACTAATACTGTTGATGGTTCTTCTGGTGATGGAAACGGCGGCACTTATTGTTGGACGAGTAATGCTGGTCTACATGCGTCTACCTATGTGGCTACCAATGCTCACGGATCATCGTTAGCTGACAGCACTCAAACGATGGATTGTGGAACTTCTGAAGGCACCGTTGTGTTTTCAAATGAGGTTTTGACTAGGTTCACCGATGCAAACTGTAGTTCTAATTTAGCTGCGAACGGTGATAAATCCACTTTTGCGATTGAGGGTACTGGATCGACTCGCGGAATACCGACAGTTAACTTGCTGACATCTGCGGATGCGTTTGCAACGACCTGTGGGAATGCTGCAAAGATTGCTTGGACAACAGACCTAAGTACGCCTTATAAAGTAACAGAAAATTCCACTTTTGCTATGAGTGTTAAAGCAACAGCTGCCAATAGTCTTGAATTTAGCTCTGACGACGATAATAGTTTAAATATAATTGCTTCGGGCGCTCCTAGAATCTATTTGACTGTTACTAATTAATTTGTAGTTCAAGTAACTATTAAGTCATTGTGAAAAAGGTATTCACATTCTTTTTACTATTTAACGGCTTGGTTAATCCTGCCTATGCCGATCAGGACGTAGCAGAGAGGGCAATTAGATGCTCCGCACTCATTTATATCGAGATTACTAGACCAGAGATGGCTGGGCTGACTGCAGGCGAGGCACTTATGAATAGAGTCTATGCCTATCATATGATTGATGGCAGTGATATTGAGATGACCAATGGTCAAATCATTGCAGCCCAAACAGCAGCCATTACCAAGCTGACCCAAGAATACATAAAAGGCGTTAATCTCGCTGAAGAATACCGAAACTGTGTTTATTGGATGACTGATGTTGCGAAATACATTAATATCAGTGAGTATGTCTCTACTGAGGATAACGCTGAAGAATCTGATGTTCAGGAGATGGCATTATTTTTGTCAGCTCCTACCAAGACATCTGTTACCATATTTAAAAATCCTATCGAAACTTGGGAGCAGCAGGTTGACTTGGGTTTTGTGGCTTGGGCCTCACAGGAGTTAGAGGTGCCCTATAAAGAAGCCATTCTTAGTAAAATTAGTGAAAAATTTGAGTAGAATTTATTAATGGACAAAAAAACTAGAGACAACTCGACGATGATGAACGGCCTCTATTGGTGGGGCGTGCCTACTCTGTTCCGTTGCCCACATAAGCCCGAGACAAAGGGTTGCGATATAGCACTTGTTGGAGTGCCTCATAGCACTGGAAATGGCACAACTCAGCGAGATCAGCACCTAGGCCCAAGAGCTGTTAGGAACATTTCTGCACAAGGTAGAAGGGGTCATTTGAGGTTTGGAATCTCTCCATGGGAGATGTGCGATATTCGAGATTTTGGTGATGTTCCCCTTCCTGAAGCCAATAATAATGAGCAGTGTATTGAGCGTATCACCGAGTTCTATGATGTGCTTGCTGAGTCTAGTGTTCGTCCTGTTTCAATTGGTGGAGACCACTCGATTACTGGAGGGATTTTGCAAGCCATTGCAGGCCCTAAGTCTAAACTTACCAAGGGGGAAAAGGCTGTTCTTGTTCATTTTGATGCGCACACGGATGCTTATCATCAGCTTGACCATTTTTTAGGAGCAGTCAAGTCAGCAGCCCACTGGGCAAGCTATTTAGTTAGAGATGGTTTTGTCGATGCATCAAAAAGTATACAAGTTGGAATCAGAGGTAATACTAGAACTCTAGACTGGCTTGACTCAAGTTATGAGCTTGGTTATGAGATTATTACCAAAGATCAGTATGATGAGTATGGCGTTGAAAAATGCATCAAAATGATTCAGGAGCGAGTCGGAGATGCGCCAATCTATATTACATTTGATTTAGATTGCTTAGACGTTACTGTGGCGCCAGGCGTATCGAACTTAGAGCCAGCTATCGAAGGTTTTAAAATGCCAGACGTTCTAAAGATGCTCCAAGGCCTTCGAGGTAAAAATATTATTGGTGGCGATGTTGTATGTCTGATGCCTACAGTTGACTCCCCCAATCAAATTACCGCACATGTAGCCAATTCAATTATGTTCGAGATGGTCTGCTTAATAGCTGACAACTTGGGGAATCAATCCTAACTTTTAGAGTTTTTTAAATGGATACCAAGAGCCTTTGTAGATATCAAGGTTTCTAGAAGTGCAAACAATAATGAGCCCGAGAGCATCAAGAGTCCAAAGCCAAAAATATAGTTGGCTAGAATGTAGTATTTGAGATAGACCAATATAATTGTCATCAGGTTGCCAATAAAACTAACGACCCCAAAAACCTGCATCCTTCTAATATAGACAACTCGTTTTTCAAGAATCTTGAGCTGCTCATCAGCGTGTTGTGTCTTAGACTCATCGCTTCCCTCTGTCGTCATTGCTCGAATTAATACGCTTAGAGAATGAAGTCGACTGGTATAGGCGACAAACAATAAAGAGATTGCAGGGAAGAGAAGTGCGGGTGTGGTGATATCCATAGATTTATATTTTAATAAGAAATGAGTTTCTATTAGACAGAGGTCTTTTCTGAAATAAGGCCACAGCTTTGATTTGCAGGTACTGCGATTTTAATTTTTTTCGGTAGTGATAGATCAAGGTTGTTGACGTTATTAATAAAAGTTTTCTGGTCATCTGATTCTCTAACCATAGAATTAAACTTCTTTTCTTCGCCAATGGTACTAACAGAAAGCCCATTGTAGTCATGCGCTGGATAGACCTCAGTAGAATCTGGAAGTTTATAAAGTTTTTGAATTGATTCATATAAAGACTCAGCGGAACCGCCCTGGAAGTCACACCTACCCGTGCTTCTAATAAAGAGAGCATCGCCTGT
This sequence comes from uncultured Gammaproteobacteria bacterium, assembly GCA_902512305.1. Taxonomy (GTDB): domain Bacteria; phylum Pseudomonadota; class Gammaproteobacteria; order PS1; family Pseudothioglobaceae; genus Pseudothioglobus. The sequence continues at coordinate 169,289 of CABXIU010000002.1, forward strand.
TAGTACTTTATTCTCAACAAGGTATGACATGCAACCGAGAGTATGTCCTGGAGTCTCGATTGCTATTATTTCATATTTACCAATATTGAGGATGTGTCCCTCGCCAGCCATAATATCTGAACAGGCCTCGGCAGAAACATTTTCCATTCCCATAACTATCCTTGCTTCAGGATAGAATTTTTTAAGTGGACAAGCGCTAGTTATATGGTCTGCATGAATATGAGTTTCTATGATGAATTTAAGATCAAGTTCTAGCTCTTTTAGTAAAGCAATATCTCTCTCAATCATAATATCAACTGCATCAATAATTGCAGCCTCTTTAGTTTTACTATCTGCTATTAGGTAAGTGTACGTGCAGCTTTCTCTTTCAAAAAGTTGCTTGAAGATTAAACTCATAAGAGAACCTTAGATTTTAATAAGAAAAATTATAACTCAATTTTAGCAATTGTATTTAGACTTCATTTTTTCTGCATGAATATAGTAGTCATTAAGTTTAAGGTCTGAGGCTGCATGCTGATCAAGAATGATAGTCGCATTTTCATGATTTTGAAGAATGCTTGAAGGGCAAAATGAAGATAGTGGGCCTTCAATCATTTCAGCAACTGCCTTACTTTTATGCCTACCAAGACCAATGAGAAGTATATTTCGAGCCTCCATTATTGTTCCAATTCCCATCGTTATTGCTAGAGAAGGCTGGGGTTCCGCTTCATCAAAAAATCGAGCATTTTTTGCAATAGTGTTTTGTGTGAGTGTTTTAACTCTGGTTCTAGACTTAAAGCTTGATGTAGGTTCATTAAAACCTATATGCCCGTTTGACCCAATACCTAAAAGTTGAAGATCAATTCCGCCATGATTATTGATTTCTGATTCATAGTTTGAACATGCTAACTCATAATTACTATCGAAACACTCAGGAATAAAGGTATTTTTTTGGTCAATATCAATATGATTAAAGAGCTTCTGATTCATATAATGTCGATAGCTTTGATTATGGCCAGGCTTTAATCCTAAATATTCATCTAAATTAAAGGTCGTTATCTTCTTAAGGCTGAACTGTCCTAATTCATATTTTTTGATCAAAGCTTTGTAGGTTAAAAGAACAGAGCTACCCGAGGCTAGTCCAAGAACTGAATTCTTTTTATTATTTATAAAGTCTGATATGAATTCAGCTGCAAAATTGCTTGCATCATTCTCTGATGGAAGAATAACTACTCTCATGAGTCCTCTCGTCTAATTTGTTTGCCTGCTACCCAGACATTTTGAATCTGGAAGTCAGAATTAAAGTGAGCAAGGTCCGCTCTATAACCACTCCTAAGCTGTCCCAGATAGTCTGATACTCCTATATATTCAGCAGGGTAAAGTGTAGCCATAGAGATAGCACTATCGATGGGTATATTGCATTTTTGATAGGCATTTTTTATAGCGTCAATTTGTGTAATGGAAGAGCCTGCAAGCTTTCCCTCTGAGTTGATGATTCGACCATTCGCTTCACTCACTACCTCATCATAAAGCTCAAAAGAAGGGTCACCATGGTTAATTGTTGCCATTGAGTCCGAAACAAAAAAAAGTTTGCCTTTAGGTTTTTGCTTGAATGATAGATTAATCAAGGACGGGTGCACATGATGTAAGTCAACAATAATGCTAGCAGATGCCTCGTCAAAATCTAAAGCAGAGCCAACTACGCCGGGCTCCCTTGCAGAAATTTGCCCCATCGCATTAAATAGATGTGTAAACCCATCAAGGCCATACTTAACAGCTTCCTCAAGCTGATCATAATTGGCATCAGTATGTCCAGCTAAGATTTTAAAGCCTAATGCCTTGAGACTCTTCAGTTGTTTTATTGAGATACATTCTGGCGCTAGAGTCAACATCACTGGGAACTTATCAAGAGTCTCAAATAAACTCATATAAGTAGCATTAACTGTATTAATGTATTGTTTTTGATGCACGCCTCGATACTTCACATTAAAAAAAGGCCCTTCAATATGGATACCTAAGAGGGATTTATTGTGATTGATTTCATCTGAGATTGTATCTGTACATTTTTGAAGAACATTGAGTGAGTCACTAATGACGGTTGGCATGATGCTGGTCGTACCAAAATGTTGGTGAGCTCCAATGATGGTATTGAGGCTATCTTTGTCAGGAGAGTTGTTAAACAACTTACCCCCTCCACCATTAACTTGTAGGTCGATAAATCCCGGTGAAAGAATGCCGCCGTTTAATTTTTGAGTTTCAAAATCTTTTGGAATTTTTGAGTCATCCACTATTTCAACTATGGCTTCACCTTCAAGTAGAAGCGCTTTTTTTTCAAAAAACTCTTCACCAGAAAATATGCGAGCTCCTTTAAGTGCTGTTTTCATCCTAGCTCCACCACATAGTCATAACGATCACCTCGGTAATAAGATTGTGTATATTCAACTACTTGTCCATTTGCATCTTTGCCTCTTCTTTCAACAAACAAAACAGCACTGCCTGGGGCAATTTCAAGCTTATCAGCGAGATTATCATCAGCAACAATAGCATGTATATTCTGTTTAGCTGTAACAGGGTTAACTTTTTTAGATTCCAGTAGCTCATATAAGGAATTATCTATGGCTGATGTAATAGATATTATTGAGGCCGGAATAACCGCAATTTCATAGAGAAGTGGTTCATTAACTAAGTATCGAACTCGATTAAGTCTATGGACAAAGTCACTCTCAGTTAAATTTAATATTAGGGCCTCTTTTGCAGAGGCTTTGCCTTCTTCTCGAAGAGTAACTCTTGAGTACGATTCAAGGCCTCTTTTTTTCATGTCAGCCGTAAAGCTATTCAGTGAAGAAAGATTTTTATGGAGAACAAGGTCAACATTCTCAGACACTACTGTCCCTGCACCTTGACGTTTAATGAGTAATCCAATTTCAACGAGCTGATCAATGGCTTTTCGAACAGTAATTCTAGACATTTTTAAATTTAAAGCCAAGTCTCTCTCTGGCATGAGAGAATCACCTGGATTTAAAAGCCCTCCCTGGATTGCACGGTTAATTGATTGAGATAATTGCTTGTATAAAGACTCAGAACTATCTTCAGAAGGCCTTAAAAAGTTAATTAGATTATCTGTATTCGCCATAATATATTAATTAGTAATTAACAAAAAAAATACTAATAACTGAAAAATTGGTATTAAATTGGTATTATTATATTATAGTTCTTATAGTAAAGTCAATACAATAAGTTTTAT
>CABXIU010000003.1 GCA_902512305.1 uncultured Gammaproteobacteria bacterium
TTGAATGATTACCATTGATAAATTATTGAGTCCATGGACATGTGCGTTAGCAAGTCTTGTCTCTTCGGCGTTTACAAAAGAAGAAATGAATAACAATGAAATAAAGCTAATTTTTAACATACGAGTTTCCTGATTAGTAAAAAAGTGATAATATATCGTAAATGCAATAATATTGCAATAGTAATATTGCTCATTCTAGAATTATATTTAAACTACAAGCAATGAGTTAAAAAGGGATAATTACATCCTTTTCAACAAAGCTGCCTAGTAGGTACTTTTTGTTGGTCTCTTGCCGTATTCTTTCTCACTTAAAAATTGCGATATATATCCCTGTCTTGTCCACAAGAGTTTATAGTATATGGCCTGTATATCATCTACAGCTGAATCTTTAACTGCTTTTAGCAACATTAAGTTATGCTTCCACTTTGATAGTTTTGGATATCTCTCTGGGGTAATGATAGGTTTATAAATTTGCTCTAAAAAATTCAGCCTTTGGAATACAGGCGCATAACTCGAGTCCACTAATGAAAATTGCTTTCCATTAAAAAATGGCGGATCTTCTAAACAATTTTCAACCAAGTCGAAATCATTCAGCATCAATTCAAGTGTGTCCTTAAATTCATTCTCACTCTCTTTGATGGAAAGCTGAAAAGTATATAGGCTTATATTGTTACAGAATTCAATCCAACTTCTATTGATCGCTTTCTTAAGTAAATCTTCTGGATGAAGCTTTGGAGGATATGCCTCATCAATATACTCATTAATAACTGCTGATTCAAAAATTACCGTGTCATCAACAATTAAAAGAGGCACTTTTTTTAGTGGTGATATAGCTAAAAACCATTCAGGCGGATTTCCTAAATCTACATACTCTATGTCATAATCAATGCCTTTATATTGAAGTGCAATGGCTACCCTTTGTACAAAGGGGCACGCCTTAAAACTAACTAGTTTAGGTGCCATTGTCAATTAAAAAGCATACTTACTGCTTTTACTTTTGTTTCATTATTTGGGGAAATTTTTCCATCAGGCATAAAAATTGAGTTTTCAAACCCCACTCTAATCTTTCCACCAAGTTTTATAGCGCTTTTAATACAGCCCACTTCTTCTTTACCAAATGCACAAATAGCCCAATCAGCTTTTATATTATTTACTTTAGCTCTATCTAGAAAGGGCTGGATCTTACTTGGTGAGCTTATTTCGCCGGTGTAGTGACCAATTACAAACAAGCACCAAACCTTCTGTTTTGAGAGTCCAGATTGATCAAGCGCTAGAGCCAGCAAGTCAACATCTTCAGGATCATAGAGGATGTGTTGAATCTTCACTCCTTTTTCGCTGAGGTATTGATAAATTTTTATGTCCTCTTGTATTGGTCGAAATGATGGAATCATTTCACGAATGCCAATTGAGATACCAGGAGTATTAACATCATAGGCAAGTTTTCGCATATCTTCTGGTGTGTATCTTCCAACAGCCTCTGTTGTAATTTGAAGGTGCATCTCAGGGACAGCCACTTCTAACTCAGCCAACGCCTCTTTATAAAGCCCTGAGTCTAGTACATGAAGGCCGTTTTTATCCCGCACGTGAAAATGCATCGCTTCAGCACCAGCAGTGTAGCAATTTTTAGCTGTGCTTACAATCTCAGAAATTGAAAGTGGCACTGCAGGATGGTCTTTTTGCATTTTTCTTGAGCCGTTCGGCGAGACCATGAGTTTTGGTAATTCTATTGGCTGGTAAAACGACACTTTCCTCTCCTTTATTTACGTTAAATTATCAATAACAGGTTCGCATTAAACAATGTTTAATTCGTTTAGCTTATTTTTTATAAACTCATTTAAATTAAAGCTTGGGGGACAAGTTTCAAGAATAAATCTATCAGGTCTTACAATAATTGCCTTGGCATTATAATAATTTAATAGGTCTGCCAAACCTACAACTTGATGGCTATAAAAAGACTTAATTTTACTCTTTAGTTCATTATCTTTTAGCTCTGCAGCCAAAAGTAAAACTGGCTGCTTTGCGAACTTCAAGTCTAGTCTTGTGCCATTATTCATTGTTAGTTGAGGGAAAGGTTTTCCTCTATTCTTATCTGATTTTTTGCCAAGACCAGGCCCAAGTTCTGGCTGAATTGATTTCATACTCATAGTTCCATCAGAATTTTCGGAAATATTATTTGTAATTTTTGAAGTGCCAATATCGTTAATAAACTCACCCATTCTCATTGTTGTTTGAATATATTCCTTAACATTTGAGAACCTTTCTGATTGATACGTATCGAGCAGTTTTTCATTATGACCATTTGTTAAACAAAGACTAATTTTCCAGGCCAGGTTTGAAGCATCTCTAATTCCAGCACACATACCTTGTCCCATAAATGGAGGCATTAAGTGTGCAGCATCACCTGCTAAAAAAATACGTCCCGATCTCCATTTCATAGCTATAGCAGATTGAAAAGTGTAAATTGTTTTTCTTTCTAACTCTGCCTCGAAAGGCTGTAGCCAAGGTTTTAAAAAATTCCAAATATATTTGTCAGATAAAATTTCTTTTTCATCCTCATGGTCATGAATAGCAAACTCCCAGCGCCTTCTTCTTCCAACATTTCGACAGTAGGTTGCTGGTCTTTTTGAATTTGAGTACTGAATAGTTCTATCAGCCAATTTATTATTATCATGTTTTAAAATTAAATCAACTACTGACCACTTCTGAGTAAACCCAAGGTTTACAAGCTTATTTCCCATTTGCTCCCTAGTCGTTGATCCGGCACCATCACAGCCTATAACGTAGCTTGATTCTACTGAATGAAGTTGATTAGTCTGAGTGTCTTTAAACACTATGTCTACATGATGATCGATATTTTTTATTTTTAAAACTTTTGCATTCTGTCTTATGGAAACTTTTTTAAAGTCTTTTAAGCTTCTTCGAAGCTGCCTTTCTAAGTCAGGTTGATGAAACCTATAGCTTGGATACCAACCATTAATCGTTCGAGATCGAGGACGTGGCCAGTCCAGTACTACTTCATCGTCTGCATTTACAAACTTAGTTCCTTTGTTAATAATTGTATATCTTGCAAACCTTTCTGAAATTCCAATAGACTGAAAAATACGCATCACTTCATCATCAAAATGAACCGCTCTAGGAAGATTAAAAATACTTTTTTCACGCTCTAGAATTAATATAGACAGTCCATTCAGCGCCAATAGATTAGCTATAGTTCCACCTACTGGACCAAGTCCCACTATAACAACATCATATGATTTCATGTTTTTAACTTAAACGAGCTTTAGTTTGTCATTGTTTTTTAACCGCCTGAGAGTATAGCCAAGGACAGTCCACCAATAATGGTGCTTGCTTGCCTTCTAGTGCTGTTTCTAATCTTTTTGAACGAAACATAAGTCTCTCTTCATCAGAAAGATAGAGTCGCTCATGCCCCCAAAAACTAGGACCTTCAAAGGTTTCAATAGGTTCCCATGAGGACGGATCAATGATTCGACCTCCCCATCCATTCTCAACAAAAAAACCAGAAGGTGTGTGTGAATAGAAAGACGTCATATAATCGTTGCTGTGTCTTCCTAATGTATAAGCAATTGCATTATCTTGATATTGTAATAAATCATATCCTTGGCCAACGTCATCAAGACTGTTGTATTCAATCATGAAGTGATGAAAGCCTGTCTTCCCTGAACCAAAAAATGCAAAACTATGGTGACGGCCATTAACATGAAAGAAGCATAACGAAATTGGCGTATTACTGTAATCACTAATTTTAAAATCTAAAATATCGCGATAGAATGGTATCAATGACTCTACATCTTGCACATGAATAACTGCGTGTCCCATGCCAAATGCTCCAGTTTTAAAGCCTGAAATAGGTCGAGCTGGTACAAATGGGTCAGTCTCCTTCATTGGCTTATAAACAAGCTCAATTCGATTTCCTTGTGGATCATTAAAATAAATTAAATCCTCTACAAAGCGTTTGTCAGAAAAATCTGATTTACCGTAGAATACTGGTATGTCAATTGCCTCAAGTCTTTCTGCATAGACCTGTAAGTCTTCCTTAAACTCAACCTCCCAGCCCATAAAAGCCAAACCTTCATCTTCATTTTTTGTGACTGCTAGGCGTTGTTTTTGATCATCCATTCTAAAACTCAGTGCGCCATTTCCTCTATCTACCAGTTGCATGCCGAGATATTTTTGAGAATATTCAGACCAATCACTGAGTTTGCTTGAGTTAACTCCAATATAACTGAGGGCGTTTATAGCCATTCCAATAGCCTCCAATAAAAAGAGCTCGCAATGTCAACCAAAGAGAGCTCTTAATATTTTATTATTTATCAGCCATCGATGCTAGTTATGATTTCTCTTGCTCTTTTAAGAACTGCATCACCATCTAGACCTTTGCCTTTCATTTCATCTAACCAGTCAGCTTCGATTGGCGCTAATATAGACTTAAATCTATCAAGACTAGCTCCTGAAACTTCAGACATTACATGTCCATCAAGTCCTGCAATTTCGGCTTTAAGTTTCGCATTTTGAGCATCAATCAGCGATGCTGCCCAGTCGCCAAAAGCGTGGCCACTGTTGTTGTCAATCACTTCTTTAAGATTATCAGGAAGACTGTTATATTTATCTTCATTCATAATCAAACCAAAAGTTGCATTCGTAATGTTGACTTCAGTATGATATTTGGTCACTTCATACAGTTTAAATGAGCCAACTGCAGTGTAAGGAAAAGGAGTTCCATCTACTACACCTTTTTGAAGGGCTTCGTAAGTTCCTGGAGCAGGCACTGACACTCCAGTTGCACCCAGCTTAGCAAGAATAGTTCCGGCTATTTTACTAGGTACTCTCATTTTCATTCCTTCCAAGTCACTAGGCTCAAGTACATTTTTATCCTTCATATGAAACTGATATGCAGGGTTAGAGTGAAGTCCTACAAGCTTAATTCCATCCATTTCTTTATCAAGATACCCTTCTTCATATAGCGTATTAAGCGCCTTTGATCCGGCTTTTGATGTTCTAGTTAAAAATGGTAACTCAACAACTGAACTTAGAGGGAATTGACCGCCAATATATCCTAGAACGGTCCATGACATATCAGCAATTCCGCCTTTTACAATGTCATATTGCTTTGGTGGTCCACCTAAAACACCTCCAGCATATACCTTAACCTCAAGCCCTCCATTTGACTCTGCATTGACTTTATCTGCCCAGGCACTCAAAATTTTACTTGCAATAAATGCACCACCTGGCTCAAAAGTTGCTAATTTAATTTTTATAGCTTCAGCTGAAGCTGAACCTGCAAATGCTAGAGAAAACACACCCAGCATCAACAACTTTACTGTTTTTTTAAACATAATATTCTCCTATATATTATTTTTCTAATATTAATCATGAATAATTTCATCATTAATTTCATTTGATAGTATCCCAATATCTGAGATCTCTATCTCTACTTTATCTCCCTGTTTCATAAAAACAGGTGGATTTCTTTTTGCGCCAACACCTCCAGGCGTTCCAGTGACTAAAACATCTCCAGCACGCCATGGTAGGGCTTTAGAGACGTAAGAAATCAACAAAGGAATGTCAAAAATAAGCTGGCTTAGATTTGCGCTTTGCATTATCTTACCATTCAATCTAGTTTGAAGTGAAAGTGCCTTGTAATCGGGCACGTTTTCAGCTAGAACCATATGCGGGCCAAAACCCCCAGTTTTTTGGAAGTTCTTGCCCATACCAAATTGTCTTGTATGTTGTTGCCAATCACGAATAGTGCCGTCGTTATAACAAGAGTATCCAACAATGTGCTTTAAGGCATCCTCTTCCTTAATATGAGTCCCTGCATCTCCCATGATTACAGCAAGTTCGCCTTCAAAATCTAGATGTGTAGAAACTAGCGGTCTTTGAATGTGTTGTAAATGTGCTGTTTGACTATCTGGGAATCGATGAAAGATAACTGGATTTTCTTCAATTGTTCTATTTGTCTCTACAACGTGTTTATGATAGTTAAGCCCTACACAAATAATTTTTCCTGGATTTGGTATAACCGGAAGTAGCTCTGTTTCGTTATAATTAATTTTTCCAGGGTTTTCTAAAGCGTATTTTTTTGCTTGTGGAATTGCGTTCTTTGAAATTAAATCCTTTAATGTCCTGGCACCAAGCACTTTGTCTGTAAGATCAGTGATAGTATTTTCATCGGTGACACCGAAACGAGGACTGCCTTGTAAGTTGAAAGAAATGAATTTCATAATCGTTTAATTTTTCATGTAAATTGAATGGTAAACCATTCTAAAATAAAAATCAATATTATTAAAGCAATGTAATTTCATGCAAAACATAATAAAAAAAATAGTCGACATTTCTGCAATATTGGCATGCATAGTATTGTTCTTATTGGCATTATTAACTTTTTTTGATGTTGTAGGAAGGCGATTTTTTAATTCGCCAGTTACTGGCACCATTGAAATTGTCCAAATTGGAATGGCTATAGTAGCATTTTTTGCAATGCCAAGAACTTTTTATTTAAATGCACACGTCTCTGCAGACTTTATTAACAATATATCAATAAGAAAATTTGAAGTTTTCATTTTAGTTTTTAGATTCTTATTGATGCTTATTATGATGTCTCTCATGGCCTATGCAGCCTTACTGAGTGCAAACTCATTTTTCCAAGACGGAAGATCAACCATTGAACTTGAATTATATTTTTATCCATTTTTCTATCTTATTGCTTTTGGCCTTTTCATTAGTGTTACAGCTATTATCTTCTGGTTTTTGAGATCTATTTCTGAAAAAAAATCTGAATGGAGAGCTCTTTAATGGATTTAGATATAGACTCATTAATTAATGGCGGTTTAGCTTTTGCCACGGTATTGGCATTAATGGCTCTGAATGTTCCAGTCGGTATTTCAATGTTGTTTGTTGGTTTTGTGGGTTTTGCATTAATTTCAGGTTTTGATCCTGCAATTGTTGTCCTAGGGTTTGCTCCTTATGAAGCTGTCTCAAAATACTCACTATCTGTAATGCCGCTTTTTGTATTAATGGGAAATCTTGCAAACAGTGCTAACTTATCAAAAAACTTATATGATGCTGCGTATGCTGTTGTTGGTCATTATAAGGGTGGACTTGCAATGTCTACTATTGGCGCTTGTGCTGGTTTTGGAATGATCTGTGGGTCTTCCATTGCAACAGCAGCTACGATGGCTCAAATGGCGGGGCCTGAAATGAAAAGACATGGCTATAGTGATGCTTTAGCTAGTGGTTCAATTGCCTCTGGTGGAACGCTAGGCATTATCATTCCTCCTAGCGTTATGTTGGTGATTTATGCCTACTTAACTGAGCAATCGATTCAGGCGCTTTTCTTTGCGGCATTGATTCCTGGATTGATTGCAGTCGTTTTATATATGATTGCAATTCGTGTTTACCTATATATATACCCAGATGAAGGTGGTAATGGAATAAAAATGCCTCTTGATGAAAGGATTTCTGCTATTAAAAAGGTGCTTCCAGTCTTTGTTATATTTGCAATCATAATGTCTGGTTTATACCTAGGATTTTTTACAGCAACTGAAAGTGCGGCTGTTGGTGTCATGTTGGTAATCCTGCTACTAATGTTTAGAGGCGACCTAACAATAAAACTTTTAAAAGATGCAACCTGGGCTACAATTAGAACGGCTGGCTCTTTATATCTTATTGTTGCTGGAGCCGCTGTATTTAATTTTTTGATAACTGTTACAGGTCTTCCCTTTACAGTAGTTGAGTATATAAATTTTTTAGATCTTAGTCCTTTAGGGATAATGCTTGTTATATGTATTATTTATCTAATTCTCGGAGCACTTATGGACTCTCTAGCTATGTTGTTTCTAACTATACCTGTCTTCTACCCTGTAATAGTTGCTGCCGGTATTGACCCCATTTGGTTTGGAATATTTGCTATTATTGTTGTTGAATTTGGCTTGGTGTCACCCCCAGTTGGAATGAACTTGTTTGTAATAAAAGGTGTTATGAAAGACACACCACTTAAAACAGTATGGTTTGGAACCATTCCTTTTTTAATGACTGATGTGATTCGAATTGCTTTACTTATTGCTTTTCCTGCGTTATGTTTATATCTTCCGAGCTTAATGTATAGCCAATAAAATTAATTTTATTAAGGAGTATTTGTGGCCAAAATTAAAAACATACTTTTCATCATGGCAGATCAATTGAGATGGGATTATTTGTCATGCTATGGTCATCCAAATCTTAAAACTCCAAATATTGATAGGCTGGCAAGTAAAGGTGTTCTTTTTGAATCTTCCTTTGTGCAATCTCCGGTATGCGGTCCGTCTCGAGCAAGCACCTATACTGGCAGAACTGTTTTTAGTCATGGTTCTACTTCAAATCAAGTCCCATTGCCAATTGGCGAGCTCACTATTGGTGACTACTTAAGGGGGCATGGAATGAGAGTAGGGGTGGTTGGTAAAACCCACATGAAGCCAGACATTGATGGAATGGAGCGACTTGGTATTACCAAAGAAACAGAAATAGGCCTCATTATAAGTGAGTTAGGTTTTGAACCTTATGAGCGAGATGACGGTCTTCACCCAGACAATCAAGCACAACATAATAAGACGCTTTCATATAATCAGTGGCTGAACAAGCTTGGCTATGAAGGAGAGAATCCTTGGGACTTGTGGGCTAATTCTGCTGAAGGAGAGAATGGGGAAATATTGAGTGGATGGAAACTAAGAAACTCGAACAAACCATCAAGGGTTGCTGAAGAGCACTCGGAAACTGCCTACATGACCAATAAGGCGATTGAATATATTGAAGATTCTGGAGACGGGCCATGGTTTCTTCATTTATCATATATTAAGCCACATTGGCCATATATAGCGCCAGCGCCATATCACAATATGTATTCAGAAAGTCAATTCTTACCTCTGCATAGAAATGACTCTGAAAAAAAAGATGCTCACCCTATTTATGAGGCATTTATGAATGCCGAGGTTTCTAAAACTTTTTCTAGAAAGGAGGTTCGAGAAACCGTAATTACTGGATACATGGGGCTAATTAAACAAATTGATGATAATTTAGGAAGGCTCTTTAAGTTTCTCGAAAAAAATGGACAAATGGATGACACAATGATTGTGTTTACATCTGACCATGGTGATTATCTTGGTGACCACTGGCTTGGTGAAAAAGAATTTTTTCATGAAGAGTGCGTTAAAGTTCCTTTGATCATCTATGACCCCAGTGAAACTGCAGATATATCAAGAGGCAGCAGAAATAAAAAATTAGTTGAAGCAATCGACCTACTGCCAACCTTTTTAGATGCTACTGAAAATACTTCTAGTCAGCATCGTCTAGAGGGACAATCATTACTGCCAATACTAAGAGGGGATGACGAAAAAGAATGGCGGGACGCCGTCTTTAGTGAAATAGATTATGCCTTTTATCATCAAAGAAAATTTCTTAACCTTGGGGCAACTGATGCAAGAGCCTATATGATCAGAACTAACGATTGGAAGTATATATATTTCAAAGGATTTCCCCCACAGCTTTTTGACCTAATAAATGATCCGGATGAGTTTCATGACCTGGGACAAAAAGCTAAATATTCAGAAGTAAGAAGCGAATTAAAAGACTTGCTTCTGCAAAGACTTATCAACAGAAAGAATTTGGTAACAGTTACAGAGGAACATGTTCTTAAAGACAGAGATGATACGAGCGATGATGGCATCAGGATTGGAGTGTGGTAAACTTTCATAAGAGTGAAAGAATTCTGAATTTCGCTATTGGATTGACTCTAGTTTTTTGAAGTGGATGAAGAATGATAATTAATTTAATAAAGGAGTAAATAATGTCAGATAAAACGGTAAACGGAATACTTTATATAATTGCTGGTCTCGGTTCAATCGCTGTTTATATTCTTCTGGGTGACACAGGCCTCCTAAGTAAGGGCCACACTGAAAAAATTGCAGCTTATGCATTGATTACTATCCCAATAGCTTTTATGGTGACAAGGAATGTTGAAAAAAATGCTTTTATAAAAGTTCAGACATACATTGACGCCGGGTTACTAATGATGGTTGTTGGTCTCAGTATGGGTCTTGTTTCGGATGCTATCAATAGTGCAGAACTAAGTGCTGAATCTAATTTAATTGGTGAGGCGATTGCCTGGACAGGCTGGTCTATTATGTATCTTGGAATATTTTTTACTGGATTAGGATATTTATGTACCAACCTTTTCCCTACTTGGCTATCGGGCTTATTATCACTTGCCTCCTTTGTAATGTTTGCTTATCTTGCTATCTTGAGTCCTGAGCAGTTATCAAACAGTGGAGACAGCATTGTGGCACCTTTATGGATGCTGAATAGCTTAGTTTTGGTTATCTTAGGTATATTCACTATAAGAAGAAAAGAGCTGGATTAAGTGTCAGAAACAAAGATATTCCGTAAAAAAGACCTCGACCTTGACCCTGTGAACGGTATGAAAACTATCGGTTTAGTCAATGTTTCATTTTCCGATAAACTGGGAGCAGGGATTGGCGTTTTTGAAGATTGTTCTATACCTTGGCATATAACTTATGACGAGGTTATCAACATACTCGAGGGACAGTTCACGTTACAAGTCGGTGACAAAATATACGAAGCTGGTCCTGGAGACGTACTATGGGTGCCACGTAATACAGATATTGTTTATATAGCTCAAGAGCGAGTGACATTTTTCTACTCTGTACTTCCTGCTAGTAACGCGCCATCAACATCTAAACAGATTGATTACGCCTCAACTTAAACTAAAGTCCAAATTTCGTTTGATGTTTATGGGAGAGCTTATTACGTGACTTGTTACGTAGAAATTTCAACCTCAGCTTCAATTTCTACAGGTGCTCCAAAAGGAAGTTCAGCCATACCAACTGCAGAACGAGAATGATTGCCTATTTCTTTTCCAAAAACGTCAATTATCAAATCTGAAAAACCATTAATGACAGGAGGGGTTTTTACAAATCCTGGCTCAACATTAACCATACCAAAAACCCTAAGCCAAGCAGTTATGTTATTAAGTGTGCCAAGTTCTTGCTTTAGACTGCTTAATATAGCTAAGCCAGTTTGACGTGCTGCTTCATAACCTTGTTCAACAGTAACCGCTCCTCCAACCTTGCCAGTAACTTCAGAAATTGAGCCGTCTGAGTTAAGAGCTACATGGCCAGATATAAATACTCTATTTCCACTTACCCGAACCCAAGAAAATTGCATTTCTAAATTTGGAGGAAGTTTAATCGGTTCAGGTAATATTAAATTAAGTTCTTGAATTTTTTCATCTGGTGTCATGAATCACTCGCTATAAGTTAGTTAAAGCTAGTATACATAAAAGTCCAAATTTCGTTTGATGTGTGAGGGAGATTAATTACTGACCAAGTTCTGTTTCCAGTTCGGCTTCAAACGCCGCGATTTCATCTAACACTGCTTGCTCTTCTGCCTTTTGCTCTTTAGTGACAGGTGCGGGAGCCTTGTAGTCAATTGTTACATACTTTTTAGCATCGTTAGGGAGTAATAACTCAAAAGCAAAATCACCTTGATTTAGCAAAACCATACCATCAGTCTTACGTGACATAGAACTCGATAAATATAAATCGATATCTTCATCTTTATCTAAGTCTCTAAATCGAATGTCTTCAATAAAATCATTCCATTCATTTCCTTCGTGGGTAGGTATGTAGTCATCTGGTGCTTCAACCAGAGGGAATATGCCGTGATCTTTAAACTTTTTATGACCTAAGTTTTCTATGAATTGTATTGCTGTACCTACATATAAAACACCTGCTCTGCTGTAGACAATATCTAGGTCGCCATCATTGTCCAAATCAGCCGCTGAAACTTCGGGCACAGTGCCCCATTTCTTTTTATGTTGAGGTAAGCGGGTATTGTTATGTTTGTTAAAATTACCTCTGCCATCATTCCAAACAATACCAGTGAAGTCTATACTCTGTTCATGTTCATGTGCCCCCAGCAATACATCTAAATATCCATCACCATCGATATCAGCAAGCTCTAGGGCAAAAGAAAAAATACCGCCGCACTTGCGTTTATTTAGAAAGCCAATTCCATCATTTATTAAACACCATAATGCTGTTCCAGTTTTCCAATTGGTTTCGGTGATAACAATATCCATATCGCCATCATTGTCGATATCGCCCGTTGCACCGCCATGGTCAAATACTACAAAATTAGAGTGGCTTAGGTGTGTTTTTGATGATTCTAACCAAGTGCCATCGAGCTGGCTTAAATAATAGCTATCCCTAAAACCGTTGTGAGTTCCAACTGCAGTGTCAGCGATATAAAAATCAAGAATGCCATCATTATTATAATCAGCAAAAAGAAGCTGTCTTCCTAGTGACATTCCACTATCTTCACGATTATCAATGAGTAGTTCAGGTGCGTAAGTAAGTTTGCCTTTTGCATCACCCAAGTAAAGTGATGGTAATGGTTTATTTCCTTTACAAGCTCCACCACCGCAAGCTCCTCCAGTGTCCTCTCCAATCGAATCAACATTATTTGGGTTCATAGTGCCTATGTAAAGGACATCGCTATATCCATCCTTATTAAAATCAGCCATCTGCCACATCCGTCCAAACCAGTATAATTTACTTGTTGGATATGGCTTTTGTGGTGGTTTGAAAAAGATAATATTAGGATCATTCTCAATATCAATTCCAGCTACTGCTTTTATATTTGAATTGGCAGAAGATGAAGATGATTGTTCATTATTAGTATTGCCACAGTGATATAGGTAATAACTACCATCAGCAGAAACACTTTTAATTGGCTCACTACCATCAGGACACGACCCCGTAAAACTTTGGGTTGAGAAGAATGACAATACTAAAAGTATAAGAAGTTTTTTCATGTTAGCATTAAATCTACATACTATTGTTTGACCTAAATTGGTAACTAGGTATATACTAAGTTTACACAGTTATAAAAAAAAACTATTCTTAAACAACTTAGGAGAAAAATAATGAACACAATGGTAATGATTGAAATAAGTAATGGAACGTTTGATGAATGGAAGAAAGGTTTTGATGACTTGGCTGATCAAAGAGCGCAATTCTCAAGAGATGCTAAGGTTGGTAAAGTAGATGATCATACCGCTATTGTTGTCGTAGACGTGTTTGATCCGGCAGGTATGATGGCTATGTTTAACTCGGACGCAGCTAAAAAAATGGCCGAAGAGATGGGCGTAGTAAGGACGCCATTTAAACTACAAGCAATGGGTTAAAGAGGGTACTAATTACCTAGTATTATCATTCATTAATTATTCTCATATACCCTGTTATGTGTGTCATAGCAGCGAATGAATGTTGTACATCTCATTAAGTGTTTAAGTCGTTGAGCGCCTGCGTAGGTGCATGAACTTCTAATGCCACCTAATATGTCTTGGATTGTATTTGAAACTGCACCACGATATGGAACTAATACTTCACGACCTTCTGAACTTCGATAATCTTTAAGTCCGCCAAAGTGTTTTACATTTGCCGCATCTGAACTCATACCATAAAACTGTATAAATGATTTTTCTTCGGTTACACCAACTTCTTTTGTAATATATTCTTTAGTAATAATCTTGCCACCACCTTCGTCATGTCCTGCTAACATTCCACCTAGCATTACAAAGTCGGCTCCTCCAGCAAATGCTTTAACGACATCGCCTGGTGAGGCACAACCACCGTCAGCAATAATATGTCCACCCAATCCGTGAGCCGCATCGGCACATTCAATGACTGCTGATAATTGCGGATATCCAACACCAGTTTGAATACGAGTTGTGCAAACGCTGCCTGGTCCGATACCAACTTTAACGATATCTGCACCATTTAGAATTAATTCTTCTGTCATTTCACCAGTGACCACATTGCCTGCAATGATTACTACATTAGGATATTGTTTTCTAAACTTTCTAACGAAGTTACTAAATCGTTCACTGTATCCATTTGCTACATCAATACAAACATACTTTAGATTACCTTTATCAACTTGTTTGTATACTTCTTTGAACTTTGTTGAATCATTGTCAGTAATACCAATACTCATTGCTACATGTTCTCGTCTGAAATCTTTCTTAGTATTAAAGTAATCAACTAGCTCGTCTACTGCTAACGTCTTAACAAGGCATGTAAACATTTGTTGTTTAGCAAGTATGTCTGCCATGTCAAATGTGCCAACCCCATCCATATTAGATGCCATAATAGGCACACCTCGATAATGTCGATAATCATCTATTGTGTCACCTTTATAATTGCGAAATTTAAATCCTCGTTCTAAGTCAACTTCTTTGCGTGAACCTAGTGTGCTTCGTTTGGGTCTAATTAGAACATTGTTATAATCCAGCTTTATATCTTCTTCAATTCTCATTTCTCAATTCCTAATGATTTATTAAATTTTTGGATGCTCTGTTGCTAATGTTATACCCTCCCTGAAACATCAAATGAAATTTCTTTTGATGTTTCAGGGAGGGTATGTAAAAACTTAGGAAAACTTACCTAATAAAACTTCATTTCCAGCAGCAGGATTTGAAGGCATATTGAGCGCTAGTATTATTGAAACAAAGGCCATCATTGCGCCAGCATAGAAAACCATTGAAGGCGAATAGAGCCAGATAAATCCAAAGATAACCGGAATAAAGATTGCAGCAATGTGGTTGATGGAGAATGAAACGCCTGCACTAGAAGCTATATCAGAAGGGTCGGCAATTTTTTGAAAATAAGTGTTGAGTGCAATAGCTATCGAGAAGAAGAGGTGGTCTAATATATATAAAGATACTGCAATAGTTCCACTCTCTACAAGTGCATAACCAACAAAAATAAAAGTAAGTCCGATGTACTCGAATAAGAGTGATCGACGCTCTCCAAATCTTTGAATGAGCCTTCCAATCTTGGGCGCAAATATGACATTAATAAAAGCATTGGCAATCAGCAATAAAGAGATTTGAGCGACACTAAATCCAAACTTTTCAACCATTAAGAATGCTGCAAAAACCATAAATATTTGTCTTCTAGCGCCGCTCATGAACTGCATCACGTAATAAAGCCAGTAACGCTTCCTGAGGATAATTTTTTTAGTTTGGTTGGCTTTTTGAGGAAGTAAAGAGAAGTATTGCCAACAAAAAATAGCGATAACAACTGCTAAACCTCCACCAACCATATAGACCAATAAAAAGTCAATATTGAATTGCTCAAAGAGAAGCCAAACTAAGCTAAAAGCAAAAATTGATGCTGCAGAGCGAGTCGATATAATTCTTCCTAAAAATTCAGCGGTTTTATCTTTATCAATCCACTGTAGTGTCAAAGAGCTGGCAATGGTCTCGTAATAGTGAAATCCAACCGACATCAAAATTGTTGTCAGATAGAAGGCTGTGTTGGTTGGTATGACTCCTGTAATCATGACTCCGATACCGAGAAGGGCAAGTGAAATATAGGCTAATCTTTGCTCCCTAACAAAAGCCAAAACGAAAATTATAGTAAACGCGAGGAACCCTGGGACCTCTCTTAAGCTTTGAAGGATTCCGATTTCTGCACCAGTAAAGTTGACCCTTTCGATGGCGAAGTTATTCAGTAAATTTAACCAAACAGCCCAACTAATTCCCGAACCAACGGTCATTAACAGAATCAGTAATTCTGGGGATTTGCGAGACATTTTCATAGGGAGTAACTATACCTATTAAATATTAATCGGAAAGTATATTAAAGTCTGAATTTTGGCTAAGTAGGGAGTACTATCAAGGTAAAATTAATTTTTTTAAATTTAATCGCGTTTTTATGCCAAATGTAACACTGCCTGACGGTACAGTTAAGTCATATGAACAGTCACTCACTGTGGCTGAGGTGGCATCCTCAATCGGTTCAGGTCTTGCTAAAGCTGCAATTGCAGGTGAGGTTGATGGTCAGTTAGTGGATACTTCGCACATGATTGATGGCAATGTTGCTCTTGCTATTATCACCAATAAAGATGAAAAAGCGCTCGAGGTGATTCGTCATTCAACTGCACACCTCTTGGCTCAAGCGACTCAGCAAATCTACCCTAAAGCGCAGGTGACTATTGGTCCTGTCATTGATAACGGGTTTTATTATGACTTTGCCTATGAGGATGGTTTTTCAGAGCAAGATTTGGCGAAGATTGAGAAAAAGATGAACGCCATTGTTAAGCAGAACCTACCGATTGAGAGAATGGAGATGACTCGAGAAGAGGCGATCAAATTCTTCAAGTCGATGGGTGAGCACTACAAGGCTGAAATTATCGAATCTATTCCTACTAATGAAGTGCTATCGCTTTACAAACAAGGAGACTTTGTGGACCTTTGTAGAGGTCCTCATGTGCCTTCAACGAGCAAGCTAAAAGCTTTCAAGCTGATGAAGCTGGCTGGAGCCTATTGGCGTGGTGACTCGAATAACGAGATGCTACAAAGGGTATACGGTACTGCTTGGGAGAACAAAGAAGATTTAGCAGCGCACCTTCACAGACTCGAAGAGGCTGAGAAGAGAGATCACAGAAAGATTGGTAAAGTCCAAAACCTTTTTCATACTCAAGAAGAAGCGCCTGGGATGGTTTTTTGGCATCCTAAAGGATGGACCCTCTATCAAACAATTGTTCAGTATATGAGTCAGATTTTTAAAGACAATGGTTATCAAGAGGTGCGCACGCCTGAGGTGATTGACAGGTCTCTTTGGGAGAAGTCTGGTCACTGGGACAAGTTTGGTGATGCGATGTTTACGACGCACTCAGAAAACAGAGATTATGCGGTTAAACCGATGAACTGTCCGGCACATGTCCAGATCTATAAGCACGGCCTCAAGTCCTATAGAGACCTCCCACTTCGAATTGCAGAGTTTGGCTCATGTCACAGAAATGAGCCTTCTGGAACACTCCACGGGATTATGAGGGTTAGAAATTTTGTCCAGGATGATGCGCATATTTTTTGCACAGCAGATCAGATACAAAGTGAGGTTTCAGATTTTATTGACTTAACCTTTAAAGTCTATAAGCACTTTGGGTTTGAAAATATTGATATTAAGCTCTCAACTAGACCCGAAAAGAGAGTCGGCTCCGATGAAATGTGGGACAAAGCCGAAGCCTCTTTGGCGCAGGCACTTGATGCCAAAGGAATTAATTGGGAACTGCAAGAAGGTGAAGGCGCCTTCTATGGTCCAAAGGTCGAGTTCGTTCTCAAGGATTGTTTAGAGCGTGAATGGCAATGCGGAACGATACAGGCCGACTTTTCAATGCCAGAGAGGCTTGAGGCGCAGTTCATTGCTGAAGATGGCTCCAAGCAGACGCCGGTGATGCTGCATCGAGTCATTGTCGGATCAATTGAGCGTTTTACAGGGATTTTGATAGAGCATTACGAGGGGGCATTCCCTTCCTGGTTAGCGCCCGTTCAGGCGGTCATTCTTAATATTTCTCAAAAACAAGAAGAATATTGTACAAATGTTGAGACTAATCTAAAAAAACAAGGACTTAGAGTCATTTCGGACTTGCGAAATGAGAAGATAGGCTTTAAAATACGCGAGCACTCGATGCAACGCTACCCATACATTGTAGTGGTTGGCGACAGAGAGCAAGAAAATAATCAAGTATCTGTTCGTCAAAGGGGCGGAGAGGACTTGGGTTCAATGTCTTTAGAAGCGTTGACAGAATTAATTAATCAGGAGTAATTATTAAAAGCCCAGCAAAGGTAAAGACTAGGATCAATCAATACATTAGCTCACCAGAAGTCAGAGTCATTAATGGCAAGGGTGATCAGTTGGGAATCCTAAGTAATGATGAAGCTCTTGAATTAGCAATTAACGCAGGTTTAGACTTAGTAGAAATCTCTCCAAATGCAGATCCACCAGTATGTCGTGTGATGGATTTTGGAAAGTTTCAATACGAACAGAAGAAGCAAAAGAGCGACGCTAAGAAGAAACAGAAAAAGACTCACGTCAAGATGATTAAGTATCGTCCTGGAACTGAGGAAGCAGATTACCAAATCAAGTTTAAAAACTTGGTTAAGTTTATTGAGAACGGCGACAAGGTCAAAGTAGTGATTTGGTTTCGTGGTCGAGAGGTTCAGCATCGCGAGCTAGGGATGGAGATGCTGGATAGAATTGAAAGTGAAACAGAAGAATTTGCCACTGTAGAGCAGAAGGCAAAAATGGAGGGTCGCCAGCTTGGCATGATGCTAGCACCCAAGTCGAAGAAAAGTAAGGCGAAAGCCCGAACAGTTGAACCCGAAGAGGGTCAAGGAGTAAATGATGCCGAAATTGAAGACCAATAGAGGCGCTGCAAAGCGTTTCAAAAAGACTGCCAGTGGCGGTTACAAAAGTAAACACTCACACTTGAGACATATCTTGACCAAGAAGAGTACATCAAGGAAGCGCTCGCTGCGCGCACCTGACTCAATAGAGAAGGTTGATGTACCAATGGTTAAAAGAATGTTACCTTACAGTTAAAGGAGTATTACTATGGCAAGAGTTTCAAGAGGTGTGCAGGCGCACGCCAAACACAAAAAAATTTTAAAGAAGGCCAAAGGTTACTATGGCGCTCGTTCTAAGGTCTATCGCGTTGCTAAGCAGGCGGTAATCAAAGCGGGACAATACGCCTATCGTGATCGTCGTCAGCGTCGTCGTCAGTTCCGTAGATTATGGATTGTGCGTATCAACGCTGAGGCAAGAAATAATGGCTTAAGCTACTCGCAATTTATCAACGGCTTAAATAAAGCTGGCGTTGAGATTGATCGTAAGGTTCTTTCAGATATTGCCATCTTTGATAAAGATGCGTTTGCTAAAATTGCTGATCAAGCAAAAGCTGGGTTAGCACAGTAGTAAAATCTTACGAAAAGACTGTAACATAGGTTGCAGTCTTTTAAATAAAAGGTAGGCATTTTGATTAATAAAATTATCACCGACGCCACCAAAGCCATAGCTGGAGCTATGGATTTAAAGGCTCTTGACGATTCAAGAGTCCAATACCTTGGCAAGAAGGGTAAGTTAACCGATCTCCTTAAAGGTTTAGGCAGGCTCTCTAAAGAAGAGCGTCCGGCGATGGGTGAGGCAATCAATGAGGCCAAAGTTCAAATCCAAAAACTCATAGAGATTCGCAAAGAGGAGCTCGAAGAGGTGCTTCTTAATCAGAGACTTCTTGATGAGCGAGTTGACGTGACTCTTCCAGCAAGGAACTCAGAGAAAGGGAGTCTCCATCCGATCACTCAGACCTTAAACCACATTCAAGATATATTTAGCAAGGCCGGCTTTGAGATTGAAATTGGACCTGAGATTGAGGATGATTTTCATAACTTTAGTGCGCTCAATATTCCGGAGCATCATCCTGCAAGGGCGATGCATGACACGTTCTATTTTGATTCCAATACAGTTTTAAGAACCCATACATCTCCGGTTCAAATTAGAACCCTAGAGAGGCAAAAGCCGCCAGTAAGGGTTATTGCTCCTGGGAAGGTTTATCGCTGTGACTCTGACGTCACCCATACACCTATGTTTCATCAAGTTGAAGGACTCATTGTCGATAAAGAGGCTTCATTCTCTCAGCTTAAGGGACTTCTGATTGATTTCCTTAGAGCTTATTTTGAAAAGGATGATCTTAAGGTTAGGTTTCGTCCATCCTACTTTCCTTTTACAGAGCCTTCAGCGGAGGCTGACATTGAGTGTGTCATTTGTAATGGAGATGGTTGTCGAGTTTGTAAGAAGTCGGGTTGGCTTGAGGTTTTAGGGTGTGGAGTTGTTCATCCGAATGTATTGAAAGCGGTTAATATTGATTCCGAGGAGTACTCCGGGTTCGCT
Source organism: uncultured Gammaproteobacteria bacterium (assembly GCA_902512305.1). Classification (GTDB taxonomy): domain Bacteria; phylum Pseudomonadota; class Gammaproteobacteria; order PS1; family Pseudothioglobaceae; genus Pseudothioglobus. Next base: position 19,809 of record CABXIU010000003.1, read on the forward strand.
TTCGGGATGGGCGTTGAGAGACTCGCGATGCTAAGATATAGCGTCAACGATCTCAGACTGTTTTTTGAAAATGACGTTCGTTTTTTAAATCAATTCTAGGCCAAGGTATTAACTATGAATATTTCTACTAGATGGTTAAGAGAATGGGTTAATCCTGATGTGAGCGATTTAGCGCTCTCAGAAAAATTAACCATGGCTGGTCTAGAGGTTGATCAAATTGCTCCTGTCGCTCCGCCATTTGAAGGTCTTGTGGTGGGCCACGTTGTTAACTGCGGTAAGCATCCGAATGCAGATAAATTAAGCTTATGTGAAGTGGATATCGGCGGAAATGAAAATCTCCAAATTATTTGTGGTGCACCCAACGTCAGAAAGGATTTAAAGGTTGCTGTTGCGACAGTTGGCTCGGTTCTACCTAACAAGCTAAAAATTAAACGTGCAAAACTCAGAGGTGTCGAGTCAAACGGAATGATCTGCTCAGAATCTGAAATGGGCATATCGGATAATCACGAAGGGATCATTGAGCTTGAGGCAAACGCCAAAATAGGCGATAACGTTCGAACAGTTCTTGATCTTGACGACCAAATTATTGAGTTTGATATAACCCCTAACAGAGGCGACTGTTTCAGTGCACTAGGTGTTGCAAGAGAGGTTTGCGTCAACTATGACCTTGACTTGCCAGAGCTAAATTTTAAGGCTGAGCAGAGGGGCAATAAATCCTTCAAGTCTAAAGTCAGTAATCCTAAAGAGTGCCCAAGGTATTTAACGAGAGTTATTGAGGGTGTTGATAACAACGCAACGACTCCTGAATGGATGGCACAAAAATTATTGCGCTCCTCTCAACAACTCCACTCGCCGATTGTTGATATTACGAATTATGTTCTGTTGGAGCTCGGCCAGCCGATGCATGCCTTTGATTTGTCGAAAATTAATGGTGGCATTAATGTCAGGTCGGCTAAAAAGAATGAGCCCCTTGAACTTTTAAATGGGCAAAGTGTCAATCTCTCAGAGCAAACACTCGTCATTGCAGATGAGAAGTCAGCCATAGCGATCGCAGGAGTGATTGGTGGAATGGGGACTTCAACGCTTGAGAATTCAACTGAAATTTTACTCGAGAGTGCATTTTTTGAGCCAGTCGCAATTGCAGGAATTGCAAGATCTTACGGGCTCCATACTGACGCCTCTTTGCGATTTGAGAGGGGTGTCGACTTCAACATGACTCGTCAGGCTATGGAGAGAGCGACAGAGCTCGTCCTTGAGATTTGTGGAGGTGTTGCATCTGCAATCAATGAGACGCTTGACTCAAAGTCACTACCAAAGTTAGAGCCAATTCAAATATCTATTGAAAAAATTGCCAAGGTTCTCGGTTTTGATCTTGATCCTGCTTGGGTGGAGTCAAAATTTAAGTTCCTTGATTTTGAATTTAAAGCCAATAAAAATAACTCTTGGACGATTACGCCGCCAAGCTTTCGATTTGATATTCGTATACCCGCGGACATTATTGAAGAGCTCGCTAGGCTTTATGGCTACGACAAGATTCCAGTTCAAAGACTTGCCATTGATGCCAATATATCGAACGCCTCACAAACTAAGATTACTTCTAATGATCTCTCAAGCGCTCTCGTGAATAGAGGCTATAAGGAGGTTATCACTTACAGCTTTATTTCTAACGAGATGCATGATTTGATTGACCCAAAGGCAAAGAAAATTTTGCTAAAAAATCCAATCTCTGACGATATGGCAGTGATGCGCTCAAGTTTATGGTCAGGTTTAATTGTCTCGGCCCAATCAAATATTAGGAGAGGGCACCATAACTCTCGATTCTTTGAGACAGGTCTTTGCTTTTCGGGAACTAAAGTAGAGGACCAGGTACAAAAAATAGCCGGTATTATCTCTGGAAATCGTTATGACCCTCAGTGGGCAGGAGCGGATCGAGCGGTTGACTTTTTTGATGCTAAATCAGATGTTCAGGCGCTTTTAACTCAAAGTAAACAAGACTACTCATTTGAAGTGGCTGAGCATCCTGCTCTGCAGATGGGGCAGACGGCAAAAATAATGAAAGGTAAAGTACAAGTGGGCTGGATAGGCGCTCTGTCGCCGAAACTCCAAGGGAAGTTATCGATGCCCGCCGCTTTCCTTTTTGAGCTCACTCAGTCAGAAATTGAGCAGGGCGAAACGCCAAGCTATGAGTCGTTCTCATCTTTCCAAGCCTCTCAACGAGATATTGCGATTGTGGTATCTAAGGAGGTTTCTGCAGATGAACTGATCCATTCAATTCGATCATTAAAACAGGCTGACCTGATTGATGTGAACTTGTTTGATATCTATGAAGGAGAGCATATCGAACAGGGCAGTAAAAGTGTGGCCTTAAATTTAACTTATCAGTCGAGCGAATTGACTCTAACTGATGAACAGTTAGCTAAAAAAGTTAGTAAAATAGTAGCTCATTTAGAAACAAAATTTTCCGCTAAACTCAGAGTATAAAATGTCCCTTACCAAACAAGATATCGCAAACACCCTCGTTAAAAAAACAGAGCTCACGCAAACTCAAGCATTAGCAATTACTAATCAATTTTTTGATCAAATAATAGAAGCTCTCAAGAATGGAGAGGATATCAAGCTATCGAGTTTTGGAAACTTTGTTGTCAGAGAAAAATCGCCGCGACCCGGAAGAAACCCGAAGACCGGTGAAGAGGTCATGATTAGTGCGAGAAAGGTGGTCACTTTTAAGGCTGGCCCTAAGCTTAAATTGGCTACACTAAAAGGTAAGAAGTAAGTCTAATCGGTTATCGCAACCATAAACCCTTTTAAGATTGGAATCACAGAGAGCATCGCAAGTTGTTGCTGATTCTCGTCTTCAGTCTTGCCGCTAGAGACTCTCTTTTTGAGAGATGGGGTGTAATCATCATCGATCGAAAATGAGGCAAATAATAGTTCTACTGAGTCCTCCGACTCGCCTTCATTTTGAACCATCTCAATGTCGTAGACTGCGCTAGAGTTTTGTGTCTGCTTGTTGACAAAAAGGATCGTCTCATTGAAGTGAAGAAAGAAGCGCTGAGCAGGGCACTTCGATGAATTTTTTAGCCCTAGTTCACCCTCAGACATAGCGCTAGCAATCTGGTCATAGTGCTGGTCAGTTAGTCTGACATAGCGCGTATCTAGGTAGTCTCCAAGCTCGTTGTCGCCTTCATATTCCTTGATGTATTCAATGAGTTCTTTAAGCATGAGTATTGGGGTTAAAAAATTTAGTTGAGAATTTTATCAAAGATTCAATTGGATTTAGCAAATTGAATTTGATATATGTCGAAAATAGTAATCGACATAGCAGCAATAATGGGTCCGATAAATAAACCCAAGATGCCAAACTTAATGATTCCTGCAAGCGTTGAAAGGACGGTAATGAGGGTGTGGTTTAATGGGCTCTGATGATTCATCGAGCTCGAGAGTTTGGTAATAATAATGGGTCTGAGTAAATTATCAATCACAGTGCCCGCAATAATTGCACCAAAAAATATAATAATAAATGCGCTGGTCGGCTCGCCAATTGCAAACAGATAGACTGAAAGTGGAAGCCAAACTAAGACACCTCCAAGGATCGGGATAAAGCTAGCGAGTGCCATCGCTACGCCAAAGAATAGAACAGGTAAGCCCACCATCATGACCCCAATTGCAAAGGCAATTCCTTGCGTTATAGCGACCAAAAATACACTACCAACGAGCGTTAATGAGAGTCCCGAGAATTGATTTAGCAGCAAGTCATTAATGTTATTGTCGAGCGGTGAGACTTTTCTTACCTTTTCAATAAAGGATGGTCCGTCAATATAAAAGTAGTAGAGAGAGAAGATGGTAATAATGACAAAAAAGACAAACTGGCTTGAGAGGGTGGTAATGCTCTTTAAGATGACAATAGAAAAATCCTTGACGGCTATAGCAATGCTCTCAAGATTGTTCCTTAGTGAACTATCAAGGAACTCACGAATCGAGTCAGTTAGAGGGAGACCCATAATAATCTCGTCGGTAATTCTGCTTATTTCGCTGAGCTGAAAGTCACTCTGAAGTCGATTAATGAGTGCTGTTGTCTCAATACCGCTAACAAGCAATATATATCCGAGCGGCAAGATTAAAAGAATAGTCACTGAGAGCGTCATAATCAGTGCAGCTAAATTTTTCGATCGTCTCTCAGAAATTTTTTTAAAACTTCCGAAAGTTGAGATGCAAATTAATAGTGATAGGAAGAGGTAAGCAATGAATGGAGTGAAAAGCCAGACTATAGCTAGAATGGATAAAGCCAGAAGTATTAATACTAGACCATTACCATGACGGCTGTTAACACTTTCAGTCACATTGACTCCTTGAAGTTATCTCTTCTTTAAGAGATAAAGTATACTATATTGTTTTAAATATTAAACAAAAATACATGGAAACAGCTTATCTTGCCGGCGGGTGTTTTTGGTGCGTTGAAGCAATATTTCAGCGCGTTAAAGGGGTTAAGGAAATAGAAAGTGGCTATTGTAATGGCTCCAATCAAAACCCCTCGTATGAGTCCGTATGTAGCGGTCAGACTGGTCATGCTGAAGTTATAAAAATTGATTTTGATGAAAGCGAAGTCTCGTTCCATAATTTACTTGAGGTCTTTGTCGCGACTCATGACCCAACGAGCCTTAATCAGCAGGGCGCTGATAGGGGAACGCAGTATCGGTCTTCTATCTTCTATGTCAATGATTCTCAGAAACAGATCGCAACCACCATGATAGAAAATATTAAAGGTGCAGTCACTGAAATCACTGAGCTGGACGTTTTCTATCCAGCAGAGAGTTACCACCAAAACTACTTTAATGACAATGCAAATCAGCCCTATTGTCAAATGGTAATTTTGCCCAAAATCAACAAGTTCTTTAATTAGATAGTATGGAAGATCAAGAATTACTTAGATACTCTAAACACATAATGCTGCCCCAGGTCGACGTCGAGGGCCAGCAGAAAATCATGGACTCGACAGTTCTCATTATTGGGATGGGAGGTCTTGGCTCCCCGAGCGCACTTTACTTAGCTGCAGCAGGGGTAGGACATATTGTTATTGCAGACTTTGATCAGGTAGAGTTATCGAACCTGCAGCGTCAGATCATTCATCAAACTAAAGACATTGGTGATGACAAGGTTAATTCTGCTATGAATAAATTGAATGAGCTCAATCCTAATATTAAAGTGACTATTGCGAATGAACTGATTCATACCGACAATCTATCAGAATTGATAAAAGATGTTGATATTGTATTAGACGGTACCGATAACTTTGAGAGTCGTTTTGAAATCAATCAAGTCTGTGTCGAGAATCAAAAACCGCTGATTTCAGCGGCTGTTGTCAGGTTTGAAGGCCAGGTTTCAGTCTTTAAGGGTTATGAAAAAGATCAGCCTTGCTATCAGTGCTTGTACTCAGTAGAGGGTGAAGAAAATGAAAGGTGTATTGATAACGGTGTTTTAGCTCCCGTTGCAGGGCTCATTGGAACAATACAGGCCTTGCAAGCGATCAAAGTTATACTTGATTTGGGTGACCAGCTTTGCGGTACCTTGTTGTTGGTTGATGGATTAGACTTAAGCTTTAGAAAGGTTAAAATTGGAAAAGACTCAAGCTGTCCTGTTTGTAATTAATTAATATGGAGTGAAGGAATGATCAATTTTTTTAGTATTCTAATTGCGGTAGGATTCGGCTATCTTTTTTTTAGAATTATCAAACCGAAGTATGAATTAAGTTCAAAATCAATGTACTTTGGAAGGACATTTTTAGCTTGGAGTCTTTTTGCTTCAACTTCATTTTATATTCGCCCATTTGTTGTAGATCAAAATCTTAATAACATCATTTATTGGTTGATGATGTCAGCTCCATTTGCTATTTTTGCTTTTATTTTTGGCTTTCTTTACGGCAAATTCAGATAGATTAGTGAACAAGTATAGCGGGGCGTAGCGCAGTCTGGTAGCGCACTTGACTGGGGGTCAAGTGGTCGCAAGTTCAAATCTTGCCGTCCCGACCATTAACTTTTCTAAATAAACCTTATAGCAATAGCGTTTCACTTCAAATTTGTACATATCCTCTTTAACTGTTTTTTAGTCAAAGACAGTCCAATTCTATACCTTTTTATGACAAAGGTGTACATAAACTGTACATAAAGTACAAACATAATTGCTAATTGAGAAGGGGGTAGGGCACCCCTTTTGAATGACTAATTAATCGGGGAAACTGGGGTAGATGTGAAATTTAGAAAAATGAAATCTAACTGATTTTAGAAATCAATAATATATTCATTATCTGAGATTTTAATTAAATCTAATGTATCTCTGCCATATTCATGAAGGGTATCAGAAGTAATTCTTTCTCTGAAGGACAATACTTTTGCTCTTTCTAGCTTTCCTTTAATAAGTTCTCCGAGTGTTGCCCTTCCTCCTGACTCTTTTGCAGAAGATATATTCTTTCCATTGTCAGCATGAACTTTCATTTTCATTCGATAAAATTTACCATTATCTTTTGCATAAGCAATAAAATTTCCTTCCCTGCTTTTACTTAAATTTCCACTACTAGTTAATTGACCAGGATGCAGTAGATTGCTTTGAGGGTAATGTTCATGCTTTAATTCATTACTATCAGATGTAAGCTCAACTTCATGCCATGGTCTTGGAGAATATAAGCCATTAGGATTCTTTCGTCCTTTGTCGAAAAACAAATTTAGAGAAGATTGAGGCTGGCTATCTACCCTTAGTTTAATTTTGCATAGACCAATAGCTCTAGATTCATCCGGAAATTCTGAAATATCAATTTCACAATTTTTTAAGCCTCTTGTAATTTGAGTTCTTTTTCTGTCTTTTAAAAATAATTCTACATCGGAAAATTTTTCAGTAGCTGAGTCAGTAAATAAAAAGTCTAGAAATGAGTCTATATCTTTTTTAGTCTTGTCATTTTCAATTTCTACATTGCACTCAGTTCTCGATTTAAACCCACTATTTGAAAAATTGGATGAACCTATATATATTTTGAAATCACTATTTGAATTGAGTTTATAAATTTTTCCATGATATTGCTTTCTTCTTATGAAAATACCATTATCAGGATTATCATTCCGCAACTTTGTATCAATTGACTTTAGGGTTTCTAGTTGTTTTTTTCCAACTCCACTGTGATAAACCATGCCTAAAAGTAGCTTACAAGTTCCCCCTTTGCCCAGCTTTACTAGTTTTTCTTCAAAGTCAGATACTAAATCAGCACCAAAGTATCCTGATGCAACAAGCAAACCGTTTGAAGAGGCAAGGTCTGCTGAAAATCGCTTGTAAAGCTTCCCTCCAAAATCTTTTTCGTTAGTTATAAGTTCATCACTCATAGTAACTATTCTAAGACATTATTTGATATTTGACTCAATAGATTCATAGTCATTTCCTGCAAAGCTCATTAACAAAGCCTGAAATATAACCTTCATACCCATTGGAGGCACAGCCATACCTATTTGTTTTCTTACACTCTCTTTACTTCCAATAAATAGAAAATCATCTGGAAAGGTTTGCAATCTAGCTCTTTCTCTATTGGTTAAAGCCCTGTTTTCTTTCCAGTGGTACATGTGAGTTCCGCCTCCGCCACTTCCTGTAACAGTATAGGAGGGTTTTTCAGGGTCTAATCTCTTGTAGATATTGCTTAGTTTTGCCCCTTTTACGTTGAGTCTTAAGTCTTCTGGAATGTCTTCAGACCAGGCGTTATCTCCTGGCTTAATCCACTTCAATCTTTCAGCTACTCTTTTCGACTGCTTAGTAAGAACGTGATTGTCAGCATCTTCTTTAATTGGTGGTTTTGTAAGACAATTCCTTGAAGAATTGAAGTTTTTGAGATGTGTTTGTTTTGGTACCCGATATTTAATACTTAAATCATCTCTTATACCAACAATAATAATTCTATGTCTTGCTTGAGGAACTCCATATTCTTCGAATTTATATAAATGTGGTGTAACTTTATAACCAACCTCTTTCATTGATTTTAATATTACATTAAGAGCTGTTCCATTATCAGAGCTTGAGAGTCCTCCAACATTCTCAGCAACAAACCACATGGGCTGATGAGTTTTTAGGTATTTAATGCCATACGAATATAGAGGACCAAATTCCCCTTTTAACCCTTTGGACTCTCCAACAATACTAAAGTCATTGCAGGGAAATCCAAATGCAAATCCATCACAATCTGATAATGAATCAATATCTAACTTTCTAACATCATGATGAATTACATCTGAAGAGTTAATATCTTTATGAACATTTAATGCGAAAGTTTGACAGGTGTCCAAGTCGTAGTCAGAAGCCCAACTGGGTTTAATACTAAATTTAACACCCTTATTATTTGAAATAATGCCAGTATCAATTGCACCAAGAGCTATACCTCCAGGACCACAAAAAAACTCACCTAATTTAAATTGCATAATTTAATAATTACTGGTTGGCCAAGAGAATAGAAAACTAAAACATGATTATAAAATCTATTTATTAGCTCATTTCTTTTTTTACAACTTTTCTTTTACTTTCATATGCATAAGAAATAGAAATATGAACCCAGGCAACTTTAAACAGAAGTAGCAAAAGACTTTGAAGAATATCCCTATTTAGCTCATTAAATAGTCTTATATTTATTGTTTTCCCTTTTGAATCTAGTATGTTCCTAGAATGAAAGATGATTGCTGGTGCAAGGTAAGGGTCTCTATCTGAAGCATCTTTTACTTTTGCAAGCAGTTGTCCATTACTTGAAAAAGTTTGAACATAGTGCGTGAAAAAATACTCTGAGACTCTTACATCTTGACCTAGAATATCAGTAAATATTTCTGAGAAGTAACTTAGTCCTGATTCATCAGGCTCAATAAACTTGTCTGCTTGTGATTTTATGTAAAGTGTCCAAGCATCATCTAATGAGATGTTGTACATAGCAGCAAAGTTATGAACGGAATTGATTAAATTCTCTGGTCCTGGTGGACCGATAATAATGGCTAAATGGTCTGAATCAGATTGATTTTGGTATGACATACCTACCTCCTTTTTAGTGTTTTAAGGGAAATCCTAAGGTACACAATATGGAACAAATACCTGGTTCTTATAGGGAACTAACCTGACTTAAACAAAGTATATCATTAATCAAATAATAAATAACTAATTGTATTCAATTATTGAAATACTCTTGTCTCTTTCTTTTTTTCGTTCAGTTCTTTCTCTCATTCTTTTTTCTTTAGCTTTTGCCTCAAATTGTTTTTTAACAGCTGCCAGCTCTTTACTTGCTAAATGAATTTGACGCATTCTTGATGAGCGTTTAGCATCCTCAATTTCAGTTTCAGACTTTACCTTTAAATATTCTTCATAACTCCAATAACCAGAACTAAGCCCACTATCTTCAGAAACATATGGATTATCAATTTTATTAGCAAAACCAAATTCATAGATTTCCTTACGCTCATCATAATTCTCAGAATATTCTGGTCTTTCTATAAGATTACGAAAAATCCAATTAGTGTTAGTTAAACTTCCTACTTGCCAATTAAATTCTTTTTCACAAAGAACAACTCCTTTAAATAATGACCTAAGTTCTTCATAGGAGTAATTAATAAAGTCCTCTGATTTAGGGTAGCGTCTTCTTTGCCACCAACCATCATTGAGAATGCTATATTTTGGATTATCAGGAATAGTTTCTGAACGACCAACCTCAATGAGTTGTTTTATTAAATCATTGAATAGTTTTTTCATAATACAACTATACATGAATATGACTTAATTTGACCTACTATTAGTACTAAATAAGGCATTACTTTCTAGGTAATTTAAGTACTCTAGGATGGCGAATTTGGAGCTTAGAGAGGTTATAAATATGGTTTATACTAGTCATACCATAACTCATTGATTTTAATACTAATATTAAAACTATTTAAGTAGTATTTATTAGAAAAAAACACCAATTCTCCATAGACAAAAGTGCCAATATATGGTATAATATGAATATCTTTGAAACACTCCTAGAAGCACGCTAAAGCTGAACACTTTACCACTACCACACTAACAAAATTTCTTTAGAATATTCTAGGTATTCATATTTAGAAATCTTATATTTTTTTTCTGTTGGTTGTTGAAAAAAAAATACACTCATAGTTAAACATAGTCAGTCTTAGTTAAACAATCGTATGGTCATCGACCATAAGTGTCTCTTTTATTTGCGGCCTAAGAATATATTACTTAGTATGGGTATTTCTAAGTGGTTTCGGTATTAAACAATAGAATGTGGAATATTTTTTTCATATTTAAGCCCTTCTAAAAATTATTTCATCAACCTGATAATGCACAAAATACTCGTGGAGGTCATTTGTGATGACGTTGTTCTTCAACAAGACATCCAATGTTGCATCATCGACATCGTTGCGAACAGTAACAGAGTCAAGTTCTTTTATATCAAGTAGTTTATGGAAGCCTAAATGCTTTAGAGTCCCTATTTTTTTATTAGGCACAGGCACAGAAGCCCTAGTCCATTTTGCCTTGACCCAAGTAGACCAAATCTCGACCTCCTCTTCAGGAAGATACTTAACTGAATCAGCATCTTCCTTCAGGGAGACTCCGAACTCACCATCCTTTAATTGCTTAATGGTATCCATTTTTTATAGTTAAGCCTATCCATTTAAATTTTTCTTAAGACTTTCATTTGCAGCCTTTCTAATGCGAGCTTCTCTTATCTCTTTCTTAATTTTTATTTCATCAAATGCCTTCTCATTTAAGCTATAAATATAATCGAGTTGTTTTTTACTAAGTGAATCACGGACTCCATCCCAAAGCTTTGATTTACCGGCCATCTCTGTTCTACACTCATCAATCGCTTCTTCATTTTTATCATCAATCGCTTTTTTGTATTTGATGGAAAGTCTTGCAATATCAGCTTCAAGTTTTTTTTCTTTCTTTAAAAGTTCTTTTCTTTGGAGTTTTGCATTTTCAAGCTCTTCTTTACTTTCAAGCTGATTATTTGAAAGATAGCCCATCATTCCCAAAACTCTGCATATAGCATTTGTCTCTGCATATTCTAGATGAGAGGTTTGGCTAATATTGCTGATACCTTTTGTTTCCATAGCATGAGATGTTGCTTTAGTTAGACCATCAACAACTGCATGGGCTTTAAAGATGACTTCTCCATTAGATTCATTGTCTTTCACTATCTCTGTTATGATTTGACCACTCGGATGGTCTAATCTAAATGCTTTGACTCTTGATTCGATAGTTGAGTAATCAAAATTTAGATTTGTCACTGTATTCATTATTAAATTTTCCATATAGCTCTCCTTAAATAACTAGTGGTGTAGTTAAGTGATAAATTGGTTATAGAAACCAAAGCTTTTTGTGTGACAACAGAAACTGATTTAGTGGCTTAGCGTGCCGATTCCCAATTCACGCAGTGAAGGGATTAGTTGTGTGTTTCTGTGGGATGATATTATACAACATTATGACTTAAAAGTCAATAGTAAAGGCTCTAAAACAGCTATAGAATAGGGATTAATAGAATACTAACTCTTTAGGTTTACTCACAAATCCCTGTAGTTATTCCGGTAACAGCAAATGCAATAAATGGTTTAATTTTGCCTTCTGTAAACTCCTCAATAGAAAGTACTTGCCACTCATCATCAGAAAAATTCTCAAAGACAGCTATTGTTTGGAAGTTGTGTTTAGAAGAGCCTCGATTGATAACTCTTACCTCCTTAGCTATATCCGTTGGAAGAGTAATACCTGTAATTTGGCCATTTCGACGATTTACATAAAATTTATTTCCTTGGAAAAAGTCTTGCTCAATCTGTGATTTTTTTTCCAGTTCTCCATTGTTTTTTAATTGATAGAGATTTTCAATAGTGCATTCATAAGAATATTCACCAGCATTAGATTGACCTATAAAAGAAAGAGAAAATAATAATAATAGTAGTTTTTTCATATCTAAAAGAGTTTTTGTTCTGAAACCCTGCACTTACCAGTTTGCATCATTCGAAAAATATTCTCCCCATCAAACCATATTTGCCAGTCGTATGAATATGAGCCAGTTCTTCTAGAGATATCAATTGCTCCAGAGTACACAGTATCAACCCCATCATTAGTTTCAGTTTCTTTACAGCTCGATAAAAGTTGATTTTCAAGATATCCAGCCCAACTTTTAATGCCTCTACACCAATAAATATCATCAATGATAAACTCAAGACCATTGGTTACTTCAATCTCAAAATCATCACCAGGTTCGCTATCAGCAAGTATCCCAAGTTTTTGAGTACCTCCATCACAAGTTAAATATAAAGCATATGAATTATAGGAGATGAATAGTAATAAGATTATCAGTATTTTTTTCATATTAACAATTGTAGTTTATTCTGATATTAAATACCACCCATCACTTTATTAATAAGGCTCGACTTATGCTCAATACATAGATGAGCATAACGTTTAGTAACACTAATCTGTTTATGTCCTAGAACATCTGCTATCTCCAAGAGAGATGCCCCAGATTGAGCCAAATAAGAGGCACAGGAATGACGAAGGTCGTGGAATCTAAAGTCCTTAATTTCAGCATCCTCGAGAGCTTTTTTCCAAGGCTTAGTAAAGCAATAAGCAACACTCTCTTTAACCTTGGAAGCAAAGATTAAGCTGCTATCATTTTTATTAAATATTTGTAACTCTTTAATGACAGATTCAGTCAGAGGCAGAACTTTAGGCTGACCATTTTTAGTAGTAGCGACATAAGCCGTTCTTCTATCAAAATCAATATCATTCCACCTCAGTTTAGTCAGTTCTCCCTTACGTGCACCTGTTGTAATTGCAAGTAGTACTATGAGGTATAACTTATCCCAATGAGAGGCTCTACAAGAGCTAAATAGACGCGTTCGTTCAGCTTCTGATAAGAACCTTGTTCGCTCATTATTCTCTGGCAGAGAAGGGATTATCCTGGCTGGATTTATTTTGATATAACCTTTACGAAGGGCATATGTTAGAGCGCCTGAAATGGCAGCTTTATGTCTATTAATAGATGCATTAGATAGGTGAGAGGGAAGGGCGCTTAATGAATGTGAAATACTACTGGCTTTAATTTCTTTTATTCTTATATCGCCCAAATATTTCAGCCATATTCTTAACTTTCTGGATTGCTCAACTTTGTCCTTACCTTTATATTCATACTTAAGATAATTACTAATCAATAAGGATAATTTAATCTCCTTATTATTTTCATAACCATAGGCTTCAAAAAACTCTCTATTACTATCCATACTTTGAGCAAACTGAATAGCCAGCTTTTTGTTAGAGAAGGTTTTTGATATAGGTTTTGCTCCAACTTTACGAATTAGGACACGATAAACATCACCCTTTGCACGAGTGAATTTTTGTATTGTTGACATAATGACTCCAAATAACTGTACATAAACTGTACATATTTGAAGTTTTTGCTCTATTTTTTGACATATAAATAATATTATTTATTGGCTAATGATGTCAGCACCATTTGGAATATTTGCCTTTGTATTTGGCTTCCTTTATGGCAAATTTAAAAATTAAGAATTATAGTTCTATCGGGGCGTAGCGCAGCCTGGTAGCGCACTTGACTGGGGGTCAAGTGGTCAGAGGTTCAAATCCTCTCGTCCCGACCATTTATTTTGAATAGTCTATGAATCTGTAAAAATTATTAAGCGTACAATAAAATTCTACTAATTTATACTTACGTAAAACGGAGTTCAATTATGAAATACATTTCTATATTTTTAATATTTGTATCCTCAATACTAACACTCAATGTTCACGCTGAAATTAATAGTAGAGCTCTATTAGATGACTTTTTTGTGGGTTGCGCTTCAGAAGATGATGAAAACTTTACCATTGGTGAGAGTTATGAATATTGTGGATGCATGACAAATGTTCTATCAAAAGAATTAGATCCAAAGGAATTATTACGACTCAGCTTAAATCTTTTAAACGAAACAGAAGGAATGACAGAAGATGAGGCAGAGCAAATTGCATTATCAATGATTCTAGAAAATGATGCTATTACTGATGGATTGCTGTCTTGCTTAGTCAAGCTATATGAATAATTTTTTCTAGAGATTTAAGTTTCTAGTCTAGATAGCTAAACGCTCGACTATTAAAGTTTTGACTCTTGAATACCCTCATTTGGCTTAAGTGAGTTTGAAGCTTTTGCTTCTCGTTGACTGATGTAAATTGTTGATATGAATATTATTAGCCCTCCAACCCAGGTCCAGGTGCCAGGAATTTCTTCAAAAATCATCCATCCTAAAAGTGCAATAATAGGGAGCTTTATGAATCCAATTGGCTCTAAGCTAGTAATTTCAGCCATTGTGTAGGATTTAGTAAATGAGAAATGTGCAAGCGTTCCTAAAATTGCAATCCCCCATAGATATAACCAAGTTTCAAAGCTTGGCCATTGCCAAACTGAAATAGCGGGTATAAAAGTAATTGGAATCAGCATAATTACCATCCAAATAATAATTGTTTGAGGCGTGTCAGTGATGGTTAATTTTTTAACAATTAAGGCGTTAACTGAGAGCGCTAAAGATGCAATAATTGCGAGCATTATTCCAAACGAGAAACTAATAAAATCAGGTTGAACAATTATGAGCATTCCAATAATACCAACAATGATTGCAGCAATTCTTCGAGCTTTAATTATTTCACCTAAGAATATAGTAGCCCCTATAGTTATAAATAATGGCTGAGAGAAGCTAATTGCAGTGGCCTGTGCAAGAGGTATGAGAGTTAAGCAGGTGAACCCTGCAATCATTCCAATGGCGCCAACAAAACCCCTCATAAAAAATAATCTTGTGTTATTCATTTTGATTGCAGCCAAGCCAGTAGATTTTAACAATGGCAGCATTACAATAAAAGCTAGAAGGTTTCGAAAAAAAACGACTTCAAGAACGTGTATGTTTTCGGATGCTTTTCTAATAAAAATAACCATGATTGAAAATAAAACTATAGACAATATATTTAGAATTATTGCTTTAGTTTGAGAGCTTTGCAATAAAAAAAATTGAATGATTTGAAGGTTGTTGAGTTGTTTTTTTATCAATTGAAAGTCTCTAGTTTTTCAAACTCAAACTATACCTTAATAAGACTCAAAGTTAGTCAATCTAATTTGATTAAATCATTAGTCATATATAATATAAAACTATGAAAAATCAGTCTAACGGCAAGGTCTTATTTAACGAAGAGTGCAGTATTTGTAACTTCGAAATAAAGCACTACAAAAAAAGATCTCAGCTTCAATATGTGAACTGCAGTCAAAAGGGTGACAAGTACCTAAAGGCACTTTATGTTGAGTTTCCAGATGGAGGTGAAATAAAGGGTGTGGATGCTTTTATTTACGTTTGGAGTAATACTAAAGGCTATGGCTGGCTGGTTAAACTTGTGAGTTTGCCAGTAGTATTCACTTTTGCAAAGTTCTTATATGCTATTCTTGCATTTATCCTTTATTGGCGATTCAAATTATTCAATCGTATACTCTCTAGTAAAGTCTAGATTTATTCATTATGAACCTCAGTTCAACAACACTTTCTCATAAAAGAGTGCTTGGCGTAGCAATTCCAATTGTATTGGCCAATGCTACAATTCCTATTTTAGGAGCTGTTGATACAGCAGTTGTTGGACAGATGGGATTGGCTGCTCCCATTGGTGCTGTTGGAATAGGCGCTATTATTATTTCAGCCATTTATTGGCTCTTTGGTTTTCTTAGGATGGGAACCACTGGAATGACTGCTCAAGCCATTGGCTCAGATAATCATTCAGAAACGTCAGCCCTCCTAGTAAGAGGAATCCTTATTGGACTAGTGGCAGGATTAATCTTAATTATTACTCAAATTCCTTTGTTTAGTGCTGCTCTTGCTCTAGCGCCAGCTTCAATAGAGGTTGAGTCTTTAGCGCAAGAGTATTTAAAGATAAGAGTCTATAGTGCGCCAGCAGCGATTGCTATCTTTGGTATTACAGGTTGGCTAATTGCTAAAGAGATGACACGAGCTGTCTTGGTTCTTATGTTGCTTATTAATAGCATCAACATAACTTTAGATTTTGTCTTTGTTCTGAAACTAGGCTGGGGAGTTGAAGGGGTCGCATTTGCAACACTTGTTGCAGAGTGGATTGGGCTATTTTTTGGATTATGGCTTGCTAGAGAGGGCTTCAAAGATGGTTATTGGAGAAACTGGAGTCAAATATTTGATAGAGCTAGGCTAATTAAAATGGCCAAAGTTAATAGTGATATTTTGATTCGATCGGTTCTGTTAGAGATTGCCTTTGTGAGTTTTCTATTTCTTGGTTCGAGCTTTGATGATGCGACCTTGGCTGCGAACCAAGTACTCATTCAGTTTTTAAATATAACTGCTTATGCTATGGATGGTTTTGCTTTTGCAGCAGAAGCGCTCGTGGGTCAGGCGCTTGGTGCTCGAAACAGATTAATGTTTCGAAAGTCAGCCATTATGACCAGTCAATGGGGCTTTGGGTCCGTTGTTTTTATGGTAATTATTTTTGCATTTTTTGGAAGTAATATTATTGATGTCATGACTACTGCTGAGAATGTAAGAGAGGTGAGCCGTGAATACTTACCTTGGATGGTTCTAGCGCCTCTCGTTGGCGCTGCTGCCTGGATGCTGGACGGTATTTTTATTGGCGCAACGAGGACAGCCGATATGCGCAATATGATGTTTATATCATTTTTTATCTATATGATGGCGCTGGCAATTCTGTTGCCTCGATATGAGAACCATGGGCTTTGGGCTTCGCTCATTATATTTTCAATAGCAAGGGGCGTTACATTGGGTTTAAAGTATCCAAAGCTGGAGGCTTCGGTGGAGAATCAGTCAACCTAAAAGTCAGTAATTTAAATATCGTAAACCAGATTATTCTCAATCGTATTCAGTACACTATTCAAAATATGCACGACCGATGAGTTGTCAAGGCTTGTTGACTCGTTGTTATGAATCTCTGAAGTGTGATACCCTTGTGGGCTTTCGGGTAGTTCCGAGAAGAGGGCTTCGTTGCTTTCTAAGTCCTCAAGATCAGCCAATACTTCAAGACTAATCTTGTCATTTTCTATGCTTGATAAAGAGCTCTGCTGATCACTTTGCGAGTTCTGTGTTTGAGTCACCAAGCTCTCAGTATCAATTAATTCAAAGTCGCTCTGTTTCATGTCGCTGTACTCAATTAACATGTCCTTGACGTGCTCCATTGCCTCGGCCCTTTCAACGTAAACACCGCCAACCTGTTCGATGACTTGTTTTACCTCGCTCGAACTTGCCTGCCTTAGGTCGAGCTCAATATCGGCGAGATTTGTGCGCATCTGTTCGGTAATGGTAATGCCGTCGCCCGGATTGTAGTTTGCGTCTAGGGATTGCAGGAAGATCGCCATATTTTCCAGGTAGCCATCACTAAGATTGGAGCGCTCAACGTCAGCAATGTCCTGCAAGAAGGTTCTCCCAGAGATAACGTCCTCGGCGGTCGCTGTACCCAATACCACTCCACCCACCTTGAAGGTGATGTCGTCACCGTCTTGGTAGTTAAATAGACCCTCTTGATTTGTTAGGCCGCTCATGCCGGAAGAGGTAACATACTCAATCCCCCTGACAACTCCATCAATCAAAACAGAGGCAGTCGTTGTAGTCGTTGCGCTACCATTCGATTCGGTAACCGTGACCGAGCCATTAGCCGTGAAATTAAACGGTCCGGTGTTCGTCAGGGTGAAGATTTGCGCCTCACCGGATACAACACTACCAATAGTAAAGGCATTACTCGAGACCGTAACAGCATCGCCATCACTATCGGTAACCGAGGTACTATCTGGTAGGGATGAGATAGTGATATCTCCCAGACTTTCGCTGCCATCGGTATCAGCAAGCGTGGCGGTCGCTGAAAACTTCCTTTCGAAGTCTGTTGAATCTGAAACGACAACGGAACTAAAATTATTGTAAGTGATGTTGCCGCTACCTCCTGTTCCATTGAAGTAAATTTTGTTTCCACCGCTAGTACTGCTATAAATAGCAGAATTAATCACCAACGTATCTGTTCCGCCGTCACCGGTTACCGATGTATTTGTTGCGCCGCCCCAGCCCTTGATATAGACAATGTCATTACCGCTACCACCACTGATTGAGCCAGCGTTCGAACTTGCTGAGTCTCTTACCTCGATATAGTCAGCTGAACTGGTTCCTTGTGTTGTCGTATTCGCAGGTGCAGTACTCACAATGGCGTTCAATCCACTCGCTCCTGATGGTACAGAGACGCTCGTAGCCCCTGAAAAACCACTTATTGAGAGCGCCAAGGTTGCCGCAGAGGCTTTGGTATCGCCAGCGCCGTTGTTCTCATACCAGGCAATGGTGTCGTCATTGATGGAGGCCGAGACGATGTCGAGGTCGCCATCGCCGTCCAGATCAGCCACGTGGACGTCTAAGGCACCATCGGCGCTGGTGGCGATGTCAGCCGCCGTCCAAGTAGGATCAGCAGCGCCATCGTTCTCGTACCAGGCAATGGTGTCGTCATTACCCGAGGCTGAAACGATGTCGAGATCGCCATCGCCATCCATATCGGCCACATAAACTTTGCGGGCATAGTCGGCGTTGGTGTCAATGTTGGCTGCGCTCCAGCTTGGATTGGCGGCGCCATCGTTCTCGTACCAGGCGATGGTGTCATCGTTAGCCGAGGCTGAAACGATATCAAGATCGCCATCGCCGTCCAGGTCGACCACATGAACGTCGTGAGCGCCATTAGCACTAGTCGCGATGTCAGCCGCGGTGAAGCTTGGATTGGCCGCGCCTTCGTTCTCGTACCAGGCAATGGTGTCGTCGACATAGGAGGCCGAAACCATGTCGAGATCCCCGTCCCCGTCCATATCGGCGACGTGAACATCGGTCGCGCCGTCGGCACTGGTCGCAATGTCAGCCGCGGTGAAGCTTGGATTGGCGGCGCCGTCGTTCTCGTACCAGGCAATGGTGTCATCGTTAGTCGAGGCTGAAACGATGTCGAGATCGCCGTCCCCGTCCATATCGGCCACATGGACACCCTTTGCACCAGCAGCGCTGGTGGCGATGTCGGCTGCAGTAAAGGACAACGAATCATTGGAACTCGCGTAATCGACCGTAACATCCGAGTCTGAAGTTGCAGACAATGTCACCGTAAAAGTTGCATTAGCTGCACTCTCATCAGAGCTGGTGACATCGTTAATTGAGAGCCTTGGGGTGTCAGCAGTCGTAAAAGAAAGACTCGTTTTATCGGTTATCCCTGCATAGGAATTACCCGATGAATCATCAAAGCCAGTGGCGGCTATTTGGACGTAGTATTCAGTGGATGAGTCAAGATCACTGGAGGGATTGATGGTGATCTGCGTGGTGCCGGTGCCGGTCACTTGACTACTGGTAACGGCAATCGTCTCCACGGTTGAATCATCGGATGACTTATAAATGACAATATTGCCGCTCTCAACATCCACCGCCTCGGAGAAGTTAAGGACGATATTGCCGCCAACAGCAACCGCTGTGGCGTCATCGGCAGGCGAGGCGCTACTTAGGCTTGGTGCGGTGGTGTCAGTCGTCGTTGTATCATCAGTCGTCGAGGTAGTCGTTGTAGTCTTTGTTGTATTGCTAACAGCTAGTAATACTGTCTCATCGACTTGGTCGATGGCATCGGAGATTGTTTCGAAAGAGGTTGTAGGGATCAGCTCTTCGGCGCTTCGTTCGATGGTTGAGATTCCTTCAATTACCTCATCATCGATAAATAATTCTGCAGTGTCACGCTCTTGGTTGTACTCAATTCTAAATTCAGCTAGGGTGAGTTCAACTAAATCAGAATTGTCTACATTAATTGTCGTTGTTAATGGTACTTCAGGGGTAATTGGAAGAGACACCTTTTTAGTTGTTTCACCAGGCAAAAAGAGCAGACTCTGGGAAAAAGTATTGGGGTGATCCGAGATCGCAACCTCGACTGAGAAGGCCTCTTCTGATGGCTCTGAGATCACAAAAGACAGGCTGGTGTTGCCGTCTTTGACGGCAACTTCATTTATATTCAGTTTTATTTTTTCAGCCATTGTAGTTTTGCATTATAGTTATCTTTGGGAAGCGTGTTGGTTCATATCAAAGTGTTTAAGTAATAGCCCCATACCGTGAAGCACTCTGTATTTTGAATACACTAAGTCGTATCGGTTTTCGATTTCTAATATTTCTGTTTCAAGCTTTTGATTGCTGCGTTGAATTAACTTTTCAAACGATATGGTTTCAACCTCTGATCGTTCTACATAAGAGTTAGTGATAGCCGTACTACTTTTTTTTGCTTCTGAAAGATATCTTTGAGATAGGCTCATAGTTTCGAAGGCGGCGTAAGAAAGCTTCAGACTAGAATTTACCTCGCGCTCTTTGATTTCACAAAGAGTTTTAGCCTGAGATACTTGGTTTTTGTATTTTTCATTGTAGTGAGTATTGTTATTTTTGCCCAGTAAGTTATAGTTAATATTGAACATTGCTGAGACTACACGTTCGCGTTTTTGGGTATTTTTCATGTTCTTTTGCCAGTCAGCTGAGAGCACAAATTCAAGCTCGGGATAGTCCCTTGAAAAAGAGCCGTCATATTGAGCTTTGGTTTCTTTAATGTGCTCTTTGCAGGCAGCAATGACGGGGTGGTTTTGTTTGGCTAATTTCAAAGCGCTTTGTAAGCTTTGAGGTAGCTTGTTTTTATCAATATCCTCATACTTCATCATCGATAAAGGAGGAAAACTCCCTATAGATTGTTCGTATAGACTGATTGTGTCTTTTAAGTTGTTGATAGCATTAATGTTATTATTTCTAGCTATCTGATAAGACATTTGGACCACGGAGTGTTCAGTAGCATTTAAGACACCTGAATCTAGCTTGTCGGAAGACATCTCAATATAAAGTATTAGGTCACCCAAAAATTTATTTGATAAGGCGGCAATTTCATCCAGCTTTAGTATTTCTAGGAATAGCTCGATTGTTTCAAGGGCGACGTTTTGTTGTGTTGATGTGAGCATAAACTTCTTGGCGCCATATGAGGCCCTATATCGATCAGTTTCAGATTCAGCGTAGTAACCATCAAAGAGTTTGTGTGTGAGCTTTATACCGGCATTGTATTTATCAAAATCCTTGTCGCTAATCAATGTGTAGTCAAAATTCCTTTGCCCTCCAGCACCTCCGTACAGGTCTAAGGATGTATTGGGGAACTTTTGTGAGGAGAGTAAATCTTCATACTCAGAATTTAATTCATATTGAATCTTTTTTATTTCAGGGTTAGTTTCAACCACCTGATGAACCAAGTTCTTGAGCTCTAGCGCCTGGATAAAACTGACCTGGAGCGTTACAAAAATAAATAATACCGTTTTAATTTTTGTCATTTTTCTATCTCTCATGGAGTGAATTATGTTTTGCCCGTAAAACAGGTTTCAGTAGGTAATCGAGTATACTCTTTTTGCCGGTTACTATATTCACACTTGCCGTCATTCCAGGAATAATTTCTAAGCGCTCATTTTCAGAATCGAGATAGTTTAGCTCGGTTCTGACTTTAATTAGATAGTAACTTTCATTTTCATTAACTATCGTGTCCGCACTGATGTATTCTAGGTTCCCATTGAGTCCTCCGTAAATCGCGAAATCGTAGGCACTAAACTTAACAATGACGTCCTGACCAGGGCTTAGAAATCCAATATCTATCGGCCTTATCTTTGCCTCAATCAAGAGCGCATCATCGATAGGAACAATCTCGATTAAGTCTTCACCGGGGCTAATAACTGAAGATATAGTGCTCGTCAAAACGCGCTGAACAATGCCGTTAACAGGGGAACGAATCAAGGTTCTGTTGAGCCTATCTAGGGCGACCACTTCAGACTGCTTCAGTATTTCAATTTCAGCCAAAGTGCTCTTTAGTTTTTCCTGTGCTTTATTTCTCATCGAGAGGTTAGAATTGTCGCGCTCATTGAGCGCTTCAGTCTTAAGGGTTTCGATTTGTTTTGCTTTGATTTCTGATTGAAACAATTCACCTTTGATACTGTTCATCTCTTTCTCTAGGGTGATCAGTTCGACTTTGGAGACTAGGTCCTTGTTTTGCAAGTATTTATATATCTCATTTTTGATTACCAGGTTTGAATTGTCGCGCTCATTGAGCGCTTCAGTCTTAAGGGTTTCGATTTGTTTTGTTTTGATTTCTGATTGAAATAATTCACCTTTGATCGTGTTTAACTCTTTCTCTAGGGCGATCAGTTCGACTTTGGAGACTAGATTATTGTCTTGCAGTGATCTATATATTTCGATCTCTTCTTCAGCCAGCTCTATATTTTTTCTCAGGTTCTCAGCCTTGCCCGAATATTCAGTAAAGCTGTTATCAAGCTTCTTGATTTGGTTCTTGTAGGTTAGCTCGATGGACTCTTTTTCTTTTTGCCTGGTTGCAAAAAAGTCCATCTCTTGCTTTGTTATGACGGGCAATTCATTACTCAGATCCTCAGAAAATACTAATGGTTCATCGCTCAGTTCACTGGAAAAGCTCTCCTTTTGAGCCTCTAAGATGAGTAATTTTTTTCTAATTTCCTCAAGCTCTTTTTCGGCCAGTTCTAATTTTTTCCTGAGGTTGTCGGCTTTTCCGGTGAATTCAGCAAAATTATTATCAAGTTTCTCGATGCGGTTTTCGTAAATCAGCTCTATCGAGTCTTTTCCCTCTTGTCTAGTGGCGAAAAAATCCATTTCTTGTTGTGCAATAACTGGAATCTCATTGATCAGATCAGCCGAAAATACCAATGGCTCGTCTTTGAGTTCACTTGAAAAGCTTTCTTTTTGGGCTTCCAGTATCAACAATTTTTTTCTAATTTCCTCTAAATTCGATTTAAATTTCGTATCGTCAATAACCAACAGGATGTCATCTTTTGATATCCTGTCTCCAGAACTTATCAAAACATCAGAAATGATTCCTCCCTCAAGGCTTTGCAATTTCTGTAGCTGTTTTGATGAAATGACCTTCCCATCACCCTTGGTGATTTCGTCAACCTGTGCATTCGCAGCCCAGTAAATAGCAAAAGCAAAAAATACAAAGATGATGAATATTAATTTTCTGGCTCCCTTGGGGGATGACAACAAAAGTGCAGTGCTTTTTTGCGAAATAAAGTCAAAGTCTTGCTGATCGACAAGCTCTAAATTATCCTTCTTCATTTGTTTAGGCATCGTCACCCCTCTTTTGGCTCGATTTAAGAATTTTCTCTTTTGAGCCAAAGTTAACAAGATTGCCGTTACTCACAATCAGAATGTTTTGAACTAAGTCCAGTAGCGACTTTCGATGCGTCACAAGTATCAAGGTTTTGCCTTTGGAGAATGCAGCAAGGCTCTCCTTTAGTATTCCCTCGATAGCGCTATCGATCGCGCTTGTGGGTTCATCTAGCAAAACGAACTGCGAGTCGGATAGCAGAGCTCTCGCAATAGCAACGCTCTGGCGCTGACCGTGGGATAGCCTTTCTCCACCCTCGCCGACGTTTATATCAAAGCCCTGGGGGTGATTGTTTATGAATGTTGACAAGCCTGACATTTTTGCCACCGAGAGTATTTCCTCGTCAGTTGCTAAAGGTTTTGAGCAGATGATGTTGTCTCTCAGGGTTCCGTAAAATAGGGTCGGTGACTGGTTCACATAGCTGATATTTTTTCTTAAATCAAGCGGGTCAATCTGGTTGATATCAAGGTCGTCAATTCTGATCTCTCCAGAGTCTACATCGTAGAGCTTGAGTAGCAACTTCAGGATGCTTGTTTTGCCTGAACCGACGGGTCCCAATATCGCTAGGTGTTCTCCTGCATTGATCTCAAAGGACAAGTCTGAGAGTACTTTTTTTTGCTCTCCAGGGTAAGTAAAATTGACCTTATTAAAGGACACCTTGCCAGCGAATTGCTTAGGATGAATGTATTTTTTACTGGCCTTTCTTTCGTCGTCTTGCTGCATAATTTTGTCGAGCGTTCTGAGTGCAGCTTTGGCATGATAGTACTTAGTTACAATGGCCGAGGCCTGGGTCATCGGGCCTGAGATTCTATTTGCAATCATAACCGCCGCGATGAGTCCGCCCAAACTAAGGACGCCCTCTGATATCGCGTAGACACCTGCAACAACGATGGCAATCGTTGTGCCCTGTTGAATCAATTGTGAAAAGATTGTGCTAGAGTTGGCGATTAGTCTTGACTTGATATTCCATTCAGCGACATAGCCAGTAATGCTTTCCCATTTCAGTTGCATTCTTCCCTGAAGGCCTAATGTTTTAATAGTCTCCAGGGCGCTTAATCCCTCAACCAGGTCAGCGTGTTTTTGCGAAGAGGCTCTCATTGTTTTATCCACTGAGCTCTTCAATAAGGGCTGAATGATGAGTGAATAGAGGATTACAAGGGCAACACTGATTAGTGGAATATAGACAAGGTTTCCTGCAAAATAATAGATCACAAAAATAAAGAGAATTACGAAAGGAATATCAATGAGAGCCGTGATTGTGGCCGAGGCAATAAAATCTCTAATCGTCTCAAAGTCCCTCAGATTGTTGGCGAAACTACCTATCGAGCGAGGTCGGTCAGCCATACGCATTCCCATAACCTTCTCGAAGAGGGTAGACGAGAGCAGGAGGTCTGACTTTTTGCCTGCAATATCAATGAAATAAGCCCTCAACATTTTAATAACAAAATCAAAAAGGTAGACAACGATGAGGCCTGCTGATAGAACCCATAAGGTCTCTATCGCCTTGTTGGGGACGACGCGGTCATATACATTCATGATGAAGAGTGGCGCGGCTAGGGCAAACATGTTCACCATAAATGAGGCCAAAAGGACATCTCGATAGATCCTCCAGGAGCGTATCAGGGTTCCCCAAAACCAATGCCTCGAACGAATATTTAAGAGTTCAGGGCTGCGCTCATCAAAGTCATGCTCTTTAGAAATTAAAAACAAGTTTCCTGTGTATCGATCCCTAAGCTCTGCAATTGGGGTTTCCACCTTGCCTCCGCTCTCTTCGAGATAGAGTGTTGCATTTTTTTCATTGATTGAGAGTAGGACTGCGCTTTGGTTGTTCTTTAAATTAATGACAACAGGCAGAACCAGCGGAGAGACTTTGTCTAGGCTGCGCTTTACGAGCTTGACAACAAGCCCCGCTCTTTGACCAGCCCTTACAAATAGTTCAGGAGTCAGCTTGCCCTCTACCAACGGCAGGCTGGCAGTGAGTGTTGCAGCACTTGTATTAATGTCAAAGTGCTTTGACATTAACAGCAAAGAGCTGAGCAACGAGTCAGAATTCGAATTTTCTATTTCATCATCAAGCAAAATAACCAACCCTAAATTAAAATATAAAACTGAGCACAACAAAATCTTCATCAATAATTGCTGATGAGAATCTTTGGCCTTTTTTTTTAATAGGGCTATTGACCGACCTATGTTTAATTTATAGGGACACCCTAAAAAATTAAATTAACTCTATTATAGGTAGGTGAATTACTCAATGAGAGGTTTATTCTTTTCTATTGAAGTATATTCATGCATATTAAAACCTAGATAGTAAGATATCAGAAATAACAGGCGAGAGATTTATGGAGTAATTTGACTAGTCCAGGTGACCAAACATTCCGCTATTGAAGTCGTCGATGGTTTGCCTAATCTCATCATTTGTATTCATAACAAATGGACCGTAAGAGGCGATTGGCTCATTGATTGGTTCACCGCTCAGAATAAGTATTTCTGCTTCGTCTTCGGCTTTTATTGTAAATTCAGAACCCTTGTTGTTGAAGAGTACAAAGTGATTCGTTGGCGCATTCTCTGAGTTGTTTATGGTGACATTGCCTTTGATGACTAAAAGACCAGTATTGTGACTTTCATTGAAGCTTAAGCTAGTTCCTTTGCCTTTGTTGAGTTTAACGTTGAAGAGGCTTAATGGAGTGAACGATGAAGCTGGCCCTTTATTGTTTTCGAATTCACCAGCAATAATATCAACAGATCCAATGCCATTCCCGAGATCCACTTTTGATAAATCCTTGTTTTCAATGTTTTGGTACTTTGGCTCCGTCATTTTATCTTTTGCAGGCAGGTTAACCCAGAGCTGTACCATCTGCATTTCTCCACCTTTTTTACTGAAATTTTTCTCGTGATACTCCTTGTGAAGTATTCCTTTGCCAGAGGTCATCCACTGAACACCGCCTTCTTCAATAATGCCTCCAGCGCCAGTGCTGTCATTGTGCTCCACTTTTCCTTTGTAGGCAATCGTGACTGTTTCTATTCCTCTATGAGGGTGAGGGCCAACACCAAGGAGAGCGCCATTATTAGGTGGAAAATAGTGGACTGGAGCATAGTCCAATAAAAGAAAAGGACTCATGCGTTTCATGGTGAGAGGCTCCTTTCTTCCTAAAATTCCATAAACCCTGAAACCGTCCCCAACAAAATGAAGATTGTCTGGAGGAAGAATAGCCTCAATTGCTCTTAATGCCATGTCATTTATTTATAAAAAGTATTAATTAAATTATAGATAGAGTGATGAGTTTTTAAAATATCATTTATTGAAATTATGCAATTTATTTTTCAAGTTAATTAAACATATATACTGTTTTTAAATATTCGATTTACAGCTTAATTTAATGAAAAAAATATTCCTTCTTCTGGCATTAGCTTTCATATCAGCCCAAAGCATTGCAAACTCATGCCCTGATGGTAGCGACCCAGTAAAGAGTCTTTCTGCGGATGGCAGTTATTATGAATATAACTGTGATGAAAGTTCAAATACTTCAATTACTTCTAGACCTGCTAGTTATGTTGATAATGATTTGGACCCTACAAAAGAACAATGCAATGATCTTTTTAAAGGTCAGAGAGTTGTCAATAATGTTCAAAAATATATTAATCTGCATGCAGACGCAAACTACAAAGTTTACAATAATAATCTCTACTCGTATGTCGCAAAATCAGGTAGGGTTACAAGAAACGGACCCTTCTCACTATGGCTTTATGACGAGCTATTAGACATAGCCAAGAAGTATCGACCTATAAAGTTCGAGAAAGAGAGTCTTCAGGGAATAAGACACAAAATATCTTGGGAGCATACAACGACTTGGAATCATTACGAGGACTTTGAGGATGCGATCTGTAGGGCTCATTACGGCTCTGGAACAATTAGAGATGTCATCATTGCTTCTCATGTTTTATGGGGGAGGGGTGCCCATTGGAGTGGATTTGCAGCTAACTGGGAGAGTTTTCCTTATATTGAAACTGGCAGAAAGGTAATCAAGTCTCCAAGTCCTAAAGGTCTTGAGCATTACACTAAGTATATAAGTGCAGGAGGCGTTATTATTGTTGGAGGTAAAAAAGTACCAGATGAGGCACTTTATGCATCCTATGATGCTGTCATGTATATGACTTCAGAGTGGCCTGGTGTAAGAGATATACTGAGGCAAAATGAAGCTCGCATTTCTCTTTTTAATGGACGGTTAAGAAATACATCTGTCTTGCCAGAGTATCGAGGTGAATACGAACCAGGCGGTTTTGCACAGGGGATAACTGACACCTCTATGCCTGCTAATGCGACTTGGTTTTGTTATCCAGGGAATTGGGATACCGGAGGAAATCCAGTAATACATGAGCTAGTTCATTCCATAAACCATATTGTATTTGAGTTAACGAATGAGACTTATTTTTATGAAAGGATTTTTGATTTAGCGGTCTCTGCAATTGAGAGAGATATCTATGGAGACTTTGAGCAATACCTTGCAGATGGAGAGGAGCAGGACATGTCTCATCTAGTTGGAGAGTACTGGGCAATATCCGTTGAGGGTTACATCATGAATCGAGGTCCAAGGTTTAAAAGTTCACACTACTCGAGAGAGTGGATACAGAAAAACGACCCAGGGGTTTATGAACTTATTCAAAGATATTTTCCAAAGAAGGAGTGGACCTATTGTCCAGGAGTTGAAAACCATATGTAGTAAATTTTGTAATTTAAAATGAATATTTATGTCCTATAAAAAAATATATTTTCTTGTTTTATTATCATTAATCCTATCTGGCTGTTTGGGCGGAAGTGGTGGAAGTTCTTCTGCAGTTGTCGCATCAACTCCAAGCTTTCTAGATTCCGGAACAAGTCTAACTTACAACTCATCAAGCGCAACAACTCAAGCTACTACAACTGAATTTCAAAATTTTAACTACTCAAGCGCTGACAGCACTCAAAACCCACTAGAGGTTATTAATGCCCATAAGGCTTATGGATATGGCCTTACAGGCTCTGGGGAGACAATTGCAATTCTAGATGCTGGTTTTAGTACAAGCCACGACGAGCTTGATAGTAAAACAATTACTCAGTATGGTACTCAGACTGCAGCAACTGGCGTCAATGCGACAGCTGACCATGGTTTAATAGTCTCCAGTGTAGCAGCTGGTGAGGATGACGGTACGGGTATGCAAGGTGTTGCGCCAGGAGTAAGTCTACATTGGGCAAGCTACAATCAAAGAAATGGAAACACTTACTACCCAACGCATTGGGCTAATGCCACAGATAATGCTAGCTCTGCTGTAGTTCAAAATAATAGTTGGGGTATTGATTATCAAATAGATACGCTTCAATCTGATATAAGTTCTAATAGTTGGACTAATGCGTACGGAATAGCTCAAAAATTTCATTCCAGTGGCTATACTGCAAACGAAGCTTCAGCTAATGCTTATATCACGGCGCTTAACAACTTCCAAGAGAGTGGGGTAATTGTTTATGCACTCTCAAATAATACTTCTTTTACTGAAGCCGATTTTCAGGCCGCACTACCCGTTTTATTTCCACAACTAGAAGAGGCCTGGATAACAGCGGTTAATGTCGAAATTACTGGTTCATCTGGCAACGAAACCTATACAAGGAAGTCAGGGCCTTGTGGTTCTACTGGTGCATACTGCCTAGGTGCAGACGGTTACCAAGTTGTTGGTGCTGCATTTGATTCGGACGGTGCTACTAATTTATATTGGCAGGGAGTCTCAGGAACATCCTTTGTTGCTCCTCAAATTTCTGGAGCGGTTGCGCTACTTTCAGAAGCTTTTCCAAGTCATACACCTGCACAATTAACTGATAGGCTGTTGGCATCTGCCGATAACTCTTTCTTTAATCATGATGCCGCGGTAACTTTTGGTAATGGTCTTGAGCATGGTTACGACGATGAATTTGGCCATGGAATATTAGACATTTATGCTGCCTTAAATCCGATAACTTCTTCAGCCTATACAAGGATTTATACGGGAGATTCTTCAGATGGTAGTGAATCTTATCAA
Source organism: uncultured Gammaproteobacteria bacterium (assembly GCA_902512305.1). GTDB lineage: Bacteria > Pseudomonadota > Gammaproteobacteria > PS1 > Pseudothioglobaceae > Pseudothioglobus. The sequence goes on from CABXIU010000003.1 coordinate 49,113, forward strand.
CTTGGAAATTCTAGACTCTTAACTTCAAGCTCTTTAGGAGACTCCCTTCAAAAGGGTTTAATTGGTCAGGTAGGATACACATACGATGACTTGGGCGGTGGTTTCAAGTATGACATGAGTTATCACGTTAATTTAATATCAAATAATGAACCTAAATTTAATCTCTCAGAGGAGCTTAAGAGTCTTACAAATCCTAATGATAATTCATTGAAAACTAGAGACTCTTTTAATTTAAATCAAGGAATTTCAATCGGATTAAGTGCATTACCAGTTCAGAGCTTCTTTGATTCAAATAGTTACTCATCGACTAACTTGCAAAGTTACCATACGCCATATCTAGACTCTAATGAAGGTGGACTGGGTATAGGGGGTACTTTTAATGTATCTAATGCCCGTTTATTAGTTGGTGCAACAATGCCTATTGAGTTTAATAATGGTCAAAAAATTGGATCTAAAAAAAGTCTTGTGAGTTCACTGGAATATGGAAACCCTCAGAGCCAATCTGTCACTTTAATGGCTGGTCTTAGTCAAGAAAATGATAGTCTACTTGGCTCTATAGGATCTAATGCATTTTCTCTTAACGGCGCTAAATCAACTACAACCTTTACTGCACTCAAAGCAAAAAAACATCTTTTTGATAATCTCTCATTGACAGGCATAGCAACCCATGCAAATACAAACATGACGAGTCCAACTAATAGTTTTGTGGATTCGGCAAGTGATGTTAGGTCATCTAGTGTTGCTTTGATTGCTGATATGAAAAATATAACTAAAGATGATAATTTTTCTTTTTCTATTCACCAACCTAACCGAGTAGAAAATGGTTCAATTGCAATCAAAACAGCAAGCTTAGCAGATGCCAATAGAAACATCTCACAAACAATTAAGAATATAAATCTTGAATCATCTTCGAGGCAAGTTAATTTTGGAATGTCTTACAGAAAAGATTTATCTGAAAATTTGAGCTTATCGATAAAACATATGGTGACCAATAACTTGAATCACAGTCTTAACTCTAAGAAATTAAACTCTAGCTACTTAGGGATGGACTATAACAACATTAAGTTTGGACTTACAACCAACCCGAGCAACTCTTCGCTCGAAACAAAACTATCCTATGACATTATTCTATAGTTTAAAAATTAATATTTTTATTACTTTAACGTTAATGATGCTTTGTTCGTGTTCAGCTATTACAGATCAGCTATCCTGTAAATTCTCTGAGATCGATTGTTACCGCCTTGACTACTCATCTATCTACAACTTTACTGATTCAGTTGAAGCTCACGCTTTGAGTCATAATTTGCAAAACCCTAGTACTGTTTTGAGTCAATTAACAATCAATAAGGAATTTTCTATTGATTCTTTGGACGAGGCTGAGAAAGCAATATTGACTAATCCTGAAGACATCTATGTTTTAGGCAAAAGCCTTATTAAGGATAATAAGCCTAGAGAATGGCTCTTTGTTGCCGAGCAGGCCTTTTTGAGGAGTTGGAACAATTTAAGTAGATAGGAGCTTCTTAGTAATTGAATATTTCTCAATTGCGTTCAAATATTAAAACAAACATTTAAATATTCTTATTATTAAAATATCTTGATATGACTAGTCCGATGAAAAATATTCTTGTTTTTAAACATATGGCTTCTCAAAATCCAGGCATTTTTAGAGATTTTGCAGAAAGTCAGAGTGTTATGTTTTGTGAAGTAGACCTTCATGCAGGTGAGAAGATTCCAGACCTAGAAGACTATGACGGACTTTGGGTGATGGGTGGCTCGATGAACGTCTGGGAGGAAGATCAATACCCATGGCTTGTTGATGAAAAGTTGGCTATTCATCACGCCATTAAGAATTTAAAAATCCCATTTCTTGGGATCTGCTTGGGACATCAACTTGTCGCTGAAGCACTCGGAGGCAAGGTTGAGAAGACAGACAATTATGAGGTCGGTTTGTTCGAAATAAAGCCCACTCTTGAGGGATTAAACCACCCATTATTAAAGAATTTTGATACCTCAGATAAATGGGTTAACGTTCATTTAGCTGAAGTCACTGAGGCGCCTGAGGGTTCAACAATTTTAGCATCGTCCAGTGTTTGTCATAATCACATCATGCAGCTCTCAAAGAATGCCTATTCGTGTCAATTTCATCCTGAAGTTTGTAGCCACACATTGGAAGGTTGGATGTGTATTCCAGGAATACCTGCAGCCATAGAAGAGCTTTTAGGTAAAGAAGGCCTTAAAAGTTTTGAAGATGATTTTAAAATGAATCTGGCAGCCAACAATAGAGCATCACAGACTCTATTTGAGAATTGGTGCAGTCTAGTTTTTTCAGATGATTAGAACGATTGTCCAAATCGGCAACCCTGCCCTTCGTCAGGTCGCAAAGCCTGTCGATGTTAATCAGATTCAATCCGACGAGATTCAAAGTCTGATTGATGATTTGATTGAAACGATGAGGCATGCTAACGGAGCTGGACTGGCTGCAACTCAAATTGCTGTTCCGTTAAGAATATGCATTATTGAGGTCAGTAAAAATCCTCGCTACCCCTATAAGCCAGAAATTCCATTAACCGTTTTAATTAATCCAAAAGTCACGTTTTTAACTGAAGAAAGAATTAACGTTTACGAGGGCTGCTTATCGGTTCCCAACATGAGAGGGAAGGTCGACAGGTGTCCTGAAATTCTAATTGAGGGTTGTGATAGAGAAGGGCAAGCTCTCAGCTTTATTTCTAAAGGCATTAGCGCTGGCACTTTTCAGCACGAGTTAGATCATCTTGACGGATTGATTTATACAGACAGGATGTCAGATGCCAGCTCATTGACTACTCTTGATGAGTTTGCTGACAATTATGAGGAAGCTTTCAAGAGACAAGTCATCAGCATTGTGGAGGCGTATGGATCCTAGTGACCAAGACAATAATTTTGAGTTAAAGGATTCGAGTGATCGAGGTGTAGGAATCTTCACTAAGCTCTCCTATAGTAAAGACGAGGTCGTCATGAGAGGTATTGTTCACGAGGTCGTAAGAGTCAATCATGTTGGCGTATCTCAGATGGGTGAGAATGAATACTTCGAGCCCATTGGCTTTATGGCACTCGTTAATCATTCGTGTAATCCTAATTGCGGCATAAGGCTCAATGAGACTGGAGCCCAAGACTATGTTGCTATAAGGGATATTAAGAAAGGAGAGGAGATAACCTTTGACTATGCAATGCAAAATTACAAAATAGGCTACTTTCCGAGTCGCTGTCTTTGTGGCGCATCAGATTGCAGAAGGACTATCGGAGGTTGGGTCGATTTGCCCACTCAAAAAAGACAACAATACGAAGGTTATGTGGCTCCATATTTACTTGAGCTGGATTTAAGAAAATAAATTTATTTGATTGAAAGGTTCATTTTGATACCAAAAAAATGTGCATTTCTTTTTGTAGAAGGCTTTGATGAATTCGATGAATTAATAAGCTTCTTTTTTTGGGTCAAATTAAAGATAATTCTTGTAGATTTAATTCATCATTTTCTATATACTCACACTTCGTAGGGAAATATATTTCTCTGCTAGTAAAAAACGGAGAGAGATACTTTAAACTAAAAAAGGAGATAATGTTTTGGAAGATCAAATATTAGCTTTAACGGCAGATTTAGCTGCTGTCAAAAGTGCTGCTCAGGTCACAAACACGATGTTTGCTGAGATGTACTATTATGTAACGATTCCGTTGATGGTTCTTATTCATGCTGGCTTCCTTCTCTATGAGATGGGTGCTACTCGTGTGAAGAACGTACTTTCATCGGGCGTTAAAAACTTACTCGCGTTCGCGTTTACAATTGCTGCGTGGTATCTATTTGGTTGGTGGTTCTATTGGGCCCTCCCAACTTGGCCGTTAGACCTCGCCGCAGGCGCTGGTTATATGGAGATATCAGGTATAGGCTATGCAAATGCTATTGCACTTCCATGGGGCGATTCTGCTCAATACATGGGTCCAAATATGGCTGACAACGCGTCAGGTGTATTCTGGGGTGCTTTCGCTCTATTCGCCGCAACCACTGCATCGATTGCCTCTGGTGCTTTAATCGAGAGAATACAAACCGTAGGTTTTGTAATCTGTGCGATTGTACTAGGTACTGCTGCTTGGGGTATTGCTGCGGCATGGGGATGGCACGCTGACGGATGGTTAGTAACAGAGTTTGGTTATCACGACTTTGGTGCTGCTGGTCTTGTGCACGCTGTCGCTGGATTCTTTGCACTCGGTGTTCTATTGAACTTAGGGCCACGTGTTGGAAAATTCAATGCTGACGGTTCTGCGAATCATCTTGCGGGACACAATATGCCACTTACAGTAACCGGCTTAATGCTGATTATTGTTGGATTCTTCGGATTCCTAATGGCTTGTATCATTTTGCCTGGTGAAGGTTGGAGTTGGTATGCTGACAAAGGAACTACTATTTACGGTACTCCAATGACACTTTCAGCGCTAGCATTTAACGTTCCTCTTGCTGCTGCAGGCGGTATTATCGGTGCTTGGGTTGTTACTAGAGACCCATTCTGGATGATGTCTGGCTGTCTAGCGGGAATCATTTCTGTTGCCTCTGGTCTTGACATTTACTTTGGTTCTACAGTCATCGCTGTTTCTATGCTTGCAGGTATGATCTTGAAGCCATGTGCAGACTGGTTAGAGGGCCTCGGTATCGACGATGCTGTTGGCTGTGTAACGGTTCACGGAACGATTGGTCTATTTGGTGTTATGATGCTTGGTATCTTGGGTTCTGGTATTCCAGGACTGGGTGCTTTTGCTCCAGACGATACAGTAGCAATTAGCATTTGGGGTCAATTCGTTGGTTCGATAGTAATGTTCTTACTTGGTTTTGTTCCGGGATATGTTGTATCTTGGATAGTAGGCAAGGCTGGAATGTTGCGTATCCCTGACTCAGTTCAAGAAAGAGGACTTGATGCAGTGAAAGTTCCTGCACGCGCTTACCCTGAGGGTATGGCGAGTCCTGAATCTGAATCTTAATTATTAAGGAGAATTAATATGGGATATTTTGCCGAATCTTTTGCAGAACTTTATAATGCCGATGGTTGGATTGACATGGGTATGTTTATCGGTGGTGCTGGCTCATCAGCCGCTGGCTGGTGGACAGTGATTGCTACGGTTATGTTGCTTGGAGTTTTAGTTAAAGGCAACTCTGACGAGCAAGATCACTATAAGTAACCAACTGTAAAAGTAATAAAACGAAAAGGGCGGTATGAAAATACCGCCCTTTTTTATGGATAAAATTTTGCGATTAAACTTTTAGCAGGAGTCTTGTTGGATCTTCAAGCGCCTCTTTAATAGAAATTAAGAACTGAACCGCCTCTTTGCCGTCAATAATTCTATGATCATAGGATAGTGCAAGATACATCATTGGTCGAATGACAACCTCGCCATTAACCGCAACAGGCCGATCTTGAGTTTTATGCATTCCAAGAATGGCACTTTGGGGTGAATTTAAGATTGGAGTAGATAAGAGTGATCCAAAGACTCCGCCATTTGATATGGTAAAGGTTCCGCCACTCATCTCTTCAATGCCTAGCGTTCCATCTTTAGCTCTGACTGCAAAATCAACGATGCCTTTTTCAATGTCGTGCATACCCATTTTGTGAGCATCACGAAGAACAGGAACCACTAAACCGCGATCGGAAGATACCGCTATGGAAACGTCACAGTATGCATGGTAAACAATATCATCTCCATCAATATAGGCGTTGACTGTTGGAAATTTTTTGAGTGACTCTACAGCCGCCTTCACAAAGAAAGACATTAGGCCTAACTTGACCGAGTATTTGTTTTCAAAGGCCTCTTTGTAACTTTCCCTCATTGAGAGTATTTCGCTCATATCCACTTCATTAAAGGTCGTGAGCATGGCGCTATTCTGGGTTGCAGAGTGGAGTCGATTGGCAATGGTTTTGCGAATACGAGTCATCGGTACTCTTTCTTCCATTCGGTTGCTCGATGGTTGAGCTTGAGATGAAGTAGGTTCTGGCGAAGGTTCGACTTCTTCTTGAGCTTTCTCTGGTTGTTTTTCTATCTTAGTAGATTGATCGGTCTCTGCTGTTTCTGTTTCAACTTGAGAGGCTGTTTCGCTAGTTTCATTAGTTGTTTCTTCAGAGGCTTCTTCGGGTATATCAGCCTCATCATCAATGAGTCCAAGGACTTGTTGCTCTTTAACAGTTGCACCTTCTTTTGCTGAAATTTTACTTAAAATGCCAGACTCTTCTGCGGGAACCTCCAAAACAACTTTATCTGTTTCTATCTCAACAATAACGTCATCAAGCTCGACATAGTCACCTGGCTTTTTATGCCACGCGGCAACAGTTGCCTCATTTATTGATTCTGGCAGAATAGGTACTTTTATTTCTTTCATTTTTTAATGCTCCTAGCTTTGTCTATAGGCTGAATGCCTAGTGCCTTTTCAATAATATGATTTTGATTTATATTGTGCATTCTAACACTACCCTCTGCAGGTGCGGCATAGAGATCACGAGCAACAACGTGTAGGGTTTGCCCTTTAGAAATGTTTTGCATAAAATTATGTCTTGATGTGTACCATGCGCCTTGATTAATAGGTTCCTCTTGGCACCAAATAATATCCTTAGCGTTCGGGAATTTAGCGAGCTCAGCTTTCAGTTCCTCTTGAGGAAATGGATAAAGCTGCTCGAGTCTTAGAATAGCCACATTGTTAATTTGATCATCCTGGCGCCGAGTTAATAACTCATAAAAAACTTTACCACTACACATGATAATCCGATTAACCTTTTTAGGTTTAATATTATCATACTGCTCTTCATAGACATTCTTAAATTTACCTTCAGTAAATTTAAATAAAGGGGATGCTGCAAGAGGGTTTCTAAGTAAACTTTTTGGTGACATAATGATGAGTGGCGCTCGGAATTTTCTGAGTACTTGTCGACGTAACAAATGAAAAATCTGTGAGGCTGTAGATGGCACACAAACTTGCATATTATGGCTTGCACATAACTGAAGAAAACGCTCTAATCTTCCAGATGAGTGCTCTGGCCCTTGTCCTTCTAGACCGTGTGGTAAAAGCATAACTAAGTTTGAGAGGCGACCCCATTTTGCCTCTGCGGAGGCAACAAATTGATCAATAATAGCCTGAGCACCATTAGCAAAGTCTCCAAACTGAGCTTCCCAAATTACGAGAGAGTCAGGGTTTGCAGTCGCATAACCATATTCAAATCCAAGTGCTGCTTCTTCAGACAAGATTGAGTCATAAATTTGAACTCGACCTTGCTTTTCGCTGATATGAGTCAGTGGGGTGTAATCCTCATTCGCGAGCTGGTTATGAAGAACTGCATTTCGATGGAAAAATGTACCTCTACCAGAGTCTTGACCGGTCAGCCTTATAGAGACTCCATTTTCGGTCAGACTTGCATAGGCCAAAGTTTCAGCAAATCCCCAGTCCGCGTGAATTTTGTCATTCGCCATTTTTTGTCTTTCTGACATCATTTTTTTGACCCGAGGATGAACCTCAAACCCTTTTGGTATTTTTTGAAGTTTTTTATCTAAATCTTTGATATGTTTTTTGCTAATCGCAGATTCATAAGGGTCAAGCCAGGAAGCGTCAAAGTGATCCTCCCAAAGCATTTCCCAGGCTCTCTTGTTCTTTGGTTTGATGATGTTATAGGCAACTCTTTTACCGTTTTTTAGTTCTTCTCGATAGTCAGAAACCAATACATCAACTTCAGTTTGATCAAGGACGCCTTGTTTCATCAAAGTATCCGCGTAGTTTACGCGAGTGGTCGGAGTCTTCCTGATGGCTTCATACATCAAAGGCTGAGTCACAGCAGGCTCATCCGCCTCGTTATGACCGTGTCTTCTGTAGCACATCAGATCGATGACAACATCCTTCTTGTAGCGCATCCTATAGTCGAGCGCAAGCTTGGTGATATAGCTGACCATTTCAGGGTCTTCAGCGTTGACATGAAATACAGGAGCGTTGATCATTTTAACAACGTCCGTACAGTAGTCTGTTGATCTAGCATCATCCTGCTTAGACGTTGTAAAGCCAATTTGATTGTTAATAATAATATGTACTGTTCCTTGAGTCCTGTAGCCTCTAGATTGAGACATGTTGAGTGTCTCCATGACAATACCCTGTCCTGAAAAGGCCGCATCCCCATGAATCAGAACCGGCAGTATTTTCTGTCGATCTTCCTTATCAATCTTGTCTTGGTGATAGCGAGCATATCCCTCAATAACGGGATTGACTAGTTCGAGGTGAGAAGGGTTAAACATCAAAGCAAGATGAACGTGATTTTTTTCTGTCTGAATATCTGAAGAAAATCCTTGGTGATATTTAACGTCACCCGTTTGATTTTTAGCAAGCCCAAGGTCGCCGTCAAACTCTTGGAATAACTTTTCAGCTTTTTTACCCATAATATTAATTAGAACATTGAGCCGACCTCGATGAGCCATTCCAAGACAAACTCTTTTCATCGAATGCTCACCCGAGTGCTGAATCAAAACATTTAGGAGTGGGATTAATGTATCACTCCCCTCAAGTGAAAAGCGTTTTTGTCCAACATACTTGTTATGAAGAAATTTTTCAAACACCTCTGCTGCGGTCAATCTTTGAAGCAGCCACTTCTTATATTCCGGAGTACTTTCTTGCTCAAGAGTCATGGTTTCAATCTTAGTTTGAATCCACTTCCTTTCTTCAAGGTTAGGAATATGCATGTATTCAACACCAAGACTGCTACAGTATGTTTTTTTAAGTGACTCAAAGAGCTCTCTTAGCGTGTGACAGTTTGGACCTTGATAGGAACCCATGTCAAAAGTTGTATCGAGGTCTGCCTCACTCAGGCCAAACTCTTCTAAGGTAAAGGGAGGGGTTGAGTGGTGTCTTGGTCTTTTTAAAGGGTCAAGCGTCGCCCTTAAGTGACCTGAAAATCGAAAGGCATAAATCAGCCTCAGAACGCCGAGCTGTGCGGCACTTTGAGTTGGTCTTTTGATAGCAGTATTAGAGTCAAAATTAGATTCGCCATAATGAATAAAGCGACTGATCACATCCTCATGTGAGTTAGAATTTTTGTTCATTATTCTTGTGGTTTATGGGGAAGTATGTGAATTTAGGAAACAGGTTAATTTTGCCATTCATTAGCATGCATTTTTGCATTCGCTGTTTATTTAAACTATTCACAATCTGTGAGTTTATTTTTATAGCTTAAATTATATAGATAGTTCAACTCTCTCAATGATTAAATATTTGAAAATTTATACGACAATCTGTGAGATATTTTTATTAATATTTTTTTCTAATTTATTAAGCATATAGAGGAAAAAATTATCTAATTCAAGTAAATAATAGATAGTTAATTTAAAAATTGAATTCATAGGGGGTACTTGTAAAATTACCAGTAAAATTTTTTTGCGCAAACTTCTCAATCAGTTTCAAAAAATATTTATGAATAATTTTTTAAAAATCTTAGAGGAAAAAAGCCATATTTTGGCTGACGGTGCGACTGGAACAAATTTATTTGCAATGGGTCTAGAGACAGGAGACCCTCCTGAGCCATGGAATATAGAGTATCAAGATCGTATACGTTCACTGCATCAAGGTTTTGTTGATGCTGGGTCTGACTTATTTCTAACGAATAGTTTTGGTGGTACATCCTACAGGCTCAAATTACATAACCTTGAAGATAGAGTCTTTGAATTAAACAAAGCAGCAGCAACGATTGCAAGAGAGGTTGCTGATCATGCCGATCGATTGGTTGTTGTTGCTGGTTCGATGGGGCCAACTGGTGAAATGATTGAGCCTCATGGACTGATGACATCTAGGGAGGCAACGGATGCTTTTAAAGCCCAAGCTGAGGGTCTTGCAGAGGGTGGGGCTGATGTTTTGTGGCTGGAAACGATGTATGCAATGGAAGAATTAGAGGCGGCATTGGAGGCAGTCAAGGGTGTTGGGCTTCCGGTCTGCGCAACCATGAGTTTTGATACCGCTGGAAAAACAATGATGGGGGTGACTCCATCGAACCTGGCTAAACGATCAAAAGATTTAAATTTAGCAGGATTTGGCGCTAACTGCGGTATTGGAGCACCAGATTTACTTGCCACCATTAATGATATTTTTAAAAATGTTGAACCTAACACGGTTGTTATTTCAAAAGCAAACTGCGGTATCCCGGAGTTTGTTGATGGTGATATAGTGTATTCAGGGACTGAAGAGTTAATGTCAGAGTATGTTCAGATCGCGATGAACTCAGGCGCTAAGATTATTGGAGGTTGTTGCGGAACAACCTTTGATCATGTCAGAGCAATGCGCAGGGCAATGGATGCGCATGTTGTTAGTTTTTCGCCAACCCTAGAAGAAATTGAACAGAAGATTGGCGTGATGTCAGAAGGTTCAAAATCAATTTTTAATGGAGACGATTCAAAGCCCACTAAGGCAAGAAGAAGTAGACGTATTCGCGCTTAACAATAGTTATTTAGAAAAATTTCAGATTGAATTTCATTAAAAGATAATTTTCCTTATAGTATAATTTTTTTTATTCTTAGTAAATTATTGTTTCATGGCTTCGACAAAAAAAATAGCGCCTAAAGAGCAGGGCGTATCCATCATCAATAAAAATCTCCCAAGCTTTGGGAGTGATAAGCAGCTTGAAGCCTCAATCGGTAAACAGGTCCGTATGGCAAGGAAAAGTGCTGGTGTGACTCTGCAGCAACTTTCGAAACAGTCTCTTCTCTCTGCAAGTATGCTTTCAAAAATTGAGAATGGTCAAATTAGTGCCTCCTTAAAAACAATTCAACTTATTTGTCATGCACTCAATATCTCTATTACCTCACTATTTAAGCAGCACGACAAAGATGTTGAACCTACTTTTATCAAATCAGGCAATGGTTTAACAATCGAGAGAGCTGGGTCCGATGAGAGTCGCCATTATCAATTACTCGGACATACTGTTGGAGGATCCCTAAAGGTTGAGCCTTGTTTGATTACTATTACCTCAAGAGATTATGAGTTTCCAGAGTTTCAGCATAAAGGTGTTGAGTTCATTTATATGCTAAAGGGACAGATGGATTATTTTTATGGCAATAAGGTTTATCATTTCAAAAAAGGAGACTCCCTATATTTTGATTCTGATACCCCTCATGGTCCTAAAAAAATAATCAGCGAAGAGTGTCAATTTCTCACCATTATTAGTACAAATCATTCAGATTAAATAAAAAATCTATTAAATTTTTTTTCTGTAGTTACTCAACTATCTAATTTTTTTTCCTCTAATTACTCAAGCATCTTAGTTTTTTTTCTTGTTTTTTTACTCAAATTTAGAAGAAAACCAAGGCTTATCTATATTTCTTAAAAATAAAAAAAAGTTCTTGACAATGGAATATTATAAAGCGTATACTTCGAGGTAAATTTACTGAAACCTTATTTTTTTTATGGGTAATCACTTGGTTCATTTAGATCTAAATTTATTCAAGTTGAGGATCAGTAATTTAGTCTGATTTTTTTTGGGTTTATTTCTTACAAATCTAAATGAGATCTACTAGGGGGCAAATCTTAAAAAAGATTTTTTTTATTTTTTCGGAGAGATTAAATGACAGATTTAGAACAACACGTTAATGAACCTGGGCGCGACAAACTTGTAAAAGAAGTAAAAGCTAAAATCGATGCTTTAGGTGTTACCTATGTATATTATCAATTTGTATCAGTTACGGGCCGAATAGTCGGTAAAGGTATTCCTGCTCGTCACTGGGAAAGGTTAGCTGAAAAAGGGTTTCAATTAGTATACGGCTCAACAGCAAACTTATTTGTGGACCGCCATGGTAATTATATCGGTTATGGTCCAGAATCATCAGAGCTGGTTGGTATTCCTGATCCAGATACTTTTTGCCAACTGCCATGGGATAAGAGAGTTGCAAGAGTTTTTTGTAGACTTTATAGAAACCGTGAAGAGCGCGAAAATCCAGGTGCAGCATTAACATCGGATTGTCGCGGTAATTTACATCGACTTCACAAAGAATTCCAAGACCAATATGGTCTAGATATGCGCTGTGGTACTGAGCCAGAAATGATGTGGCTGAAGCGTGGCGAAGATGGTGGAACGAATGGTGGAGTAACAAAACCAAATTGCTATCATATTGACCAATTTGAAGAGTTACGTCCTGTCTTTATGAAGGTTATTGAGTATTCAGAGCAAATGGGCCTTGACATTATTCAGGGTGACCATGAGGACGCTCCAGGACAATTAGAGCTTAATACTCAGTTCGATGATGTTTTAAGAAATGCGGATCGTTTGACTACATATCGTCAAATTTGTGCTCAGGTTGCACGTGAGTTTGGATTAATCGCCTGCTTTATGAGTAAACCGTTTATGGGTGTTTCAGCTTCCGGTTGTCACCATAATATGTCTTTATGGAAGGGCGGAAAAGATGTTTTCCATCCTGAAATTGCAAGTGGCGATGGTGAGCTTCCAGGTATGCCAGGTTGCTTTACCTATAAAGAGGGTGGTCACAATACATTTATGCCTGACCCTAAGATTGATGAAAAAATGCCAGGACCAATTGGCCTTAATTCAATCGGCGGTGTGATTAAACACTTACCAGCTTTGACATCGATTGGTTCATCAACAGTGAACTCTTATCGTCGTCTTTGGGATACAGGTTTTTGGGCGCCAATCTTTGCTGACTGGGGTTACCAAAACAGAACGTGTGCGCTTCGAGTTTCAGCACCGGGTCGTTTTGAGTATCGTTCAGTTGACTCAATGGTTAATCCATACTTAATGGGCTCAGCACTACTCAAGGCAATGGGTGATGGTATTGATAACAATATTGATGCTGGTGAGGCTGAAGAAAGAAATATTTACGAGGCGATGGAAGCGGGTAAGGAAGTTACAAAGTTACCAATGTCGCTTGGTGAGGCTATGACTGAGCTCGCAAATGACGAGGTCATCAAATCTGCAATGCCAGATGAGATGTACAAGGTCTACCACCATTACAAGACTGATGAGTGGGAGCGTTTCAATCACACAGTTACAGATTGGGATATTGAGACTTATTTGGACTGCTTACCTTAAGCTAGTTTCGATTAAGTTTAAAAAAGAGTGCCCGCCTAACGGCGGGCAATTTTCAGGGAAAGGGAGATTATTTTATGTGCGGAATAGCAGGAATTATTCACAAGAATGCCGGCAAGGATGTAAACATTGGTGAGCAAATGACAGCAATGTTGCAAGCTTTGAAGCATAGAGGTCCAGACTCTACTGGTTACGCTATGTACGGTGAAGATAACGGGAATCATGTGGTTAGATTTAAGGTTGCTGAGGCAGCTGACTTAGAGGGAAGTTTTGATATACACGCTGCAATTGAAGATAGAATTGCGACTGTTAATTCAAGGATGGAAGACTTAGGCGCGAAGATTGTTAAGAAAGAAAGTCCTACTGAATATTCACATCGCTATGAGATTCAATTCTCAGGTGATATGAAGAAGTTAGCAGACTTTGTTGAAGATATTGAAGGCGTTGAAATTTTATCCATTGGTAATTCACTCGAATTAATCAAAGATCTTGGAGATGCTGCAGTGGTATCTGAGCAGTATGGTCTGAATGACTTCAATGGTACTCATGGCATTGGACATACAAGAATGGCAACTGAGTCAGATGTTGATATTCGTTCAGCTCACCCTTACTGGGCTTATCCATTTAGTGATGTTGCTGTTGTTCATAATGGGCAGCTAACGAACTACTGGACCAATAGACGCGCCCTAGAACTTAAAGGGCATCGTTTCTCCTCGAACTGTGACTCAGAACTGATTGCAGTCTATATTGCAGACAGAATGAATCAAGGTCAGGATTTGGAAACAGCTATGAAGGACTCTGTTGAGTATTTAGATGGCGTATTTACTTATCTAGTAGCCACCAAGGATCAGCTTGGTATGGCGAAAGATGTAATGGCTGCGAAACCAATGGTTGTGTATGAAGGAGACGATATGATTGCATTAGCTTCAGAGGAAGTTGCAATTAGAAAGTTGTTCGATCATCACATCGATACATTTGACCCATATCACGGAGAGGTAAAAGTATGGCAAAACTAAAACAAGATAAGTCTCATGAAATGGGACTTCACCAAGAGCAATTAAAAGGAAAAACTCAACAAAGATTTTTCTCTATTGATGAGAGTGAAAATCTTACGTATTTTCAATCAAATGAGGTTGACACATCTAAAACTGCAACGATTGATGCTTTGGATATGACGCCAAGAGAAATTAATCGTGAAATCAGAGCGTTAATGGAAAAAGGTGTGGGTGACATTACAGTTGATAATCCAATGTCAAGACATGGTGTTGGCGTTGGGATTTTGAATCGACTGAACTTAACATTCTCAGACAGTTTGGGATATTTTGGGTGCGGTTTGATTGATGGTCCTAATGTTCATATTAAAGGGCGTGTCGGTTGGTCATGTGCTGAAAATATGATGGCCGGTACTGTTGTGATTGACGGTAATGCAGGTTCAACATTTGGCGCTGCTATTCGTGGTGGTGACCTAGTCTGTAGAGGTAGTGTTGGTGCTCGTACAGGAATTGATCAAAAAGGTGGAACGATTATTGTTGGTGGAAAAACTGGCGCATTCTCAGGATTCATGATGCAGCGTGGTCGAATGATCATTTGTGGCGATGCTGGAATGAACTTAGGTGACTCTATGTATGACGGTACCATTTATGTTGGTGGTGAAGTTGAAGAGCTGGGTGTGGACTGTGTTCCAGGTGAGATGTCAGAACTAGATGTTCGCTACCTATCTTCAAAGCTAGATATGTATGGAATCAAAACACCTAATGGTGTTGAAAAGATGAACAAGTATGTTTCTGGTAAACAATTATGGAACTACGATAACTTAGAGCCTAGTGAGAAGAAATTGGTGCTTTAATCGGACATTTACTAAATTAAATTAAAGGAAATATTATGAGTGATACAGAAGATCAATACAAATTAGGAACTAGTTTCATCTTCCCTAAGGAAGTAATGAACGATATCCACATTAAGTCTGATTTGGGTCGCTATAGAATGAGAGGATTCTCTCTATTCAAAAAGATACCAACTTGGGATGATTTAACTTTTATGCCTGGAACGTTAACGCGTTTTGTTATTGAAGGCTATAGAGAAAAATGTTTAACAAAGACAATTATTGGGCCAGAAGCTCCAATACCGCTAGAGTTAGATATTCCAATCTATATTACGGGTATGAGTTTTGGTGCATTAAGTTATGAAGCTAAAACGGCTTTAGCTCGTGGCGCCACAATGGCAGGAACAGCGACATGTTCTGGTGAAGGCGGAATGATACCTGATGAAAGACGCTATTCAAGTAAGTGGTTTTATCAATGTATTCAGTCACGTTATGGATTCAATCCAAACCATTTGCGCTTAGCTGACAGTGTTGAGTTTTTTATTGGACAAGGATGTAAAGTTGGTTTAGGTGGTCACTTAATGGGTCAGAAAGTGACCGATCAAGTTGCTGAAATGCGTTCACTTCCTGCGGGTATCGATCAGAGATCACCTGCGAGACACCCTGATTGGTTGGGTCCAGATGATTTAGCCCTTAAGATTGAAGAAATTAGGGAGGCTACTGATGGACAGATTCCTATTCAATTAAAGCTGGGTGCTGCTCGTGTATACGATGACGTTCGTATGGCTGCAAAAACAGGTTGTGATAGCATCTATATTGACGGTATGGAAGGTGGAACAGGCGCTGGACCTCACCTAGCTACAGAAGAAACAGGTGTCCCAGGAATTGCGGCAATTCGTCAAGCTCGAAGAGCAATTGATGACGTTGGTATGACGGGTCGAATTTCATTGGTCTATGCTGGTGGTATTCGAAATGGTGGTGACGTTGCTAAGGCTGTTGCACTAGGTGCTGACGCAGTTGCGATTGGTCACTCTGCGCTTATGGCACTTAACTGTAATAGAGACACCCCAGAAGCTGACTATGAAGGTGAAATGGGTGTTAAACCAGGTGAATGTTATCACTGTCATACGGGTCGCTGTACCGTTGGTGTTGCGACGCAAGATCCTGAGCTAAGAAAACGTTTGGATCCTGATGCAGCTTCCGAGCGTGTATATAATTTTCTACATACATTAGCCATTGAGTGTCAAATGATGGCGCGTGCATGTGGAAAGACAAATGTACACTCTCTTGAGCCAGAAGATTTGGCTGCTTTGACTATGGAGGCCTCGGCTTGTGCACAAGTTCCAATCGCTGGATCTCAGCACACTGTTGGTCGTCCTGATATGACACGCTTTTAATATAAGGAGTTATTATGAGTAAAGATGAACAAGCATTCGTAGTCGGAGATAAAGGTCTTGATACCGATCGCGAAGAAGAAATTGGACAACACATTGGTTATCGATATGATGTAAACCTAGTTCCTGATCTGAAGTACATTACCCCGTTTTTACAGAAATACATTGACAAAATGGGATGGAAAGATCTTAACTGGCTAGAGGATGTTCATATGGGTTATGAGGAAGACAAAGCCGCTGTATTTGATAGAAATGTCAATGGCTGGGTAACGATTCCAGACTCAATCAAACTTCCAGACAATCAGCAAGAGCGCGACATGATTGCAAGAGAACTTCTGATTAAGTTTCAAATGTCTGAAAACCATCCAATGGTTGATTTAAATAACGCTTACCGTAAATTTTAATTACTGTAAGTGGACTCAAAGGGGTGGTGTGAAGAGAGACAATCTCTTCATATTTTCTCCTTAGTTTATCGGCACCTCACCCCCTGAGGTGCTGAATAAACTAAAAGAATTATTTTCATTGTCAATTGATGTTTTTTGAATTGAGAAAATATTTACTTCTATGTATACTCAGCTTATGAATTCGGGATTGACTCAATGAAGCTCTCTAATATTAAATACGATGGAGATTATGAAACCTACCAAATTATTGGTGGTGAAGCAATTTCGATTGATTTAAATAGCGGTGACTCAGTTGAAGTAATTGACGTTGAGGGCGATCAAAAGTGCAGTCTTCTTGCATTTGACTCTAAAAAATCATCAGCCTTATCTTCTTTAAATTGGAATACAAAGCCAAATAAAAGTTCTAATAAAGTTTCCTCAGGAGATTGCTCTGAAATGCTCAAAGCAATCCTTGAAAATAACAAAATAAACTCAAAAAAAATAGATACCACAGAGCTTTTTGCAGAGTCAAGTCCTGCAGATACGCGCCAATCATTTGGTATTAATAGTGATCTTTTATGTGTCTTTGATGCAAAAGGTGGCCCAATGTTGGTGGATAAGCAAAATTCACCTACAGAAATTTTGATCAATGTTCTTCGTAAGAATCCTTCAAACCCTGCAGATCGCCTTCCAGAGCCTTTAGCAAAGACTGTTAAGGAGATTAGGGTTAAAGACTCAACAGCGGTTGCTTACAAAGTAAAGGCGGGTCAATACATCCAAATTATTGATGTTGAGGGTCAACAGTGCTCTGATTTACAAGCCTTTTTAGTTGAAGATTTAAATAATAATATAGAGTTGTGTCTTGATCCGACGGTGACTCGATCTCAGATGCTCTCAAGCTATCCTGCTCCTGGTACTCATGACAAATTTTATAATCAAAATTCCATTCCTCTAGTTGAGGTGATTCAGGATACCGTCTGTCGCCATGACACCTTTGGTTTGGCCTGTAATGCAAAATATTACGAAGATCGAGGTTTTCCTGGGCATATCAGCTGTACTGATAACTTTAATAAATCTCTCGCTGAATATGGGGTCAAACCTAGAAGAAATTGGCCAGCGGTAAACCTCTTTTTTAACACAGCAATTGAAGAGTGCCATTCTTTGACTTCTGATGTCTCTTGGTCTAGGCCTGGAGATTATGTTTTAATGAGGGCAGTTGATGACTTAATATGTCTCTCCTCAGCGTGTCCAGATGATACAACTTCAGCAAATGGCTGGAATCCAACTGATATTCATGTTAGGATTTATGGTAAATCCAATAATTTTTCATCGGCAACGGCCTTTAGGCCTGACCCACAATCAATTCCGACTATGACAAAAGAAACTGGTTTTCACAAGAACACTTCTAAATTAACTAAAAACTTTGACAACTACAGTGGTTATTGGCTGCCACTTGAGTATACCAATTTAGGTGCAATCAAAGAATACTGGCAATGCCGAGAGGGGGTTGTCATGATTGACCTTGCGCCGCTGAGAAAATTTGAAGTCTACGGGCAGGATGCTGAAGCATTAATGCAATACGCAATCACCAAGGATGTTCGTAAGCTTGCCATAGGTCAAGTTGTCTACTCCGCTATGTGCTATGACAACGGCTGCATGGTTGATGATGGAACGCTTTTCCGTCTCTGTGAAAATAATTTCCGATGGATCGGTGGTTCTGACGATGGCGGCAAATTACTCAGAAAAATTGCAGAAGATCAAGGCCTAGATGTGAGAGTCAAGTCTTCTACTGATCAGCTTCATAATGTTGCAGTTCAAGGTCCTAAAAGTCGAGACACTCTAGAAAAGATAATTTGGACACCTAAACTACAGACCAATATAGAAGATCTTAAATGGTTCCGATTCACGATTGGAAGGATTGGAGGAGAGTTCGGTATACCTGTCATGGTTTCTCGAACAGGATATTCTGGAGAGTTAGGGTATGAGGTTTTTGCTCACCCTAATGACTGTGAGGCGGTTTGGGATGCAATTGCTGAGGCGGGAGAAGAGTTTGGAATATGTCCTTTAGGGCTTAATGCGCTCGATATGCTTCGCATTGAAGCAGGACTAATCTTTGCTGGATATGAGTTTTGTGACCAGACAGATCCATTCGAAGCAGGCATTGCGTTTACCGTTCCTCTGAAGACAAAAGAGGACGATTTTTCCGGTAAAGAATCTTTAATTCTTCGCAAGAATTCTCCCCAAAGAGTTTTGGTTGGGTTAGAATTAGAGGGTAATGAAGTTGCACTCCATGGAGATGGGGTGTATATTGGCAAACAACAGATTGGAATAATTACTAGTGCAACACGTTCACCAATACTTAAAAAGAACATTGCGCTTTGTAGAATCTCAGTTTCAGAGTCAGAGATTGGCACTGAAGTTGAAGTAGGAAAATTAGACGGTCATCAAAAACGCTTACCTGCAAAGGTAGTTAGATTTCCGTTTTATGATCCTGAGAAAACTAGAGTTAGAATGTAGTTTTCTTCATTGGATAAGCAATCTTAGAAAAAGTAATTGAAATCTAAGACTGTTTAGTATGGTTTTTTATAACAATATTTGTTACGAAAGCCGTTTTGTGTTAAATGTTTAAAAAATATTTAATTAATTAAATAAAGGAGAAATAAATGAATAAGTTTACAAGTAAGGTAGCTGCAGCTGCTTTGTCGTTAACTTTGGCTTCGGTATCTGGTCAGGCTCTGGCAGCTGATTCATCTAAGCCAATCGTTATACCAATTCATAACTGGTCAAGCCAAGTGGTTATGTCCTACGTTATTGGTGGTATTTTTGAGTCTATGGGTAACAACGTATCTTACGTTCCTGCTGACTCGTCAGGTGTATATGAATCGATTCGTCTTGGAGACGTTACTATATCTCACGAAGTTTGGGAAGGAGCCTTTGGCAACGCTTACTATACAGCCATGGAGAAGGGCGGTCTAATAGAGGCTGGTACCCATTCTGCCTTGACTATTGAAGATATGGGCGTTCCTAACTTCGTAATAGAGCAAAATCTATGTCCTGGACTTCCAAATTGGGAAGCTCTTAAAGGTTGTGGATCAGTTTTTGCCACTGCCGATTCTGGTGGTAAAGGTGTTTTCTTAGACGGTCCTTGGCACGTTGATGCTGCAACCGGAAAGAATCTATTTGAAGATCGTATTGGAGCTCTTGGTTTAGATGATGAATACACTTATAAGCAAACTGGTAGTGCAGACGCCCTTTGGGCCGCTATTGATGCTGCAGAAGCTGCTAATGAAGGTATCATTATATTTAACTGGACACCTAACTTTACGGATAGTGATGGTTTTTACTTCATAGAGTTTCCTCCATACTTCTTTGGTTGCCGTGAAACAGAAGGTGGTGACGGAGCTTGTGGTTCACCTAGAGGCTGGTTGAAGAAAGCGGCGAACTATAAGTTCCCTAAGACTCATCCAAGTGCGTATAAGGCATACACTAAGATAGACTTCACGACTGGAATGATCGGTCAGATGGCTGCTCTAGTTGATATTGATAAGATGTCTCATGAAGATGCTGCAGCTAAGTGGCTTGCAGATAACGAGGATGTTTGGCAGGCTTTCACCAAATAATCCTTTAATCTAGAGCGCTCTTTATTCGAATAGAATAAGGGGTGTTTGTCAAATACCCTTGCCCTCTTAATTTATAATAATGAGGGGGTAGGGGTATTTTTATATATACTTGTAGTGTTTTATTTGTTTCAAAGAATTTAGGAAGATATTATGTCTGATCAGCAATCTGTAATTAAATGCGATTCCGTTTATAAAATATTTGGCAAAAATGCCGAAAAAATGCTTCAAAATGCCAATGGCAAAGTTGTTGCTGAAGAATTTCAAAAAGCTGGCTGTGTAGTCGGAGTTAATAATGCCTCATTCGAGGTTAACAAGGGTGAGATGCTTGTGGTTATGGGTCTTTCAGGCTCGGGCAAGTCGACCTTGCTTCGTTGTATTTCAAGACTAACCGATGCCACTGCAGGGAATATTTATATTGAGGGTGAAGATTTAACCTCAATGAGTGATAAGGAGTTGATAGAACTTCGTCGCAACAAGATGGGCATGGTGTTTCAGAGTTTTGCATTATTACCCCATAAAACCGTATTAGAAAATATTGCCTTTCCATTGCAAGTGAAAGGCAATAGCACAAAAGACAGCATACAAAGAGCCAAAGACATGGTTGACCTTGTTGGCTTAACTGGTCGTGAGAATTATTTCCCAAGACAACTCTCTGGTGGTCAGCAGCAACGAGTTGGAATCGCACGTTCTCTAGCTGTTGAACCCGATATTTGGTTCTTGGATGAGCCTTTTTCGGCGCTAGATCCGTTAATTCGTAAAGAGATGCAAGATGAGTTTCTAAGGCTTCAGGGTGTCCTAAATAAGACCATTCTTTTCGTTACTCATGACTTTGATGAAGCACTAAGGCTTGCCGATCGAATTGCAATCATGAAAGATGGCATTATCGAGCAATTGGATACACCTGCAAATATCGTTCTTAATCCAGCAACAGAATACGTTCGCAAGTTTACAGAGGATGTTCCAAGGGAGAAGGTTCTTAAAATTAAATCAGTGATGGAGCCTGTTGGCGATGAAAAAGACTTTAGTGATTTAAGGGTCTCCGAAGATGCCATTATTGAAACTGTTGCCGAAGCTGTGCTCGCCGACCCTAAATCAGTTCCCGTACTCAATGCAAATGATGATATTGTTGGTGTTGTACATTCATCTAAAGTAATTCATGTGTTATTTGGTGAAAATTCAACACTAGAAAGCAACGCTTAAGGCTAGAACCATGAGCTTTATCAATTATTTATCTGAACGCCCTAAACTGACCCAATTGGGCATTGTCCTTATTGTGTTTTTTATTCTCATGTCAATGACAGGGCTCTACCATGATTTGATAGTAGAGCGTCATCTATTTGCCAAGTCTGTTGTTAAGGGTGAAATACAATCTTCGGTTGGTTTTGCTGAATCCATGTCAATGATTCTGAATTGGCAACTTCCTCCTCAACTCGTTAGAATTCCTGAGCTGACTTTTTATCACCCTGTCATTAACACTTCCGCCACCTATGTTCTAATAGCTTTATTGGTAACTGCTGGGCTCTTATACAAAAGCTTTGCAGAGAGTGTCAATAAATCACAGTGGTTACGTGTCAATTGGTTTCAAATTATTAGCAAGGGCTTTGTTGGCATTATTGTGGGTCTTCTGTTTATACCTACTTTGTATAACTGGTTTTTTGGTGAGGTGACAAGAAGTACGTTTTGGGAAATACCAATGATGTTGCAAGATTTTTCTCAGTACCTCATATTTGAATTTTGGCAGACACCAGTTTACGACCCAGAAATTGAAGACTATGAAGACTATGGTCGAGTTCGATTATTTACCCGAGCTATTGGCGCCACTTTATTGTTTTTAATTAATTTAGTTCGGGAATTATTGATTGGTGGTTTTGAGACAGTCGTTTCACTTGCCAATGTTTTTAGTGATCAATCCGGCTGGGATTGGTTGAATGAAAATAAGGATAAGTGGTACTCCAGTGTCCCTGCTATTCCTTGGACAGTATTAACTGCCGGTGCTTTTATTTTGGGTTATAAACTTCAAGGTGTGGGTCTTTCTATATTGGCTGGTTTTGGTTGTATTTACTTGGCTGTATTCGGCCAATGGGAACCCGCAATGCAGACACTCTCTTTTGTGTTGGTTGCTGCGCCGGTCTCTGTTTTATTTGGTGTTATCTGGGGTGTGCTTGCCTACAAGAGTAGAACGGTTGAGAGAGTAATAACGCCATTGCTCCTCGTTGCACAAACGTTTCCACATTTCGCGTATTTGGTACCAATAATTGTGTTCTTTGGTATTGGCGACCATGCGGGTGCGGTTGCAACAATAATTTTTGCAACACCTCCGATGATTCGACTCACCTTGCTAGGTCTCAAAAGAGTCTCTCCAGAGGTTTTAGATGCAGGCAGGATGAGTGGTTGCCATAATTATCAACTGATGTTTAAAGTTTTGATACCTACTGCAAGGCGCGACATTTTAATTGGCGTCAACCAGGTAATTATGCAGTGCTTGGCTATGGCAGTGATTGCTTCTTTTATTGGAGCTATGGGCCTGGGTTTTAACTTATTACTCGCTCTAAACCAACTAAGGGTAGGTCAAGCGCTAGAATTAGGAGTATGTATTGTCCTGATTGCTGTAGTGTTAGATAAATTATCTTTAGCTTGGGCCAATAAGCAAACCGACTACTTTGCCGACCTTTCTTTTGTTGAGAGAAATAAAACAGCTCTTTTGTTTGTTGCAGTTTTCTTTGCCGCTCTTTTGTTTGCTTGGTTTGGTAACTGGATGTTTGCTGATACTGCAAAAGGTATTAATTATTTTTATTTGATTCCTCACAACAAAGGTATTACCACTGAGCCATTTTGGCAGGCAGGCGTTGACTACATGGTTTCAAATTGGAGAGCGGATATTAAAATATTTAACAAGTGGTTACTGGTGGAAGTGTTGATGCCAATGAAAGCGTCTTATCTGGCCATGCCAGCAATAGCAACTTTTGTTCTAACAATGGGTGTTGGTTACATTATCGGTGGCATTCGTTCTGCGATTGTCGTTGGTTCGTTTATGTTGTTTATTGCTCTAACACCCTGGTGGGAAAGAGCCTTGATAACTATGTATATGCTGACGTTTGCAGTCATTGTTTCTGTTTTTATTGGTACGATTGTTGGTGCAATCTGTGTGCAAAATAAGAGGGCAACCAAATTCATTCTTTTGGTTTGTGACACTTTTCAAACTTTTCCGTCGTTCATTTATCTTATTCCGGTGATTATGCTCTTTGGTGTGACTGACACTTCAGTGTTAATTGCGGTCATTGTCTACGCTGTTATTCCGCCTACTCGCTACACCGTAGAAGGCCTGAGAAATGTACCAGAATCTTTGCTTGATGCGGCGGATATGTCGGGCGCAACAAAACTTCAGCGTATGTTTAAAATCGAGTTCCCATTAGCTTTCCCACATATTATGCTGGGCGTCAATCAGTGCGTTGTTTTTGCATTGTTTATGGTTATTATAGGTGCGTTTATTGGTACTGAAGATTTAGGCCAAGAAATAATGCAACAACTTTTTTCTGGAGGCAATATTGGAAGTGGTCTAATGCTTGGTTTCTGCGTGGCGTTTATCGGTCTTGCAGTGGATCATTTAATCCAGACCTGGGCAACTAAGAGAAGAAAGTTGCTGGGTATTGACTAGATTCTATCCATTTCTAATAGAACCCTTTTAAATTCAAATCTAAGTGAAATTAATTACCATTTTTATGCGTCATTCTGTTGATAATGTCAAGCTATTAACTATTAATCAGGAGAGAGTTATCAATGAAGATTATTAACGGCAAAACCCTTGCTGAAAATCTAAGACAAAATATTGCTAATGAAGTTAAGCAGTATTCTAGACCTCCTGGCTTGGCTGTTCTTCTTGTTGGCGACGATGAGGCTTCTCAAGTATACGTTAGAAATAAAACAAGAGCCTGCGTTGAGGTTGGCTTTTACTCGGACCAAATTCATAAATCAGCAAACATTACTGAAGAAGAGTTGCTTTCAGAGGTTAATCGACTTAATGAAAATGAAACGATTGATGGTATTTTGGTTCAACTTCCTCTACCAAGCCATATTGATTCAAATAGAATTATTGAAGCTATTGTTCCTGAAAAGGATGTTGACGGCTTTAGTAGTGAAAATGTTGGTAAATTGAGTCTAAATAAACCATTCATCAGCCCCTGTACTCCAAAAGGCATTATGAAGATGCTTGACTCCATTAAATGTGATTTAAAAGGTAAGGATTGCGTCATTGTTGGTGCTTCAAATATCGTTGGTAGGCCAATGTCTATGGAACTTCTTAATGCCGGTGCAACGGTTCAGGTTTGTCATAAAGAAACAAAAGAAATCACTCAAAAAACAAAAAGTGCAGACGTCATAATTGCTGCTGCCGGTGTTGCTCATCTTGTCAAATCAGACTGGGTTAAAGAGGGAGCGATTATTATTGACGTCGGCATTAATCGCCTCGAAGATGGAAAGCTTGTTGGAGATGTGGATTTTGAGGATGTTAAAGATAAAGTTTCAGCAATATCTCCGGTTCCGGGTGGAGTGGGTCCAATGACTATTGCTGTTCTTTTAGAGAATACATTGATTGCCTACCAAGCAAAGTTATAAATTAGATCTATAATCTTTAAGCGTTTGAGCAATCCACTGGTGAAAGCAGTGAGTCGCACTATCCATTATTGGGGAGAATTTACCGCCATCAAACATAAGGCCACTTCTACCTCGCTGCATGCCTTCAACGACTCCAACATCTTCATTAAATACAGTTTTCCAGAAAGAGGCATTTTTATCAATTAAGGGGCTTAATTCAGTCATTTCTGAAGGATCTTTTGAATAGTATATTGAGACGTGCTCAATGGTCTTATTGATGGATATAGGCTCTAAAATAATGGAAAAAACGTGATCCCTGTGAACACCTAAAAGAACATTGGGATACAGCGCAATATACTCACTTGCTGTGTTCCATCTGCTTGAAAGTCCTTCAAAGTCTGGAAATACTTTTCCATCATCACTTTTAATTTGATTATAGACACGGGACCCTTGTCCTGAAAAATATCCCTTTTCTTCGATATGGTAATGATCCTCAATGCTTGAGGTGACGTTAAGTTCAGGGTGGACCCATGGCAAGTGGTAGCTTTCACAGTAGTTTTCAACGGCAAGCTTCCAGTTAGTATCAAGAGAAAGTGAGAAAGAAGATCCTTCGCCACCATAATACAGTGGCTTTTCAAATTCAGACCATCTCTCGATAACTTTAGAGGTGTATTTAGTAAACTCGGGAGCATTATTGGATATATTGACGAAGATGATGTCTTGCCAGACAGTTGAACGAATCTTGAATAAACCGAGTTCATCATTTTTAATCGATTCATGTGAGTCAGTATTCATTCCACCAACCATTGGAGTAACACATAGCTCACCAGAAAGCTTATAGCACCAGCTGTGATATGGACATCGAATGACACCATTGATGTTGGTTGGTTCTTCAATTAAGATCATGCCTCTATGACGGCAAGTGTTTTGAAAGACATTGATATTGTTGCTACTATCACGAACCATTATTAAAGGCATACCTAAGAAATTCATAGGTTTTACATCACCAATATTAGGAATATCTTTACCGTTTCCTATCGCAGACCAGTTATCAAAAAGTATGGCTTGTTTTTCTTCCTCAAATACTTCCTCACTAACATAATGCTGATTTGGCAATCCTTTTGCTTTATCGGTTGAAGTTAGCACTGGCTCAAGGTTACTTAGATGCTCTGAAGACATAGATAATTAAATGTAAAAAAAGATATGATACTATTGCTTTGAAATAAATAAAAGCAATAATATTCAAATAAAAAATTGAATTTATTTCATTAAATCTAAAGAAAGTTAAGGTTTAGCGACTAAGAAATCTCTAAGAGTTTTGACATTTTCCGGGAGAAGGTCTTCCTTTTCACTCATTATGTAAAGCGCAGAAGGGGCTGGTATTGATGTGTCACTTAGAATAACTAGTTCACCACTATCGATTTTAGGTTTACAAAGATGCTTCCAACCCAGAACAATACCCATTCCATCAGCAGCAACTTGAAGCCCAATCATGTAGTTGTTGACATGAACACCGGGTGAAATCTTACCTTTGTAGCCAAGAGCGCTAAACCATGAAAACCAATTTGACCAGTTTTTATCCTTGGCTCTTAAATGAATGAGAGGTGCCTGGGCTAAATCTTCTAATGAAGGGTTGGGATGTTCTTTAGCGAATGAAGGGCTGCATAATGGAACCAGTTCATCTTGAAAGAGTGTGTGTTTTTGAGTTGACTCATTCTCAACAAATCCATAACAAATTTTTAGATCAACAGCAATACCTTGTGAATCGGGATTGTCGGTTACATGTTGGTTAACAGGTATTTCAGGATGTTGTTTCCAAAATTCAGCTAAGCGAGGAGGTAGCCACAAGAATGAAACCGCAGTTGTGGCGCTAATAATGACTTCTTTATCGCTTGCTGAGCGCCTAAGATTTGCTAATGTAGAGGATACAGCAGTGAAACTACTTTGAAGAACAGCAAACAAAGATTCACCATGATCAGTTAAATTATTGCCATGATGCTTTCTGTCAAATAGAGAGAGACCCAGTTCAGTTTCTAAAAATTTTATTTGATGACTAACGGCACCTGGAGTAACTCCAAGCTCCTCAGCTGCTCCTTTAAAACTTCTATGACGCGCGGCCGTTTCAAAGGTTGCGAGTGATGTTAATGGCGGCAATTTATAATATCTACGGGACATATATATTTCCTAAATGTTGAATATAAGTATACTTACTTTTTTTATTTTTTGTTCAATTTGAATCTGTTAATCTATTAATTCTACTGTTAATTAAGCTAAAGTAAATATAATCTATCTGCTTTAGTGGCAATAAATAAAGAGATTTATTGTGCATAGTTATAAAACTAAAACCTCTCTAAATTCACGTGGAATAAGTATATAAACTTATTTTTGATGGTTATAGAATTAATTTCAATCCGATTTGAATTTTTTAACCTGACAACTGTTCCAAAATATTGATAATTATGCTTACTAAATAATTAGTTATTAATTAACCCTTTAAAATCTTAAGGAGACAAGTATGTCATTACCCAATCAAGCTGAATATGTGATAGTCGGTGCTGGAATCCACGGTTTATCGACAGCATGGCGTTTAGCTGAACGTTTAACCGAATCTGGTCAGTCTGTTGAAGGAAAAGTTATCATTTTGGATAAATCAGGAATTTCCGCAGGAGCAACCGGAATTGCTTGTGGTGTCGTTCGTAATAATTATTTTCAACCAGCGATGCGCAAATTAATGGCACATTCTGTAAGTATTTGGGAAAGTGATCCTGAGGCGTTTAGTTACCATCCAGTAGGGTATATGCAGATTTCTCCAGAAAGTATGAGAGAAGATGTGAAACAAATACATGCTGAGCAACAAGAGATTGGCTACGAGAGTGTCTTTATTGAAGGGGAAGATGAGTCTCGTGAATACATGCTTAGTATGTTTGATGATTGGCAAGCTCAAGGTATTACCTCAGTGCTGCATGAGAAAAAAGGTGGCTATGCTAACAATACCAAAGCGATGTATGGTCTAGCTAAGAAGGTCGAGGCTTTGGGTGTCAGAATTATTACTGGCGTAGAGGTGACTGGTTTTACAAGGGGTGATAATGATACTGTTACTGCGGTTGAAACTAACCAAGGTCCTATTTCATGCGATAAGGTAGTTATCGGTGCAGGGCCATGGGTAAGAGATTTTTGGAGTATGTTAGATCTTCCATCACAAATTGAAGTCAAGGATTTAGATGGTAATGTTCATCAAGATGTTGATATGTGGCGTTTTTGGCAGCTGGAAGAGGGTGTGCTTAGAGTAGATCCTGAGCTATTAAAAACGAATGATGGTGATATGCCACCGGTGCTTCATGTTGATACGGATGCGCCATTGTATTCAGCGGTTGATGGTTCATTAATAACAGATGAGATGTGGGGTATTTACTATAAGCCTGACTGGCATTTTGGTGGTATACAAGGTGGCGCATCACCTTATGAGATTAAGAAGCCAGCAGAAGATGTTGCTATAGATCCATATGGTCCGTCTAGCCCTGAATTTGTTTCGGGTCCTGAGTTCGCCCATATGTGGGTTTCGGCTTTGGCTCATTGCCATAAGAGATTTGAAGGCACAATGCCAAAATATCACAAAGAGCCTTCTGGCGGTGTAGGCTGTTTTACGGCAGACAGTTTTCCAGTAATTGACACTTTTAATAGTAATGTAACCATCATTGCAGATAGTAATCATGGATATAAGATGTTAGGTGTTGGATGTCTAGTTGCCGAAGAATTGCTAGGAGAGAAACAAGATCTACTAGAACCATTTAGATTTAGTCGATTTAAGGAAGGTAAGCTACACCCAGTGTCTAATAGTCCTTATCCTTGGAGTTAAGCAGTGAATAAAACTCGCTATTCTGCCTTTAAGGTATTAAAAGAAGCGCTAACTGGACACAAAGGCTGGGAGCCTACCTGGCGTGACGCAGAGCCAAAGGCTGACGGTTACGATGTTGTTATTGTTGGCGGCGGCGGTCATGGATTAGCGACAGCCTATTATTTGGCTAAAAATCACGGCATAACCAATGTTGCTGTTCTTGAAAAAGGTTGGATAGGAAGTGGAAATGTTGGTAGAAATACAACCATTATTCGTTCAAATTATTTACTCCCTGGTAACGAGCCATTCTATGAATTATCGATGCAGCTTTGGGAAAACCTAGAGCAAGATTTAAACTACAACGCTATGGTATCACAGCGTGGAATCATGAACTTAATTCATTCAGATGCTCAGCGCGATGCTTTCATTAGAAGAGGCAACGCAATGCTTTTTGCTGACGCTGGTTGTGAGTTCATTGAGGCTAAAGAAGTTAAAGAGAGATACCCATTCTTAGATATGGACAACCCAAGATTCCCGATTAAGGCGGCCCTCGCTCAGCCTCGCGGCGGAACAGTCAGGCATGATGCGGTTGCTTGGGGTTATGCAAGAGGGGCGAGTGATCTTGGCGTTGATATTATTCAGAACTGTGAGGTAACCGGATTTAATATTGAGAATGGAAAGTGTTTAGGTGTTCAAACCTCTAAAGGCGAAATTAAAGCTGGTAGGGTTGGCGTTTGTGTTGCAGGCTCATCTGGAAGAGTTATGGCTCAGGCTGGCATCAAGCTCCCTATTGAAAGTCATGTACTTCAGGCTTTTGTGACTGAAGGCTTGAAGCCGGTTATGGATAATGTAATCACTTTTGGTGCAGGGCATTTTTATTGCTCTCAATCGGACAAAGGTGGTCTCGTTTTTGGTGGCGATATTGATGGCTACAATACCTACGCGCAGAGAGGCAATTTGCCTGTTGTAGAGGATGTATGCTCTGGCGGTATGGCTATTATGCCTTCAATTGGACGGGCTCGATTATTAAGAATGTGGGGCGGAATTATGGATATGTCAATGGACGGATCTCCATTTATTGACAGTACAGAAGTCGATGAGCTTTTCTTTAATGGTGGTTGGTGCTATGGAGGCTTTAAGGCGACACCTGCGAGCGGCTATTGTTATGCTCATTTACTGGCAAC
Organism: uncultured Gammaproteobacteria bacterium; assembly: GCA_902512305.1. GTDB lineage: Bacteria > Pseudomonadota > Gammaproteobacteria > PS1 > Pseudothioglobaceae > Pseudothioglobus. The sequence goes on from CABXIU010000003.1 coordinate 79,011, forward strand.
GAACGAATCGCATGAAGTTGCAACAGCCTACAAACTGGATCGATTTAGGCGTGGTGCTATTATTGATGAAAAGGGCGTTGGTGCTCAACCTAACTTACACTAAAGGGGGTATAACATGATCATTAATCATCCACTGCTAGGCCCTCGAGATTCAGAAGAATTTGTTTATCTTGGGTCGACTGACCTTATTAATAGACCTACTAATTGGGAAGAAGAGGCCTCAGCCGAGGACTTCTATCAATATCAATACATCAGAGAAAATATAGCTGGCGATCATCAAGAGCTTTGGTATCACGAGCAGGGTGATCAGTCTTGGCTGGTTGTTACCAGGAATACTTTAACACATGAGATAACAAATGTTGAGCTTGCTCAAGATGTCTCAAGAGCAATGGGTCGAGGGAAATGAGTCAAACGAATAGAATAAAAGGCGGTCTGATAAACCAAAATAAAACGATTACCTTTACTTTTAATGGCCAAATACTAAGAGGCTATGAGGGTGATACTCTTGCTTCAGCTTTACTTGCTAATAATAAACATTTAGTTGGAAGGTCATTCAAATATCACCGTCCACGTGGAATAGTCACAGTAGGCTCTGAGGAGCCGAACGCAATAATGGAGATTGGAAACGGAGCATATAAAGAGCCAAATACGCGTGCAACTGTTACTCAGATATATAATGGCCTAGAGGCAAGAAGTCAGAATCATAGAGGCCCCCTAGGTTTTGATTTGATGGCGATAACCGATTTCTTCTCCCCCATGCTTAGTGCTGGTTTTTACTACAAGACCTTTATGTGGCCAAAGGCTTTTTGGGAGAAGGTTTATGAGCCAGCTATCAGAAATTCAGCTGGATTAGGAACGCTTTCAACTGAGCCAGATCCTGATACTTACGATAAGGGGTTCCGTTACTGCGATATTTTAATTATTGGAGCCGGCGCATCGGGCTTATCTGCTGCATTAACGGCTGCAAGCTCAGGTGCAAAAGTGATACTGGCCGATGAAGATTTTTTGATGGGAGGTCGTTTAAATTCAGAAAAGGCTAAGGTTGATGAGATAGCTGGAAGCAAGTGGGCAAAGAATGCTGTTGCTAAACTCGGCGCTATGGACAATGTAACCTTGATGTCAGATACAACGATTTTTGGTGTTTATGACCACGGCATTTATGGTGCACTTGAAAATAGATCTTCTGAATCAAGAGTCGATTCAAATAAACCTAGACAGGTAAACTGGCGAATTTATGCAAAAAGGTCTATCTTATGTGCTGGAGCGATTGAACGCTCAATCGCATTTGGTAATAATGATCGTCCAGGTATTATGCTTGCTGGCGCTGTTAGGGCTTACATGAATAGATTTGGAGTCGCTACAGGCAAGAAAGTAACTGTCTACACCAATAATAATGATGGCTGGCAAACTGCTAAAGACCTTAGAATTAAAGGAGTTGACGTGGTTGCGGTGATTGATTCACGCTCCATTAGCCGAGTCATGTCAATTCAAGGCGCTGAAATCTTCATGGGGACTGATGTCGTCGATACGAAAGGAAGGAGAAGACTTAAATCTATCCAACTTTCAAATGGTAAAACAATTGACACCGATTCACTAGCTGTTTCTGGTGGTTGGAATCCAAACCTACATTTAACCTGTCACCACAGAGGTATTCCTAAGTGGAATGAGGAAATCGCTTCGTTTATACCAGATAGATCAACACCTCCTGGAATGTCAGTTGCTGGAAGAGCAAAAGGAACCATGGCGCTCTCTGATGCAATTCAAGAAGGGCATGATTTAGGTACTTCTGTTGCAGCAGAATTGGGCTACAAAGCTAAAAATTTAAAGGCCGCATCAACACCAGTTGTTTCCTACAAAATTGAGGCTAAATGGGGAGTTCCAAGTGGGAAAAATCGTGCTTGGGTTGATTTCCAAAATGACGTTACCGCTAAAGATGTTAAATTAGCTAACCAAGAGGGATTTAAATCAGTTGAACATGTTAAGAGATATACTACTCTAGGTATGGCGACTGACCAAGGTAAAACAGCCAATGTTTTAGGTATTGGTATTATGGCTGAAAATATGGATCAGACTATGGAGGAGACTGGAACCACGATCTTTAGACCTCCTTATTCTCCCGTTGCTGTTGGAGCGTTTGCCGGAAGAAGGCGTGGAATGGAGTTCTATCCAACGCGATACACGCCAAGTCATAAATGGTCAGAAGAGCAGGGCGCAGTATTTGTTGAAGTGGGGATGTGGTATCGTTCTCAATGGTTCCCTCAACCAGGTGAGACTCATTGGCGTCAATCAGTAGACCGTGAGGTTATTCAAACACGCTCATCTGTAGGTATTTGTGATGTAACCACACTAGGAAAAATTGATATTAAGGGTTCAGATGTTTCTGAATTTTTAAACAAAGTTTACGTTAACGCTTTCGCAAAACTGCCTGTTGGAAAGACAAGATACGGTTTGATGCTGAGAGAAGATGGAATGGCTATGGATGATGGAACAACAGCAAGGCTGGCTGAAGATCATTTCGTAATGACAACAACAACTGCTAACGCTGTGAGTGTTTATCGTCATCTTCAATTTTGTCACCAAGTGTTATGGCCTGATCTCGATGTTCATATGATTTCAGTGACAGAGCAGTACGCGCAATATGCAGTCGCAGGACCTAACTCTCGTAAACTATTAGAAAAGATAGTTGATCCAGAGCATGATATTTCGAATGAAGCTTTCCCGTTTATGGGGGCAGGGGCAATTACAGTTTGTGATGGCATTCCTGCAAGACTATTTAGAATCTCTTTCTCGGGTGAATTAGCCTATGAAATTGCCGTTCCAACACGTTATGGAGACTCTCTAATGAGAGCGATGATGGAAGCAGGCAAAGAGTTTGATGTCGTTCCTTATGGAACAGAGGCGCTTGGCGTTATGAGAATTGAGAAAGGACACGCTGCAGGACCAGAACTGAATGGTCAAACGAGTGCTTATGATCTTGGGATGGGTGGTATGGTCTCTGGCAAAAAAGACTTTATCGGTTATAAACTGGGTTTAAGAGAAGAATTGCAGCGCAATGATCGTATGCAAATGGTTGGTTTTAAGCCGGTTAACAAGGATGACTTGGTTGAAAAAGGTCATTCAATGGCAGGAGCTCATTTGCTTAATCTAAGAGATGAGCCAACTACAGAAAATGATCAGGGTTGGATTTCTTCATCGATTTATTCACCAATGCTAGGTTGTTACATTGGTCTTGGTTTTATTAAAGATGGACTGAATAGAAAAGGTGAGTTTGTTCGCGCCGTAGATTTAGTTAGAAATAGTGACATAGAGGTTGAGATTTGTAGTCCACACTTCTATGATCCTGAAGGAGGGCGTTTACGTGACTGATTACGAATTATTAGCAGAGTCACCACTAGGTGGCATAGAAATTGAACTGGATGGCTTTAATATCACTGAGGTCACTGATAAGTCATTAGTGATGGTAGCATTGCCTCGAGACAAGTTTAAAGATGTTGAATCTTCAATCGATAAGTCATGTGGCCTAAAGCTTCCAGAAATGGAAAATTCAATTAAGTCAAAGGATTCTTCAATCACGCTCTGGCGTTTGCAAAAAAATCAGGTTTTAGCGTTCTTTACGTATGAAGGTAATGATGCAGAATCTCACCTTTCAGGTCGTTTATCTGCGCCAGCATACTATACAGATCAGTCAGATACTTGGGCAATGATCAGAGTGAGTGGTGAGAGAAGTAGAGATGTTCTTGAGAGAATTTGTCCAATCGATCTTAGCCCTGAGGTATTTTCAGTTGGAAATGTTTCCAGAACAGTTATGGAGCATATAGGAACAATCATTTATAGAGACGCGGATGATTCATACGTTCTCTTAACAATGCGATCATTTGGCCGTTCTATGCTTCATGCGATAGAAGTCTCTGCGGATAACGTTCTATAATAAGAAATTTTCTATCTTAACTTGAAAGCGATTTAACTATCAGTCCAGTAAAAAGATAACTTTCCTTTTTCAGGCTTACCTGTAGAAGTTCTTGGCATTTTATCAAGGAAAACAATATGTTTTGGAATCATAAATTTCGCCATTCGATCTCTACAATGCTGAATTAATTCTTGTTCACTAAGCTCAGCCTTAGTCTTCTTAACAACGAACAACGCAATATCTTCTTCAACCATCTCACCTGGAACACCAATAACAGCACAGTCTTGCACTTTCGGATGTGAAAGCACTCCTTCCTCAACCTCATAAGCTGAGACCATCTCACCTTTTACTCGAATGCGCTCACTCATTCTGTGCATGAAATAAAACCGACCCTGTTCATCTAATCGAGCAATATCGCCCGTATGAAACCATAGATTTCTCCAGCTTTCTAGAGTCTTCTCTGGCATGCCAAAATAACCACTACACATGACTCCAGGCTCTAGAGGTCGAACAACCATTTCTCCTGGTTCACCAGGAGGCAATGGATCATCATTTTCATCGTGGATGGCAACTTCAAAATGAGAAAGAACTATTCCTCCAGGATGATCCCATTGGGGTGCAACAACCCATCCAGCATCCGTTGATCCATATCCACCACCTGGCACTAAATGTAAATTAAAGCGAGCATCAAAATCTTTTTTTGGAACTGGAGCAGGTGTTCCCCAACAGCGGGTGACCTTATGATCTTTTTCCTCTGGGCAACTTGGATGCGCCCATAAGAGCTGTTGAACTGAGCCTAGCATCATGAACCAAGTGGCTCCATATTTTTTGGCTTCTGGCCAAAAATTTGAAACACTAAATCGCTGTCGAAGTAATACTTGACCCCCCGTCATCATGGTTGGGAGAATGTCATAATAGGCAGGTCCAATATGAGATAACGGATAAAAAGTATAAACGCAATCGTCTTTAGTAACCTTGTTGGGTTTAATTATGTTTTCAGCAGTTCTAACTGCGTATCGATGAGATAAAAGACAACCTTTTGACACTCCAGTCGTTCCAGATGTAAAAAGAATTGTTGCAATGTCGGTATCTTTTGCAAGTGAATCAACATGATCTTGGCAGCTTGAAAGTAAATCTTCAAAAGAAATGATTTGAAGTTCTGGAAATAGTTTTTCCGCCTGATTAACGGAATCCAACATAATTAAACTTTCAATGTTTGGTATCGATTCTCGAATCTGATCTAAAGCTTCAAGTTGAAGTCCTGAGGTAAGCAATAATTTTGACCCTGTTTGGTCAATCATTCGAGCAAGAGATTCACTACGCATTGCGGGGTTAATCGAAACTTCTATAGCGTTAATTTTTTTTAAAGCGTAAGTCAGAGCGAGATATTCTGCACTGTTTTCTAGAAAAATATTAACGTAAGCGAGCTTTTCACTGAATTTTTCTATTAATCCATGAGTAATTCGATTTGTCAGAATTTCAAATTCATAGTAAGTCAGTGTTTTGCCTGTTTCGGCAATAACTAAGAATTGTCGCTCAGCAAATTTTTCTGCACATTCATGCAGAAGATTTCCAAGTGTAATTCTCAATGGCATAGATTTGCCTTGCAATATCTAATGTTTCTCGTAGTGGACAATGTAATTAACACTGACATCATCACCCAACTTATATTTCTTTGTTATTGGATTGTATGTCATTCCAATCATCGAACTAATTGATAAGTCATATAATCTAGCCCATTCATCTATCTCACTCGGTCTAATAAACTTTTCATAGTGATGAGTGCCTTTAGGAAGTAGGTTTAAAACGTATTCTGCACCGACGATTGCAAAGAAGTATGATTTTGGATTTCTATTAATTGTTGAGAAGAAAACTTTACCATTAGGCTTGATGAGTTGAGAACAAGCCTCAATAATGAGTGACGGGTCTGGAACATGCTCTAACATTTCAAGACAAGCGATGACATCAAACGACTCAGATTCAGATTGAGTGATTTCTTCAGCAGAAATAAATTGATAATCAATATCTAGGCCAGACTCTAAAAGATGGAGTTTGGCAACTTCTAGTCCTGCTTCTGCAAGATCAATGCCAACCACTGTTGCACCTTCCAGCGCTAAGGATTCACTCAGAATACCGCCACCGCAGCCAACATCAAGAATGCGTTTACCTTCGAGAGTGCCACCGCACTGCTCTTTTATGTAGTTTAGGCGAAGCGGATTAATATCGTGTAAAGGTTTAAATTCTGAATCTTTATCCCACCAGCGCGCCGCTAGTGCTGCAAACTTATTTACCTCTTCGTGGTCAACGTTTGGATTCATAGTTCTTTTATAAAGTTTAGTACTTCCTCAGCATGCCCATCTACCTTGACTTTATCCCACTGCTTAAGGATATCTCCGTCTGGGCCAATGACAAAAGTTGATCTAACAATGCCTATGTGCTCTTTACCATACATCTTTTTCAGCTTTAAGACATCAAACTGCTTACATAAAGATTCATCCTCATCTGAGATTAGATCAATCGTGTAATTAAACTTTTTGATGAATTTTTCATGAGAGGCAATACTGTCTCTAGAGACACCATATATAACGGAATTATTTTCAGTAAATGCATCATTGAGCCTTGTAAAGTCGTTACCTTCAATGGTGCATCCAGGAGTGTCATCCTTGGGGTAAAAATAAAGAACAATATTTCTTCCTTGACTATCAGGAATATTAACATTTTGATCACTTGTTGCAACACATGTAGTAGGGTTTACTTTATTCATATACGATATAATCTCATGGTTTAAATTAAAAGCATTCATTTTATCATTGATATGCAAAAAATCCGAAATTTTTCTATCATCGCTCACATTGATCATGGCAAGTCAACCATTGCTGACTGCTTCATTCAGTTCTGCGGTGGATTGACTGATAGAGAGATGTCATCCCAAGTATTAGACTCTATGGATATAGAGAAAGAGAGGGGTATTACGATTAAATCTCAAAGCGTATCTCTTCAATATGAAGCAAAAGGTGGAGAAACTTATCAACTAAACTTTATTGACACACCTGGACACGTTGATTTTTCTTATGAGGTCTCTCGATCACTATCTGCTTGTGAGGGCGCTTTATTAATTGTAGATGCTTCTCAAGGTGTTGAAGCGCAGACGGTTGCAAATTGCTATACAGCGATGGATCAAGGTCTAGAAGTTTTAGCAGTTCTAAACAAGATTGATCTTCCAGCTGCAGAGCCTGAGAGGGTAGTGGATGAGATTGAAGATGTTGTTGGAGTAGAAGCGCATGATGCCGTTCATGCTAGTGCTAAATCTGGAATCGGAATTGAAGAAATACTGGAGCAAATTGTTGAAAAAATACCAGCTCCAGAAGGAAAATTAGATGCTCCCATTAAAGCTTTAATCATAGATTCATGGTTTGACAATTATCTTGGCGTTGTTTCATTAATTAGGATGATAGATGGTGAAATTAAAGCAAAAACTAAAATAAAGATCTTCTCTAATAAAAATGAACATCTGGTTGACGAGGTGGGCATATTTACCCCAAAAAGAACCAAAACTGAAAGCCTAAAGGCTGGTGAGGTTGGTTACTTAATTGCCAGTATTAAAAATATTGATGGGGCGCCAGTCGGCGATACTATAACTGGTAGTAAAAATCCTGTTGAACATCCACTGGAGGGTTTTAAACCAGTTCAGCCTCGAGTTTTTGCGGGTCTTTTTCCAACTTCTGGTGAGGATTATGAAAAATTTAGAGATGCACTTAGTAAACTTCGATTAAATGATGCAGCTTTGCAATTTGAGCCTGAAAATTCAGATGCTCTTGGTTTTGGTTTTAGAATTGGATTCTTAGGTCTATTGCATATGGAAATTGTTCAAGAGAGGCTTGAACGTGAATATGATTTAGATTTGATTACAACAGCGCCAACAGTAATCTATGAAATTTTAGATACGAAAGGCAATGTATCAAAAATTGATAGCCCTTCAAAGCTTCCTCCAGTTCAGACTATTGAAGAGTTTAGAGAGCCAATCATTACTGCAAATATATTAGTAACTAATGAATATGTTGGTCCCGTTATTAATCTATGTGTTGAAAAAAGAGGAGTTCAAAAAAGTATTAACTATATGGGTAGGCAAGTATCGATTGTCTATGAGCTGCCTCTAAATGAAGTCGTTCTAGATTTCTTTGATAAGCTCAAGTCAGTGTCACGTGGATTTGCATCGATGGACTACCATTTTGAGCGTTATCAAGCCTCAGATTTGATTCGTCTTGATATTCTCATTAATAGTGAGAGTGTTGATGCACTCGCACTCATTATTCATAGAGATAATTCTGTTTATAAAGGGCGTGAGATTGCTGCAAAAATGAAAGAGCTTATTCCAAGACAAATGTTTGACGTTGCCATTCAGGCTTGTATTGGAGTCAAAATCATTTCCAGAACCAATGTGAAAGCGCTTAGAAAGAATGTGACCGCTAAATGTTATGGTGGAGACATTACAAGGAAAAGAAAATTACTAGAGAAGCAAAAAAAAGGTAAGAAAAGAATGCGTTCAATTGGAAGGGTAGATATACCTCAAGAAGCTTTTCTAGCTGTTCTGCATATAGACTAAAGCAGTTCTTCTAATCGAGTAAACCAGTTCGTATGATCTTCAGCACAAACTAGAGTTGGCTTGATATTTGGGGCTTCCATAGTACTTCCTAATGGTGCCATCATCCATCCTCTTCCAGCTGAAAATCGAGGTACTCGTGAGCCGCAATGTTTGCAAAAAGCATTTCCAAACGTATTGGGAGGACTCATGACGTACTCGTCAACATTTTCTTTTCCAGTAAGCCACTTAAATTGATCTGATTTCATAAATAAATTAGTCGCAAAAGCTGCTCCAGTGACCTTGCGGCAACGTGAACACTGACACATACCAAAAAATTTATAGGGCCCAGTCATTTCCCATGAAACTTGAGCGCATAAACACTCGCCTTTTAATGTTTTGTATGTTTTCATCATTCAAATTTTATGTGGTAAAAATCTCTATAAAAAACTTAGTTCCAAAGTAAGATAAGACTAGTATAGCAAAGGCAATTTGTGTCAATAAAGCAATTAGTTTGCCTCTTAATCCAAATACCATATGAGCAAATAAAATACCAGCAAATCCAATCCAAGCCACAATTGATAAGATAGTTTTGTAGGTGAGCTGTTGTGTGAAAAAATCAGATATATAAAAGTAACCTGAGATGAGTGAGAGTGTAAGTAGCAAAAAACCCATTTTAAGAGTTTGGTATAGAAAATCTTCCATGGTTTGGAGCGCAGGAAGTTTATCTACAAAAGTGTTAAAGTTATGCTCATGTAATAAACGCTCTTGGATGCTAAGCAGTAGTGACTGACCAACAGCTAGCGAGAGAAGTGCGTAAGCTCCAATTGAGAGAAAAACATGAGCAGCAATTGATATTGAAAGTAGCTTACCTTGGGATCCAGGAAATAAAAAAGCAACAATCACTGCGATTGCGCTTATGGGATAAACTATTATTCCAAGAGAGTGAATTGGTTTTGTGAATGAGGTTAAAAATAAAAGCGTTGCAACAACCCAAGCGACAAAAGAAATACTCACAGTTAATCCAAAAAATACACCTTCATGTTGCCATAACTCAAAGAGAATGAAGCCATGAGATGAGCACGCTACGAAAAGCAATAAATTAACTATTATTCTGTGTTGATTTGTAACTGTATCTAGGACAAAATATCGGGTAAGTAGAAGCCCAGCAATTAGGTAAGTAATAAATGGCAGTGTATGGAGTAATGGCATCTCTAGCTATGACTTTGCAAAAGATTATATAATAATATATTTCAGCGAACTAGAACATAATGTTTGACAATTTAACACAACGACTCTCCAATAGTTTTAAAGCTCTCCAAGGTAAAAATAAATTATCTGAAGCAAATATCAAGGAAGCTATTCGTGAGGTCAGACGCTCCCTTCTTGAAGCTGATGTTGCACTTGATGTCATAAAGTATTTCATTGAAAGAGTTCAAACAAAAGCCGTCGGACTTAAGGTCGGTGAAGGTTTAAGTCCATCTCAGGCATTTGTAAAGCTCGTTGAGGCAGAGCTTACAGAAGTCATTGGTGGACAAAATGAAACACTAAATCTTGCAACTCAGCCACCTGCAGTTGTTATGGTTGCCGGTCTTCAGGGTTCTGGTAAGACAACTTCAATTGCAAAATTAGCTCGATTTTTAAAAGAAGAGGAAAAAAAGAAAGTTCTTGTTGTTAGTGCTGATGTCTACAGGCCAGCAGCTATAGAACAGTTAAAAGTTCTTGCTGAAGAGGTAGACGTTGATTTTTTTCCATCAACTGTAGATGAAAAACCTGAAAAAATTGTTTCTGATGCTAAAAAACAAGCCCAATCTCAGTTTCATGATGTTCTTTTAGTCGACACAGCAGGAAGGCTGGCAATTGACGAGCAAATGATGTCTGAAATTCAAATACTCCAGAAGCAAGTTAATCCTATCGAAACACTATTTGTAGTTGATTCAATGACAGGTCAGGATGCAGCTCATACTGCAAAAATCTTCTCTGATAAACTTCCGTTGACTGGTGTTGTTCTAACTAAAACTGATGGTGACGCAAGAGGCGGCGCCGCACTATCAGTTAGACACATAACAGGAAAGCCAATCAAATTTATGGGTGTTGGTGAAAAGACTGATGCTTTGGAGTCATTTCATCCTGACAGATTGGTATCAAGAATTCTTGGTATGGGCGATGTGCTTTCATTGGTTGATGAAATTTCCAAAAAAGTTGACCATAAAAAAGCGCAAAAAAATGTCCAGAAAATGGCAAAAGGGAGATTCGATCTGGATGATATGAGAGATCAATTAATTCAAATGCAGGAAATGGGTGGAATGGGCGCTTTGATGGATAAACTTCCAGGAATGGGGCAAATGCCACAAAGTGTCAAAAATCAAGTCATTGGGGACACTGAAAGCTCTAGAATGATCGCCATTATCAATTCAATGACACCTAAAGAAAGAAATCATATCAACCTAATAAAAGGTTCACGTAAAAAAAGAATTGCTGCAGGTTCAGGTACCGATGTTCAACATGTCAATAAATTGCTAAAGCAGTTTGAAAAAATGCAAAAAACAATGAAAAAAATGAAAGGCGGCAAGATGAAAAAAATGATGCAACAAATGGAAGGTATGCAAGGTCAAGGCGGTATGCCTGACTTATCGAAAATGACAGGCCTTGGGAAAAAGAAATTTCCTTTTTAAGGATATAAATATTTTCTTTGATGCCCCTTGCAGTTTGTTGTTTTTGATATAAAATTCCACTTTTTATATAGCCTGGAATATACGATGAAACCAAACCTCAAAATATTATCCATATTTATTTTGGGTTTGTTTTTATTTCAGCCTTTGTCTGTTAGTGCTGATGATTCAACTGAGACAGTTCAACTATCTTTGGTGATAACATCTGATGATCAAATTAATTTAACAGTTGTAAAACAGGTTGAGAAGGGAATAAATTCTTATGACGCTATCAAGGAACTAGTTGTTGTAGTTGTTAAAGATACAAGTTATGGCCCTCAGATCATTTCTTTGGGCGGTGTAGAGGCAATTGGAAATACCTATTGGGCATTATATGTGAATGGTTCAATGTCAATGGTTGGGGCGCATGATGTTATTCTGTCTGAAGATACATTTATTCGCTTGAATATGGAGGCCTTTTAAGATATGATTATTCGAAATTATTTGGAGAGAAATGATGGACAATCAAGATTACAAACTTAATTCAAGTTTTAGTTATTTAGTTATTTTGGCAGTCTTAATTGCCCTAGGCGTTGCTGGACGACTTTTGCCACACCCACCAAACTTTACGCCAATGGCAGCAATTGCGCTTTTTGCTGGTTTTATTTTTGTCAAAAGATACATGGCTATTGTTGCAGTAGTTATCACAATGCTTCTTTGCGACTATTTTGCTTTTGGATCACTCTCAGCAAGCTGGTTTGGTTCAAAGTCAATGTTCATTGTTTATTTGGCATTGCTTTTTCCAATAGTTTTCAAAAATTTTCTACAAAGAAAGCTTGGTACTCTTAGAATTGCTGGTGCTGCACTTGCTAGTTCAACTGTATTTTTCATTGCAACTAACTTTGCTGTATGGGCATTTTCTCCAATGTACGCTAAAACTTTAGAAGGGCTCGTGCTTTGTTACACGATGGCGATTCCTTTTTTCCAAAACACAATTGCAGGTGATTTAATTTGGTCTGGCGTAATCTTTGGATCGTATTTCGTTTTGCGTAATTATTCAAATTTACAAATCTTAAATCGAAAAGACTCATTAATTTTCAGTTAGGTTTAGTTTTTATAATTTGATCGATGGAATATCGCTCAAAATATTCAAATTTGAATCGTATTCATTGGAATGAGCGTGCTCCAGTTCATCAAAAGAAATATGTTGATGAACTAGTTCTTGAGGTAGCTAAAGACGACTTTACAACCTTTGACTTTGTTGAGCAAAGGCTTTTTAAAAAAATTAAGTTATCAGGCAAGTCAGTTGCTCAAATAAACTGTAATAATGCGAGAGAGTTAATTTCTGTCAAGAAAGCTGGAGCAGATCGCTGCGTTGGTATTGATATTAGTGATCAGTTTATTCAACAGGCTAAAGCGTTAGTGAAAGCTTCAAATGTTGAAGTTGAGCTTGTATGCAGTGATATTTATGAGCTGGGTGATGCCTATGATAATCAATTTGATTTACTCTATATCACGATTGGAGTTCTAGGCTGGCTTGAAAATCTTAAGGCGTTTTTCGATATATTGGATAAATTATTGAAACCAGGCGGTCAAATTTTTATGTATGAGATGCATCCAATTTTAGAGTTGTTTGAAGAAGATTCAGGAAGCAAAATTGTGAATGATTATTTTAATAGCGAGCTTTATGTTGAAGAGAATGAAAGAGACTATTTTGATTATAATGCAATCATTAAGTCTCCAAGTTACTGGTTTCATCATCCTATGAGTGAGATTTTTGAAAATGTTATCAATCATGGCTTTCATATCACTCATTTTGATGAATATGCCCATGATATATCTGGGGGAGGCGAGTTTTTGTCAACGCAAGAGAATCGTCCTCCAATGTGTTTCAGCTTAATCGCAACTAAAGCAGGTGGGAAATGACAAGGCACTTTAAAGGCTTATTGATGACCGTTTTTGCGGTGGTCATTCTGAGTCCAGATTCTGTTCTTATTAGATTGGTTGAAGAGGCTTCTTCAGAAGTTGATAGCTGGACTGTGTTGTTCTGGAGAGGCTTGCTCTATGCAGTTGGAGTCTCTCTTCTTGTTCTTATTAAATACCGTAGTAAAACCATCGCTGAGTTTAAAAATATTGGAAAAGGTGGGTTAGTTATTGGTTTATGTTCTGGAATCAGTACAGGAACATTTGTCTTTGCAATTGTCTACACCTCTATTGCAAATGCTCTAGTCATTATTAGTACCGGCCCCATTATGATAGCTATTGTTGCTTGGTTTTTACTTAAGGAGAAGTCCAGTCTAATCACTTGGGCGTCGATGATAATTATTTTCATAGGTATTTATATTGTTATGAGTGGGAGCTTCGGAGGTAAGAATATTGTTGGAGATTTTTTTGCTTTAATTACAGCAGTTATGATGGGATTTACTTTTACTTTAACTCGTAAATATAAAGATATAAATATGGTTCCAGTTAATGCCATTGGCGGTCTAATTGCTACGTTGATAGCCTTTTTAATGGCAAATAAAATTACTGTACCAGCTGAAGTGGTTGGGTACATCATTGCAATGGGTGCAATACTTTCTATCTCATTTAGCTTAATCACGATTGCTCCAAGATATATGCCTGCTGCTGAGGTGGGGATGATTATGCCTTTAGAGACAGTCTTGGGTTCATTAATTGCTTGGTATTGGATCAAGGAAGTGCCTTCGAGCAATGCTCTTATTGGGGGAACAATTGTTATTATTACACTATTTCTGCATTCATGGTACAGCACCAGGCTGGCTAATAACCAACTTAACTAAAATGACATTATTGATGTTTAATTTAATTCGTTTTAATTATGAATAATCATTTAAAAGGCCTGTTAATAGCATTTTTTGGTATTTTGGTACTAGCTCCTGAGGGCATATTAGTCAAATTAGCAAACGCAGATAGTTTTACTGTTTTATTCTGGCGAGGTATATTTTTTACAATTAGTATCCTAGTCATTCTTCTCATTAGTTATCGTACTAGAACACTTGATGAAATTAAGGGTATTGGGAAAAGAGGTATCTTTCTTGGTTTCTTGACAGGCTTTGGTGGCGCAACATTCATTTTGGCTATTCACTACACAAGCTTAGCTAAAACACTTGTGATAATTAGTGCTGCACCACTAATGGTTGCTCTGGTTTCTTTTATTCTTTTAGGGGAAAAACCAAAGCTTTTTACTTGGCTAGCAATGCTCATTGTATTTACTGGTATCTATATCGTGATGTCAGGAGACACTAGTGGTCTTAATTTAAAAGGAAGTTTATTTGCATTAGCCTCTGTAACGACTGGCGGCTTTTCATTTACTTTATTGAGAAAATATAAAGAGGTTAATATGGTTCCAGCAATGGCGGTTAACGGCTTATTTATCACTTTAATCGGATTACTTTTTGCAGAGTCATTAACCTTGTCATCACAATCAATGAACTATATTATTATAAGTAGCATCCTAGTTGCAATTTCATTTAGTCTAATTACAATTGCACCACGATTTATTCCTGCACCCGAAGTTGCTATATTCTTTCCAATGGGAACAGTCATTGGAACTTTTTTAGCGTGGCTAATTCTCAAAGAGGAACTGTCAAGTAATGCTATATATGGAGGTGTAGTAGTTATTTTAACTTTATTCATACACTCTGTTTATAGTGCAAGGCAATCAAAAAATTAACCATTATGAAAAAACAAGAAATTAGAGCCGATCTAATCATGCTTCTTGCGGCAGCAATTTGGGGCTTTGCCTTTGTTGCTCAGCGCGAGGGAATGGAGACGATGGGACCATTTCTATTCAATACAGCTAGGTTTTTTATTGGTACAGTATTTTTATTGCCAATAGTCTGGTATTTATCTAAGAAAAATAAGAGTCAAAACAATAAGGAAACGTCGACTAAAAAGCTTTTATTTGCTGGCTTTGTCGCGGGCCTATTTTTATTCTTAGCTGCGAGTTTTCAGCAGGTTGGAATTCAATATACAACTGCTGGAAAAGCTGGATTTATTACTGGTCTTTATATCTTTTTTGTTCCACTTATTGGTATCTTTTTTGGACAAAGAACAGGCTCTGGAACTTGGTTGGGTGCTTTTATTGCTTTAATAGGTTTGTATTTGTTAAGTATTAACGAAGACTTTACTATTGCACATGGTGATTTACTTCAGCTTATATGTGCAATTTTCTTTGCTGCACACATTTTAGTTATTGGTTACGTGGCTAAAACTATGGATCCTTTAAAGCTTTCACTGATTCAGTATTTTGTCTCTGCAGTCTTAAGTTTTTTCATAGCTATTGCTATAGAAGTAATCACTTGGGAAATGATTGTTGATACAGCGATTCCACTTCTTTATGCAGGTATTATGTCGATTGCTATTGGATATACTCTTCAGGTTGTTGCACAGCAGCATGCTAAATCATCTCATGCGGCTATTATTTTGGGATTAGAGGGTGCTTTTGCTGTTCTTGGTGGATGGCTTATATTGGATGAAAATTTATCAACTCGAGGACTTATCGGTTGCGTACTAATGCTTTCAGGAATGTTTCTATCTCAGTTATTGCCACGTTTGAGTTTCAATAAAAGCTAATCAGAATAAAAATTTCAATCTCATGGTATGATTAGTCAGCTTCTTTGCTGTTTAATGTAGTAGTGGAAATTGATGAATATTATCGATCTTCAAAATATAACGGTATTCCAAGGAAGAAACAAAATCCTTGACAACTTCTCTTTAACAATTGACGAAAGTCAAAGTACAGTAATCCTGGGTCCAAATGGCTCTGGAAAAACAACTATACTAAAGCTCCTGAATCGTGAACTTTATATTGTCGAAGATAAGGAAAGTAGTCTTAAAATTTTTGAGAAAGATAGATGGAATGTTGATGATCTAAGATCGAATTTAGGCGTAGTTTCTCAGCATCTTCAGCATGGATATTCTAATAGTGCACTTGGACTATACGTTGTTCTTTCAGGTTTTTATTCAAGTGATGGTATATGGCAACATCAAAAATTTGATGAGAAAAAGCTTAATCGTGCTAAAGAGGTTATGGATCTTTTGTCAATCTCTGAACTTCAAGAAAGAGAATTCTCTTCCATGTCTACGGGAGAGCAAAGAAAATTTTTACTAGCGAGATCACTTGTCAATGATCCTGCTGTTTTGGTTTTTGATGAGCCAACCAGTGGTCTTGACATGAGCACTTGTTTTCAATATCTTGAAATTATAAGAGAGCTTATTAGTATGGGAAAAAAAGTAATTCTAGTGACTCATCATATACATGAGATTCCTCCTGAAGTGACCAGAGTAATTCTATTAAAAGAGGGCAAGGTAGTTGAAGATGGGGATAAAGATAAAGTCTTAAATGATGCTAGCCTTACAAATCTCTTTGATTGGCCGATTAAAGTTATTAAGGAGAATGGTTATTATCAGGTAATACCTGGATAATTATTAATCATCAGTTCGATAAAGTGCTGACTGAGCGTGAGCTTGAAGCCCCTCTCCGAATGCTAAGGTAGATGCAGTTTTGCCTAAATTTTTAGCGCCTAATTTTGATGCCATAACAATGCTTGATCGTTTTGTAAAGTCATAAACTCCAAGAGGCGATGAGAATCTTGCAGTACTTGATGTAGGTAGGACATGATTTGTTCCAGCACAATAATCTCCAAGTGCTTCAGAGGAGTATTTACCCATAAATATTGTTCCGGCATGCTTTATATCATCAATAATTGATTCTGGATCTTTAACAGAGAGTTCAAGATGTTCGGGAGCTATTCTATTGGAGATTCTAACCGCCTCTTGAATGTCTTTGGTCAAAATCAGAGCGCCTCTATTTTTAAGGGAGGCTCTAATAATTTCCTCTCTTTCCATAGTTATAAGAAGTTTTGAAATGCTATTTTCAACTTCTTTAATAAAATCGTTATTTGGACAGAGAAGAATTGCTTGAGCATCTTCATCATGCTCAGCTTGAGAGAAAAGATCCATAGCAATCCAGTCTGGATTAGTTTTTCCATCACAAATAATTAATATTTCAGATGGACCAGCAATCATGTCAATTCCAACCTGTCCAAATACTTGTTTTTTTGCAGTTGCTACATATATATTTCCAGGTCCAACAATCTTATCAACTTTTGGGATTGTTTCTGTTCCATATGCTAGTGCTGCTATAGCTTGAGCACCTCCAATAGTTATGACTAGATCAACCTCGGCAATATAAGCTGCAGCGAGAACTAGTTCATTTAAAACTCCATGTGGTGCTGGCACAACCATAATAAGCTCATCAACCCCAGCCACTTTTGCAGGGATGCTATTCATGAGAACAGAAGAAGGATAGGCAGCTTTACCTCCTGGAACATAAAGTCCTACACGTTCTAGAGGGGTGATTTTTTGACCTAAAATAGTCCCATCGTCTTCAGTATAGGTCCAAGATTCTTGGACTTGTTTCTGATGATAAGATTTGATTCGATCTGCTGCAATTGATAGGGCATTTTTTTTCTTTTTTTCAAGATTGTCAAATGATTGTTTAATTTTTTCTTTAGAAATTATTAGCTCAGAGATTGATGCAGTATCGAGAGAGTCAAATTTCATGGTGTACTCTAAAACAGATTTGTCACCATTTTGGATGACATTATCAATGATATTTTTGACAGAATCGCTTATCTCGTCATTGACAGAACTTTCCCAGACAATCAAAGAGTTAAGCTTGCTATCAAAATCAGCATCAAGAGTTGATAATTTATTAATCATAAGCTCTTTTTAATCTTTGTAATCCAATCGTTGATTTCACTGTGCTTAGTATTGAAAGCGGCAGAATTAACAATGAGTCTAGAACTAATTTCATGAATTAATTCTAATGGAACTAGATTATTTGCTTTTAATGTGTTGCCACTATCTACAAGGTCAACAATACAGTCAGATAGTCCAACTATTGGAGCTAACTCCATTGCTCCAGATAATTTGATCACCTCAATTTGCTTCCCTTGTTTGTAAAAGTATTCTTTTGTTGATTTGACATACTTTGTAGCAACTTTAAGAGTGCTTTTATTTAAGTTTTTATCTGTTTTTGAAGCAACCATGAGTCTACATTTAGAGATTCCTAAATCTAGAAGTTCAAAAACTCCATCAGCGCCATGCTCTATTAAAACATCTTTACCAGCGATTCCGAGGTCAGCAGCACCATGTTGGACAAATACAGGAACGTCACTTGCTCTAATAACAATAACTTTTATAACATCAAAGTTAGTGTCTAAGATTAATTTTCTACTTTCTAGCTCGCTTTTTGGAATGTTGATTCCAGCTTTTTCAAGAAGCGGTAAACTTTGGTCTAATATACGACCTTTTGATAGTGCAATCGTTAACATGATACTTTATTACCTAGTTTTCTAGTCTTCTAGTAAAAATTCTAGTGCTGAACGCGCTCTATATCTGCACCAAGCATTTTAAATTTTTCTTCAATCATCTCATATCCTCGATCGAGATGATAAACGCGTTCAATAGTTGTTAGTCCATTTGCAGCTAAACCAGCCAAAACTAAGCTGGCTGATGCTCGAAGGTCTGTAGCCATAAGATTCGCGCCAGACAAAGATTTTACCCCTTTACATACAACTGTGTTGCCTTCTAGCTTGAGGTTTGCCCCCATGCGACTAAGTTCGGGTACATGCATAAAGCGATTTTCAAAGATAGTTTCTGTAATAGTGCTGCTTCCCTTGGCAATTGCATTAAGTGCCATAAATTGAGCTTGCATGTCCGTTGGAAAATTAGGATAAGCACTTGTACGAATATTAACAGGATTGGGCCGCCTACCTTTCATGTCTAATTTAATTGAATTTTGATTGGTTTGAATGTCCGCACCTGTTTCAATTAGTTTGCCAATTACCGCCCTCATAGAGTCTGGTTCAATATTATTGACAGTAATTTTTCCGCCAGTAATTGCAGCAGCTACAAGATAGGTTCCTGCCTCAATTCTATCTGGACAAATAGAGTATTCTACGCCGTCGAGATGATCAACACCTTCGATTATTAATGAAGAAGTATTTTCACCAGTAATTTTTGCCCCCATTTTATTTAAGCAGCGAATAAGATCTGTAACCTCCGGTTCTTGAGCTGCATTATTAATGGTTGTAATACCTTTAGCCAGTGAGGCTGCCATAATAATATTTTCAGTTGCTGTAACAGAAATGAGGTCAAAATTAATTTGAGTACCAACAAGCTCCTTTGCTGTTGCATAGATATAACCATTTTTTACTTCAATGTTTGCCCCCATTTTTTCTAAAGCATCAAGATGAAGATTGACAGGGCGAGTTCCAATTGCACAGCCACCAGGTAAAGAAATTTTAGCTTTTTTGTACTTTGCGAGCATTGGTCCAAGAGTTAAAATAGAAGCGCGCATTGTTTTAACTAAAGAGTAATCTGCCGTCAAATTAGTTAGTTTTGAAGAGTCAATAAATATTGATCCATCTTCCTCTAAAACAAAGTTTGAACCCATATCCATTAACAATCTAAGAGTAGTAGAAACATCACTTAATTGGGGTGTGTTCGATAATTTTAGAGGACCATCAGTAAGTATAGATGAGAAAAAGATCGGGAGTGTAGCATTCTTTGAGCCTGAGGTTTTAATTGTTCCTTTTAAAGGAGAACCTCCATGAATATCTAATTTATACATTTAATTTAAGATTTTGATAGCATTTTTTCAATCAATTTTTCAATGCCTTGGCGTTTAATTTTAGAGTCATATCCAATTTTTTCAATATCTAAAATGCTGATTGATTGATATTCTAGATCATAAATTTTCCATCTTTCTTTATTAATTAATTTGAGTGTTACTGCAGCATTAGTATAATCAATATTAAGTGAGACTTGAATTTTAACTCGTGCCATATTATTATTTTGACTATAGTTATTATCAACTGAAATAACTATTTCTTCCCACTGTTCAATCTCAGACAAGATTCCAACATAATCATTAATTAAAGAATTCTTGATATCTCTTTCAAATATTTTTCTCTGCTTATTATCAAGCTGACTCCAGTAATCACCTAAAGCGAGTTCAGTGCTATGCTCAAGATCAATATATGGAATGATTTTCTTTTTAGTCAGATTCAAAGTTGACTGAAATGTTCCATTTTTTTGTTTTTTTAAATCAATGAAAGAGCAAACTATATCATTGATAATTGCCTCTACTTGTTCCGGTGCAGAATTTCCAGCTAGATTTGGTGATATTGCTGGACAGGAGGTTTTGGCGTGTATTATCCCGATAAAGATAAAATTAATCAGGAATGCCTTTAAAATATTAAGGACAAATTTCATGACGCTATTGTACTATATCTGTGAAATAAATTATTGAAATGCAAAACCAAAATCTTAAATTAAAATTAAAAAATTTATCAAGAGAATCTGGCATTTACAAAATGCTTGATAAATCTGGAAATATCATTTATGTTGGAAAGGCAAAAAATTTAAAAAACCGAGTTTCAAATTATTTCAATAAATCAAATCAAGATGAAAAAACTCAGTTACTACACAGAAATATTTATGATTTTTCGATAACAATAACCAAAACTGAAACCCAGGCATTGCTTCTTGAAAATGATCTCATTAAGGAGTATAAGCCAAAATACAACATACTACTGAAAGACTCAAAGAGTTATCCTTATATCTATATCAGTAATGATATTCATCCAAGGATTGGTATGTATAGAGGAAAGAAAAACAAAAAATATAATTACTTTGGCCCTTATCCATCCAAATATGCCGCAAGTGATGCTCTTGCTCTTTTAAAAAAGATTTTCAAGGTTCGACAATGCAGTAATAGCTTTTATAGGGCTCGCTCACGCCCTTGTTTAGAGTATCAAATTGGACTGTGCAGCGCACCTTGTGTTGGAAAAATATCTGATAAAAGATATGAACAAGATGTTGAATTAGTCAATCTTTTTTTAAATGGCAAATCAACTAAGCTTCTCAATGAAGTTTCAAAAAAAATGAAAAATGCTTCAAACAATCTTGATTATGAAGCAGCAGCTTCGTATAGAGATCAGCTCATTAACTTAAGAAAAATCCAAGAAAGGCATAGCTCTCAGTTTTCATCGGATATGGATGTATTAAGTATTGTAAAAGATGCAGATGTCCACTGCATTGAAATTGTATTCGTTAGATCTGGAAAGCAGATTGGAAGTGAAACTTTTTTTCCAAAAAATGCAAAAAATGATTCTTGTGAATCAGTTTTGAGTGCATTTCTACCTTTATATTATTTAGGTAAGAATACACCTAAAGAAATTGTCATTAGTCACAAGTTAAAGGATAAACTCTTGATAGAATCTGCTCTTTCTACAAAACTAATTCATCTACCAAGGGTTAACAAAAAACATTTTCTTGAATTGGCCACGTTAAATGCAAAGGAGAATTTAAAGCAACGCTTACTTCTTAAATATACTAAGAAGAAACAGCTTAAAGCGATTCAAACAATACTAGCTTTGAAAAAATTACCTGAAGTTATGGAATGTTTTGATATAAGTCATACGATGGGTGAAGCAACAACAGCTTCATGCGTTGTGTTTAAAAATGGCGCTCCTAAAGTGAGTGAATATAGGCAATTTAATATTAAAGATGTTACACCTGGAGATGACTATGCAGCAATCAATCAGGCTGTCTTTAGAAGGTATTCAAGGCTTCAAGAGGCAAATAAAGAGATGCCAGATATTGTCTTTATTGATGGCGGGCTCGGGCAATTAAATCAAGCCATCATGGTTATGAACTTAATTGGAATTGATAATGTGCTTCTTGTTGGAATTGCAAAAGGAGAAGGTAGAAAATCTGGACTTGAAACATTGATTACTGTTAAGAATGAAAACGTCAATAAAATCAATCTTTCACCGTTTGATCCTGCTCTTCTTTTAATCAATCATATTAGAGATGAATCTCATCGTTTTGCCATTAAAAATCACCGAAAAAAAAGAGCAAAGAAAAGGACTCAATCATCTCTAGAATCTATTAAAGGGGTTGGCGTTAGAAAAAGACGCGCACTATTAAATTATTTTGGTGGCATTCAAGAAATTGAAAGTGCAAGCATTGATGAACTTCAAAAAGTAGTCGGCATTAATCTTAAGTTAGCGACTAAAATACGAGAATCCTTAAAGAAATAAATTAAATCTATGTTTATATTAAGACTTCTAATAGCCGCGCTCATAGTTAGTTACATAATATGGCTCTTCAATACACGTATTATGGGAAAAAATATTGCCTTATCTAAAATTGCAACATGGGTTTTAAGTGCAACTTTTTTGATCTTTATTATTCTTTCTGGATTGTCTTATTTAATAGAAGGGTCCTAAGGCTTACTTGATAGGATATAAGTTTTTAGATGCTTTGTGCTGGATATTATTCGGCTCGTGGCATTGACTATAATTGATAATCTAGACACTTCCCAAACTGGAATATCTCTCATATGGTCTCCCATGTAATCGAAGTTTTTTTCTCCAAAACGATTAACTAATGTATCTGCTTTATTTTGGCTTGATAGATTAAAGTCTTTATTGGTTGCCATAACATCATCAAAAATCTTTAGATGTTTCGCGACAGCGAATGCATAGTTTTTATGAGATGCCGTTGCTAAAACAATTTTGCATCCTTGTTTTTTGCGCTCCATAATATAGCTTATAACATTTTCGTTAAATGGCAAATCTGGAATATTAATCTCAAATCTTCTAACGAGTTGGTCTTTAAGAAACCCTTTTCCTTTTGAGAGCCAGAAAAAATAATGGCCTAAGAGCCATGGTCTTTTTGATAACACACCGAGCGATGATAATAATAACAAATCAGTATCAATGAGCGTGTGATCGAGATCAACAATCAAGGGTACATTGCTACTTTCCACTATCTAATTCACTCCACTTGTCATATAGTAGCTCTAATTCTTTTTCTATAGAGCTTAATTGTATTGTCAGATTCTTTGCATCTGGATTTTGATAGAAGCCAGGATCTGAAAGCAACTTTTGAGCGATTGAAATCTCATACTCTAAGTCTTCTATCTTTTTAGGTAAAGATTTTAATAGTTGTTGATCATTGTATGAAAGCTTTTGTGAAGATTTTTTTGGTTTAGATTTAGCATCTAAAGTACTAGTGGACTTAGATTTATTTATTCTATTTTTTTGCAGAATATAATCATCATATCCGCCATTATATTGTTCAATAATTGCACTACCTTCCATGACGATTGTTGAGCTTACGATATTGTTTAGAAAGGTTCTGTCATGAGATATTAAGATTAATGTTCCAGCGTAATCGACTAACATCTCTTCAAGCAATTCAAGGGTTTCAACATCTAAATCATTTGTAGGCTCATCAAGAACCAATAGGTTCGCTGGCTGGGATAATATCTTTGCAAGCATTAAGCGATTTTTTTCGCCACCTGAAAACATTTTGATAGGTGCCATTGCTTGTTTTCCAGTAAACAGAAATTGTCTTAAATACCCTATAACATGTTTACTTTTTCCATTAATATCAATATAGTCTTTACCACCAGATACAAAGTCCATAGCTTTTAAATTAGGATCGAGAGACTCTCTCATTTGATCAAAGTAGGCCAGTTGAATGGTTTTCGAGCGTCTAATGTTGCCTTTATTAGGTTTTAACTCATCCAACAAGAGCTTGATTAATGTTGATTTACCAGAGCCATTACCGCCAATGATTCCAATTTTTTCACCTTTTAATACAAGCAGTGAAAATTGCTTAACAAGTTCAAGTTCATTGATTGAGTAACTAATATTTTTAACCTCAAATACAATTTTAGAGACTCGTTTTTCATCTTCTAAAGAATGAATTTTTACACTTCCTTGTCGCTTGCGTTGATTGATAAATTTTTTACGCATTGCTTCAAGTGCTCTAACTCTACCCTCGTTGCGAGTTCTTCTTGCTTTAATCCCTTGACGAATCCAAGCTTCCTCCTGGGCAAGTTTTTTATTAAATCTTGCATTTTCAAGCTCTTCACTATTAAGCAGGTTTTCTTTTCTTTTGAGGTAGGCCTTGTAACCGCAATCAAACATAGATAGTTTGCCCCTATCAAGGTCAAATATTTTATTAACGATACCGTTTATAAATGAGCGATCATGGCTAATCAGTAATAGCGTGCCATGAAAATCCTTGAGTATTTTTTCTAAATCAAGGATTGCTGTAATATCCATATGGTTGGTTGGCTCATCTAATAGGAGAATGTCTGGTTCTTGAATGATTGCTTTTGCGAGCATTACTCTTCTTTTCCAGCCACCTGAAAGAGTTGAGAGCTGTGCATCAGGTTTGAGTTTAAATCGATTTAAAATAGTTTCGATTTTGTGCATGTAATGCCATAAATCTTTATTTTCAATCTGCTCTTGTAGTTGCGAACTTTTTAAAATATTTCCATCTTTTAGAGAGTCATGATATTTTGCGATAAGTTCGCCAGCTTCTCCTAGTCCATGAGCAACAATATTAAAAAGAGTACCATCATTACCTTCTGGGGGTTGTTGCTCTAAATAGCTAATTGTTGTGCTATTTTGTACTTTTAAATCCCCATCATCAGCGGTGATTAGATTTGCTAACAGTTTTAAAAAAGTAGATTTACCTTCACCATTTCGCCCAATAAGCCCTATTTTATCTCCCTTATGAATAGTGGCATTAATCTGATCAAGAATTACTTTTTCAGAGAATCTCAGAGAAATATTGTCTAAGGTTATAAGTGGCATAAGTTAAAATTGTAACTTTAAATAACAGCTTTACTAATGCGTTATTTTATTCATTTTGTAATTGGACTTTTGCTTATTCAGGCACCTTTTGCTGAAAGTATCGAAGCGAATGACTTTAAAACTATTGAACAACAAAGTCGATATACTCAATTAATAGAAAATATTCGATGTCCAGTGTGTCAAGGTCAGAGTATTTCAGGCTCTAACTCAGAGCTTGCAAAAGATCTTCGAGAGAAGGTGCGTGAAATGATTTTGGATAGTCGCTCAGATGCTTACATATATTCATTCATGGTGGAACGTTATGGTGATTTTGTAGTCTATAAACCACCAGTAAATACCAAAACCTTTCTTTTATGGTTTGCACCTCTAGTGGTTATGATTATCTCTTTGTTATTTTTGTTTCGATCAACAAGGCAAAATAAAGAAAAAACAGTCAGCATATCTAGTGATCTTGAAAAAGCTAAGAAATTATTAAAGTAGTAAATTTAATTTTATATTTATGAATGAAAATGAAATCAGTGATTTGATGGTAGAGGCTTATACTCACCAAAAAAATGGCAAACTATCTCTAGCTATTCAATCTTGGAATGCTCTTTTAAATCATAGCTCAATAACTCAAGATCTAGCTGTAAATTCACAATTAAATCTTGGTAACTTGCATTTGCAGCAAGGTAATAGTGATCTTGCTTATGAATGCATGGTGAAAGCAATTAAGGCAAATCCAAATAGCTCAGAAGCATTTTTCTGTTTAGCGTATATGGAACAGGAAAAGGAAAACTTTAATGAGGCAATCGAATTTTTTAAATCTGCATTACAAATTAAGCCAGATGATTTAGGTGCACTAAACAATCTAGGAAATTGTTATGATCGCCTTAACAAAAGTAAAGACTCAATCAAAACATATTCTAAAGCTATTTCAATAGATTCAGAATATATTGCAGCTTATTATAATCGAGGTAATGCATACTCTAAAATAGCAGATGATAAATTGGCTTTAAAGGATTTAACTCACGCAATTGATTTAGATAATAATTTTTATCAGGCATACTATAATCGTGGGTCAGTATACAAAAGAATTGGAAAAGAGGATTTGGCTGAAAAAGATTTTGCTAAAGCGCAGAAGTTAGCCAGACAAGAAATTGAACAATCAAAAACATAACAGGATAATTGTGAGTGATCTAGACGAAAACAAATTGATAGCAGAGAGAAAATCCAAATTAGAATTGCTTAGAAAATCTGGAAATCCCTATGTTAATGACTTTAAACCACTGAATTTAGCATCTGATATTCATGAAAAGTTTGATAGTAAATCTAATGAAGAATTGCAGGGTGGTAGTAATTCGGTAACTGTCTCTGGCCGTATTATGCTTAAAAGGATTATGGGCAAAGCAAGCTTTGTCCAGCTACAAGATACTTCTGGACAGATACAATTGTTTGTTACTAGAGATGAGCTTGAAGATGATTTTTATAATGAACAGTTTAAAAAATGGGATATTGGGGATATTGTTGGAGCCTCAGGCATTCTCTTTAAAACGCAAACAGGAGAACTCTCTGTCAGAGTCAATGATATTAGACTTCTAACTAAATCTTTAAGGCCGTTACCAGAAAAATTTCATGGCTTATCAGATCAAGAAACAATTTATCGTCAAAGGTATGTTGATTTAATTATGAATGAAGAATCTAGACGAGTTTTTAAGATGAGGTCTCAGATTATTGCTTACATTAGGCAGTTTTTTATTAACCATGATTATCTTGAGGTCGAAACTCCTATGATGCAAGTCATTCCTGGAGGGGCTGCTGCTAAACCTTTCATAACCCATCATAACGCTCTAGATATGGATCTTTATTTAAGAATTGCGCCCGAACTCTACCTTAAAAGATTGGTTGTTGGTGGCTTAGATAGAGTTTTTGAAATTAATCGAAACTTTAGGAATGAAGGGTTATCTCCAAGACATAACCCTGAATTTACTATGGCTGAGTTTTATCAGGCTTATGCTACCTATCATGATTATATGGACCTCACTGAAAACCTATTAAGGGGGATCGCTGTTGATGTCTGCCAATCAAAAGTGATTAATTATCAAGGGGATGAATTTGATTTTTCAAAACCTTTTGAGCGATTGAGTGTTTTTGATTCAATTTTGAAATATAATCCTAAACTTTCAGCTTCAGACTTATCAGAAGATAACGCTAAAAAAACTGCTAAATCTTTAGGTATTCATATTAAAGATAGTTGGGGCCTCGGTAAGATTCAAATTGAAATCTTTGAGGAAACGGTTGAAGAAAAACTAGTTCAGCCGACATTTGTAACTGAGTATCCAACTGAAGTATCTCCGTTATCTCGAAGAAATGATAAAAACCCTTTTATAACTGATCGTTTTGAGTTATTCATTGGCGGTCGTGAAATTGCTAATGGTTTTTCAGAGCTCAATGATTCCGAGGACCAGGCACAAAGGTTCCGCGATCAGGTGAGTCAGAAGGATGCTGGGGATGATGAAGCAATGCATTATGATGCAGACTATATAAGGGCATTAGAATATGGTATGCCTCCAACAGCAGGAGAGGGTATCGGAATTGATCGTCTTGTTATGTTGTTTACAAACTCAGCATCTATAAGGGATGTTCTTCTGTTCCCTCATATGAGGCCTGAATATGAAAAATGACATAAAAAAGGACTATTAGTAATTTAATATGATTCCAGTTTTAACTATCGATGGACCTAGCGGTGTTGGAAAAGGAACGGTTGCTAATATTGTTGCAAATCAACTTAAATGGCACTTATTGGATTCTGGTGCAATTTACCGTGCTTTTGCTTTAGCTGCATCAAAGCGAAATATCCATCTTGATAACACTAAAGAATTATTAGACTTAGCCTCTAACCTTAATCTTAGGTTTGAATCTGATCCCGCTAATAATGGCCTAGATGTGTACCTTGATAATACTGAAGTTTCTAGTGAACTTCGAACAGAGAAAACTGCAGAACTTGCCTCAAATTTTGCAATGATTGGCGCTCTTAGAGAGTCGTTACTAATAAGACAACAGCAGTTTAGGAAACTACCAGGTCTTGTTGCAGATGGACGAGATATGGGCACAGTCGTATTTAAAGACGCCCCTTATAAAGTGTTTTTAACTGCAAATGCTGAAGAAAGGGCCAAAAGGCGACTAAAACAGTTGCATGAAAGGGGTATTGCTGGTAACATTTCGCACACTTTAGAAGAGGTTAAGAATAGAGATGAAAGAGACGCAAGTCGTAAACATTCTCCTCTTAGACCATCTGAAGAGGCATTAATCATAGATACATCAGATCTAACGGTTAATGAAGTCGTCACCAGAGTGATGGCGCTAGTTAAGGTTTGAGCGGTCAAGCCTTTTATTTAATTAACCCGATAAGAGTTAAGTTTTAACCGAAATAGCTTAACAATTAGCGGTCAACATCGAGATAATATGTCAGAATCATTTTCCGAGCTATTTGAGAATAGCGAAACACAACAAAACGTAAAACCTGGTGCCCTAATAATGGGAACTGTAGTCAGTATGAATCGTGAAAAAGCGATTATTAATGTTGGTCTAAAGTCTGAAGGTTTTATTTCATTAAACGAATTTAAAGATGTCAAAGGCGAACTAGAAATTACTGAAGGTGATGTTGTTGAAGTTGCTCTTGAATCTATTGACGATGGTCTAGGCCATACTCTTCTATCACGCGAAAAAGCTAAGCGTATCAAAATGTGGCAAGAGCTTGAAGCTGCAATGAACTCTAAAGAAGTTGTTAAAGGAATTGTAACCGGTTCTGTTAAAGGCGGAATGACGGTAGATATTGGAGTCATTAAGGCATTCTTACCGGGCTCTCTAGTTGATGTTAGGCCTGTCAAAGATTTTGACTTCTTGTTAGGACAAGAAATTGAAGCTCTTGTTATCAAGATGGATGAGGTTAGAAACAATATTGTAATTTCTAGAAAAGCTGTAATGCAAGAGGTAAATTCTGCAGACAGAGAAGCTTTGATTGAAAATCTCGATACGGGTAAAGAAATTGAAGGTATTGTTAAGAACCTTGCTGATTATGGTGCATTTGTCGACCTTGGTGGTGTGGATGGTCTTCTTCATATTACTGATATTTCATGGCAGAGAGTTAATCACCCATCAGAGAAGCTTTCTATAGGTGACAAAATTACTGTCAAAGTTCTTAGTTATGACAAAGAGAAAATGAGAGTCTCATTGGGCCTTAAGCAATTAACACCAAGTCCTTGGGATAATATCTCTGAGCGTCTTCCTTTGGGTAAGAAGGTTTCTGGTGTGGTCTCTAATCTGACTGACTATGGTGCATTTGTGAGAATCGAAGAGGGTGTCGAAGGATTGGTTCATGTGAGTGAAATGGATTGGACAAATGCAAATGCAAGGCCTTCTAAGTTTGTGAAACTGGGTCAAGAAGTCGATGTCGTTATTCTTGATGTTCAAGAGTCAAAGCATAGAATATCACTAAGCATGAAACAAGCAAAAGAAAATCCCTGGGCAGCTTTTGAGTCAGCTCATAACAAAGGTGACACAATCAATGTTATTGTTAAGTCTATTACTGATTTTGGTCTATTTGTTGGACTTACAGGTGGAATTGATGGACTGATTCATTTAGCAGATATATCATGGGAAAAACAATCAGCTGATCAAATTGTTTCGAACTACTCTAAAGGACAGGAGCTTGACGTCATTATTTTAAATATCGATGCTGAGAAAGAAAGAATCTCACTCGGCATTAAGCAATTAACTTCAGATAATTTTGCTCAATATGCTTCTTCAAACTCTAAAGGATCTATTGTTAAGGGCACAATTCACGAAGTGGATGCTAGAGGTGCGGTAATTGAATTAGCTGAAGGCGTTACTGGATACCTTAAAGCTTCTGAAATTTCTCAAGATAGAGTTGAAGATGCTTCAACTGTATTAAAAAAAGGTGAAGAGGTTGAAGTCGTTATTATATTGATTGACAAGAGATCAAGAAAAGTGAATCTTAGTATGAAAGCTAAAGACTCGGTTGAAGAGAAAGCGGCTATGGATGACTATAACAGTCAATCCACTGAAACTTCTGGTTCAACTCTTGGTGACCTCCTAAAAGAAGCAAAAGATAAATAAAAAATATGGGTTCCTATGCCTTGACATAGGAATATCTTTAATTATGAAAAAAATAGACCTTATTGAAACTGTATCAAAAGAAATAAAAATCAGTCGTTCTGAGGCTAAAAAATCCGTGGAAATTATTTTAGAGGAAATAATTTCAGCGATTGTTTCTGGAAAAGGGGTTGAAGTTCGAGGTTTTGGTGGTTTTCAAAAAAGACACAGAAAAGGCAGAATAGGTATCAACCCAAAGACGGGTCAAAAGACAGAAGTTGTTGAAAAATTTGTCCCTTTTTTTAAGCCTGGAAAATTACTAAAAGAGGCTGTAAATAAAGGCTGATATTCGATTGATTAATGAACTCTTGTTCAGTATAATTTCTCGTTTTTTATATGGGGCGTTAGCTCAGTTGGTAGAGCATCGGACTTTTAATCCGCTGGTCGAGCGTTCGAATCGCTCACGCCCCACCATATCCTAGAAGGCTTTCAGAGATGAAGGCCTTTTTTTGTGACATAAATCTTAGCTTTTCGTGCAAATTTCGTGCACTAAATTAAAGATGTATATTGCTTAAGTCCATATTATTAATAGGTCCCGATTAACTAGTGATTTAAAAAGCTTTAAAAATGTATATTTTTCCATTGATCAGATTATCCCCTTCTTTTCTTATCGTGATATTTTTTGATTCAATCAAAACAAATTTTCCAGATGCTTGATTCATAATGTAGTTATCCGAGTGAGAATATCTTGAGCTTTTAAGAAGTGAGTAGCCATCATTTTCTTGAATTTCAGTAGAAAAAACAAAAAGTGATTCAGTATGACAAAATTTATGAACTGATTTAAAAATAGACTCAACATCTCCAACATAAATAAGAACGTCTAAAGCAACAAATAAGTCATATTTCTCTTGAACTGAGTTAAGAACTTCAACAATATCTCCGGTATGTAATTGATCATAAATATCTAACTCTTTTGCCTTTAAAATCATATTTTCAGAAATATCAATGCCAGAAAGATGTTCACTAATCTCTCTTAATCCGCTTCCAGATAAACCAGTTCCACAGCCAAGATCAATTGTTTTGGGATATTTAGTCACAGAAGTGGATTTTTGAATTATATCTTTAACTATAAATGGCAGTTTGTATTGCAATCCATAGACTAATGAATCATTAAATCTTTCTGCGTAATCATCAAAAAGGTTTTTGACATATTCTTTTGGAGGCTCTTTGCTTGTATGCCCAGTTAATGAATTAAGCATATGTTGAGGGATGGCATAATCAGGATATATTTCAAGTGCTTTCTCATAGCTTTGAATTGCCATTTCAAATTGCCTAAGACTAACATAACAACCACCCATCATATTGAAAAGAAGCGCATCTTTAGAATTAGTTTCAATTAATAACTCAAGTGTTTTGAGCGCATCAGTAATTTGGCCCTTTGAAAAAAAATAAATTACAGTGAGAATCTTATTTTTATGTTTATGAGAATAGTCAGGATTTATT
Source organism: uncultured Gammaproteobacteria bacterium (assembly GCA_902512305.1). GTDB lineage: Bacteria > Pseudomonadota > Gammaproteobacteria > PS1 > Pseudothioglobaceae > Pseudothioglobus. The sequence continues at coordinate 110,457 of CABXIU010000003.1, forward strand.
GCTACTACCTTTTTAAAGCTTCTTACAGCTTTGTCTAGTTGGCCAAGCTTATGATATAAATCACCAAGGTTATAGTAGGTCTCAGCATAGTCTGGTTTAATTGAAATTGCCTCTTCATAGCTTATAATCGCATTGTCAAATTGATTTAATTTTCTATATTCGTTAGCCTGTTCATTTAGGATCAAATGTTTCATTGAATTATTACAAATTTATGATTTATGATTAGCAATCTAGTTATATTGATTTTAGTTGAATATATTTTTGACAAAATTCATTTTGAACTATTTATAATTTCAACAACTCACCCTTTCTATAATAAAATTTAATTATGGATAAATTGCTGAATGAGTTTTCTTTTGTATTCGATATGAATGTCGAATGGGGAGAGATGGACGCTCTTCAACATGTTAATAATGTTGAATATTTCAAATATTTTCAAAAAGCTCGAATTGCCTATTTTGAAAAAAATAATTCTGACAATCTGTTCACAGAAACAAGAATTTCAACAATATTGGCATCCACTCAATGTAAATTTATCTATCCTCTTGCCTACCCGGATACAATATCTATCGGAGCGAGGATTGATTCAATGGCTGATGAATACTTTACTATGAAATATTCTGTTGTTAGCCACAAACATCAAAGACTAGTCGCTATTGGCGATGCCAAGGTGGTAATGTTTGATTATGTTAACAATAAAAAAGCCTCTATACCTCCAAAGGTCAGAAGTAGAATCATTGATTTTGAAAAGTCTGTCCTAGAAATTACTGAAGAAAAAAAGTAATCAAGTGGCACTCTAGAGGAGGGTGTTAGTAGCCAATCAAAGCAAAGGAGGGCTTTGATGTGAGATGAGCTACTATCATTATTGGCTATTCTCACAATAGCCTTAGGAGAACAATATACAAATTATATTTATTCGGTTAATTTGCTTTGTGTTGAATTGATGAATTTATGATGTAGTTTGATATTGAACTAGGTAATTTATATAAAAACTTAGTACTATTCTCAAAAAAAGTATAAACTTCTTTATATCCTCATTTAAATATGGCGGATCTTTAATTTTTTTTATTATTTAGGAGAGAAATATGAACTATTTGCCAAAATCTTTGGCTATGGGTTTCTTATTGGCGATATTTGCTTCCTCATCAGTGATGGCTGCAACTCACCCAGTAACCGGAGAAACTCTTGCTGAAGATCAAACATTTACCTACAGTTTGCTCGATGAATTTACTTCAGTCGACCCTCAAATTGTTGAAGATGTTTCTGGTTCAGACATTGTTCGCGACCTATTTGAAGGTTTGATGAATCAAGATGCTGACGGTAACCTTGTTCCGGGTGTTGCAACAGGATATACAACTAATGATGCAAAGGATGTTTATACCTTTACGCTTCGTGACAATGCAATGTGGTCTGATGGTAACCCTGTTACTGCTCACGACTTTGTTTACGGTTGGAGGCGTCTTGCTGATCCTGCTACTGCTTCACCTTATTCTTGGTTTGCTGAAATTATGGCGCTTGAAAATGTCGGAGCTGTTATGTCAGGTGAAGCATCACCAGAAACTTTAGGTGTGTCAGCATTAGATAACCACACGCTTGAAGTTAGATTAACTTCATCCTTACCATACTTTGCTGCAATGACAACGCATGCCTCAACTTATCCAACTCCAGAGTGGGTTGTAAGAACATCAGGCAGTGATTGGACTAAACCTGAAAATATCGTTTCTAACGGTGCATATGTTTTGACAGAGCATATTCCAAACGAGCGTTCAGTACGTGAGCGTAATTCTTTATACTGGAATAATGATGCAACCATTCTAGAGAAGGTTGTAGCCCTAGTTATTAATGATGAAAATGTTGATTTCACTCGTTATTTAGCTAATGAGCTTGATAAAGGTACAGTCCCTTCTGGTCAATTTATTCGCTTGAAGCAGGACTATCCTGATGAAGCTACTTCGTTCCCAAGACTTTGTAACTACTATATGACATTTAACTTGTCTGATAGTGGTCCTGAAGCCTTTAAAGATGTTAGAGTTCGTCAAGCACTTGCTTATGCAATTGACCGTTCAGTAATTACTGAAAAGATTTTGCAGGCTGGACAAATTAATGCCTTCACCTTTACTCCTGGTGCAACAGCAGGTTTTGAAGTGCCTCCAGTAGCATTTGGACAAATGTCTCAAGATGAGCGTGAAGCCAAAGCGAAAGAGCTTCTTGCTGACGCAGGTTATGGTGCTGGCAATCCGCTAAGCTTTGAGTACATTTACAATACTTCTGAGGGACATAAGAAGATTGCAATTGCTGCTCAACAAATGTGGAAAGAAGTGCTTGGTGCGCAAGTTACATTAGCAAATCAAGAATGGAAGACATTCCTGAAAACACGTGGTGCTCAAGGATTTGAGTTGGCACGTGGTGCATGGTGTGGAGACTATAATGAAGCCTCAACATTCTTAGATCTACTTACTTCACCATCTGGCTATAACGATGGTAAATTTAGCAATGCTGAAGTAGACTCTTTAATGTTAGATGCAAGAACTATGGATGATGCATCGGCTAATTACACTCGTGTTGAGGAAATCTTGGCAAATGAAATGCCAGTGATTCCAATTTATCACTATGCAGGTGTATTTATGCTTAAGACTAACGTTAAAGGTTGGCCTTATGACAACGTAGAGCAAAACTGGTATTCTCGTAATCTTTATAAAGTTGCGAAGTAATATTTAGTTTTTAAAAAATAAAGCACCACGCAGAGATTGTGTGGTGCTTTTTTTTGTTTGTACGGTACAATAATTCAATAAATTTTTTTCTGATCAAATTCGGATATGATCAACTACATAATTAAGCGAATTGGAATTGCCATACCGACACTTCTTATTCTTATTGCAGTTAGCTTTTATTTGATGCATGCTGCACCAGGAGGTCCTTTTACATCTGAGAGACCCCTGCCTCCCCAAGTCCTTGCTAATATTGAAGCTAAATATGGGCTAGATCAGCCAATATGGCGTCAAATGATTAACTATCTATGGGGCGTTATAACCCAATTTGATTTTGGTCCGTCCTATAAATATCATGATAGAACAGTCAATGAAATCATCGGACATGGTTTTCCGATTACGCTAAAGTATGGCTTCTGGTCATTTATTGTTGCCGTTGGAGTGGGTATACCTTTAGGGGCAATTGCTGCAATTCGAAAAAATACTTGGATTGATTACTTGGCTGTTGGTATATCTATAGGAGCACAAGTGCTGCCAAATTTTGTCATGGCGCCGTTACTCATTATTGTGTTTACTTTGTGGCTTGATTGGCTTCCAGGGGGTGGATGGAATGGCGGGGCATGGCAGTATCTCATCATGCCAATCATTGCACTCTCAACCAGTTATATGGCATCTATTGCTCGAATTACACGATCATCGATGCTCGAGGTTTTAAATACAAACTATATTAGAACCGCTAAATCTAAAGGACTTCCAACTAAAGTGATTTTCTTTAGGCACGTATTAAAACCTTCACTTCTACCAGTTATTTCTTATCTCGGACCAGCATTTGTTGGATTAATTACTGGTTCAGTCATTATCGATATATATTTTTCAACAGGTGGAATGGGTTACTTTTTTGTTAATGCAGCATTTAATCGAGACTATTCAGTCATGATGGGAATCACAATTGTTGTAGGCAGTCTTACAATTTTATTTAGCTTGATTGCTGATCTATTGTATGCCTGGATAGATCCAAAAATACGTTATTAATCTATGATAGTAGCGAATAAAAACAAGATCAAAGATATGGCAGACAACCTTTCTGAATCTGGTGCCGGTCGTTCGCTTTGGAAAGATGCTCGCATACGATTTATGCAAAACAAGGCTGCAACTATCAGTCTTTTTATTTTGTTGGCTATTGTCTCCTTTTCTTTTATAGGGCCATACTTTGCTGTTTGGAGTTATGAGCAGATAGATTGGAATGCAATGGGCTCAGCAGCTCGAGTGGGTATGCCTTCAATTGAAAGTGGTCATTTCTTTGGAACGGATGACCTTGGTCGCGATCTCTACTCACGAGTTATACAAGGTACTCAAATATCACTAATGGTCGGTGTTCTAGGGGCCTCAGTAGCGGTGATTGTGGGAACTCTCTATGGGGCAACTTCTGGTTATTTGGGTGGAAAGACTGATCAAATCATGATGCGAATTGTCGATATATTAATGTCAATTCCCTATATGTTTGTTTTAATACTTCTACTTGTCGTTTTTGGTCGATCCATTGGCATGTTATTTATTGGTATTGGACTTCTATCCTGGTTAGATATGAGCAGAATTGTTCGGGGTCAAACGCTTAATCTGAAAAATATGGAGTTTATTGAGGCAGCTAAGGTTACTGGTGTGAGTGATTTTAAGATTATTACTCGCCATATTGTTCCTAATCTTTTAGGCATTGTCGCTGTTTACGCAACCTTATTGGTTCCAGGAATAATTCTAGCTGAAAGCTTTATTTCTTTCTTAGGATTAGGGGTACAAGAGCCCTCTACTAGTTGGGGCGCTTTAATTAAGGAAGGTGCAGGAACCATTAGCTATGAAACTGAGTGGCAATTATTGTTTCCATTGGCCTTTTTTGTTGTAAGCCTTTTTTGCTTTTATTTTATTGGTGACGGTCTTCGCGACGCACTTGACCCCAAGGATAGGTAGGCCTGAATGAGTTTATTAGAAGTCAATAATCTTAAGGTTGAGTTTGAGACTGCTGATGGTATTGTAAATGCTGTCAATAATGTTAATTTTTCTATTGATGAAGGAAAGATTCTAGCTATTGTGGGTGAGTCAGGAAGTGGAAAAAGTCAGACCGTATTTGCAATGACTGGACTGCTCGATCATAACGGTAGTGCAACGGGTAGCGTTAAATTTGAGGGAGAAGAAATTCTTAATCTCTCAAATCAGAAATTAAATCAAATTAGAGCTGAAAAAATTGCAATGATTTTCCAAGACCCTATGACCAGTCTCAATCCTTATGTGAGAGTTTCTGAACAGATGACTGAAGTCTTAGTTCATCATCAAGGTATTTCAAAGTCAGATGCTCTGAAACAATCTATTAGTATGTTAGATGCTGTCAGAATTCCTGACGCAAGTAATCGAGTGAGAATGTATCCTCATGAGTTTTCAGGTGGAATGAGACAACGCGTAATGATTGCAATGTCTCTCTTATGTCGACCAAAATTGCTCATTGCTGATGAGCCCACAACTGCACTTGATGTTACTGTTCAGGCACAAATTATGCAGCTGTTATCAGACCTACAAAAAGAGTTTGGAATGTCAATTATTTTGATTACTCATGACCTAGGAGTTGTTGCTGGAAACAGTGATGATATGTTGGTGATGTATGGCGGTGAAATTATGGAGATTGGTAAAACTGAAAACATATACTCAGCTTCAACTCACCCATATACCCAAGGATTGATGACTGCTGTTCCTAGGCTTGATGATTCAGAAGAGAGACTAATTACAATTCCTGGCAACCCGCCAAACATGATGAAAGCTCCTGTAGGTTGTCCTTTTTCTCCAAGATGTAAGTTCTCGATAGATACTTGCTCCAAAGTTTCACCTGTATTAATAAATGTTAGCAAAAACAATCACTTAAGAGCCTGTCACGTTGCAACTGAGGAAATATTATGAGTAATCAAACAATCCTTGAGGTTGAAAATTTAACGGTAAACTTTGATGTTAGTTCAGAGGGTGATATGCCCTGGACAAAAGCAAAAAAACTTCAAGCGGTGAATGATATTTCATTTTCTTTAAGTGCTGGAGAAACTCTTGGGGTAGTAGGAGAATCTGGGTGCGGAAAATCTACTCTTGCTAGAGCTATCGTAAAAATGGTACCTGCAGAATCTGGAAAAGTTGTATGGCTAGGTAATGATTTACTTGGTTTAAGTCATTCCGAAGCTAGACAGTATCGCAAACAAATTCAAATGATCTTTCAAGACCCTTTGGCAAGTCTTAATCCACGTATGAATATTGGAGAGATTATTGCTGAGCCATTAAGAACACATTATCCAAAAACACCAGAGTCTGATGTAAAGGCTCGGGTAAGGGATGTAATGCATAAAGTTGGGCTACTTGATAATTTAGTGAATCGGTATCCTCATGAGTTTTCAGGAGGTCAATGTCAGAGAATTGGAATTGCGCGCGCTTTAATTTTAAAGCCTAAGCTTATAATTTGTGATGAGCCAGTTTCAGCTTTAGATGTTTCTATTCAGGCGCAAGTTGTTAATTTATTAATGGATTTGCAAGAAGAGATGGATCTAGCGTTAATATTTATCGCTCATGATTTGAGTGTCGTCAAGCATATCAGCACTAAAATTATGGTCCTCTATTTGGGAAATATGGTCGAACTTGCAAACAGTAATGATATTTATCAAAGCCCTAGCCACCCCTATACGCAAGCACTCATTTCTGCGGTCCCAATACCAGATCCAAATGTTGAAAAAAACAAAGAGTTAATCTTGATAGAAGGAGATTTACCATCACCGATTAACCCTCCTTCTGGCTGCGTTTTTAGGACAAGATGTCAAAAAGCGCAGGATATCTGCTCACAGCAGAAACCTGAATATAAGGAGGTTGCAACGAGTCATAGCGTTGCTTGCCACTTTAATGATTAAATTTCTCAAAAAGCGTATTAAAAATAAATGGCTATTGATTGTATTGCCTTTTCTATTTTTTCTAATCAAGGGGTTGATATGGCTAGCTATTTTCTATGGTCTTTGGGATTTTATTAAAAGTTAAACTAAATTCCTTCAGTAAGCCTCAATTTTGAAATTTTTTTTGGATTCATATTTAATTTTTTGATTAGAGGATGATACTTATCGATAACCCTCCAATAGGGTAAATCATCTCCTAGCTCTTCGATTGCTTTTCTTAAAAAAATTCCTGTGGTTAATGGGCATGTATTGTCAGCACCTTTTGCTCTAGCCAAGTCTAATCGCATCTCTTTTATAGTTTTAGAGGAGCCTAAAGGGATTTGTTTAATATAGTTTGCAATCTTTTCTGGTGAAGAAATGAGCATCTTTTGACCAGCTATCATGTCAGAAAAACTTTTATCAAGAACTTTGACGATATTCTTGCTCATTAAAATTAAGAGACTCCAAAATTGATTTATTTTTTAACTTGAGATAGGACTTCCTTCATGCCTTCTTTATTTTCGAAGATTTCTTTTTCAGTGAGTCCGTCCATTTCGTGAGGAAATACTAGCCAATCATCTGTCTCATGAATAAAGTAATCAGGTTCGATATCTATGATATTCCTTTCCGGTTTATACCAAGGCATTGCCATTCGAATGTCATGAGGGATATTCTTCCTAGCTTTTTCTTTAAGCGTATCAAGAATTGCCTTAATGCTTCTTCCAGAGTCAAATACGTCATCAACGATGAGTAATTTGTCTTCTGCATTCATGTGACTAATGAGGTAGTCAATTCCATGCACTCTTACTTCCTTAGATTGTTGATTCAGGCCGTAATATGAAGAGGTACGAATGGCGATGTGGTCTGAATCGTTTCCTAGGTATGCAAGTATTTCTTGGATGGCTATTCCAACAGGCGTTCCACCCCTCCAAACGCCAACAATAAAGTTAGGCTTGAAGCCACTGTTATGAATTTGAACTCCTAGTTTAAAGGAGTCATGAACAAGCTCATCAGCTGTTATATAAGTTTTTGCAATTGACATATAAGTTTTCCGAAAGTTTATAGATAAATTTTAAATGGTTTTTAGCTTTGAAATTTCTTAATTTCTTCTATCAATCTTGATTTAGTTTTAATATCTGCAAAAGAAGCTTCCATGGCCATTAAAGAGATCTGCTTTAAATCTTCAGCATTCAGATTAAAGTTTTTCGCGCTATTTTGATACTCTTTACCAACAGTCGTATTGAAAAATGGTGGATCATCTGAATTTAGACTAATGCTTATACCTTTATTCATAATTGTTAGGAGAGGGTGGCTCTTCCAATTTGGGAAAAGAGATAGTGCTAAATTACTTCCTGGGCATATTTCTAGATGAATCTTACGATTAATGAGTTCACTGATTAGTTTTTCATCGTAGACACTTTTTACTCCGTGCCCAATCCTACTGATTGGCAAATAATTGATTGCATCCCAAACACTATCTGGTCCACAGATCTCTCCAGCATGAACTGTGCAGGCATAGCCAGCATTTGCAGCAATATTATAGACAGGAGTATATTCCTCTATAGTAAATGCATTTTCGTCTCCTCCCATTCCGAAGCCTACAACATAGGGATGAGGATTATCAACCATTGTTTGAACGACATTTAAGCCTTGTTCTGGGCCTAAGTGCCTTACACAGGTGACAATAATACGTCCAACGATACCAAAATCACGTTCGGCATCATCTATGCCACTTGCAATGCCTGAGATCATATCATCATAGCTAATTCCACATTCTGCTGCGTGATCAGGTGAAATAAAGGTTTCAGCATAGATTACATTTTCGCTAGCGCAGTCTTTAAGATATTCATAAGTAATATCCCTATAGTCTTCTCCATTTTTTAAGCATGAGCTTACACTATCATAAGCAGTCAGAAAACTTGCAAAATCACTCCAAGCATAACCTTCATTATCATCAAATAAATTATTGTCTAGTGGCGTAGCATTTTTCTTTGCAATTTGCTTGGCAAGTTCGGGTTTAATTGTGCCCTCGAGATGACTATGAAGTTCGATTTTAGGAAGTTTGTGAATTTGCTCTTGCATTTATTGAAGTCCGCAAGCTTTGCCGTTGGCAAGTGGTTTGATTTGAAGATGATTTGCAATCGTTTGGCCCATGTCTGCAAAAGTATCTCTTTTACCTAACTTATTAGCTTTAATCGATTTTCCATAAAAAACTACTGGAACATGTTCACGAGTATGATCACTCCCTGGCCAGGTTGGGTCGCAGCCATGATCAGCTGTAATTAAAACTAGATCATCATGCTGAAGTTTAGATTCTATTTCTGGAATGCGTCTATCAAATTCTTCAAGAGCCAAAGCATAACCCGGGACATCTCTTCGATGTCCAAAGTTAGTATCAAAGTCAACCAGATTAACGAATATAAGACCCTCTTTAACTCTATTCATTTCGCTCATTAGTTGGTCTACTAGTCCCATATTATTAGGAGCTTTAACAGTATAAGAGACACCTTGATTAGAAAAAATATCGCCAATTTTGCCGACAGATATAACCTGGCCATTACCCTCTTGAATGTTGTCAAGAAGGGTCAAGTCACTAGGAGGTGTTGTCAGATCTTTACGGTTAGACGTTCTTTTAAATCCATCTTTAGAGTTACCAACAAAAGGCCTTGCAATAACTCTAGTAATATTTAGCGGATCAACTAGTCGCTTGGCAATTAAGCAAAGTTCATAGAGCCTTTCGAGTCCAAAGTGTTCCTCATGCGCTGCAATTTGAAATACAGAGTCTGCTGAAGTGTAACAAATTGGAAAACCAGATTTGATATGTTCATCTCCAAATTCTTCAATAACTTGAGTGCCTGATGCATGTTTATTGGCTAGTGTTCCAAGAATATTTCCTTCCTTTAGTAGTTCATCAATCAGACTTTTAGGAAAGCAGTTTTCAGTTTGAGGGAACGTTCCCCATTCAAATGGCACAGGTAGTCCGCAAATTTCCCAATGACCGCTCGGTGTGTCTTTTCCAGCACTCACTTCTTTTGCGAAACCAAATGCTCCTTCAGGCTTAACTCTGTCAATTGGAAGGGGTGCACCTCGACTCTCTATAGCGGCTTCTCCAAGTCCCCATCTTATTAGATTTGGTATATGAAGAGGTCCGTTTCGTTCAGCGCTATCGGCATTTCCTGAATCACACTGCTCAATAATATGACCCAGGGTATCTGAACCCTGATCACCGTATAGATGGGCATCATCGCTTGCGCCTAAACCAAGCGAATCCAATACCAATATGATTGCTCTTTTCATTAATTGGTTCCCTCATTAGAGCTGAGCACTTCTTTGATTAAGGTAGGAGCTTTAGTCTCACTTTCACTAAGCTCAATAAGAGAAGGAAGGTTTTTCTCCAAGAAGTTTAATTGGCTTTCATCACGACAGTGCGCTATTGCAAGAGGGTCCCCTTTGTTAATCCATTGACCAATACTAACTATTTCGCTAAGACCAACACCGTGGTCAATCGGGTCGCTAGACTTTGTCCTTCCAGCCTTTAGATGAATCATACTGAGGCCAACAGCTCGAACATCAATCTCTGATACATATCCAGATGAGTTGGATTTGACTGAGCTAATCACAGGCATAGGCTTTAAATGCTTTTTAGGATTTTCTAAAAAGTCTACTGGGCCGCCAAGTTCACAAACCATTTCTCCAAAAATTGAAGCTGCTTTTCCGGAATCTAGGGCCTCTCGAGACTTAATTCTAGCAGTATCTAAGTCCGGCTCCAGGTTACCCAATTTAAGCATATAGGCAGATAGTTCAAGGGTAAGGTCTAGAAGTCTTTGGTTGGCATTCTTAGGATTTAATAAAAAATCGATACACTCAGAAACCTCAGTTGCGTTTCCAACGCTGTGACCAAGAACCTGGTTCATGTCAGTAATCAAGCAGCTTGTTGGGACACCTGATTTACTGGAAACGTTGGCGATGCTTTGAGCCAACTCTTGAGCCATTTTAAAATCTGCTGCAAATGCACCATTCCCTGTTTTAATGTCCATTGCAAGCGCATCAAGTCCAGAGGCTAATTTTTTTGACAAAATAGAGGCGGTAATTAAATCAATTGACTCTACCGTAGCTGTGACATCGCGCGTCGCATAAAAACGCTGATCAGCTGGGGCTAAATTTGTGGTTTGCCCAATAATTGCACAACCTACTTTTTTAACGATAGATTGGAAACTTGAATTACTAGGAGTGGCGTCATAGCCTGGAATGCTCTCGAGTTTATCTAGTGTTCCTCCAGTATGTCCCAATCCTCGACCTGAAATCATTGGAACGTAGCCGCCACAGGACGCTACGATTGGTGCAAGTAGTAAGCTTATTTTATCTCCCACTCCTCCAGTTGAATGTTTATCAACAACGGGACCATCTAAATTGAGTTTGTTCCAGTTAAGTGTATCTCCCGAATTCATCATGTGTCGAGTTAAGTTGACTCGTTCATCCATAGTCATTCCGCACTTAAAGATTGCCATTGCAAAAGCACCTAACTGAGCATCTGTTAGGCTACCGTCAGTAATCCCTTGAACCAGAAAGCCAATTTCAGCATCACTCAAAGATATGCTATCACGTTTCTTTCTAATTAATTCTTGAGGGAGGAATTGTTCACTCATGGTTGTAGTTTAGTCGCCGTATGGCGTCCAAATATTTTTAACTTCAGTAGCATTTCGGAGAAATTCAAGACCCTCACTTTGTGCAGAGTCTTGCCAATCTCTATCCTTATCATTATGGACCCATAGGCGCTTTAAATCTCTTGCACTTATGGTTTCTACAGAGCCTAATGTTTCCTGGTCAGCCCAGCACCACATTGCATCAGCCTCAGCATGTCCAGCGAGTTGCTCAGCTAGTTCCCGTTTATTGCCACTAACGATATTTATAACGCCTGCAGGAACATCTGAGGTTTCAAACGTTTGGACTAGTTCCAATGCGACACTTGCAAACCTTTTACTTGGAATAAGAACGATACGATTTCCCATCGCTATCGCAGGCGCAATCAGAGAGATTGTTGATAGAAGTGGAGACTCTTCTGGGGCGACCTGAGCAAGAACCCCAATAGGTTCAGGAAGGGCCATTGTGACGCCTCTATAAGGGGCGCTATGAACTCTGCCATCATATTTGTCAGCCCAGGCGGCATAACTGAATAGTCGGCTTATGCTTTCATCGAACTCAGCTTTTGCTTGCTTTTTAGAGATTCCACACAGGGACACTAGGCGTTGAATCCATTCAGATTCACGAATCGACAAGTTTTCAGCAATAAAATAGATAATTTGAGCTCTTCCATGGCCGCTGAGAGAGCCCCAAGATGATGCTTTAGTGGCTGCGGCTATAGCATTTCGAATATCTTTTCTATTGCCTGAGCCTACATATGCTGCGTGTGAACCGTCGGCATTAAAAGTAGCAAAACTATGTCCACCATCAGGTCTTACTTGTTTTCCACCAATATAAAATTTTAAAGTTCGATCAATCACCTCTTCATTGGCCTTTATAGATGCTGAACTAGAAGAAGGACTAGTTGTAGACTTTAAGCCTTTAGGATTAAGGTACTCGTAGAGACCTTCTTTCCCGCCTTCTCTTCCGAATCCAGACTCTTTGATACCACCAAAGCCACATGAGGCATCAAACTGATTATGACAATTAATCCAGATAACCCCAGCTTGAACTTTTGGGGCTACATCCATAGCGCGATTTATATTTTCACTCCATACACTAGCAGCAAGTCCATATCGACTATTATTAGCCAACTTGATTGCTTCAGATTGAGTTCTAAAAGTCATTGAAACAAGGACAGGACCAAAAATTTCTTCCTGAACAAGTGGATGACTTGAGTCAACCTCAGTGATTAGGGTAGGGGGGTAGTAATTTCCATCAGGATTGATATCACAGGCCTGATAGAGTTCACCGCCATGATTTAAACCCGACTCTACCATTTCACTTACTCTATTAAATTGCGTTTGACTGACAAGGCTTCCTAGGTCAGTTGATTTATTGAGAGGCTCTCCAAGACGAAGTTGTTTTAATCTTTGCTTAATTTTTAAATGCAATTCTTTCTCAACTTCAGCTTGTACAAGTAGTCTTGAACCCGCACAGCATACCTCACCTTGGTTAAACCAAATAGAGTCTACTAATCCTTCAACAGCTGCATCAAGATCAGCATCATCAAATACAATAAATGCTGATTTTCCACCAAGCTCAAGAGTAAGTTTCTTTCCCTGTCCAGCTGTACTCTCTCTAATAGAGCGTCCTACAGCCGTTGAGCCGGTAAATGCAACTTTATCGATGCCCTTATGAGCCGCAAGTTCAGCGCCAATAGCGCCATCTCCGTTGATTATGTTGATGACTCCTGGAGGAATGCCAGCCTCCTCACAGAGTTGAGCAATAAACATAGCTGTTAATGGTGTCTGTTCAGCAGCTTTAAAGACTATCGTATTTCCCATTGCTAATGCAGGTGCAATTTTCCAAGACAGCATTAATAATGGAAAATTCCATGGAACAATTTGCGCAACAACTCCAATAGGCCTATAACTAGAAAATTCTTTTTCTTGGAGTTGCGCCCATCCAGCATGGTGATAGAAATGCCTTATCGCTAAAGGTATATCAATATCTCGACTCTCACGTATAGGCTTTCCATTATCAAGCGACTCAAGAACAGATATTAGCCTTGAGTGTTTTTGGATTAATCGTGCTAAAGCATAAAGCACCTTGGCTCTCTCATGACCTCCCGCTTTTTCCCAAGACGGTTGAGCTTTTCTTGCAGATTTAATTGCAGAGTCTAATTGATCTGAGCTAGCAATTTCAATGTTGGCCAATAACTCTCCATTCGATGGGTCTAGAGAAGCGATCAGATTAGATTTTTTGTTTGAAACAATTTTTCCATTAATTAGCTGTCCAAACCTGCGCTCATTATTCTCTAGCCAATCTTGCGCCTCCTCGCTGCTTTCAAGAGCATCAGTATAATCGAGGTTATTAAATGATTTTATAAGTGTCATAATTAAATCCTATGCTATTGGGTGGCGATATGAGGCAGAATAAAAGCCAGTAGAGAAATGATCTAATTGACGCTCAATGTCACCGAGTAGACTGGATGCTCCAAACCTAAATAAATCAGGCTCTAGCCATTGCCGACCTAACTCTTCTTTAATCATTGTCATATATAACAGTGCTGTTTTTGTGTCACTGATTCCACCTGCAGCCTTAAATCCAATTGAAATCCCAGTTTCATTGTAATAATTTCTTATCATTCGCACCATAACCAAGCTTACAGGCAGTGTAGCGTTGACAGACTCTTTACCTGTAGACGTTTTAATAAAGTCTGCCCCTGCCATCATACAAATTTGAGAGGCTTTAGCAATATTAGTAAGGTTTCCAAGCTCACCAGTCGCCAAAATTGTTTTCATATGCGCATCGCCGCATTTTTCTCTAAACATCTTGACCTCTTCATAGAGCGCTTTCCAGTTGCCTTCTAGAACATGTCTTCGACTAATGACTATATCTATTTCGTTGGCACCAGAGTTAACTGAATATTCAATTTCTTGAAGCCTAAGGGGGAGTGGTGAGAGGCCAGCAGGAAAACCAGTTGAAACTGCCGCAAGGTTTATTTTCGTACCTTTTAAAGCTTCTTTCGCAGCACTGAGCATATCATGATAAACACAAACAGCTGCAACACTTAAGTTTAAAGATTTAGTCCCTAATTCTCTCTCAAGGCTATGACTAATTGGTTGCTTTGCTTTGCTGCATAATCTTCTGACTCGAGCAACTGTATCATCACCAGACAGAGTCGTTAAGTCAATTAGACTAATAGCTTTAAGGAGCCATGCAGCCTGATTATCTTTTTTTATACTTCGCCTAGGTCCATAATTACTGCATCGTCTCTCAACAGCGCTTCGATTGATTGATATGTTCGAAAGCATGTCAAGACTAAAATCCACTCCTGGATTTCTCAAATTGTTATCACTATTTTCTAGCTCATCAGAGTCAACTAGATTAAGAATTTTCTTATCTAGCTGGGTATTTTGAGTCTTAGTTGAATGCTTATTAGTGTTCATAATATTAGTAATCAATCGATGTTACTGGCTTTTTAGATAAGAAATTAAGATTTTCTCTACCGTATCTGCAGCTTTACTAGCAAAAGCAATGGTTTGATCATGACTAATTTCATTATCACTCATTCCTGCAGCATAATTAGTAATGACTGAAAGTGCACATAGCTTCACGCCTTGGTGGCGGGCTAAAATCACCTCAGGAACAGTAGACATTCCAACGGCATCAGCTCCGAGCGTCTTTACAGCTCTAATTTCAGCGGGTGTCTCGAATTGTGGTCCACTGAACCATGCGTAGACCCCTTCATGAAGATCAATATTGTTTTTACGAGCAGAGGCGCGCATATCGTCACTTAGTTCAGAGTCATAGGCATTGACCATGTCAACGAAGCGCTCATTACCATCCGCTCCAAATAGAGGCGACACCCCTGTCATGTTTATATGATCAGTAATTAGCATGACGCTTCCAGGAGAGGCCTTCTTGATTGTGCTGCCGGCAGCATTTGTTAAAACTAAGCTTTGACATCCAATAGAACTTATCGTTTGAATAGCAACTGACATAACATCAGGTTTGCCTTGTTCGTAATAATGAGCTCTTCCTTGCATAACAACAACATTGGTTCCTTCTATATCACCGAACAAAAGTTTTCCTGCATGGCCACCAACTCCAGCAATTGGGAAGCCGGGTAAATCGTTAAAATCAAGAGTGACTCGAATGTTTATGTTGTCACAAAACTGACCTAAACCTGAGCCCAAAATGAGACCAATTTGAGGTTTAAAGTCTTTTATGTGTTGATTGATAATATCAACACATTTTTGAACTTGACTCATTAGAGGTGCTCCGGTCCAAATGACTGAGGAAGTAATTCAGATAAATTGATGCGATCTTTGATGCCCTTAGGGGAGCACATAATGACCTCAGTTGCAGGGTCAGAAAACTCTCTTATCCTTTGTCTACAACCGCCGCAAGGAATACCACCTTCATCATTTTTAGTCATAACATAAATCTTATCGATTTTCTTTTCTCCACCCATTATCATTGATGCAATTGCAGAGGCTTCAGCACAATTTCCAAGTGGATAACTTGCATTTTCCACATTACAGCCACTATACATATTTCCCTTATCGGTAATAATTAAAACACCTACCGGATAGTTTGAGTATGGCACATAAGCTTGATTCATGGCGTCTTTTGTTAATTTAATATGGCTTTCTTCACTCATCTTTATAACTCCTTAATGTAAGGTTGAGCTGAGGCTTTAGGAGGAACAGCTTTACCAATAAAACCTGCCAAAAGAATGATTGTTAGGATGTATGGTGTAGCCTCAATCAGTTGAACAGGGATTTCTCCAATACCAGGAATAATGATGCCCTGAAGTCTAATCGAGATAGCGTCTAAAAAAGCAAACAAGAAGCATGCTGCAAGGACCTTGTATGGATGCCATTTACCAAAGATTAGAGCTGCAAGAGCAATAAATCCGCTTCCAGCAGTCATATCTTTGACAAACTGGGCGTTGTAAGCTGTAGAAAGATATACACCACCAATCCCACACAAAATTCCACCTATCAAAAGCGCCTTATAGCGAAGAGACTCAACAGAGAGTCCAGCCGTATCAACCGCCTTTGGATTTTCACCAACAGCTCGAAGTCGAAGACCAAAGCGAGTTCGATAGACGACCCACCAAACCATCGGAACAATCGCAAAGGCAAGGTAGACTAGAATATTGTGCCCACTAATTAACTCTCGATAAATAACACCTAGAATCGGAATATGATCCATTAGCTCAAGGCCTGGAAAATCAATTGAAAGGAACCTCTGGTCATTTTTCAAAGTAGGCGTAATTCCAGCCTTTTTAAACCAAGCTAGGCTAAGAATCATCGTTAGTCCAGCAGCTAAGATATTAATTGCAACTCCACTTACAATCTGATTTCCTTTGTAAGTAATTGATGCAAAACCATGCACCATTGCTAATACTGAAGAGGCAAAGATACCAGCCAATAATCCAATCCATGGTGAGCCAAATACAACAGCAGCGCTCGCTGCAATGAACGCGGACATCAGTAGTTTTCCCTCAAGACCAATATCAACAACACCTGAGCGTTCAGCAAAGAGACCTGCCATTGATGCAAAAATTAGAGGAACGCAGACGCGAACAGAAGCATCTAATGTCAATACAGTACTTAAAAAGATATCGCTCATTCTGTTGCCTCAATCGGCGCTAAAAAGCGAATTAAAATTGGCCTATATAAATACTCAAGACCACCACAAAATAGAATAACAAGTCCCTGCATAACCACAACAATATCCCTTGAAACATTTTGAAGTTCAAAATCAAGTTCAGCGCCACCTTGATACAGGATTCCAAATAGGAAAGCTGCAATCAGAATTCCAACGGGGTGGTTTCGACCCATTAGCGCTACAGCGATGCCGCCAAAACCATATCCAAAATTGAAGTTTAAGAATAGACGATGCTGAACCCCCATTAGCTCGTTGATTCCCACAAGACCCGCTAAAGCCCCAGAGATGCACATGGTTATAACAATAATCTTCTTTGGATTAATGCCGCCATAGATAGCTGCATCATTGCTTTTTCCAACCGCACGAATCGCATAACCCCATCGAGTATGCCAAAGGAAAAACCAAACCAATCCAGAGAAAAATAAAGCCACCAGGATTGATAAATTAAGAGGTGATTTTGCAATCTTATAGCCAAAACTAGCAAAAACATCATGAACAAAGGGAAGCCAAGAGGCTTTTATGAAATCTCCACTCTCTGGAGACATTTCTCCTACTTCTCTTAAAACATTGACCAATACATAAACCATCAATGCAGAGGCCAAAAAGTTAAACATGATTGTGGTAATAACAATATGACTTCCTCTATAGGCCTGCAAATAGGCAGGAATAATAGCCCATAGCGCACCAAATAAAAGTCCTCCCGAGATTGCCAGCGGAATCACTACCCAGGCGCTAAGAGCGGGGTTTAAATAAAGTGCAACAAGAGCAGTACCCAGTCCGCCAACGTAGGCCTGACCTTCACCACCAATGTTGAATAATCCAGCATGGAAAGCAACCGCAACGGCCAAACCTGTAAAGACAAAGTTGGTTGCATAATAAAGCGTATAACCTAAACCTTCATCATAGCCAAGCGCACCATAAATTAAGATTTTTGTTGCTTTAATGGGATCAACACCAATGAGAACAAATACAATAGCTGTTGCAATAAATGCCGTTAAAACATTAAGGAAGGGTAATAATAAGCCGTTGATCCATGATAAGCGTCTCTCACGAGTCATAGCGTAGCTCCTTTTAATTCATCATCAGATTGAAGTGCATTAGCCATCATCATTCCTAGAGTTGCCTCATCAGCATCATCGCCATTAACGGTTCCTGTAATTTCGCCATCGCACATCACTATAATTCGATCACTAAGAGACATAATCTCTTCCAACTCTACAGAGATTAGAATAATAGCTTTTCCAGCATCTCTCATGTCAATAATTCGTTTTCTTATGAACTCGATTGCGCCAATATCAACCCCTCTAGTAGGTTGGCCAATAATGAGAACCTCTGGATCTCTCTCAAATTCTCTAGCTAAAATTAGTTTTTGTTGATTTCCGCCTGAAAAATTTGAAGACATAAGGTTGGGGTTGATAGGGCGAACATCAAATGCTTCCATGATTGATTCACAATTAGCTTTTACCAAGGCACGTTTTAACCAAACTCCTTGATTCATGTTCTTGTCATTGTGATAGCCTAAAAGTGCAGTCTCACTAGCATTAAATTCAGCAATCATCAGTCGTTCCTCCTGGGACAGAGCAACCGTAAATTGAAATTCCAGGAGCAAAATTTCCAGTAAAGTGAG
>CABXIU010000004.1 GCA_902512305.1 uncultured Gammaproteobacteria bacterium
GTTACGAGATGACAACTTCAATCAATTCAGACAATCATTTTTGTTCAAAATTGATTAATAACACTAAAGAATCGATTGAGAATTTTATGTTCTGTTTTAGCGTTCTTGCGCCGGCTAAGGCTATTGAAAACTGTAGTATTTTTAGTAGTGCTGGTGGCTACACAGAGTTAACCTGCCCTGAAGGTTTAGTTTTAAAGCCGGGGGAAGAATGGAGCTTTAAATTTTCATATGAAGAAAATAGACATAAACCAATGAATCATAGATGGTCTCCTCAAGGCTGTTTCTTAAAAAAATTTAATGGAGAAATATTAAATCTCAGAATAATTGATTTGGATCTAGAAGGAATCTCCTCAGTGGCACCAATCCCCAGTATTTCGGGAGATAAAAAAAATTATGAATCACTAAGATTGGTGCCACACCCTTATTCATGGACTCCCAGCGCAGGCGTGTGTAATTTGTGTTTGCCAATTAATGTAATATTTGATGAAAATAAAACAATAAATAGTGCTATTACATCAGCATCAAAACTTGGCAGTCGACTTAATCTTAATCTTTTTTCTGGCGCTATAAATAAAGAAAATGAAAAGGCTTCAACTACTGTAAAGCTTAAAATTCATGATCTTTCAGATGAATCTTCCTACAAAATTACAATAACAAGTGATGTTGTTGAAGTTGCTGCTGGAGATGAGGCAGGTTTTTATTATGGCCTTGTTTCTTTAATGCAGTTAGCTCAAACCTATCATCAATTAGTGCCATGTGGCTCTATCTTTGATAAGCCTCGTTTTATTTGGAGAGGCCAGCATTTAGATACTGTTAGGCATTTTTATAAGGTTGATAGTTTATTGAAATTACTTGATTTAATGAGTTTCTTTAAGCTTAATAAATTCCATTGGCATGGAACAGATGATGAAGCCTTTCGTTTTAAATTAGATAACCATTCTAAAATTGCTGTTGCAACATCTAAAAGAGGTGACGGCCTGAAGGTGCCTCCTGTTTTTGGCTCAGGTCCAGAGGCGACTGGTGGTTTTTATGATAAAGCAGACATTAGGAAGGTTCTGAATAGAGCCTCTGCTAACTTTATTGAGGTAATGCCCGAGTTTGATTTACCAGGTCACAACATGTCTTTAATTAATATGATTTCTAGTATGCGCGACCCTGAAGATATGAGTTGTGAAGTGTCAGTCCAAGGTTATTCAGAAAACACACTTAATCCTGCAATGCCAGATACAATTTCGATTGTTGAGTCTATGATAGACGATCTATGTAGTTTATTTCCTGGCGAATATATTCATTTGGGTGGTGACGAAGTTGCGCCCGATGCCTGGAGCAAATCTCCAGTGATTGATGACCTTAAGAGAAAACACCATCTTAAAAATAGTAAGGACGTTGCTTCTTGGTTTATTAATAAACTTTCAAAGAAGGTTGAACTTAATAATAAAAAAACAGCCTCATGGCAGGAGGCTGAGGATGGTCATCATGAGGATGATAAGACCGATAAGCTCTTATTTTCATGGCAGAATCTAGAGTCTGGATTTAATTTAGCCAGAGAGGGCTATAAAGTGGTTCTATGTCCAGCTGAGCATATTTATTTTGATATGGCCCAGAGTAGAAATTATGCAGATCGCGGTGCAAATTGGGCTGCTGTGATTCCTTTTGAAAGTACACTGGATTGGCAAATTACTCCTGAAAATGAACCAGAACTTGAGGCAAATATAGAGGGAATTCAAGGCCATCTATGGTCTGAAACGATTCTTAAAGACGATGAAATGGAGTCTATGTTATGCCCAAGAATTTTAGGCCTATCAGAGAGTGCTTGGTCAAGTCAAAATAATAGACGCAATGGCGATGAATTGAGTGATTTAGTATTGAATAGCTTCAGAAACTTGTTTGAAAAAATGAATTGGGACTTTTATAAAGCAGAGAATTTTGATATGATGTCCGATCCAGCAACGAATAAGGAGGCTTTGGTCAATGAGTAATTTGATACAAATGCTTAAACCAAAAACTAAAGCACAAACCACAACGCTATTTGCGTGGGCGCTCATTGCTCCTGCAGCTTTGGTTATGTTTTGGATTGTTGTTTGGCCGCTTTACGAAACATTTCGCTTGTCTTTTACTAACTCAAATTTAGGCACGCTTATGGGCGGAGCCGAATTTGTGGGATGGGAGAACTATGAAAAGGCTATAGGCGGTCGAAAGTTTCCAGCAATTGTAACTAGAACCTTTTATTGGATGTTTTTATCCGTTGGTCTCAAAATGATATTGGGATTAATAGGTGCCTCATTACTTGCAAGCAATATAAGAGCTAGAGGTATATTACGTGCATTGGTTATGCCGCCATGGATTGTCCCAATTGCAATTGGATGTTTTGGATGGTTGTGGTTATACAATGGTCATTTCGGGTTAATATCAAACTTTATAGAAATGGCTGGTATTACTGATGGACCTTTTAGTTTTTTAGCTTATAAGCAAAGTGCATTTTATTCAGCAGTTGTAACCGACGTATGGATTGGAACGCCAATGGTAACCTTGTTCTTTTTGGCTGCAATGCAGGGAGTTCCTAGAGACCTATATGAGGCTGCCTATGTTGATGGCGCATCTCGTTGGTATCGGTTTAGAAGGATTACTTTGCCACAAATTATGCCCACGATAGTTTCAATGGCTTTACTTTCCGCAATATGGACTTTTAATTCTTTTGAAATCATTTGGATTTTGACCGAAGGTGGTCCACGTGGAGCAACTACTACATTAATTATTGACACTTTTAAGACTGCTATTTTTAGCTATAAATTTGGTGCGGGCGCAACAAGAGCCGTCCTAGTTGTTTTGATTCTTGGTATTTTCTCTATACTTTATTTAACTGTACTTAATAGGCTCAACAATAAATATGGTTATGCTGGGGTTCGCAAATGATGGATAAATATACTTTGCTGCAAAAAATAGGGATTTATGTTTCTATTGCACTCTTTCTTCTATTCATGCTCCTACCGTTTGTTGAAATGTTTATTGCATCATTAAGGCCATTAACGCATTTATTTAGTAGGCCGGATGTCCCTGTTGGTGAAACGATGACTTTTATGGATTTTATGAGTCGTTTTTGGTCAGATAAAATGAGTTTTCAGGCTTATAGAGATATGTGGGTTACTGTTCCTCAATTGCCTCGATATATTTTTAACAGCGTGTTCTTATCAACTGCAGTGACGTTTTTTTCTATGTGCTTTATTGTCCCAGCAGCTTATGCATACGCACGCTTTAATTTTCGTGGAAAGACAATTAGCTTAACACTATTTTTGGCTGTTAATATGTTCTCGGGAGCAGTGTTACTAATCCCACTCTATAAATTATTAAGAATGTATGGCTTATTAAATACATACTGGGCAATGATTATTCCTGGTGTAGCTTTTCTAATACCAACTGGAATTTGGCTGCTTAAGTCTTTTTTAGAGAAAATTCCTTATGAATTAGAGGAGGCAGCCTTTGTAGATGGCGCCTCTAGACTTTATACATTGCGCCGTGTAATATTACCACTAGCGGTACCTGGTTTAATAGTAGTTGGGGTTGCCATGTTTATTGGCGCCTATGCACAGCAATTTTTGTTTGCGATTACATTCAATCAAGATAGGGACTATATGCCACTTCCAGCTGGCATATTTGAATTTATTGGATACCAAGACGTATTGTGGAATGAAATGATGGCCGCAAGTCTTGTTGGGATTCTGCCCGTGTTGTTAATTTTCCTGTTTATGCAGAAACATCTTATAGCAGGTTTAACTTCAGGAGCAGTAAAGGAGTGAGAATAAAAAATCTCACATATAGTATTACTAGAAATGTTTTATTTTTTTGGTAATTTGTTGTAAATATATAAGGAGAAATAAATGAAAAATATAAAAAAAGCTCTCTTTTTAGCTTTGATTGGTGCTGGATTTATGGCGCCAGTTCAGGCAGAAGAAGTGCATATGATCTTGTGTGGTGGTGAAATACGTCCCGCTGATCAAATAGTTATTGATGCTTTTGAGGCGAAACACTCAGGCGTTACAGTGAATGCCGAAGCGGTTCCGTGGGGCACGTGTCAAGATAAATCTATGACGCTTGCTGCTGCAGGTGATCCAGTTGGATTGGCTTATATTGGATCTCGTACGTTAAAGCAACTTGGTCGAAGCGGATTAATTGTACCAGTTGATATTTCTGATGAAATGCAGGCATTGTATCAACCTGGTGTTCTTGCAACTGTTTCTGATGGAGGTCAATTTTGGGGTTACCCACATGCCTTCTCTACGAAAGCATTGTTTATCAACTGTGGTTTAGTTGAAGAGGCTGGTATGGCATGTGTTGCTCCAAAGACTTGGACAGGTATGTACAACATGGCTAAAGCAATTAATGATAATACTGCTGCAGCCGGTGTTGGATTAGCCGCTAAAGACTTCGATAACACCATGCACCAATTCCTTAACTACCTATATAGTAATGGTGGAACTGTAAGTAATGCAGATACTGGTGAAATAACTTTTAACAGTCCTGAGACTGTTGAGACAGTTGAATTCATTGGTAAATTAGCTGGTGTTGCACAGGAAGGGCCTAGTGGTTATGAGCGTTCTCAACTGACTCAGTTATACAATGATGGTCAGATCGGAATGTATATCAATGGTCCATGGGGTGCAGGTCAGCATAATGATAATATTGCTGAGATTGTTGTCCCTGTCCCTGCAGGTCCGAGTGGCTCAAGTGGAACACTATTGATTACTGACTCTATGGCAGTCTTTAAAGGCTCTGCTAATGAAGATTTAGCAATGGAGTTGGCTCAAATGATGACAACTGGTGAAGCTCAGTATGATCTAGATATGAGTTGGGGATTAACGCCGATTCTTCAATACGAGAAGATGATGGATGAGGTTTACTATTCAACTGACTATTGGCAGACGTTTGTTGAGCCAATTGGCAGAGGTGGACCAGAGCCAATGTTTGAAGACTTTAAAGCACTTCAAGCAGGCATCAACGGCGCTATCCAAGGCATAATCTTGGGCGATGGTTCTGCTGCTGATCTAGTAGCAGAAGCTGCAGAAACTCTAGCAGAGGGTCTGTAAGTTAATTAAGTAAATGCTATCAGGGGCAATGAAAATTGCCCCTGATTTTATAAGGCTAACCCTAAAAGCATGTTGACCTATCATCATACTTTCAAGGTTTGCTTTAATTTAAGCAGAAGTATGATTTTGAAATGCGCATGAATTTGCGTTTTTATTAAGGAAGAAAGTATGTCAACAGTGAAACTGAAAAATATCTATAAAAGTTTTGGCGAAACTGAGGTTTTGTTTGATATCAACCTTGAAATAAATGACAAGGAGTTTGTCGTTTTTGTTGGTCCCTCAGGTTGTGGAAAAACAACATTGTTAAGAATCATTTCTGGTTTAGAAGAGGTAACGAGCGGAAGTGTTATTATTGATGATAAGGATGTATCCAATGCGCCTCCAGTGGAACGAGGAATTTCAATGGTGTTCCAATCTTATGCCCTTTATCCCCATCTTTCAGTATTTGAAAATATTGCATTTCCTCTTAGAGTTGCAAAGGTTAATGAAAAGGAATTGGAAGAGAAGGTATTTAAAGCAGCTGATATTTTACAGCTTACGGATCGTTTAGACTTTAAGCCTGGCCAGCTTTCTGGTGGACAGCGCCAAAGAGTAGCGATTGGCCGCTCAATCGTTAGAGATCCAAAAGTATTTCTATTTGATGAGCCGCTATCTAATCTAGATGCCGCACTTCGTGGAGATATGAGGGTTGAACTTGCAAAGCTTCATCAGAATTTAAATACAACAATGATTTATGTGACACACGATCAAATTGAGGCGATGACAATGGCTGATAAAATTGTTGTCTTGCGCGATGGTGTTATTGAACAAGTAGGATCGCCAATGGATTTATATCACAATCCTAAAACAAAATTTGTGGCGGGTTTTATTGGTCATCCTAATATGAATTTTCTTAAAACTAACGCAACAAAAATCAATAAGGGAAAGTTCAGTGCTAACATCGGTGACTCAGAAATGAACATGCCTATCGATGCAGGAGATACAAAATCAGGAGATGATATAGAGATTGGGATTCGACCAGAAGATCTCGAGGTGTCAGATAAGGGAGGCGTGCCAATGAGAGTAGATGTTGTTGAGCATATTGGAGCGACTGTAATTTTGTATGGCTCTGTATTGGATAATGATAATTTCTGTGCTGTTCTTCCGAGTGATTCAACAATAAAGCCGGGTGATAAGATTAATATAACCATAGACCCTAATAAATGCCACGCTTTTAACTCATCAGGTCAATCACTTCAAAGAAGTTAGAGTTGATAGATTAGGAGGTTAATCATGAGAACAGGTATTGTTGGCTTAGGATTAAGGGCTGGAAATGTTCTAAAAATGACCATGGAGGAGATGCCAGAAATGGAGCTCCTAGGCTATGTAGATCCAGATCCATGTGGCCTATCAATCATTGAGGAGCATTCCAATAGATTAAACCACTATGAAAGCCTTGACCAGATGATTGCTGAAGGCAATCTTGACCTTTTATGGGTAGCATCACCCAATCATCTTCATTTAGAACATATCCGTTTGGGACTAGAAGCAGGTTTGAAAGTGTTTTCAGAGAAGCCTATCGTAACAACAAAAAAGGATAGTTTTGCGCTTGCCAAGTTAATTAAAAAATATGGTGAAAACCAATTAATTGTTGGACTTGTTTTGAGGTATTCAGTCCATATGAGGGAAATGAGAAGAGTCCTCGATTCTGGGACCTTGGGAAAAATAACTTCACTTGAAGCTAATGAACATATAGCCCCTTATCATGGGTCATTTTTTATGAGAGACTGGCGAAGACTAGAGAAATATTCTGGTGGCTTTATGCTGGAAAAGTGTTGTCATGATATCGATCTTTACAATGGTATTGTCGGTGATAGGCCTGAGAGAGTTGTCAGTTTTGGAGGAAGAAATAACTTTATTCCTTCAGAGGAACCTAAGGGCGGTGAACATGATGATGTCTACCAAAAAAAACATTCCTATTGGGAGAATGTTGACAATCCTTTTACGAGCAATGCTGATATTATTGACCATCAAAATGCATTAATTGAATATCCTAATAATGTAACTTTCTCTTTCCATACAAGTATTAATGTGCCTGATGAGCAAAGACGATTCTGCATCATTGGAGCAAGAGGAATGGCAGAGGGAGATTTTGGACGAGGCGGTCTTAAAATTACTGATGCAAGAACAGGTGAATGTCTCGAGGATCATGATTTTAGTATTCCAGCCTCCTCGGAGACAGGAAACTACCCTTCTCACTACGGCGCAGACAAGTT
This sequence comes from uncultured Gammaproteobacteria bacterium, assembly GCA_902512305.1. Lineage (GTDB taxonomy): Bacteria > Pseudomonadota > Gammaproteobacteria > PS1 > Pseudothioglobaceae > Pseudothioglobus. Next base: position 7,337 of record CABXIU010000004.1, read on the forward strand.
AATGTGTGAAGATATCGTGAGTTTTCTCAGAGGGGAGTTAAGTTCTTTGCCAGTGGGACCGAAGGAAGCAATTACAGCTGGTCTTGTCGCTATAGCGATTGACGAGAGCATGAAAACAGGCCAGGTTATTGATATGACTAAAACTTGGAAAGAGCTCGATTCACTTTATTAAAGGAGTAAGTTTTGATTAAAGGCATAAGTTATCTCTCTTTTGAGAACGGTCTGGCTAACAATGAATCTATAGAGTCAGCTTTATCTCAAACTAAATCTAATGGGTTTGACGCACTGGAGTTATCAGTTTCTAGCGAAGGAGTTATAAATACAGACACCTCAAAAGCGGAATGTGAGATTATTCGTAAAAAAATTGATGACTCTGGCATTTTTGTAGACAGCATTGCAACCGGAATGAGCTGGGGCGTTAGTCCAACGAGTGACGATGAATCAATTAGAGAAAAATCTATAAGTCTTCACCAGGATGCATTAAAAGTTGCAAGTTATCTTGATTGTAAGGCGCTTCTATTTGTTCCTGGGGTTGTTAAAAGCCCTATCTCACCGGAAATAGTTCGATATGATAGAGCCTTAGATCGACTCCGAGAGGCAATTAATCAAATGCTTCCAATCGCAGAAGATTTAAATGTTGATTTATGTATGGAAAACGTCTGGAATGGTTTTTTCTACTCTCCTATCGAGCTTAGAGATTTTGTAGATTCTTTTGATTCTGACAAATTAGGTGTCTATCTAGATATTGGTAATTTGATTGGCTATCAGCAATACCCGCCACATTGGATAGAGCTTCTCAATTCCAGAATCAAAAGAGTTCAAATCAAAGATTTTCAGGAGAACTTCGATTGGACTGGTAGCTATAGTTTTTGTGATATTGGTGCAGGAGATGTGCCATGGAAAGAAACCATTGCAGCTTTAAACTCTACTCAATATGAGAGCACTATTATTGCTGAAATGCTTCCATGGGACGAGACAATATTATCTCGCACCTCTTTAGCAATGGATCAATTGTTTAATTTTTAAATAGACTATTTAAATATTATGAGTAGCAAACTTAAAGTTGGAATTATTGGGCTTGGTAGTATGGGGTCCACTCACCTAGATATTTATTCAAAAATAAATGAAGTTGAAGTCACTGCTATTGCGGATTCAATCCAAAGTAGGCTTGATGGCTCAAGCAAAGCTGAAGGTAATATTAGCGGTCAGGCTGAAGGAGGTGTGGTTGGACTGAGTTCAACAAAATATCTTGATGGAATGGAATTAATAAACAATGCAGATATTGATATAGTGGATATCTGTGTAGGAACAGATCTTCACTTTATTTTTGTTGAAGCAGCTCTTGCTAAAGGTAAGCATGTTTTGGTTGAAAAGCCTTTAGCAAGAAACTATGAAGAGGCGAAAAAAATTATTCAGTTGGCAAAGAATTCTTCATTTCATGTTATGTCTGCGATGTGCTTAAGATACTGGCCTGCATGGGTTTTCTTAAAGGAAGCTATTCAAACAAATGCTTATGGAAAGTGCTTGTCACTCAATTGTAAGAGGCAAACAAGTTTTCCAGGAGGCGCTTTTTACTCAGATAATAATCAATGTGGTGGGGCGCTACTTGACCTTCATGTGCATGACACTGATTTTATTAATTACTGTTTAGGCCTGCCAGATGCAGTTTTTAGTCAAGGCTATAAAGGACCGAGCGGTGGGTTTGATCATGTTGTTACAAACTATATCTATAATAAATCAGATTCATCGCCTATAGTCAGTTCTGAGGGTTCATGGACAATGCAAGAGGGCTATGGTTTTAATATGTCATACACTGCTAATTTTGAAAATGGAACTCTTAGCTATCTTTTAGATGAAGATGAAACTCTTAAGCTGTTTAAATCTGGACAAGAATCCGAATCAATAAAGTTAAAAGAAGGGATGGGCTATGAGTTTGAAATTAGAGCTTTTGTTGATGAAATCCTAGCTGGAAATTCTACAAATATTGACTTGTTGAGGCAAGCTGCAGAGACAATTGCTATTGTTGAGGCAGAAAAGACTAGTATTGAAGCCTGCTCTGTTGTATCAATTAAGGTTTAACTCAAATTAGATAATCTAGATGTTTTCTAGTAGGTTCCAAGTTTATATTCATCCCAAACTTGTTGCGCAAGTGCTCCAATGTACTCATCATTATTCTCTAGGGCTTGTTTAATCCAAAATCTAGCTTCTAAGATATTTTTATCTCCACCTTTGCCAAGAAGATACATTCTTCCAAGATTGTATTGAGCTGGGGCATCGCCCTGTTCAGCAGCTCTGATAAACCAACTGAAGGCAAGATTGTCATTCTGAGTAGCACCCTGTCCTCTTAGATATAGGTTTCCTAAATTATATTGGGCATTGATATTCCCCTGTTCAGCAGATTTTGTATACCACTCAATTGCTGCTGTAAAATCTTGCGGAGTTCCTTTTCCATTAGCATGCATCCAACCAAGGTTATATTGTGCTCTTGGGTTTCCATCTTCGGCAACTTGAGTCCATTCAAGAATAGCACCCTCATAATCTCCACTGGCATAAGCTCTCTGTCCATCGAAGTAATTAGCTGAAACATTTAATGTAAAACATAAAGACAATAAAAAAGCTAATTGAATGTGTTTTTTTATCATTATTTTCCTTTTATATTTGAACAAATATTGCCTAGAAATCCTAATGGACAGTATCTTAACATATTTATGTTTAAAAGTGCGCCTTTGAGTGATTCTAATTATGCCGTTAAAATCTAAATTCACTATAGAATAGATTTTATTTCATTAAGATAAATTTAGACACCCTTATTTCAATTTAATTTTCCATTCATATAGGTCGACTTTAAAACATATGAAAAAAATAAAATTATTTTCTTTTTTTTGGATATTTCAGTTTATTTGTTCTTTACAAGTTTCTGCGGATGAGCTTCGAATTGCCGTAGCAAGTAACTTTTATCCAGCATTACAAGAAATTGTTAAGAGCTATGTGCTTTATCAAAACGATTCTCTAGGTCAAAAACATAACGTAGCTCTTATTCCTGGATCTTCAGGGAAGCATTTTGCTCAAATCATGAATGGTGCCCCGTTTGACATTTTCTTTTCTGCAGACGATGTAAGGCCTTCATTATTAGAGCAGAATGGAGAGGCTATAAATAAATCAAGGCATACCTATGCACTTGGCCGACTTGTTTTATGGAGCCCAGTTGATGACCTAATAGATAAAAATGCGTCAATCCTTCAGAGCAGAGATTTTAGATTTATAGCGATGGCTAATCCTAAAATTGCGCCCTATGGAAATGCTGCAAAAGAGACATTAACATCAATGAATCTTTGGGAGACTCTTGAAGAAAAGTTGATTCGAGGGGAAAATATTGCCCAAACATTTCAGTTTGTGAATAGTGGCAACGCGCAACTAGGCTTTATTTCATTTTCACAAATTGTTAATTCTAACTATGAGGTTAACGGCTCTTATTGGAAAGTGCCAAAATCACTTTATGAGCCAATAGAGCAGCAAGTAGTTTTGTTAAATGAGAGTTTTTTAGCTGAAGATTTCTTGTCTTATTTATTAAGTGAAGAATCTCAAAAAATTATTTCAAGATTTGGATACGATATACCCTAATGATAAACGAATATGATATTTCTGCCCTTATTGTAACTATTAGGTTGGCTATAGTTAGCACCGCTATTTTAGTCATTATTGGGACACCTTTAGCCTGGTGGTTATCGCAGACAAAAATTAAGTTTAAAGTAATCATCGAGGCTTTAATTGCCTTACCTCTTGTGCTCCCTCCAACAGTATTAGGATTTTATTTGCTAATTACCTTAGGCTCTAATGGTCCAATCGGTAAATTTCTAGAATCTTTGGGCGGTAATTCAATTGCATTCACTTTTAGTGGTCTCGTAATTGGTTCGGTTATCTATTCACTGCCTTTTGTAGTTCAACCACTTCAAAATTCATTTAGTTCGATTGGAAGACGGCCTCTAGAGGCCGCATCTACACTTGGAGCATCTAAGCTAGATCGTTTTTTTACAGTTGTTGTTCCATTATCGAGATCAGGTTTTTTAACTGCCTCTATTTTAGGTTTTGCACATACGGTTGGTGAATTTGGTGTCGTTCTGATGATTGGAGGTAATATTCCAGGGGAGACCGGAGTTCTTTCTATTGCAATTTATGATCATGTTGAGGCAATGGAATATAGTCAGGCACATATATTATCTGGCGGTCTATTGCTCTTATCTTTTTTACTGCTAATCTGTGTATATGTATTCAATAGGCGATTTTCAATTTTGAGGAGCGCTGAGAAATGATTGAATGCAAAATTAAAGTTACTTTAGACAGTTTTATTCTTGATGCCAACTTTAAAATACCAGGCGAAGGGATTACTGTTATTTATGGCTCTTCCGGCTCAGGTAAAACAACTTTATTAAGAGCTATTGCGGGATTAGAGAAAAATCAAAATGGCTTTCTCAAGGTGGGTAATTTAATTTGGCAGGATGAGTTAAATTATGTGGAAACTCATAAGCGTCAAATTGGTTATGTATTTCAAGACGCAGCCCTATTTGAGCATTTGAATGTTAGAGGAAATCTTGATTATGTGATTAAGCGCTCATCAGGCTTAAGTAAAGACTATATTAGTTCTATTTATAGTCTATTGGACATTGAATCTTTAATAGACAGAGATACAAAACAGCTCTCTGGTGGTGAAAAACAGCGCGTTGCAATTGCTAGAGCATTGTTAGTCAAGCCTAAAATATTGCTTTTAGATGAGCCCTTGTCTGCTCTTGATCTTAAACGAAAAAATGAAATTTTGCCCTACTTCGACTCTCTTCACACTCAACTGGATATCCCAATTCTTTATGTAACTCATTCCCAAGATGAAGCCTCAAGACTGGCAGATCACCTAATGTTGATTGAAGACGGTAATATTATTGGCAATGGGCCAGTTAATGATATGCTGACTAGATTTGATATGCCTTTATCGCATAGTAGTAATGCAGTATCAATCATTGATGCTAAGGTTATTGGTCGCGAGTCAGAGTTTAATTTGATGCATCTTGAATTTTCAGGCGAGCAATTTATTGTTCCAGATAACGGTTTGCCAACTGAAAGTCTGGTTCGAATAAGGGTTGCAGCTCGAGATGTAAGTATTACAAAAAAGAAGCAGATTGATACAAGCATTTTGAACATTTTTCCAGCGGTGGTTGAAGAGATAGTGCCTGAAGGTAGAGCGCAGGTTATGGTTCGCCTCAAAATGAATGAAGTTGTATTGCTCGCATGTTTAACTAACAAATCAGCATCAATCCTCCAGTTAGAAAATGGCTTAAGTGTTTTTGTTCAAGTTAAAAGTGTCGCGATTCTTTCTTAACTTGTCTCAAGGCTAACTCTCAGCCTTTTAACTGGACGCTCATCGATAAAGACATGTATCAATGCTGTAATCGCAGCAATTATCGCAGCCCACCACCAAACCTGATTATAGGATCCAGTTGTATCAAAGAGATAGCCTCCAAGCCACACTCCTGTGAACGAGCCGATTTGATGATTCAAGAATACTATCCCATAGAGAGTGCCCATAAATCTTAAACCAAACATCTGAGCAACTAGTCCTGAAGTGGGGGGCACAGTTGCAAGCCAAAGAAGACCAGTTGCGAAGGAGAATGCATAGATTGTCACAGTTGAAATTGGAACTATAAGAAATAAAACAATGACAATCGATCGTGCTGCGTATATAAAGGTGAGAATCCATTTTTTTGAATAGATGCCGGAGAGGTGTCCTGAAACAAGTGAGCCTACAATGTTACATAGGCCAATAATGGATAAGCTGGCGGCAGCCACAGAGCTATCAAATCCCTTATCTGCAAGATATGAAGGCATGTGAACAGTAATAAATGCTAATTGAAAACCACACACAAAAAAACCAGCGATAAGAAGCCAGTAATGAATGTGACCTGATGCTTCATTAAGTGATTCTTTTAGATTCTGTTCTGGCTCATTATCAATATTGACATTAGTCTTAGCATCACCTTTGAATACAGGCGAGAAAAGAATCATAGATAGTGCTGCTATTGCCATCAATATGAGAGCAGTTTGCCATCCATAGGCTACAAGAAATTCTCTTGCAACTGGAATAAATAAGAACTGACCTGCTGAACCTGCAGCTGTTCCAACACCTAGCGCAAATGCCCTTTTTTCTGGCGCAACCATTCTTGCCATGGCAGGCAGAACTACCCCTAAACCTGTTCCCGCAATACCCATTCCAACGAGTATTCCAGCTCCTAGATGAAGGCTTATAAAGCTCTCGGCAGTAGCTGTAATATAGAGGCCTAGTGCGTATAAAATGGTTCCAACAATAACGACTCTTGTTGTTCCAAATTTGTCAGCAAATGCTCCAGCAATTGGCTGAGTTAGTCCCCATAAGAGATTTTGAAGAGCTAGAGAGAAGGCGAAGACTTCTCTGCCATATCCAAATGTTTCTGAAACTGGTGTTAAAAAAAGGCCAAGTGAAGATCTCCAGCCAAAATTAATAGCTAATAGAACACAAGCCAACGCAATTGCTATACTGAAAATTTTTTTATGCTGCGCCATTTTTTTCATTATAAAAGTTTCCGACAGTATAACCATTATTATTTGACGAGCTGTCCTATTAATATTAATATGTGTTCAGTTGTTTTTATTAACCAGTAGGGAGGTTTAGATGCGAGTCTTGGTTTTTCAGCATGTTGATTGTGAGCACCCAGGTTCATTGAGGCAATTTTTAGCTGAAGATGGTATTGATTGGGACCCAGTATATTTACATCGTGGAGATAAAATTCCCAGTTTTGATCATTATGATGCGCTCTGGGTAATGGGTGGGCCGATGGATGTATGGGATATTGAAGAAAACCCATGGCTTGTCGATGAAAAAGCAGCAATTAGACACTGGGTTAAGGATTTAGGTAAACCTTATCTTGGATTATGTTTGGGGCACCAGTTGCTTGCGGATGCTTTGGGCGGTACATGCGGACCTCAACAAATTCCTGAGATTGGTGTGCTTGAGATCGAGTTAACAGATGAGGGAAAGAAAGATCTGCTTTTTCAAGGGACAGCTTCAAAACAGCAGTGCCTTCAGTGGCATTCAGTCAGAGTTGCTCAAGCCCCAGAAGGAGCGGTTGTACTGGCTAAGTCAGATGTTTGTTCAATTCAAGCAATGCGAATAGGAGAGAATGCTTGGTCGATGCAGTATCACGTTGAAATAGAGTCAGATACTGTAGATAATTGGGGCGCGATTCCTGCTTATGCAGAAGCACTTACAAAAACTTTAGGTGAGGGTGCCCTAGGAAGTCTAAAACAAAAGACCAACAAAAATATGAGCCAATGTCTAAGTTGTGCAAGACAAATCTATGACAACTTTATGGATCAAATAGTTTAGTTTTATTCAAGTTTTTTCTATTGTTTTTTTCATCTTGCCTAATAAGGAAAATATTACTAAAATACAGTAACTTAAAGGGAAAATTGACCTATTAAAATTCTTCAATATAAAAAAAGTTTAAAATTTAAATTTAATGATTGACACTGAAATTAATTCAAGGTATCTTTCCGTTTTTTATCTATATTAAATTAGATACTTCCTTAGGGGGCAGTGATGAGTGAAGAAGATGATTTTGACCTAAACGACCTTGATGACAAGGAGCTGGTTGAACAAATCCAAGATGACTTATATGATGGACTAGACTCTGAAGTAACTGAGGGCACTGAAATACTTCTCTCAAGAGGATGGGATGCAAACGATGTCTTGGGTGATGCCCTAGTTGCAGGCATGAAAATTGTTGGAATTGATTTTAGAGATGGTATTCTTTTTGTTCCAGAGGTTTTAAAGTGTGCAGGAGCGATGAAAGGTGGAATGAGTATTTTAAGACCAATCCTTGCCGAGTCTGCTGAAGACACTTCACTAGGTAAATTCGTAATTGGGACAGTTAAAGGTGATATTCATGATATTGGTAAAAATCTAGTTGGAATGATGTGTGAAGGAGCTGGATTTGAGGTTATTGACCTAGGCATTAACAATCCCGTTGAAAACTACCTTGAAGCAGTTGATACTCATGAACCGGTTATCCTTGGTATGTCTGCATTACTAACTACTACAATGCCTTATATGGGAGTTGTTGTTGAGGAAATGGAAAAAAGAGGACTGCGAAAAGACGTTCATATAATGTGTGGTGGAGCTCCTCTAAATCAAGAGTTTGCTGATTCAATAGGCGTACCTGCATACGGTCGTGATGCTGCAAGAAGTGCTGAGATGGCCGAAGAGCATGTCCGTGGTTTGGGTAAAAAGCGTGCCCACAGATAAGGAAGCCACTGATGAGAATAAAAAAAGATTAGTATTGGGTTGTGGTGCGCTTGTTTATGATCTTTTAAGACTGATAAAACAAAATCCTTCATTTTCAGATAAAGTCAATCTTCAATGTTTACCGGCTGGTTGGCATAATACTCCCCAATTAATTGCACCAGGTGTGGAAGATTATTTATCTAGGAATGCCCATCTTTATGAGGATGTATATATAGCTTACGCTGATTGTGGCACTGGTGGAGCTCTTGATAGAGTTATCAATAAGTATGATGCGAAGCGAATAAATGGAGCCCATTGTTATGAATTTTTTGCTGGTAAAGATGTTTTTGAAAAACTATCAGAAGACGAGATTGGAACTTTTTATTTGACTGATTACTTAGTTAAAAATTTTAATAGAATAATGATTAAAGGGCTTGGTCTTGATAAACACCCTGAGCTTTTTGAGATTTACTTTGAACATTATAAGAAACTAGTATATTTAGCTCAAACAGAAAATAAACAATGGAAAAATGATGCAGAGCAGTACGCAAAAGATTTTGGCTTTGATTATGAATATAGGCTAGTAGGAACGGGAAGTCTTGATTCTGTTTTTGAAGAAATAGATATCGAGTCATTAAGTATTAAGGCGTAAAGTAAAACATGATTAATTTAATTTTGAATTTTAGGAAGAATAAATAATGTCAATTCTAAGCGCATTTTCCTCAAAAGAGGAAAGCAAGAAAATTAGCAATCATCTTAAAGATTTTTTGGTCGATTTTTCGATTGAAGTCATGCCTCGTACTGCATCAAAAATTGAAAGTTTCAATGAAATACTCCCTCAAAATACAAGAGTCTATATTGCACATATAGAAGGTGTTCAAATAGAGGAAATGGTTGAAACTGCCAAAAGACTCAGTAGTGAAGGCTTTGATGTTATGCCTCACTTTCCAGCTCGCATTATCAAAGATAAAGATACACTTGAAAATTGGATACAGAGATACCAAGATGAAGCTGGAATCGAGCAAGCCCTTCTACTAGCTGGAGGAGTCAGTAGACCTCATGGTAGGTTTGAAACCTCAATGCAGCTTGTTGAAACAGAGCTCTTTGAAAAATATAATTTCAAACATCTGCATTTTGCGGGACACCCCGAAGGCAATAAAGATATTGATCATGACAACTCTACTAAGAATGTTGATTCAGCTTTAAGCTGGAAACAAAAATTTAAAGAACGAACGGATATTAATTTAGCTTTAACGACTCAATTCTGTTTTGAAGCCAGCCCTGTCATAGAATGGGTAGATTCACTAGTTAAAAATGGTATAGATATTCCAGTTCATATCGGAGTGGCCGGCCCTGCTAAATTACAAACTTTAATTAAGTTTTCAATTGCTTGTGGCGTCGGTCCATCTCTAAGAGTTCTCCAAAAAAGAGCAAAAGACGTTAAGAAATTGTTATTACCGTTTGAGCCAAATGATTTTTTAGAGACATTGGCTGAGCACAAAAAAGCAAACCCTAACTTCAATATCACGAATGTTCACTTTTTTCCTTTAGGAGGTATTGATGCCAATGCTTCTTGGATTAAGAGTGCTACTAATAACTAATTAAAGGAGCAAGTAAATTGTCATCAACAACATTATCATCTGCCTCTAAAGAGGTCACTATCGGCTTTGGTCATCCATTTGTAATGATTGGAGAAAGAATTAACCCAACAGGTAGGAAAATTTTAGCTGCAGAAATGAAGGAAGGGAATTACTCTCGTGTCGTATCTGATGCAATAGCCCAGGTGGAGGCAGGCGCTCAAATGCTGGATCTAAATGCAGGAATCCCTTTAGCAGATGAGCCAGCAATATTGGCTGAGTCCATAAGGCGTGTTCAGGCAGTCGTTGATGTTCCTATTTCAATTGACTCATCCATTATTGAGGCTCTTGAAGCTGGCTTAGAAGCCTATCAAGGAAGAGCGCTTGTGAACTCTACAACGGGTGAAACTGAGGTGCTAGAGCGCGTACTCCCTCTAGTCAAGAAGCATGATGCCGCAGTTGTTGCAATCTCTAATGACGAGACAGGCATTAGTGAAGACCCTAATGAAAGGTTTAAAGTTGCTAAAAAGATAGTAGAACATGCGGCTGATTATGGTATTAAACCTGAAGACGTAGTCGTTGATCCACTGGTAATGCCAATAGGTGCTATTTCTCAGGCGGGTATTCAGGTGTTTGAATTGGTCAGACGTTTGCGTCGTGAATTAAAAGTTAACACAACTTGTGGTGCCTCTAATGTAAGTTTTGGTTTGCCACAAAGAAGCGGAATTAACAACGCTTTCTTGCCGATGTTAATTGCAGCAGGAATGACCTCTGCTATTGTAAATCCCTTACATCCAGAACTTGTTCAAGCCATTAGAGCGGGTGACGTTTTGACAGGAGTTGATGACGGATGTACGAGTTGGATATCAGCCTACAAAGAACAGCTCAAAGAGGGTGAAAATCCAAGAGAGAGGCGAAGGAGGAGGCGCGCATAAATTATGCCGGGTATTGAGTACAAAGGCTCTTGTGTTTGTGGACAGACAACCTATACAGCCCATGATTTAAATGACATTTCTTATTGCCACTGTGACCAGTGTCGAAAAATGACAGGACACTACATGGCAGCAGCTCAAGTAAGTAGGGATAGAATTCAAATCAAGGGTAAGATAAAGTGGTTCTATACTCATGAAGGTTCTAGACATGGCTTTTGTGATAATTGTGGAGCTAATATGTTTTGGCAAAATGACAACAAAGCAACAATAAGCGTTACAGCTGGGAGTCTTGAGGATTCAAAGAGCTTAAAGACTTGGCACCATATTTTTATTGAAGAAAAAGGATGTTATTACAATATCAATTCTAATGAACCCCAAAGTAGAGGTTATGGCGACAGTAAAATTGATTGAGACCAAAAGAGATGGATGATAATTTTCAAGTATGTTTTACCCCTTCAGGTCGTCAATTTAAAGGCGAATTTGGAGACACTTTGTTACAGGTTGCGCAAGATGCTGGGGTTGCAATTCGTTCATTGTGTGGGGGCTATGGTCAATGCCATCAATGCTGGATAGAGGTTTCTGAAGGAGAACATTCAAAATTTGGTGTTAAGTGTGATCCTGAAAATGTGAGTGCTGTTACAAGACTTGAAAAGCAATTAATAACTGACAATCCAACATATAAAGGTAAAAGATTGGCATGCCAATCGTGTATTCAGGGTGACCTTGTGATTGATGTTCCTGAAGAAAGCCAAGAGCATAAAGCCTATATCAGCAAAAAAAATAAAGCCCAGAACTACTCGATTGCAAGCGCAATAAACCTTATTGATTGTTCTCTTGAAGAGGCGACATTAGATAAAAACCCTTCTGCTTCAGAAAATCTTATTGAACAACTTGCTAAGCAAGGAATTAGTGCGAATATTGACTTTAGTGTGCTAAGAGAGCTGCAACCACTGATTCATGAAACCAGTGGCGATCTTACTGTTGCTATTCGAGATAAAGATCAAATTGTTGCTGTCTATCCTCAAGGCAAACATCAAGTTTTAGGGGCCGCAATAGATATTGGTTCCACAACCCTGGCACTATATGTCTATGATTTAAATAACGGTAAATTGGTTTATGAGTCCTCAGCTATGAATCCGCAAATTCGTTTTGGTGAAGATCTAATGAGTAGAGTCTCGTATGTAATGATGAATGAAGGTGGTGATGAAAAATTAACCATTGCAGTTAGAACAAAAATTACTGAAATGCTTCATGAAGCTTGTGAGAGCTTAGAGGCTGATTTAAATAAATTGTTAGAAGTTGTGCTTGTGGGTAATCCAATTATGCATCATATATTTTTTGGAATCTCTCCAGTTGAATTGGGCCAAGCCCCTTTTACTCTTTCTATAAGAAGCTGGCTTGATGTTGATGCTAAAGATTTGGGTTTTAACCTATATTCAAAAACTAGATTATCGTTTTTACCCTTGATTGCAGGTCATGTAGGAGCTGATACTGCAGCTGCATATCTAAGTCAAATGGATATCATGCAATCTGAAACAACCTTGCTAGTTGATATTGGTACAAACGCAGAGATTATGCTTTCTAAAAATGGTAAGGCTTATGCGACATCATCGCCAACCGGACCTGCCTTTGAGGGCGCTGAAATAAGTTCTGGCGTCAGGGCAACCTATGGGGCTATTGAAAGAGTCCGCATAGACAAAGATACTTTAAAAGTTCGTTTCAAGGTAATCGGGTGTGATGCCTGGTCAGATGAGCCTGATTATAAGCTCGTTCAAATGAAGGCTGTTGGAATATGTGGAAGCGGCATTATTGAGGCAATTGTTGCTTTTGCTGAGGCAGGTATTATTGACCAGAGTGGGCTTTTTGTTGAATCTAAAGCACCAGATCTTTTTTCAAAAAAAGGAAATACAACTCGATTTTTATTAGTAGATCAAGGTGATAAATCAATCTATATTGAGCAAGTTGATATACGTTCGATTCAATTGGCTAAAGCAGCATTATCAGCTGGAGTATCAATCTTAATGGACTACCTAGATTGTAAGGAGTTTGACAAAGTTCTATTGGCTGGTGCTTTTGGTGCTCACCTAGATCCTAGATATGTTGCTCTTTTGGATATTATTCCAACATCAACGGCTGAGAAAATAATTTCAGTCGGAAATGCTGCCGGTATTGGCGCTAGTGCAGCTTTACTAGATGTAAATAAGAGACAAACAATTATTGATGCTGTTAATGAAGTGGTAAAAATTGAGACCGCTACAGAGCCCAGATTTCAAGAGTTTTTTGTTGATGCAATGAAATTTAGTGTATCACCAATTAAGCAACAACAGACCAAAAAAGTTAGACGCCGTAAAAAAGTGTCTTAAGTTTAACAAGGAGAATTTAAATGGCTAGAGAAAGAAGAAGACGTAGGGGTAGATCTGTTGATGAATCTGATGCACAGAAAACTCCTAAAGCGCCAGCTTATATAAAACGAAAAATACCTCATTATAGTATTCTCAGTGATGATAATCTGAGTGTCATTGAAGAAAATGCAGATACTATTTTAGAAGAGATTGGTATTGTTTTTTCTGAAGACCAGGAGGCGCTTGATATCCTTGAAAAAGCTGGTGCTAGTATTGATGGGATGAGAGTTAGATTTCCAAGAGGAATGTGTCGCAAACTCATTCAAGATAATGCTCCGAAGCAATTTACTCAATACGCTCGTAATCCTGAGAGAAATGTTGAAATTGGTGGTGACAATATGGTTTTAGTCCCAGCTTATGGTCCTCCATTTGTACATGATCTTGACGAAGGGAGGCGCTATGCAACAATAGAGGACTTTAGGAATTTTGTTAAGCTTGCCTATATGTCTGATAACCTTCATCATTCGGGCGGCACGATTTGTGAGCCTGTCGATTTGCCGGTCAATAAGCGCCATTTTGATATGGTCTATAGCCACATTAAATATTCAGATAAAGCTTTTATGGGTTCTGTTACAGCAGCTGAGAGAGCCCAAGACACTGTCAACATGGTGAAAATAGTATTTGGAGATGAATTTGTTGATAAAAATTGTGTGTTAGTAAGCCTAATTAATGCAAGCTCACCAATGGCATTTGATGCCACAATGTTGGGTGCACTAAAAGTTTACGCAAGAAACAATCAGGCAACAATTGTTACACCATTTATTGTTGCAGGTGCAATGGCTCCAACTACGGCTGCAGGTGTAGCCGCACAAAGTCTTGCAGAAGGGCTTGCGGGTATGGCATTTGCTCAACTTTTGAGATCTGGTGCGCCTGTTATATATGGTAATTTTGTAACTGCAATGTCAATGAAATCTGGCGCTCCAACATTTGGCACTCCTGAGGCTGGGCACATGATGAATATTTCTGGAGCACTTGCAAGAAGACTTGGGGTGCCATTTAGAAGTGGCGGTGGTTTTAATGGAGCAAAAATGCCAGATGCTCAGGCAGGTTATGAAGCTGCAAATACTATTCAGGCAACAATTAATTCAAGTGTTAATTTCAACCTTCATACTGCGGGATGGCTTGAAGGAGGCTTATGTATGAGTTATGAAAAATTCATAATGGATTCTGATCAAGCAGGGATGATGAGGGTTTCTGCTGAGGGAATTGATATGAGTGAAAATGGTCAAGCAATGAGTGCAATTCGTGAAATTGGAAGTTTTTCAGATGAAGTTCCCAAGCATTTTTTAGGGTGCGAGCATACTAAGAAAAATTTCAAGACAGCTTTTTATATGTCAGATGTTCTTGATGATAATAGCTTTGAACAATGGGTTCAGGATGGCTCAAGAGATACAGCTATGATTGCAAATGGTATTTATAAAAAAATGCTATCAGATTATGAGTTGCCTCCACTTGATCCAGAAATTGATGAAGCATTGCTTGCTTACATCAAGGAACGCAAGGATAGTTTTGAAGATTCAAATATCTAGAATCAGAGCATACTTGCATTTATTAAAATTCAAGCTTTTATGAATTTAATTACTAACAGTAGATTGAATTTGTAAGATAATATCTAGACTAAAAATCTTACGCCGAAATTAAGTCAAATGTCATCCGCTAAATTTGAGTGGCAATGGACTTGTTTTTTTTATGATATACAGCGCAATTAGGAGAAGAAATGAGTGAGTACAAAACGGATATTGATATTGCTAGAGAAGTTTCTGGCGAACACATAAATGATATTGGAGCAAAGCTCAAAATCGACAAGAGTGATCTAGTTCCCTTTGGGCATGACAAAGCTAAGATTTCATGGAATGCAATTGATAGCGTCCAAAAAAATAAGGATGGAAAGCTTATTCTTGTAACTGCTGTTACGCCAACTCCTGCTGGAGAGGGTAAGACAACGACTTCAGTAGGCCTTACGGATGGTCTCAATAAAATTGGTAAAAAGACTACAGTCTGTCTTCGTGAACCAAGCTTAGGTCCATGTTTTGGTATGAAGGGAGGTGCAGCTGGAGGTGGTTATGCACAGGTAATCCCAATGGAGGATATTAATCTTCACTTCACTGGTGACTTTCATGCGATTACATCTGCTCACAGTCTTCTTTCTGCAATGATAGATAATCATATTTATTGGGGCAACTCGACTAATATCGATAGTAGAAAAGTTGCGTTCCGAAGAGTTGTTGATATGAATGACAGGTCTCTTCGAACAATTACCTCATCACTTGGTGGTTCAACTAATGGA
The DNA here is from genome assembly GCA_902512305.1 of uncultured Gammaproteobacteria bacterium. Classification (GTDB taxonomy): domain Bacteria; phylum Pseudomonadota; class Gammaproteobacteria; order PS1; family Pseudothioglobaceae; genus Pseudothioglobus. Next base: position 22,840 of record CABXIU010000004.1, read on the forward strand.
TATCCACGAGAGGATGGATTTGACATTACAGTTGCATCTGAGGTTATGGCTATTTTTTGTTTGTCTCAAAACTTGGAAGAGCTTGAGGAGAGACTTGGAAATATTATCATCGCATATACGCGCGAGATGACACCAGTAAGAGCCAAACAAATTAACGCTCATAAAGCGATGACTGTTCTTCTGAAAGATGCCTTTAGACCTAATCTTGTTCAAACTTTAGAGGGCAATCCTGCGCTAATACATGGCGGCCCTTTTGCAAACATTGCACATGGCTGTAATTCAGTTATAGCAACAAAGACAGCGCTGAAATTGTCAGATTATGTTGTTACTGAAGCAGGCTTTGGTGCAGACCTAGGAGCTGAAAAATTCTTTGATATTAAGTGCCGTAAAGCAGGAATCGCACCAGATGCAGTTGTTTTAGTTGCAACGGTAAGAGCTTTAAAGCATCAGGGAGGTGTTGCTAAGGATAATCTGAATAATGAAAACGTTGAAGCTGTCCAAATAGGTTGTTCAAATCTAGGAAGACATATTCGTAACTTGAGTCAGTTTGGAGTGCCATTAGTGGTTGGTATTAATAAATTTGTTTCTGATACTGAAGCTGAATTCCAAGCAATTAGAGACTATTGTGAACAATTTAGTGTTGAGGTCAGTGTCACAAGTCACTGGGAGCATGGCGGTGATGGAGCAATTGATTTAGCAGAAAAAGTTGCTAAATTGGCTGACTCTGGCGCCTCTCAATTTAAGACATTGTATGATGATGAACTACCATTACTAGAGAAGGTTGAAACAATCGCAAAAACACTCTACCAGGCTGATGAAGTCATGGCAGACAAGGTAGTTAGAGATAAGCTGAATTGGTTCCAAGAGAATGGTTTTGGTAATCTCCCAGTTTGTATTGCTAAAACTCAATACAGTTTTTCTACAGACCCTCAGCTACTTGGAGCCCCAACTGGCCACTCGCTTTCAATTAGAGAAGTTAGGTTATCAGCGGGCGCAGAGTTTGTTGTTGTTGTGTGTGGTGCAATTATGACAATGCCGGGCCTTCCTAGAGTGCCAGCTGCTGACAAAATCCATTTAGACGAGGATGGTTTGGTTCAAGGACTGTTTTAGATTATGAAGACTGACGGATCGGTAGATTATGAGATCCATAGGGTTGATGGCTTAATTCGAGAAGCCTCTAGTGATTGTGTTTCAATTGAAGAGCCACTTGAGATAGTTATTAGATATTTCAAGGACAATGAATGGATTAATGAGCCACTCATGGTTACTATGAGAACGCCGGGTGACGACAAAAGTTTGGTGAGTGGACTTTTATTTTCTGAGGGAATTATTCAGGATAAGAGTGCCATTGATGCTATAGAAGTCAATGGCTCAAATAAAGGAAAATATGATGTTGATAATTCATTGATTGTTACTCTTTCAAAGGGGAATCAATTAGATTTAAAGAATTTGCAGCGTCATTTTATGGTCAACTCTAGTTGCGGTGTCTGCGGGAAGGGAACACTCAATGCTATTGAAATCGCTTATGAGCCAAATATTAGCAAAGAAGGCCCTATTGTGAGTATTGATTTGATTAATAAATTACCCAATATCCTCAAAGAAAAGCAAAAGCAATTTGCTAACACCGGAGGTGTGCACGCAAGTGCGTTGCTATCAGAAAGAGGGGAATTATTGCATATTGCTGAAGATGTTGGAAGGCACAATGCCCTCGATAAACTAATTGGACATGTTCGTTGCAATGATATGTTGAAGCCAATTGAACAATTTGTGATGTGTTCAGGTCGCTTGGGGTTTGATATTATTCAAAAAGCAGTTATGTCTGGTATTGGAATGATAGTTGGCATCGGCGCCCCAACCTCTTTAGCTCTAGATTTAGCGACAAAATTTGACATCACATTAATTGGCTTTATTAAAAAAAATAAATATAATATTTACACTGGTAATTGGCGTATTAGTGAAAATTTCGGAGAATAAATGTCTAGAAATATCAGTTTACTGTCGGGGAAAAAAGACGATAAGAATAGTTTATTTGGAAAAATTTCTGTAAGTCCAAATGAAACTAGTGACTCCCAGCTTGCTGGAGAATATAACTTGGGTGTTTCCACGATTCATAGTACCAAGAGTTTTTATGATTTTCTAGGTGAAGACTTCAAAAATAAAAAAGCTTATGTTTGTTCTGGTAGCGCTTGTATGTGCAGAGGGACGCAGGAAGAAGTTAGTGATAAACTAAAGAAAAAGTTTGGCGAAGACAGTGTTGGTGAAATGATTTGTTTAGGAAGGTGCTATGAAAATAGTGCATTTCACTATGACGGTGAGAATTTTTCGGGTGATGATGTTAACCAATTAGATGATATTGTTGCTGGCAAGCATAAGAGTCCTCCATACACAATGAAATCTTATTCAAACACTTCATTTTTAGTTGAAGATCAGATATTTTCTACTTATGAAGACTTTAAGGAGTTACTCCAAACATGTTTTGCTTCAGATAAAGACGACCTTATTAACACATTAAAGGACTCAGGTCTTCGTGGCAGAGGTGGGGCAGGATTTCCAACCGGAATGAAGTGGGAATTTTGTAAAGCTCAAGAAGCTAAAGCTAAATACGTTGTTTGTAATGCTGATGAAGGCGATCCTGGGGCATTCTCTGATCGATATTTGTTAGAAGAGCAAGCTTTAAAAGTTCTATTTGGTATGGTGATTTGTGGATATATTATTGGCTCAAAGCAAGGTTTTATGTATATTCGAGGCGAGTATCCTGAGTCGATTGATATTACTAATGAGTCCTTAGCTAAGTTAAGAGAATTAGGACTTCTAGGTGAGAATATTTTAGGTAGTGGCTTTGACTTTGATATGAATGTAGTCGAAGGCCAAGGTGCATATATCTGCGGTGAAGAGACAGCTCTTATTGCATCAATAGAGGGTCGCCGTGCTGAGGTTGATGTACGTCCTCCTTTTCCTGTTGTTGAGGGTCTGTATAAAAAACCAACCGTGGTAAATAACGTAGAGAGTTTGGCAGCCGTTGCAGCTATATTTAAACTTGGTAGTGAGCCGTATAAGTCAATAGGAAATGGACGCTCCCTAGGCACTAAGCTTATCTCTTTAGATGGGTTTTTTAATAACCCTGGTCTTTATGAGGTTGATTTGGGAACCTCCCTGGGATATATTATTGATGAGATTGGTGGTGGATTTAATAGTGATATTAAGGCAATTCAGATTGGAGGCCCACTTGGAGGAATTGTTCCAGTGGACAAACTGAAATCTTTAACACTAGATTTTGAAGTTTTTGCTGAGGCAGGGTTTTTGTTAGGCCATGCTAGCTTTGTTTGTATACCTAGTTCATTTTCAGCTGTCGAATATGCAAAACACTTGTTTGCGTTTACTGCACATGAGTCATGCGGTAAGTGTTTTCCTTGTCGATTAGGTTCAACACGCGGAAAAGAAATGTTAGGTTCGGCAATAGATGGAACCCAAAAATTTTCAGAAGAATTAATTTATGATTTATTAGAAACGATGGAAGTGGGTTCTTTATGTGCGCTCGGAGGAGGCCTCCCACTTGCAATTAGAAATTTACTCGAGCACTGTGGTGACGAGTTTCAACCTTTGATGGAGAAATAATATGTCAGAAAAAATTCAAGGTGTATTTATTGATGGAGTTGAATTTCCATTTGACGACTCATCTTCAATTTTGGATTTTACGGATAAGGCTCTAGGCGATAAGATAATCCCTACCCTTTGTAATGATGATAATCTTCAGCCTTATGGAGCCTGCAGAGTATGTTCAGTTGAAGTTCAACTTGCAGAAAATGGACCTACGCGAACTGTAGCATCGTGTCATACACCAGTGAGTCCTGGAATGAGAATTTACACAAGTTCTGAAAGTGTCAAAAAGCTTCGTAAAAATATTGTAGAGCTAGTACTAAGTGATCATCCGCCTGATTGTTTAACATGTGAAGTCAACGGTAACTGTGAGTTACAAGATGTTGCAGCAAGCGTTGGTGTTCGTCAAATTCGTTATGCTAAAGGTGAAAATCATTGTGATCGTAAAAAAGACTTGTCTCATGCTTATATGCGAATGGATTTATCTAAATGTATAAACTGCTCAAGATGTGTTCGTGCATGTGATGAAGTTCAGGGTCAGTTTACTTTAACAATGACTGGTAGAGGTTTCGAGTCGCGTATAACGACTGATAACGATATGTTGTTTGGAGACTCCTCATGTGTTTCCTGCGGTGCCTGTGCTCAAACTTGTCCTACATCTGCAATTTCAGATGTATTTCAATCAAAGTCAATTGAAGCAGATAAGTCAGTTAGAACAACATGTTCATATTGTGGTGTTGGATGTAATCTAGAAGTCGCAGTCAAGAGTGATGAAGTATTATCAATTCGTGCGCCTCAAGATGCAGTTAATGCTGGACACACATGTCTGAAGGGTCGATATGCTTTCAAATTCTATAATCATGAAGATAGACTAACATCACCACTAATCAGAAAAAACGGTGAATTAACACCTTGCTCTTGGGATGAAGCGCTAGATTTTATTAAAGATAAATTCGAATCAATTAAATCTGAGCATGGTTCAGATGCTATTGCTGGAATTTCATCTGCTCGATGTACGAATGAAGAAAACTATATGTTTCAAAAGATGATTCGTCAACTGGTTGGGACGAATAACATCGATTGTTGTGCAAGAGTTTGTCACTCACCAACAGCATGGGGAATGCAGCAAAGTTTTGGGACAGGAGCAGGAACAAACTCAACAGAAGACATACCTCTAGCTGACCTAATGATAATTATCGGAGCAAATCCTACTTCTGCTCACCCAGTCACTGGAGCAAAAATTAAGCAGCAGGCAATGTCTGGGGCTACTTTAATTGTGATTGATCCAGTTAGAACTGAATTAGCTCGAATGGCTGATTATCATCTTCAGCTCAAGCCAGGAACGAATGTTGCTGTGTTAAACATGATTCAGTATTTCATAGTAGAAGCTGGACTTGTAGATCATGAATTTATCAAAGATCGCTGTGAGGGCGGTGAGGAATTTATTGAGCAAATAATAAATCTTGATGTTGATGAGATGGCTAAGATTAGTGGTCTTGATAAAGAGGATGTTAGAGCAGTAGCTATTGCTTATGCCTCTGCGGAAAATGCAATGGAATTTCATGGTCTTGGTGTAACTGAGCACTCTCAAGGCACAAAAACGGTAATGCTAATTTCAAATCTAGCAATGATGACTGGAAATCTTGGTCGACCCGGAGTTGGCGTGAATCCACTTCGTGGACAAAATAATGTTCAGGGAGCTGCAGATATGGGTTGTCAGCCACATCACGGCCCTGGATATTTATGGATGGATAAAAAAGAAGTGCAAGATTTTTATGAAGATAAATTGGGGCTTCCAACTCCAACCACACCTGGAAGAAAGATTCCTGAAATGTTTGATGGCGCAATAGATGGCTCACTGAAGGCTTTATGGATTTTTGCTGAGGATGTGGTACAAACTGATCCAAACACGCATCATGTTGTTAAGGCAATGCAGAGTCTTGATTTGCTTGTTGTTCAGGAAATATTTATGAGCGAAACAGCCAAGATGGCTGATGTTGTTCTGCCTGGTACAACCTTCCTAGAAAAGAGTGGAACATTTACTAATACTGAGCGTCGAGTTCAACAGGTGAATGCTGCAGTTAAGCCTCTTAAGGGTTGTAAGACAGATGGACAGATTATTGTAGAGATGATGCGTAAGTTAGGTTTTGATCAGCCTGATTATGATGCTGCTGAAGTGCTTAAAGAAGTTGCCAGTGTTGTTTCTTTTTTCGAAGGCATTACTTGGGAAGGTTTGGGTGCTAATCCAATGGGGCTTCAATGGCCTGTCAATAAAAAAGGCGAAGATACGCAAATTCTACATATTGGTGAGTTTAAGCGTGGCAAGGGTAAATTTCATTATCATGATTGGAAAGAGAGTGAAGAGCTCACTAAACATAAAAATGAATATCCATTTATTCTCACAACTAGTCGAGAGCTTCAGCATTACAACTGCGCAACAATGACTAGACGAACTTCAAATGTTAAGATTCTCCCTAAAGATGTCATTATGCTCAATCCAAAAGATGCAAAAGCTAAAGACCTTATTTCGGGGGATCGCGCTACATTGAAATCTGATCGGGGTGAAATAACGCTCGATGTTGAAGTGACTGACAGAGTTAAAAAGGGAGTTGTAAGAACAACTTTTCATTTCCCTGAAGTATTAATTAACGAGGTGACGAGTGGAGTGACTGATGAGGAGACAAAATGTCCAGAATACAAAATTGTAGCTGTGGATGTATTAAAAGCTTCGTAATCAGTTGATAGTTTTCCCTTGGGCTCACTAATTTTTAGTAACGCCTCTCTAGTTTGCTTTTTTGGAGAATGCGACCTGCGATTTCTTCAATAGATATGTGACTTGTGTCAATAAATGAGATGTCATTTTGAACAAAAATATCTTCTGCTCTTCGCACTTCTTTTTGGCATTGCTCTATCGAGGCATAGCCACTATTTGACCTTCTCACATCTCTTATATTTTGAAGTCGAACAGGGTTAATAGTTAAGCCGTAGAGTTTGTCTTTAAATGGTTTTAAAGGACTTGGAATTGCAACAGAATGAAGGTCTTCATCAATTAGAGGATAGTTTGCAGCATAGATTCCATATTGAAGCGCTAAAAAAAGGCATGTAGGCGTTTTCCCAGATCTTGATACTCCAGTAAGAATTATGTCCGCACTATCATAATGTTTCGTAGACAGCCCATCATCATTGTTTAGTGCAAAATTTATGCTATCAATTCTGCCCGAGTATGTATTTTCATTTCCCACACCATGAGAAAGTCCCATTTCATGAGAAGACTGAGTTTCAAGTGTCTTTTCTAGCTTAGAAATAAATGTATCAAAAAAATCAAAAATAATACCCCCACTATCTTCAAGTAAATGGCGATATTCATTAGAAACTTGGGTACTAAAAATGAGAGCAGGTTGGCCATCAACTTCTGACGCTTCCTTGATAAGTGAGGCCGCTGACTTTGCTTTTTTCTGGGTATCTATAAATGCTAAATTAACACGCTTAAACTCTATATCAGGAAACTGAGTGAGCAGACTATTTCCTAAAGCTTCAGCTGTAATACCGGTTCTATCTGAAATAAAAAAAACAGTTCTCATAATAATTTTAGGATATCAGAGCTTACCAAGCTTGGTCCAAGTTTCGACAACAGTATCAGGATTGAGTGAGATACTTGTAATTTCCTTTTCCAAAAGCCATTGAGCAAAATCCATATGGTCCGAAGGCCCTTGGCCACATATACCAATATATTTTCCTTGACGGTGGCACGCTTCTATTGCCATAGTAATCATTCTTTTGACTGCATTATTTCTTTCATCAAAGCCTTCAGCAATTAGGCCAGAGTCTCTATCCATACCCAGAGTAAGTTGAGTTAAATCATTAGAGCCTATTGAAAAGCCATCAAAGTGCTCTAAAAATTCTTCAGCAATAACTGCATTTGATGGAAGTTCGCACATCATTATTATTCTCAAACCATCTTTTCCTCGTTCAAGGCCATTCTCTTTTAATAGCTTAATTACATTGGAAGCTTCAGAAGTAGTTCGGACAAATGGAATCATGATTTCAACATTTTCTAAGCCCATATTGTTTCTAACATTTTTTATTGCCTGGCATTCAAGCTCAAAACATTCCCTAAAATCTGAAGAAATATAACGCGAAGCACCTCTAAATCCAATCATCGGGTTTTCTTCATTGGGCTCATAAAGTTCACCAGCAAACAAGTTAGAGTATTCGTTAGATTTAAAGTCTGACATACGAATAATCACAGGAGATTCAGAGAAACTAGCTGCAATTGTAGAAATGCCCTCAGTTAGCTTTTGAACATAAAAGTCGACTGGAGATTTATAGCAAGATGTCCTTTTTGCAATTTCATTTTTAAGATCACTAGGCAGACTGTCAAATTGCAGTAAAGCTTTAGGATGTATTCCAATAGTATTGTTAATAATAAACTCTAGGCGAGCTAGTCCAACACCAGCATTTGGAATACTTGCAAAATCAAAAGCACGTGAAGGGTTGCCAACATTCATCATAATTTTTACAGGGATCTCGGGCAAATCACTCACCTCAGAAAATGTATGCTCGAAATTTAATTTACCTTGATAGACTTTGCCAGTATCACCTTCTGCGCAAGATGCTGTCACTTCATGATTATTTTTTAATAGTTTTGTTGCATCTCCGGTTCCAACTATTGCAGGGACCCCTAGTTCTCTCGCTATTATCGCTGCATGACAGGTTCTTCCTCCTCGATTAGTTATAATCGCAGAAGCTAGTTTCATTACTGGCTCCCAGTCGGGATCGGTCATATCAGTAACAAGAACATCACCCTTGTTGATTGAATCCATTTCAGATAAATCATTAATTATTTTGGTTTTTCCTGTTCCAATTTTTTGACCAATTGCTCGACCCTCAACAAGAATATTAGATGTTTCAAGGAGCTTGTAGCGCTCAATATTTTGTGAGCTTTGTCTACTTTTGACTGTCTCTGGCCTTGCTTGAACAATATAGATTTTTTCATCCACACCATCAAGAGCCCATTCAATATCCATTGCTCTGCCATAATGAGACTCAATTTTCATGGCGTATTGAGCGAGCTCTTCAATTTGAGAGTCATTTAAACTGAACCTCAATCGGTCTTCAAGTTCAACTTCAGTTGTAGTAACTGGTGAAGAAGAGTTATCCTCAGCATAAACCATCTTTATTAATTTAGAGCCAAGACTTCTGGATAAAATTCCAGGCCTACCTGCTTTTATAGTTGGCTTGTGAACATAAAACTCATCTGGATTAACCGAGCCTTGAACAACAGTTTCTCCAAGTCCGAAAGCAGATGTTATAAATACCACGTCATCAAATCCAGATTCAGTATCAAGTGTGAACATAACGCCGCTAGATCCAATGTCACTTCGAACCATTTGTTGGATACCAGCAGATAATGAAACCATTTCATGTTCAAATCCTTGATGAACCCTATATGAGATAGCTCTATCGTTATAAAGGGAGGCATATACTTTGCGGATTGAATTTAAAATATTATCTATTCCACTCACATTTAAATAGGTTTCTTGCTGGCCAGCAAAAGACGCTTCAGGTAAGTCTTCGGCAGTGGCCGAAGAGCGAACTGCAAAGGTAACATCAGGACCAAGCTGATCGGTAAGTTTTTGATAGCTATCAACAATAGATTGATGAAGACTATCAGGGAAAGGAGCCTCTTCGACCCATTGTCTTATTAATGAGCCAGTTTTAGTAAGCTCTTTTATATTCGCAACATCCAGACTCGAGAGTAGCTTATTAATTTTATTTTTTAGATCAGAGTACTCTAAAAAAGATTCAAATGCATCTGAAGTTGTGGCAAAGCCACCTGGCACACGAACACCTTGAGAATTAAAGCCACTAATCATTTCACCAAGTGACGCATTCTTTCCACCAACTTTTTCAACGTCACCCATTCCGACATCTTTCAGCCAGACAATATTTTCAATCATTAGACCTCTTATTTGAATTAGATATATTAGGAAACGATGAGTAAGCAGCTATTTTTGACACAAAAAGTAATAATAGAGTTTTTCACCAAAAGTATAATTTTAATACATTAAAAACATGATGTACTAGACATTCTAATTTAGAGCTTATTTTAAATCATATTGTGACAATGATATTATACCGCAGTTGAATATTTTTCCTATTTATTTGCCTTTATAGAGGCGTTTGAGATGCGGCATGATAAAAATAAAATGTATAATGTTTGGCTAACAAATTTTTTTTCATAGGTTTTAAAATAATGGCTACACAACTCGAATTAGCAAATGCTATCCGCGCTTTGAGCATGGATGCTGTTCAAAAAGCAAACTCAGGACATCCAGGGGCTCCAATGGGGATGGCTGATATCGCTGAAGTGCTTTGGAATAAACACCTAAAATTCAATCCATCTAATTCAAATTGGTCAGATAGAGATCGTTTTGTATTGTCAAACGGCCATGGTTCAATGCTCATATACTCATTATTACACCTGACCGGGTTTGACCTTAGTATTGAAGATCTTAAGGATTTTCGTCAACTTCATTCCAAAACACCTGGCCATCCTGAGTATGGTTATGCAGAAGGAGTTGAGACTACCACAGGACCGTTAGGGCAAGGAATTACAAACGCAGTAGGCATGGCAATAGCCGAAAGAACATTAGCAGCTCAATTTAATAAGCCAGGTCACTCTATTGTGGATCACCACACCTATGTTTTCATGGGAGATGGATGTCTAATGGAAGGCATATCTCACGAATCATGTGCAATGGCTGGAACACTTGGCCTTGGAAAATTAATTGCATTTTGGGACGACAATGATATCTCAATTGATGGACATATTGGTGATTGGATGGAAAAAGGCGTTCCAGGCCGTTTCAAATCCTACAACTGGCATGTAGTAGCGGATGTAGATGGACATGACCCAGAAGCCATTAATGCAGCTATAGTTGAAGCTAAGGTGATGAATGATCGGCCTACTTTAATTTGCACTCGAACTGTTATTGGTTCTGGTTCTCCTAACTTAGCCGGCACTCATAATTGCCATGGGGCGCCTCTGGGCGAAGAAGAAATAGCAAAAACTAGGGAAAATATTGGATGGAATTATGAACCTTTTGAGATTCCTCAAGAGATTTACGATGGCTGGAATCATGATACTGAAGGCTCAGCTGCTGAAGAAGAGTGGAATGAAAAGTTTAGAGCTTATAGCGCCTCTTTTCCAGATGAAGCAGCTGAATTTCAGCGTCGAATGAGTGGAAAATTGCCTGAGAACTTTACCTCAAAGATGGATGAGTATATTGCTCAAACCCAAAAAGATATGCCTAATATAGCCTCAAGAAAAGCATCTCAAAATGCAATTGAAGCTATGGGCCCAATAGTTCCTGAGCTGTTTGGAGGATCAGCAGATTTAACGGGCTCAAATTTAACTAATTGGTCTGGAAGCGTTGTTGTTAATTCTGAAAATGCAAACGGAAATTATATTTCTTGGGGTGTAAGAGAGTTTGGAATGGCGGTCATGATGAACGGCATGGTTTTGCATGGCGGTTTTAAAGTTTATGGTGCGACATTTTTGATGTTTATGGAGTATATGAGAAATGCATTACGAATGGCAGCCATGATGAAAATTGGAACTATTTTTGTATATTCTCATGACTCAATAGGTCTTGGTGAGGATGGACCAACACATCAAGCGGTTGAACAGATAGCAACTATGAGAGTAATTCCAAATTTTCAAACATGGCGTGCCTGTGATGCCATAGAGTCTGCAGTATCCTGGAAAATTGCTATGCTTAGAGGTGATGCGCCAACAGCCTTAATTTTTTCTAGACAAAATTTAACACCAATTGAAAGAACACACAAGCAGTTGAAAGATATTGAAAAAGGAGGCTATGTCATTTCAGATTGTAATGGAGAAGCTGAAATCATATTAATTGCTTCGGGTTCAGAGGTCTCACTGGCAATGGATTCTGCACAAGCTTTGACTGGAAGAAAAGTTCGAGTAGTTTCAATGCCATCAACTAATGCGTTTGATGAGCAGAGTCAAGACTATAAAGACTCAGTGCTGACACCGGGCGTAAAAAGAGTTGCAATTGAGGCTGGTGTTGCTGAGTCCTGGTACAAATATGTTGGGCTAGATGGAGGTATTGTTGCCATGAGTACCTATGGTGAGTCAGCACCTGCTGGAGAGCTATTTAAGCATTTTGGTTTTACTGTAGATAACGTTGTTTCTATAGTTGATAGAGTTTTAAGTTAATTTTTTAGGAGTTTGAAATGACAATAAAAGTTGGAATTAATGGTTTTGGTCGAATAGGCAGAATGGTTTTCCGTGCAATTGATAAGGATTTTGATAATCTAGAGGTAGTTGGCGTAAATGATCTTCTAGACAATGATTACTTGTCTTATATGCTTAGATACGATTCGGTTCATGGAAGGTTCGGTAAGGACGTTACTGTTGAAGGTAATAATTTTTTAATTGATGGAAAAAAAATTCGCCTTACTGCTGAACGCAATCCTGCTGACTTAAAATGGGGCGATATTGGCGCTGATCTTGTTATTGATTGTACTGGTTTTTTCTTGACCGAAGAGAGTTGCCAGGCACATATCGACGCAGGGGCAAAAAAAGTAATACAGTCTGCTCCTTCTAAGGACAGTACACCGATGTTTGTTTATGGCGTTAATCATGATGCGTATGATGGCCAGTCAATAATTTCAGCAGCCTCATGCACAACAAACTGTTTGGCTCCTATTGCAAAAGTTCTTAATGATGAATGGGGCATCAAACGAGGATTAATGACAACAGTTCATGCTGCAACAGCAACTCAAAAAACTGTTGACGGACCCTCAATGAAAGATTGGCGTGGCGGACGTGGAATTTTGGAAAATATTATTCCTTCATCAACTGGAGCAGCTAAGGCAGTTGGCAAAGTGTTGCCTGAGTTAAATGGAAAACTGACCGGGATGGCATTTAGAATACCAACTTCTGATGTTTCGGTGGTAGATTTAACAGCTGAGCTAAATAGTTCGTCTGACTATGATGCAATTTGTGCAGCCATGAAATCTGCCTCTGAAGGTTCAATGAAAGGTGTTTTGGGTTATACAGATGAAAAGGTCGTTTCAACAGACTTTGTAGGTAGTTCCTGCGCTTCTACTTTTGATGTAGAGGCTGGAATGTCAATGGACGATACGTTCGTTAAAATGGTTTCATGGTACGATAATGAGTACAGCTATACATGCAATCTGCTACGTTTAGCTGGACATATTTCACAATAGTCTTGTTTCTTAGTTGGAGCATTTGATGAATTTACTTAAGATGACCGAGTTAGATTTAAATGGCAAGAGAGTTTTAATTAGACAAGATTTAAATGTTCCAATAAAAAATGGTGAAGTGACTAGTGACAAAAGAATCATTGCTTCACTGCCTACTATACTCCATGCGGTTAAAGCTGGAGCGAAGGTAATGATAACATCACACCTTGGTAGACCAAATGCAGGCGAGTTTGAAGAAAAATTTTCACTTCAACCGGTTGCTAATCATCTCTCAACATTATTAGGACAAAAAGTAAGACTTGAATCGAACTGGATTGACGGCGTAGAAATGGAGTTTGGTGAAGTGGTTCTCTGCGAAAATGTGAGATTCAATGAGGGTGAAAAGGAAAACGATGAAGTTTTGTCAAAAAAAATGGCCTCCTTATGTGATGTCTGTGTCCAAGATGCTTTTGGAACCGCGCATAGGGCTCATGCATCAACCTATGGCGTAACTCAATTTGCATTAGTTTCCTGTGCAGGTCCATTGTTAGTTGGTGAATTAGAGGCGCTTGGTAAAGCGCTTGATAACTCTAAGAGGCCAATGGTTGCTATTGTTGGTGGTTCAAAAGTCTCGACAAAATTAACAGTATTGGACGCACTTTCAAAGATTGTTGACCAGCTTGTAGTTGGTGGTGGTATTGCAAATACATTTATTGCTGCACAAGGTAACAATGTCGGGCAATCACTCTGTGAACATGATCTTATTCCTACTGCACAGGCCCTAATGCAGCATTGTGAAATACCTGTTCCTAGAGACGTTGTTTGTGGCAAAGAATTCTCAGAGTTTGCTAGTGCTGAGACTAAAAATGCAAGTAGCGTTGCTTCAGATGACATGATTTTTGATATTGGCCCAAATTCAACAACTGAGCTTTGTGAGATTATGAAAAACGCTGGAACCATAGTATGGAATGGGCCTGTTGGCGTCTTCGAATTCGATCAGTTTGCTAAAGGAACTGAGCAATTAGCACTTGCTATAGCAGAGTCTGATGCTTTTTCAATTGCGGGAGGTGGGGATACTCTAGCTGCAGTTGATAAATTTAATATAGAAGATAAAATATCTTATATTTCAACTGGTGGGGGTGCTTTTTTGGAGTTTTTAGAAGGCAAAAAATTACCAGTTGTTGAAATATTAGAAAAAAGATCTCTGGAGAAAGAATTATGAATAGACGAACTAAAATTTTAGCAACTCTCGGACCATCAACTGATGACCCAGGAGTATTAAAAGGAATCCTAGATGCAGGAGTAAACGTTGTTCGCATTAATTTTTCTCATGGCGAAGAGAAGGAGCATTTGAGCCGTGTTGTAGCAGTGAGAAACTATGCAAAAGAAAACGATACCTTTATCGGTATCTTAATGGATCTTCAAGGTCCGAAGATAAGAATTTCATCATTTAAAACGGAAAAGATAGAGCTTAAGAATGGCGATCAATTTACTCTTGACGCCGAACTTGGAGAAGATGAAGGCAGCCAAGATTCTGTGGGTTTAGCCTATAAAGGGCTTCCAAGTGATCTAAATAATGAAAACATTCTATTACTTGATGATGGAAAGATAATTCTGCAAGTTAAGCAAATAATGGGACAAAAAATTATAACTCAGGTTATTCAAGGTGGAATACTTACGAATAATAAAGGAATTAATTTGCGCGGCGGTGGTTTAAGTGCCAGCGCTCTGACAGATAAAGATAAAAAAGATATCGTTACTGCTGCCAAGGCAGATGCAGATTACGTTGCAATCTCTTTTCCTGTAAATGTAGATGATGTCCGAGAAACAAAAAGATTGTTAGCGGAAGCAGGCTCAAATGCGAGTGTTATTGCAAAAATTGAGAGAGCTGAGTCATTGCAGGAAGATGTCATTGCTGAAATAATTCAAGAATCTGCCGGCATCATGATAGCTCGTGGCGACTTAGGTGTTGAGATTGGAGATCCACAATTACCAGCCCAACAAAAACGTTTAATATCATTAGCTAGGTCTAATGATAGGTTTGTGATTACTGCAACGCAAATGCTTGAATCAATGATTACTAGCCCTATTCCGACTAGAGCTGAGGTTTTTGATGTAGCCAATGCTGTTCTAGATGGAACTGATGCTGTTATGCTCTCTGCTGAGACAGCAATAGGAAAACATCCTGTAAATGCCGTTAAAACTATGAGTGATGTATGTCTAGAAGCTGAAAAAAGTCGAAGAGCGAGCTTATCCCATCATAGACTTCACGAGCCCTTTGAAGAGATTGATTATACGATCGCTATGAGTGCCATGTATGCTGCAAATCATATTGGTGCAAAAGTTGTTGCAGCGCTGACTCAAACGGGAAAGACTGCTTTGGTGATGTCTAGAATTAGTTCAAATATCTCAATTTTTGCGATGTCAGATAATAATAAAACATTACAAAAAGTTACTTTATATAGAGGTGTTTATCCTTGTTATATGGAAAAAACTAGTATGGATGATTGGAATGATGTCAACACCCATGTGGTTGAAAATCTTCAAAGTAAATCTGCAGTTGAGAATGGTGACATAGCAATATTAACAAAAGGGATGCATAAAGATAAGTCAGGAGGCACAAATCTGATAAAAATTCTGCGTGTTGGTGATGGAAATTATTAAATGAAAATAAAAGGGTGAGAATTATGGTAAATAATCAAGAAGAATTAAGACAAACAGCAAATCAACTTGCTACTAGAGGCAAAGGGCTGCTTGCAGTAGATGAATCTACTCCAACAATTGGAAAGCGACTTGCAGGAATCAATGTTGAAAATACTGAAGAAAATCGTCAGGCATATCGAGGAATGCTTTTTACAACAGAAGGCCTTGGTCAATTTATCAGTGGTGTAATACTTTTTGAGGAAACACTTTATCAAAACCATGCTGACGGTGAGGCAATGGTCTCAAAAATTAATAAGTTGGGAATTATTCCTGGTATTAAGGTTGATAAGGGACTTAGTCCATTGGCTGGAGCGCATGAAGTTGAAACTTGGTGTAAGGGGCTAGAAGGTCTTGCTGAGAGAACTGCTGAGTATTATAAGCAAGGGGCTCGCTTTGCTAAATGGCGTGCAGTATTACAAATTACTTCTGATGGCTGTCCCTCTGACCTTGCAATTAAAGAAAATGCATGGGGTCTTGCAAGATATGCAAAAATTTGTCAAGATTCAGGACTTGTTCCAATTATTGAGCCTGAAATTCTAATGGACGGTGATCACACTATTGAAAAAACTGCAGAAGTACAAGAAAAAGTTCTTGTAGAAGTCTATAAAGCTTGTTCTGAAAACAGTGTGTTTCTAGAGGGAACATTATTGAAGCCTTCTATGACTGTATCTGGTGCAGATAACAACAACAAAGCTGGCTCTGAAGAAGTTGCCAAGATGACTGTAAGAACGATGAATCGCTGTGTACCTGCTGCCGTTCCAGGCATTATGTTCTTGTCAGGAGGGTTAACCGAAGAGGATGCCTCTGTTTATCTTAATACTATGAATAGCATAGAGCATAAGAGCGCTACTAGTCTAACATTCTCATATGGAAGAGCACTTCAACAATCTTGTTTGCAAGCCTGGAAAGGGACGGATGTTGAAGCTGGTCAAAAAGCGCTATTTGCAAGATGTCAAGCTAATTCAGAAGCTTCTACAGGAGACTATGTTGCAGGTTCTCAGCCTTCATCTCAAGACACCCTCTTTGAGGCAGGTTATAAGTACTAAAATTGCAATACATTGAGGCTTTGACTATATTTATCAAGTCATAGCCTTAATGCGTATAATGAATGGCCCGAATTATCGGGCCTTTTTTATTGAGATTATTAAAAGAATGAAACAAAGTAAATATTATCCTGTAATTGTTGTTGGTGGTGGCCATGCTGGTACAGAAGCTGCGCTTGCTTCAGCTCGAATGGGTGTAGATACCTTGTTAATCACTCATAATATAGAGACGATTGGTCAGATGAGCTGTAATCCAGCTATAGGTGGTATTGGCAAAGGCCACCTTGTAAAAGAAATAGATGCAATGGGTGGATTGATGGCGGAAGCTATCGATTTAGCGGGCATTCAGTTTAGGACTTTGAATGCATCAAAGGGGCCTGCTGTTAGAGCTACAAGAGTACAGGCAGACAGACTTTTGTACAAAGCAGCGATTAGAAAGAAGATTGAAAATCAAGAAAAATTAAAAATATTCCAACAACCAGTTGATGATTTAATAATAGAGAATAACAAGGTGAAAGGGGTTGTGACTCAAATGGGTCTTGAGTTTTTCTCTGATAAAGTTATCTTAACCTCAGGTACTTTTTTAGGTGGGATTATTCATATTGGTCAGGAAAACTATCAGGGTGGAAGAGCTGGAGATGCACCTGCCAATATCCTATCAGAAAGATTACGATCTTATGATTTAGGGGTAGGCAGACTTAAAACTGGCACGCCTCCTAGGTTAGATGGTAGAACGATTAATTTCAACCTGCTTCAAAAACAAGAGGGTGACACTCTATTGCCTAGCTTTTCATTTATGGGTAAAGTCACTGACCATCCTGAGCAGATTCCTTGTTTTATTACTCATACCAACTCAAGAACTCACGAATATATTACTAATGGCCTGAAAGACTCACCACTTTTCAGTGGGAAAATTGAGGGTGTCGGACCAAGATATTGTCCCTCGATAGAAGATAAGGTTGTTAGGTTTGCTGAAAGAGAGTCTCATCAAATATTTGTTGAGCCTGAGGGATTAACTACTCATGAAGTTTATCCGAATGGAATTTCTACTTCATTGGCTTATGAAGTTCAAGAAGAGTTTGTAAACTCAATTAAAGGCTTTGAAAATGCCAAGATTATTCGTCCAGGATACGCAATTGAGTATGACTTTTTTGACCCTAGAGGTCTAAAACAAACGTTAGAAGTTAAGAAAATATCTGGTTTGTTTTTTGCAGGACAAATAAATGGAACCACTGGATATGAAGAAGCAGCAGCTCAGGGCTTGCTTGCTGGTATCAATGCAGCATTACAGGTTCAAGAAAAAAATGCTTGGACTCCAAAGAGGGACGAATCTTATATCGGGGTCATGGTTGATGATCTAACAACCAAAGGAGCAACAGAGCCATATCGAATGTTTACCTCAAGAGCTGAATATCGATTACTTCTTAGAGAAGATAATGCTGATGAGAGATTAACTCCACAAGCAAGAGAGTTGGGGCTTGTTGACGATCTTCGTTGGCAATCCTTTAATGGAAAGTATGAGCAAGTTGCTCTTGAAAAAAAACGGCTAAAGTCCTTTTGGATTCAATCAGGTGACAGTCAGGTTGAAGAGGTTCTTGGAATAAAGCTTAGCCATGAGTATAGCCTAGAGGCTTTGCTTAAAAGACCAAATATTGATTACAAATTACTCAGTATGATTGAAAGTGCACAACCTTTTCTAGAGGACAGATTAATTATTGAACAGGTAGAAAATCAAATTAAGTACGAAGGCTATATTAAAAGGCAGTTGGATGAAATTGAAAAATACCGTAAAAATGAAAACACTAAACTTTCTTCTAACATTGATTACAATGAAATTAAAGCATTATCAAATGAAGTAAGACAAAAGTTAAATCAGTTTAAGCCCGAAACAATAGGCCAGGCTAGTAGAATTCAAGGAGTTACTCCCGCCTCAATTTCGATATTATTGGTATATCTAAAAACTTATAAAACGCTATCGTGATTGAAACAGAAAGATTGCTTTGTGAAGGCGCAGAGCTTATGGATATTGCTCTTTCAGAAAATCAAGTTAATCAACTTTTGACTTACAATGAACTTATCATTAAATGGAATAAGGTATACAACTTAAGTGCAATACGTGATCCTATCGAATCAATCAAAAAACATATATTGGACAGTCTTTCAATATTAACTTTCATTAAATCTGGCTTGTTATTAGATGTAGGCTCTGGAGCTGGCTTACCAGGAATTGTTATTGCAATTATGAAAACAAAAACTAATGTATTTACTATAGACAGTGTTGGCAAAAAATGTCGATTTATGCAAACTGTTAAGACTGAATTGTCATTAGCAAATCTAACCGTTATTAATAATAGGGTTGAGGCATTTAGTTATGAAGAAGCATTTCCACAAATTGTATCCAGGGCTTTTTCATCTGCAGTTGATACATTAGAAAAAACCCAACATTTAATTTCTACTGATGGGAGCTATTTGCTGATGAAGGGAGATAATGTTGATCAGGAAAATATTGAAAATATGAACTCTAGAGTTCATATTTTAAAGGTACCATTTGTCTCAGATATGAGATCACTTTTAGAAATTAATATATAATTTTATTATGCAAATAGTCGATTCTCATTGTCATATTGATCGCGTTGATTTAGATGCATTTGGTGGAAGTATAGAATCAATGCTAAAACATGCGGCTGAGTTTTCAGTTACCAAGTTTCTTTGTATTTGCATTGATTTAGAGCATTTTGATCAAGTCCATGATTTATCAAAATCTTATCCTAATATTTACTCATCTGTTGGTGTTCATCCAACAGAAGTGAATTGTAAAGACCCATCCATTGAAGAGTTATTAGAATATGCCAAAAGTGATAGAGTCATTGCCATTGGTGAGACAGGGCTAGATTATTTCCACGTGAGAAAAGATCAGGCTGATTGGCAGAGAGATCGCTTTAAAAGGCATATTGCCGCATCAAATGACTCAGGTAAGCCAATGATTATTCATATGCGAGACTCAAAGGATGACACCATAGAAATTCTGTCTAAAGAAAAGGCAAAAAAAGGGGTAATGCATTGCTTTGCAGAGGATTTAGAGACTGCTCAAGCCGCTCTCGATTTAGGTTTCTATATTTCTTTTTCTGGTATTTTGACCTTCAAAAGTGCACAAAATTTAAGAGATGTTGCACAAAAAATTCCTGCTGAACGTATTTTGGTAGAAACAGACGCTCCGTATCTAACTCCCGTTCCTTATAGAGGAAAGCCAAACAGTCCAGCCTATACTTATTACGTTGCTGAAAAGCTTGCTGAGATTCGTAATGCAAGTATTTCAGAGATTGCCAAGACAACCACTCAAAACTTCAATCGGTTATTCTTTTCTTGAATTTATGACTATTCATGATGCACCAAGGTTTGTAACAGTCGATGATTTTTCTGTTGGACAGAGGCTTGATAATTATTTGATAAAACAACTTAAAGGTGTCCCAAAATCTAGAATTTATCGCATCATAAGAAAGGGTGAGGTTAGAGTCAATAAAGGGAGAAAAAAAGCTGACTACAAGCTTAATTCTGAAGACATCATCCGAATACCACCAATAAGAACTTCCTCAGAGAAAGACCTAAAGCCATCAGAGGGTTTCCTTAAGTCACTTAACTCATCAATTCTTTATGAGGATAAAGGCTTGTTGATAATCAATAAGAGTCATGGAATGGCTGTCCATGGAGGAAGTGGCGTCAGTGTGGGTATCATAGAGGCTCTAAAGTCTCAGTATAAAGAACCAATAGAGCTCGTTCATAGATTGGATAGGGCTACCTCAGGGTGTTTAATGCTTGCCAAAAAAAGATCGGTCCTCAAGTCGTTACACGAACAATTGGTAAATCACGAACTAGAAAAGCGATACTTAGCTCTTGTTAAGAATACTTGGAGTAAGAAAAAACATATTATAGATGCACCAATTTTTCAAAACTCTAGATATAGCGTTATTGATTCAAAAGGTAAAGAGTCGTTAAGTCATTTTCATCCAATAAAAAATTTTAAACTCGGTGAATATAGTGCTTCACTGGTTGAAATATCAATAGAAACAGGAAGGACACATCAAATTCGTGTTCATGCGCAGTTTGCCAAACATCCAGTTGCACAGGACAATAAGTATGGCGATGCTGACTTTGATCAGTTTATGAAATCAAAAGGTTTAAATCGCTTATTTTTGCACGCAAAAACCATTATTTTTACAAACCCAATGACCAATCAAATTCAAAAGGTCAATGCGCCTCTACCCAATGACTTAGAAGAATTATTAAATACATTATGAATGCATATATTCGATTAATGAGGTTAGATAAACCAATTGGATCTTTGTTACTATTATGGCCAACCTATTGGGCACTTTTCTTAAGTGCAGATGGATGGCCAGATTTGGATTTATTAATCATCTTTACTTTAGGCGTTATTATTATGAGAAGTGCCGGATGTGTTATTAATGATTTTGCAGATCGAAATATCGATAAACATATTAAAAGAACAGAAACTAGACCTCTTACATCAGGTGAAATTTCACCAAAGTCAGCACTAATATTATTTGTAATATTATTACTTTTTGCGCTAATTTTAGTTCTACAAACAAACTTATTGACAATCCAGCTTTCATTCATAGCTCTAGTATTAGCAGCCTTATATCCCTTTACAAAGAGATGGACTAATTTACCACAGTTGGTTTTGGGCGCAGCATTTGGTATGAGTGTGCCTATGGCATTTAGTGCTCAAACTGGTTCTATTCCTTTATCTGCAGTCTGGGTTTTTATTGCAACAATAGTTTGGACTTTGATTTATGACACGTTTTATGCGATGGCAGATCGTGATGAAGATATAAAAATTGGTGTTAAGTCGAGCGCAATTCTCTTTAAAAAGCACGATCAAGTTGTCATTTCCTTACTGCAATTTTTACTCATTTTAATTTTTATAATAATTGGAAATATGTTTAATTTAGGACTAATTTACTATTTTTCATTAATTATTATTAGTCTTTTTATGGTTTACCATCAGTTTTTGATGAAAAAACGCCAAAATAAAGATTATTTCAAGGCTTTTATCAACAACAATTATGTTGGTATGACAGCATTTGCTGGTATTTTTCTGTCTGTAGCATTGTAAAGTAGATTATTGTTGTTTTTTTGCAACTTTTAAGCAATTATTAGTTATTTTTGCTTAATTTAGTGTTTTTTTTCATCAATAAAACTTGACACTCAGTTTTCGTTACTATAAAAAGTGCACCAATCGGCAAAGATGCTGGTTATCTTTATAACTAATGGAGAGAAAATATGTTAAGTAATGTAACTGGTTGGATAAAAAAATTAACAGAAGCAGGTGTAGGTCTTGTAGGACTTGCAATTGTTGCACAAGTAATCTTTGGTTCTAGTGTAGCATTCCTTCCTGGTGATGTTGTTTCTACTCTTATGGGTTTAATTGGCTCACTTGGTGGTGCTGGCTTAGTTGGCTTAATCACTGCAGGATTGTTGTACCAAATTCTGAAGTAAGCAATTCCATATTAACTCAATAAAAAACCCGCTAATTAGCGGGTTTTTTATCGACTTAAGAAATATTTATGTTTTCTGTTAAGTCTTATTAATGCAACATATTGAGGTTTTTTTACAAAAATGCAGCCTAGAAAAACTTGACATAATGATATTGATACTATAAAAAGTGCATCAATCGGTATTGATGCTGGTTATCTTTTTAACAAATGGAGAGAAGATATGTTAGACAACGTAATTGGTTGGGCAAAAAAATTAACTGAAGCAGGTGTTGCAGTAATTGCACTTGCCGTAGTTGTTCAAATAATCTTTGGCGCTGACGCTGCATTCCTTCCTGGCGATGTAACTGGCAGCTTACTTAATATTATTAATGCGATGGGCTCTGCTAACCTAGTAGGACTGATTGCTGCGGGGTTAATATACAAAATCTATACCAGATAACAATAGCATATTAACTCAATAAAAAAACCCGCCTTTACGCGGGTTTTTTATTATCTTAAAAGTATAAGTTAAATTCCTCGAAGTAGCTCGTTAATTCCAACTTTGGATCTTGTTTTGGCATCAACCTGCTTAACGATAACTGCACAATAAAGAGAGTAGCTTCCATCTGTAGAAGGGAGATTTCCTGAAACAACAACTGATCCAGCCGGTATTCGACCATAACTTACCTCGCCAGTCATTCTGTTAAAAATTTTTGTAGATTGACCAATATAAACTCCCATTGATATAACAGCTCCTTCTTCAACAATAACACCTTCAACTACTTCTGATCTTGCGCCAATAAAACAATCATCTTCAATAATCGTTGGGCTGGCCTGTAATGGTTCTAGAACGCCTCCAATACCAACACCGCCAGAGAGGTGCACATTTTTCCCAATTTGTGCACAAGAGCCTACTGTTGCCCATGTATCAACCATTGTTCCTGAGTCTACGTATGCACCTATATTGACATAAGAGGGCATTAAAACAGTGTTAGGGGCAATATATGACCCTTTTCTCGCAGTTGCAGGGGGAACCACCCTAACACTGGAGGCTTGAAACTCCTTTTCAGTTGTCTCTGCATATTTAGATGGCACTTTGTCAAAGTATTGAGTGAACCCAGCTTGCATAGGGATATTATCTGCAAGTCTAAATGAGAGAAGAACCGCCTTTTTGAGCCATTCATTAACTTGCCAATCGCCGACAGCTTTTTGTTCAGCAACTCTGGCTTTTCCAGAGTCGAGTAGATGTATTGCTTCATTAACAGCCTCTTTGATTTCAGGGCTAGCGGTATCAGGAGTTAAATGGCTTCTGTCCTCAAAGGCTGCTTCAATTATATCTTTCATATCTTTAACTTAAAAAAAAGGGGGGTAATTATATCATTTACAGTGGTTTTGAGACTATTTTAATGCTCATGATGATGATGATTATGATGATGTTCATACGTTGCCATTAACTCATTAATTTGGTCTGCAAAAAGGTCGTTAAATTTTGCATCTTTTAAAATAGATTCTGGAAGGCCTTCACAGCAGATATGATGATATAAACATATAACTTGCGCAGACTCTTTCATAACACGATGAAGGTCATGAGATACCATCAATACTGCACAGTTTTGTTGCTGATGAATATCTTGAATTAGTTTATATAGTTGCATTTGTCCATCAACATCTAAATTTTGAGCCGGCTCATCCAATATTAATACATTTGGCTTATTAAGTAATGCTCTAGTCAACAAAACTTTTTGCAGTTCGCCGCCAGAAAGGTTTTTGAGTGGAGATTTTAGAAATTCATTAATACCTGTCAATTCAAAAGTCTGCTGCATAAATGTAGCATCTAGTTTCTGATTCAAAGTAAGAAAATCTTTGACAGAAATAGGTATGTATGGATTGGCTGTAAAGGTTTGAGGCGTATAACCGAATTTGATTTCACCTTTATAGGTAATTTCCCCAGAGTCTTGTTTAATGATGCCTAGTAGAATTTTAATTAATGAGCTTTTTCCAGCGCCATTTGGGCCAATGAGCGTGATAAATTCACCTTGATGGAGTTTAAAACTAACATCATCGAGAATATTTTTGCCACTATTGCTAAGGCTTATATTATTGAGAGTTATGAGAGCATCAGACATCTCTATATTTTATCTAACAATTTAGATAATCAAGTCCAAAATAGAAAGTTTGAAATATCAAATGCATTGTCTAGTTTCTAAGAACTAAAACTTAGTTTAGATGTAAAATTTAGGTATGAATCAACCACTCATTTTAGTCGACGGAACCGCTTATTTATTCCGCTCATACTTTTCAACTATCTCACAAAATCTAACTAATAATAGTGGTTTTCCAACTGGTGCCATGTTTGGGACTGTAAATGCAATAAAGCACCTGCAAAGAAAATATAAAGGGGCGAAGCTAATTATGATCTTTGATGCTAAAGGTACAAACTTTCGTCATCAAATTTTTCCTGAATACAAAGCAAATAGGAGTCCTGCTCATGACGACTTAATTGTTCAGATTGAACCGTTATACAAAATTATACGGGCAATGGGTTTTCATTTTTTATGTGAAGAGGGTGTTGAGGCTGACGATGTTATAGCTACCCTGTCAAGATTTACAAATGAAAAAGGAATTGAGACAATTATTGCTAGTGGAGATAAAGATCTTTTTCAACTAGTTGGCGGAAATATCAAGCAATTAGATATGAAAGGAAAGCTTTTTTCTGAGGACGATGTTAAGGAAAAAATGGGCGTAAAGCCAAATCAAATATTAGATTTATTAGCTTTGACAGGCGACTCTTCTGACAATATACCAGGTGTTCCAAGTGTGGGACCAAAAACTGCTGCAAAGTGGCTTGAGGAATATCACGACATAGACGGTGTCAAAGCTAATGCGGAAAAAATTGGTGGCAAGGTTGGTGAAAAACTCAGAGAATCTTTTGATTTATTGGATCTTTCATATCAATTAGTTAAGCTTAAATTTGATGTGAAACTACCCTTTAACATTCTTGAAGATGAGCCCGGAGAAAATACTGAAGAATTGATAGGGTTATATAAAGACTTTGGATTCTCTATGTGGCTAAAACAATTAGACGATCAGAAGACCTCTAAGATAGAGAAGCCTCAAGAGCCAGAGAGAAATGAATCCGAGATAAATAATGTAAAACTTTCCCTGGATGACTATACAAGAGAGCTTATTCTAAGTGAAGATGATTTCTCTAACTTATTAGTGAAACTCTCTTCAAGTGAGTCTTTTGTATTTGATTTAGAGACCAATAGCCTTGATTATATGGAGGCTCAAATTGTTGGGCTCGTATTTTTAGTGGGGAAAAATAGTTATTATTTACCTGTTGCTCATGACTATTTGGATGCGCCAGTTCAGCTTTCTAGATCCAGTGTTTTATCATCTTTAAAGCCAATTTTAGAAAACTTAAAAATTGGTAAGATTGGTCAAAATCTAAAGTATGATGCCCATGTTCTAGCAAATGTTGACATCAATTTAAATGGCATTATTGACGACACAATGCTTAAATCTTATTGTTTAGATTCTGTAGCAAGTCGACATAATATGGACGATCTCGCGCTTCATTATCTTGGTTATGAAACGATTCATTATTCGGATGTTGCTGGAAGTGGTAAAAAGCAACTGACATTTAATCAAGTTGGTATTGAAGAAGCAATGCCTTATGCATGTGAAGATGTCATTATTACGAATGAGCTTAATAATTTATTTGAGTCAAAATTAGAGGCTTATCCTAAGATATTAAGGCTATATAAGAGCATAGAAATTCCTTTGATAAAAGTTATGCTGAGCCTGGAGAGAAATGGCGCACTATTAGATGAAAAATCTCTATTCGATCAGCAAAACAAGATTAAAGCTGAAATGATAAAAATTCAATCAAAGGCCTTTGAGATTGCAGGGGATGAATTCAATTTAGAATCACCAAAGCAAATTCAACAAATTTTGTTTAGTGAGGAAGGTTTTGGTCTTGAGCCAAAAAAGAAAACAGCAAAAGGACAGCCTTCTACAAATGAAGAAGCCTTAAAGTTGTTGGACCATCCTTTAGTTGACCTCATAATGTCCTATAGAACCCTCACGAAATTAAATTCCACTTATTTAGAGGCACTACCGAGGCAAATAAATAGAAGAACTGGCCGTCTTCATACCTCTTATCATCAAGCAGTAACTGCAACTGGAAGGCTTTCTTCTTCAAAGCCTAATTTTCAAAATATTCCTATAAGGACTGAGCAGGGTGCTCAAATTAGATCTGCTTTTATTGCGGACAAAGGAAATGTTATTCTTGCAGCAGACTATTCTCAAATTGAATTAAGAATTATGGCGCATATCTCAGGAGATCAAAACTTAATCAAGGCATTCAATAATAATGAAGATGTTCATCGATCAACAGCTGCGCAGGTTTTTGACACAGAAATATCGATGGTAACTAAAGACCAGCGTCGAAAAGCCAAGGCTATTAATTTTGGTTTGATTTACGGAATGAGTGCATTTGGTTTAGCCAAACAGATTGATGTTTCTAGGACTGAAGCTAAGCAATATATTGACGGTTATTTTGAAAATTATCCCGGCGTTTTAAAATTTATGGAAGAAACAAAAGAGAAAGCAAAGTCCCAAGGGTATGTAGAAACAGTTCTAGGAAGAAGGCTTTATTTGCCTCAAATTAACTCAAAAAACAAAATGCTTCAGCAGCATGCACTGAGAACGGCAATTAATGCACCTATGCAAGGTTCATCAGCAGACATCATAAAAAAAGCAATGCTCGATATTCAGGCTTGGATTGACAAAGAGGCTCATGAAATAAAGATGTTTATGCAAGTTCACGATGAGCTTGTGTTTGAGCTTAAAGCAAAAATGGCAGATGAGCATGGAAAAAACTTAAAAGACTTGATGTCAAATGCTTTAAAGCTAAGTATACCTCTTGAGGTTGATATTGGTATAGGGTCAAACTGGCAAGAGGCTCATTAACTATAATTTGATGCTAGGCTGATATTCAGATAAATTAAAATAACTTCTTGAAATGTAAAAGAAATCACTAGCTAGGCTATATGAAAGAACAATTAAAAGATTTACTTAACAAGTGTATTCAGAACTTAATTTCTAAGGGTCTTCTTAATGAAATGCCTGCAAAAATTAGAATTGATCATACAAAAGACAAAAGCCACGGGGATTATGCCACCAACATTGCATTAATGCTCTCAAAACAGGCAAAAACTAGTCCATTAGAGCTGGCAAAAATAATCATTGATCAATTAGAAGAGACAAGTTTTATTAAAAAAACAGAAATTGCAGGACCGGGCTTCATAAATTTCTTCATTTCAGAAGAATCAAGTATTTCGATTATAAGCGAGATTATTGATCAGGGTGAAATCTATGGCAGGTCAGAAATTGGTTCAGGCCAGAGCGTACTTTTAGAGTATGTTTCTGCTAATCCAACTGGACCTCTTCACGTTGGCCATGGAAGAGGAGCGGCCTATGGCGCAACTGTTTCAAACTTATTAAGAAATGCTGGATTCAAGGTTGATAATGAATATTATGTGAATGATGCTGGCAGACAAATGGACATTTTAACTGTGAGTATTTTTTTACGATATTTGTCTCTTTGTGATGAAACTATAAGGTTTCCAGATAATGGTTATCAGGGGCAGTATATTATTGATATTGCTAATGATATTATTAATAATTGTGGGCGTGAGTTTCATCAGAATTCAGAGTCAATTTTTGAAAATATAGGTAAAGATGGCTCAGATGGGGGAGACAAAGAGTCCCATATTGATGAGTTAATTGCCAAATCTAAAGCCTTATTAGGTGAAAATTTTAAGTCCATCTTTAGGGTAGGCATCGACAGTATCTTAAGTGGTATAAAAAATGATTTAGCTGAATTTGGTGTTGTTTTTGAAAAATGGTTTTTTGAACAATCGTTAATTGATAATGGTTTTTCAGATTCCTGCATCGCAAAACTTAAGGAAAGTAATAGCCTATACAACAAAGATGGAGCTCTATGGTTTAAGACGACAAGCTACGGAGATGAGAAAGATCGAGTTGTAGTTCGTGATAATGGAAATCATACATACTTTGCTTCAGACATTGCTTACCACCTTGAGAAGTTTGAGAGAGGTTATGACAAAATCATAAATATATGGGGGGCAGATCATCATGGGTACATTCCTAGAGTTAAAGCCTCAATAGAAGCACTAGGTCACAATCCTAACAAACTAGAGATTTTATTGGTTCAGTTTGCAAATCTATTCAGAGGTGGCAGCAAAGTTCAGATGTCTACTCGTAGCGGCTCTTTTGTTACATTGGAGGATCTTAGAAAGGAAGTGGGAAATGATGCAGCACGTTTTTTTTATATCCTGAGAAAATCTGAGCAACATATGGATTTTGATCTAGATTTGGCCAAATCAAAAACCAATGAAAATCCGGTTTATTATATTCAATATGCCCATGCTCGGATTTGCTCAGTTTTTAGGCAGGTAAGTGAAAAAGAGTTGGTATTTGATAAAGGACAGGCTAATTTGTCTTTATTAACAGAAGAGATTGAAAAAAATATTTTAAGAGAGCTCAGTCGATATAAGAGTGTAGTAGAGTCATCAGCAATTCAATATGAGCCTCATCAGCTTGCTTACTATCTAAGAGATCTTTCAACTCAGTTCCATAGTTACTATAACGCCTGTAAGTTTATCATGGACGATAATGATCTAACACAAGCAAGGCTATCATTAATCCATGCCACAAGACAAATTCTGATAAATGGACTCTCTATTCTTGGAGTAAGTGCTCCAGAATCAATGTGAATGATCAAAAACAAAGGGATGAAGCCTTAAATATTGGTGACTCATTCATTGTACAGGCCCCTGCTGGCTCTGGAAAAACAGAACTCATTATACAAAGATACTTAAAGTTACTCAGCTGTTCAGATGAGCCCGAAAATATCCTAGCTATGACATTCACGAATAGAGCTGTGGATGAGCTAAAGCATCGGATTATTAATTCTTTAAATCGAGCCAGAATGAAGCCCCCTGAGGAGACGCATAAGCTCAAAACCTTCCATCTTGCTTGTCAGGTTATAGAACAATCTGATAAGAGAGGATGGGAGCTTATCAATCACCCTTCTCGTCTAAAAATTATTACTATCGATTCATTATCTAATTTGATTGTTTCTAGATTTCCATCCCTTGAGCAGCTCGTCCCACCTAGAACGATTGTTGATTCCTTTGAGTACGAGCATATATATCATCAGGCTGCAGAAGACACCTTGCTACTTATAGAGGATGATGAATACAAGCCAATCATCTCATCAGTTTTGCTTTATCTTGATAACCATGTAGATAGGTTCTATAGTCTCATTGAACAAATGCTTGCAAAAAGGGAGCAGTGGCTTCCGAAAATCTATGCTGAAGGTGCTTTAGATATAAGCCACTTAGAAGATTTCTCTAAAGGGTTAATTATTAATCATCTTGAAGCCCTTAAAGTTAGAGCAGAAAAAATACTAAGCACTAAATTTTTTAGCCTATTAAAAGATAATATAAGAGAGGATGTTTCAAAAATTACAAGACTTCCTGGTACTGCTGTCAATGATTTAGACGAATGGAAGGTTATTTCTGAACTCCTGATAACAAAAAACAATGGAAACTGGAGAAAGAGGGTTGATATAAAAATTGGATTTCCAGTTGAAGCAAAAGAAGAGAAGGCATTATTTAAGGAAATCTTAGAGGAGCTCAATTCAGAAATAGAGTTTAAAAAAATGCTCATTAATTTGGAAAATCTGCCAAGTGCTAATTTTCCAGAGTCAACAAAAAAATCTATTTCAGACATTGCTCATGTATTAAAGCTCAGCGTTGCTAAGCTTAAGGTCATTTTTAAACAGGAAAGTGTGCAAGACTTTTCAGAAGTTAATCTTCAGGCAATAAATGCTTTAGATAGTCGTGAGGAGGTGAGTGATATTGCGTTGTTATTAGACTATCAAATTAATCATATTCTAATTGACGAGTTTCAGGACACTTCATACTCTCAATTAAGTTTAATTGAAAGATTAATAGATGGATGGCAGAAGGATGAAGGCAGAACCATTTTTTTTGTTGGTGATCCAATGCAATCTATCTATAAATTTAGAGAGTCTCAAGTTGGAATATTTATTGATGTTGCCAGAAATGGAATTGGCAGCCTTAAGATTAAATCCCTAGCATTGAGTACAAACTTTAGATCTAATAAAAGTATAGTTGAGATAAATAATGACATTTTTTCGCAAATATTTCCTAAGAATGATGATTTACTTTTAGGGGCAATTCACTATTCAAGTTCATATCCTTATTCTAATATTGAGCAAAATTACGCAGTATCTTTTTACCCATTCGGGCCAAACCAAGATCTTGAAGAGGCTGAAAAGATACATGGAATTGTTAATCAATCCCTTTTGAATAATCCTGAGGAAGAAATTGCTATTCTTGTTCGATCAAGATCACATCTTAATGAAATTTCTTCAGTGCTTCAAAACAACAACATTAATTTTGAATCATTAAAAACTGAAACTTTAAGGTCTCATATATTTACAAGAGACCTATTGAGCCTGTCGAGAGCTTTATTAAGCTTAAGCGATAAGCTCGCATGGCTCTCTATTCTCAGGTCACCCTGGTGCGGTTTAAGATTGAGTGACTTATTAGTTTTAAGCCGCTCAAATGATCAAACAATTTTTAATCAATTAATGACTATAGATTCTTTGCAAGGCATGAGTTCAGATGGCATTGATAGAAGCAAGTTCATCTACCGAGCAACAAGAGATGCGATTTTTTCAGAGGGCAGGTTTTCTTTTGTTGAGCGCTTCACATTTACTTTGAGTCAGCTCTTCAATGATAATGAGTTAACACATATTGAAAGAACTATAAAAACCCAGTTCCTTAAATTGTTACATCGTTGTGAGTTGAATCAAAGTCTCAATCTAAAGACGATTGAATCAATGCTCCAAGATCTATATGCGCCTTCCCGCCCTTCAAATGTGAAATTAATGACTGTGCATCAGTCAAAGGGCCTTGAGTTTGATACAGTGATTATTCCTGGACTGGGTAAAAAAGGAAGAAGTGATAGTCTTCCTTTAATGCAAATTCAAGAATTTCCTAATGACAAGGTTTTGCTGTCTCCAATTAAGTCTATCTATGAAAAAAAGGAGAACAAAACATACCTTTACTTACAATACTTAAAAAAACAGCAGTCTAATTTTGAGTTAATGAGACTTCTTTATGTTGCTATGAGTCGGGCAAAGAAGAATGTCTACCTATTAGGTGGATTATCAAAAAGTGGGAAGGCAGTAGGTGGATCTTTCCTCTCTTTATTGAGTCACTATTATGAAGAAAATTTAGATATTGTTGCTGACCAAGGGCAAAAAAATATAGAGGAGTTAAGTGCACCAAAACTTATCCGAGTTAAAACACTAGCATCTTTGTCAGCGCAAAATATTAGCAATACTGATGAGCAAATAAACCATCCAAAAACCTTCGATTTGATTTATCAAAGTGCTTTAGGCACAATCGTTCATCATTATTTGGAGCAGGAAGAGTTTAACCCGTCTCCTTTAAGTGTTGAAACAAGGCTTAAAGAGAGAGGAATTCCATCAAGATTGCTTAAATCATTATCAAATTCTATTTTAGATATACTCACAAATACTAAGCATGATGATAATTTTGAATGGCTTTTTAAGTCCAGGCCAACAACAGAAGTAGAGGCAGAATATAGTAATTCAAATCAAACAGTCATTATTGATCGTTTGTTTATTGATGATGGTAAATTATGGATTATTGATTTTAAAACTGCCTCACTTAACAAAGATGAAACGATAAATGATTTTATAGAGCGACAAAAGCTCTCACATCAACAACAAATTGAAAAATATAAAGAAGTTTTAACAGACTTCTTTGAGCTTCCGTCTAGGGCAGCAATTTATTGTCCAGTTGTAAGTCAATTAATAATGCTTTGATTTAATTGTTGAGAAAATGACTGGACAAAGTATTCAATTCCTCCTATGATGTCAGCGAATTCATTAAACATTTATTTAAATGGCTAAGCAAAATAACAATGTTGGCTGGATTGACTATACGCAGAAGTATGGTGATCGAAAAATAAAAACTATTAATCCTGATATTCAAAGTGGTTCGACAGTTTTGTTTCAAGACTTTGAAGACATGCAGTTGGCTCTTGAGGGAGGCTATCCTGGTGTTGATTATGGTACTCATGGCTTGTCTACTCAAAAGGCCTTTGAAGAAGCTCTTTGCAAGGTGGAAAATGGCTTTAGAACATACGCTTTTCCATCAGGAATCAATGCCATAACAAATACTCTAATGGCCTTTACTCAAAGTGGCGATGAGATTTTGCTTTGCGATAATGCTTATGGGCCAACTAAAAGATTTTGTCATAACATTCTTACAAAATATAATGTTAAGACTACTCATATTGAATCTAATATTGGCTCTGAGATTAGTAATTATATTAATGACAACACGAGACTTATTTTCTTAGAATCGCCTGGCTCCAATACATTTGAAATTCAAGATATTTTGGAAATAGTTAAGGCTGCTAAAAAAACTGGAGTCATGGTAATTATTGATAGTACTTGGGCTACGCCGTTGTATCTAAAGTCACTAGATCTTGGTGTTGATATTGCAATTCAATCAGTGACTAAGTATATATGTGGACATTCTGACGTTTTGATGGGTTGTGCAACAGTCAACGAGAAATACGCTGATGAGTTTGCAGAATATTTCCAAACTGTTGAAAATTATACTAATCCTCAAGATTGCTATATTGCTCTTAGAGGCCTAAGAACTCTCAAGGTACGATTGGAGGAGCACGAGAAGTCTGCTTATAAGATTGCTCAATGGTTAGAAAAACAAGAGATTGTTGATTGCGTTATTCATCCTGGCCTTGAATCTCATCCTCAGCACTCCTTATGGAAAAGAGATTTTTCTGGATCATCCGGCTTATTCTCTTTCACATTCAAAGAGCCATATTCCACAGATAAAATTGCTAAATTCATAAACTCACTTAAGATGTTTGCTCTTGGCTTTAGTTGGGGTGGCTATAAAAGTTTATTGACTGCAAGGCCCTATGAGCGTGATGGCAAGTGGCTGCATGATGGGAAGCACGTTATACGTTTAAGTATTGGACTTGAGGAGACAAAGGATTTAATTGAAGATTTGAACCAAGGTTTTAATAATCTTTAGTTACGGTGGAGTAGAATTGTGCATTCCTCTTTAGAGGTCAATTTTTTTTAAGGAGTCATTATGAAATTTATTACATCTTTAGCAATCTGTTTATTTATTACTAGCACAAGTGTTGCGAGTAAAGAAATAGAGACTTACCCGAAAGAAACTTGTCAAGAAATTTATGAAGCAATTGGGACTTTTCTTATTCTAGCAGACGCAGAGTGGAAGCAAAAAAATGAAGAAAAAGCAATGTTTTATTCAACAGCATCTGCAAATTATGCAACTATCTATGAAACGGTGTGTAGAAAAAAGAGAAAGTAATGAAGAAGTTTCTAGTTACTTTTGTATTAAGTGATAACGGCAAGTATTACCACGAAGACCATGTTGGTCTTGATATTTATGCTGATGACATGGACGACCTTGTTATGAATCTTCAACACGATATTGATATACCCGATGAGTCAATCTCAGACAGAATAACAAGAGTTGTAGAAGAAAATATAGGCGGATTAAAATTTGATACTTATACACCTATATCGATTGGTGAATATAACGAAAATGGTGATGCAATGGTTGTACGGAATATTAAAACACTAGAAGAATGGTAAGAAGAAGTTAAAAGCAGAAACTCTTGAAATGCTTAAAGGTGGTCGTGGAAACGCCGCAAAAAACCATCGGAATTGCTATGGTCAAAAAGAGGAGCAAACAAAACTATTCCGTCACTTCTGACTAAGCTCTCTTTTATCGTTTATAACTGTTATACGCTGCATATGTCTGAGTTCCGGCAGGTAGTCACATATTGCATAGTGTTGAGTTATTCGATTATCCCAAATAGCAACGGAATTATCTTCCCAATGAAATCTTACATGGAATTCAGGCTTATTAATATGTTGAAACAAGAATTGTAATATTTGGTCACTTGGACCCTGACTCTCATTGATAATATTTCTAGTAAAAGCTTGGTTAACGTTAAGATATTTAAGCCCAGAAACCGGGTGAGTTTCGATTACTTTATGAACAGCGGAACCCACATTTTTAAGGGCACTATTTACTGAATCAACACCACCATCTTTATAGAAATCATTTCTAAATGTTCCCATATCATGAATCGCCTCAAGATTTTCTAGCTGATCTTTCCAGCCTTCTGAAAGCTGATTATAAGCAGCACTCATGCTTGCCCACAGAGTATCTCCCCCTACATTAGGAACATTAATTCCATGAAGAATGCTGGCAAATGGTGGATTCGACTTAAAGGTAAGGTCTTTATGCCAGTCATTGGTATCCGGTTTATTATTTCCATCATTTTTTAGCAGAACAATGCTTTGATAACCTTCAACATGAGGATAAACTGGATGTCCGGGATCAATTTCACCTAAGCTTTCTGCAAGATTCATGTGTGATTCAGGAGAGAGCTCTTGGTTTCTAAAAAAAATAACCTGATGTTTAATGAGTGCATGATATAACTGCTCAACATCGCCCTTACTTAGATTGTTAAGCGATATGCCTGATATAAGTGCACCAATTGATGGCGTTAGTGGTTCTGCTTTAAACATCATATTTTTCAAAAGTAGAATTTTTGAGAATTTTAATACAAAAACAAATGTTAAGAGTTATTTTTAGTGATGAGCCACCATAAAAGAACTACGAGTTGTAATAATAGTAATGGAATAACTGATAAAAGTACAACTTCCCAGCTGAAATTAAAAACAAACCAGCCTGCAGAAAGAGCTGCAAAAGCTTGAAATCCAAAAATTAAGAAATCATTAATCGATTGAGCTTTAAACTTCTCACTCTCATTGTATGAACTGGGCAGTAAATTTGTACCACCAATAAATAGGAAGTTCCATCCTAACCCAAGCAGGACAAGAGACCACCAATAATTAATAAGCGCATGACTGACAAAAGCAATTAATACTGAGCTGAAGAATAATAACACGCCCAAAAGCATCATTTTTGTTAGCCCTATATATTTGACTATGTAGGCTGTAAATAGTGAAGGCAGGAACATTGCAATGACATGACTTTGGAGAACCAGCTTTGTATGATGAAGAGAATGACCGTCCATGACGTGCATACTGACTGGAGTTGCAGTCATAATAAAACTCATCACAACATATCCTGTAGTTGCAGCAGACACAGCAACTACAAAAGAGCCTTGCTGAATTATTGCAGATAAGGAGCGTTTTGATTTATCAACTTGCTGTTTGAATTTTGCGGCTGGCTCAAAAAGAGTCATTAATAAGAATGCAACTATAAAGAGTATTGCCAGGAGTAAGAACGATCCTACAAAATCTGTTTCAAAGAAATTTTTTCCGATGGTTGCGATTTCTGTTCCAAGAAATGCAGAGATTAATCCTCCAAGAAGAACGACTGCAGTTGCCGAAGGTCTTTGTTCCGAAGAGACACTCTCAATTGCTGCAAAGCGAAACTGCATCATCGTTGCAACAGTTGCACCAAGACAAAAACAAGAGAAACTAAAAAGAAAAAATATTTCATTTGAGATTGAAAAAATACAAAGACCGATTAGTGCAATTGAATATATACAAGAACTTAAAAAAATTTTTTTACGACCAAAGATTGACATCAGGCGGATAACCGGTATCACACTAAGGGCGGTACCAACAACGATAGTAGCAACGGGCAGTGTTGATAAACTTTTTGTTGGTGAGAGTTCGCTTCCAATTATTCCAGCTATAAAAACCATAAAAACGCTGAGCGACATAAATAAGGACTGACAGGCAGTCAAAATCCATACATTTTTTGGAAGGTTTAGCATTATGATTTAGATAGCAAGGCAGATATTATTTCTTTTTTGGGCGTTTCCATTTGTCAATGGTCGACTGCTTATTTCTAGTCAGGGTTAGTTTATTATCTGGTGCATTTTGAGTAATTGTAGATCCTGCTCCAATCGTTGCGTTTTTGCCAATAGTCACAGGGGCGACTAATTGACTGTTTGAGCCTACAAAGGCTCCATCTTTAATCTCAGTTTGATGTTTATTGGAGCCATCATAATTGCATGTGATGACACCAGCGCCAACATTAACATCATTCCCAATTTTGCTATCCCCTACATAACTTAAATGTGATATTTTTGAATTGTTCTTAATTGATGATTTTTTGACTTCAACAAAGTTACCAATCTTTGAATGATTCCCTATGCTTGTTTCAGGACGAATTCGTGCAAAAGGGCCAATGCTTGTATTGGATCCAATGGTAGAATTTTCTATGATTGAATTAGGCAGGATATGCGTATTATCACCAATTGACGAGTCTTTTATGATGCAGTTTGGAGAAATTACCACATTATTGCCTAAATTATTCTCACCCTCAAAAACCACATTGATATCAATAACGCAGTCCTTTCCAAAGTTTAAATTGCCTCGACAATCAAAACGATTAGGGTCCATAATTGTTAGACCTGATTTCATAAGATCTTCAGCTTGATTTAATTGATAGGCTCTTTCAGCTTGAGACAGTTGATTATTGTCATTTATACCCATGACTTCTGAAGCATTCTCACATATAAATGAAGCAATATTAACATTATCTTTAACAGCTTTTTCAACAATATCAGTTAGATATAATTCGCCTTGAGAATTATTAGGCTTTAATTCATTCAAATACTTTTTCAATAGTGAGCCATTAATAGCCATGATTCCAGTATTAATTTCTTTGACTTTAAGCTGTTCTTTGCTTGCATCTTTTTGCTCAATTATGGATTGAATTGATTGATTGGAGTCTCTGATTATTCGACCATACCCAAATGGATTTTCTAAAATAACACTTAGAAGAGCAAACCCTGAGGAGCTAGCCTTATTGAGCAATTCTTCAATTGTATTTCTTTGAATAAGTGGTACATCTGCATAAAGTATCAGACACATTGAGCTATCTTCAATATAGGGGGTAGCTTGTTGAACAGCATGCCCAGTTCCTAGTTGCTCTTTTTGAAGTACCCAGTTAACCTTGCTATCGACTATAGCCTCCTTAATTGACTGAGAATTTTGACCAACAACGACATTGATTTTTTCAACGAGCGCCTTGGAGGAGTCGATAGAGTGCTGGAGTAAATATTTATTGCCAACTTTATGAAGTACTTTGGCAGTTTTTGAGTTCATTCTAGTGCCCTGACCAGCGGCTAATATAATAACAGTATTCATTTTAATGATGGATTAATATCGTTTCGAAAAAGTAACAATGTTTAGGTTAATTTTTGATTATTTTTGTATAATGTTACCCTTCAGGAAAAAGTTGTAGAAGCATTATTGCACTTATAATAAATTATTTTTTATTAGAGTAAAATATAACTTAAATCAATTATCGAGAATTAAGAATGGCAGCCAAAGGTAACATCACAAGTTTATTCGGAAAGTCACCAATAAGTCCTTTACAAAAGCACATGAAGCAAGTTAATTCATGTATTAAAGAGTTTGGTGTTTTTGCTAAAGCAGCAAGTATACAAGATTGGGAGAAGGCAGAAGCGGCACACGAATCAATAGGCAAAAAAGAGAACAAAGCTGACAAGTTGAAGAAAAAACTAAGAATGAATTTGCCCAGTACCTTTATGATGCCTTTTTCAAGAAGGGATTTATTAGATGTGCTTTTAATTCAAGACTCAATTGCAAATATTACAAAGGATCTTGCTGGTCTAATGATGACTCGCCATATGGTTTTCCCTAAGGAGTTTGCAGACGATTTTTTAAATCTAACAAATTTATGTATTAAAACTTCGAGTTCAGCCTTAGAAGCTATCAATCAACTTGACGAGTTATTGGAGACTGCATTTAGTTCTCGTGAACGAAAAATTGTTGACAAAATGATTAAGAAAGTCAATGAATTAGAGCACGAAACTGATGTAGCACAAGAAGCAATTCGTAACAAGCTCTTTTTACTCGAAGCATCATTACCACCAGTAGATGTGATGTTTTATTACAGAGCAATTGAGTGGCTTGGCGAAACAGCTGATGCTGCTCAGAAAGTTGGATCTCGTTTTGACGTTATGTTGACCAAATAATATTTCAGGGAATTTTTAGATGGAAATTATTTTACAAAATAGTAATATTTTTATTTTATTGGCCATTTTATTTGGTACATTTATGGCTTGGGGTATTGGTGCAAATGATGTTGCAAACGCAATGGGTACATCAGTGGGTTCTGGCGCTGTTACCATTAAACAAGCAATTATTATTGCAGTTATTTTTGAATTTTCTGGTGCAATTCTTGCTGGTGGCGAGGTCACAGCAACAATACGCAAGGGAATCCTAGATGCAGCATTATTTACTAATGAGCCACATTTATTAGTATATGGAATGTTGGCATCATTATTAGCTGCTGGCGGATGGCTCTTAATTGCCTCATCCTTTGGCTGGCCAGTTTCTACGACCCATTCTATAGTTGGTGCGATTGTTGGATTTGGCGCAGTTGGTGTAGGAGTTGACGCTGTTGCTTGGGATAAGGTAATTAATATTGTAATAAGTTGGATAGCGTCTCCAGTATTGGCTGGAGTTATTTCCTTTATTTTGTTTAGAAGTCTCCAAAATTTAATTATTGATACTAAAGACCCATTCGATAACGCAAAAAAATATGTTCCGTATTACATGTTTTTGGTTGGTTTTGTTGTCTCTTTAGTGACTATTTTTAAAGGATTAAAGCACGTCGGTTTGACCTTTAGTACATCGACAAGTTATTTATTGGCATTTGGGTTTGGCCTTCTTGTTGCTATTATTGGAACCATGTTTATTCGTAATATTCACCTTGATCCTGATGAAAACATCGATTTCCATTTTACTTCTATGGAGAGAGTTTTCGGGGTACTCATGATTATTACTGCTGCGGCAATGGCTTTTGCTCACGGTTCTAACGATGTTGCTAACGCTATAGGGCCTTTGGCAGCAATTTATGGTGTAGTTGAAAGCGGAGGCCTGATTGGCTCCAAAACTTCACTCCCATTATGGATATTATTAGTTGGAGGCTCTGGAATAGCTGTTGGACTAATAACTTATGGCCATAGAGTCAT
Source organism: uncultured Gammaproteobacteria bacterium (assembly GCA_902512305.1). Lineage (GTDB taxonomy): Bacteria > Pseudomonadota > Gammaproteobacteria > PS1 > Pseudothioglobaceae > Pseudothioglobus. The sequence goes on from CABXIU010000004.1 coordinate 62,129, forward strand.
TGCAACTATTGGTACTGGAATTACCCAACTTACTCCATCTCGTGGTTTTGCCGCAACATTGGCTGCTGCTGCAACGGTAGTCATAGCTTCTGGAACTGGAATCCCTGTTTCAACAACACAAGTACTAGTTGGAGCTGTATTGGGTGTAGGCCTTGCTCGTGGTATGGCAGCATTAGATACACGGGTTATAAATAAGATATTTTTATCGTGGATTGTTACCCTTCCAGCAGGTGCACTCATGTCAATTATATTTTTCTTTATTCTTAAAAGTATTTTTGGTTCTTAAATTAACAACTTAATTAGAATTATTGTGACATTAGAAGAAGTACAAAAAAAACTTGAATTAGGCATTGAAAACTCTGAAGTTAGTATGGAGGGAGATGGTTGTAACTGTTCAGCAGTTATCGTTTCGCCAGTCTTTGAAGGATTGTCTCTACTTCAAAGGCAAAGATTGGTATTAGGTCTAGTCAAGGATGAAATAAAGAGTGGAGAGCTTCATGCTCTAAGCGTTAAAACATTTACCCCTGCAGAGAGATAGTATATAATTCCCCTTCTTTTAGAAACTTGAAGATAAAAAAAGCTATGCAAACAGATATTCATCCTTCATACGAAACTATAAAAGTTGTGTGCAGTTGCGGTAACTCATTCGAGACGCGCTCAACTTCAAGTAAAGACGAAATTCATCTTGACGTTTGTTCAAGCTGCCACCCTTTCTATACAGGAAAGCAGAAGATTGTGGATACTGCTGGTCGTGTTGAAAAATTTAAATCACGTTACGGCGCTTTCAAACGTTAATTTCAAATTGCGATCCACTTAAAGCCACAAATGTGGCTTTTTTTGTGTCAGAAGGAAACTAAAGAAAAGCCTTAAAATTGATATAATCAACTATTTTTGAGATTACATAATGGCATTTGACTACATTAATGCACTGTTAAAGAAAGAGGTCACTCGAACTCCGATTTGGGTAATGAGACAGGCAGGAAGATACTTACCAGAATATCGAGCCACTCGAAAAAAAGCAGGCGATTTTTTAACACTTTGCAAGTCAAGTGATTTAGCCTGCGAAGTTACTCTTCAACCATTAGACCGTTTTGACTTAGATGCGGCGATTCTTTTTTCAGATATCTTAACTATTCCTGATGCAATGGGCCTTGGGCTTCATTTTGTGGAGGGCGAGGGACCAAAGTTTACTCATCCTATTAAAAGTCTTGCAGAAATTGAGCAATTAGCAAAACCTGATGTATCTCAAGAACTGTCTTATGTCAGTGAGGCAGTCTCTGTTATTAAGAAAAACCTAAGGGGTAGGGTTCCACTCATTGGTTTTTCAGGAAGTCCATGGACGCTGGCTACCTATATGATTGAAGGCGGGTCCAGCAAGACTTTTTCAAAAGTAAAAGGTTTTATGTATGAGAATCCAAAGCATATGCACCTACTTCTTGATGTGCTAGCAGATACAATTATTGATTATTTGAATTCACAAATAGAGGCAGGAGCTGATTCTGTTATGATTTTTGACACTTGGGGCGGTCTTTTGAATAAAGAGCGATATGAAAGCTTTTCGTTAAGATATATGTCAAAAATAGTTGATGGGATCAGGCGAGACTATGAGGGAAAAATAGTTCCTGTCACTCTTTTTACAAAAGGTGGGTCGGCTTGGCTTGAGCAAATTGCAGCAAGTGGTTGTGATGCTGTTGGAATTGATTGGACAGTCGAAATTGGAGAAGCAGAGAGGCGAATTGGGAGTCAGGTTGCATTGCAGGGCAATCTCGATCCATCAGTGCTCAATGCATCACCAGAGGCCATAAAAACTGAGGCTTACAAAATCTTAGATCAGTTTCAGGGCTCAACTGGACATGTGTTTAACCTAGGCCATGGAATTACACCAGAGGTTAACCCTGAGAATATGAAGGTCTTAGTTGATGCTGTGCACTCCTATTCAAAATAAAAAATCAGTTAAATAGGTTACTAGTTTCACTATGATAAAATTAATTTAAATAATCAAAATAATAATATGTCGCGTATCTTTAATATTTTTAATAAATTAGATGAAGCTAATCAAACAGCTTTTATCCCATTCATTACTGCTGGTGATGGTGGTTTAGATAATTGTGAAGCCCTTGTTTTTACTTTGGCAGAAAGTGGGGCTGATATTATTGAATTAGGCATGCCTTTTTCAGACCCGATGGCTGATGGTCCTGTCATTGCTAAATCACATGAAAGAGCTGTTGCTGATGGTATTGATTTGAACGATGTTTTTGCCATTGTCGAAAGATTTCGGGAGCATAATCAGACTACTGGTATCGTTTTAATGGGTTATACAAATCCAATTGAAGTTTACGGATATAAAGATTTTGCAATGAGAGCTGATGAAGCTGGAGTAGATGGAATTCTAGTTGTAGACATGCCGCCTGAAGAGGCTTCAGAGCTTAAACAAGAACTGGATAAATTAAATATTGATTTAATCTTTTTAGTTGCGCCGACAACCACTGATGAACGATTGGAGCATATTTCAAAAATAGCGAGCGGCTACATTTATTATGTTTCTCTAAAAGGAGTGACAGGTGCAGGCAATCTAGATGTTGATTCAGTCAACTATCACCTTGAGAGGATGAGAAATTATATAAAGTTGCCTGTTGGAGTTGGTTTTGGAATTAAAGATGCTCAAACAGCGAAACAGGTTGGAGAAAATGCTGATGCAGTTATAGTTGGAAGTGCTCTCGTTTCTATAGTTGAAGAACTCTCATCTGATAAGGATAAAATGGTTACAAAAATTGGCAATATAGCTAAAGAGATCTCAAGTGCGATTACTTAACTAAGGTAGAGTATGAGTTGGTTAGAAAAAATAATGCCATCTATTGGCAAGAACGCAAAAAAAAACATACCAGAAGGCATTTGGAGTAAATGCCCGGAATGTAATAGAGTTCTATATCAAGAAGAGTTAGAGCGCAAGCTCTATGTTTGCCCAAAGTGTAACCATCATCTAAGGATTTCCGCTAGAAAGCGAATTGAGAGTTTTCTTGATATGGAAAATCAGGTTGAGATAGCAGCAAATATTCAATCAGCGGACCCTTTGAAGTTTAAAGATCAAAAAAAATACAAAGATCGTTATCAAGATGCTCAAAAACTTACCAAAGAAAAAGACGCATTAGTTGTTAAAAGTGGTTTTTTAAAAGGCATGCCAGTATTAACAGCAGCTTTTGATTTTAGCTTTATGGGCGGCTCAATGGGTTCAGTTGTTGGTGAAAAGTTTGTTAGAGCAGCCAACTTAGCTATTAAAAACAATCATCCTTTTGTATGTTTTTCTGCGAGTGGAGGTGCACGTATGCAAGAAGGGTTGTTTTCTTTAATGCAAATGTCTAAAACATCCCTGGCTGTCAAACTGATGGCTGATAATAAAATTCCTTTTATTTCAGTTTTAACGGATCCCACTATGGGCGGAGTTTCTGCAAGTCTTGCTATGCTTGGTGACATTCAAATTGCTGAGCCTAATGCAAGAATTGGTTTTGCGGGTGCGAGGGTTGTTGAACAAACAGTAAGAGAGGAATTGCCTGAAGGATTCCAAAGGAGTGAGTTCTTGCTGGAGAAGGGCGCTATTGATATGATTGTTCATCGTTCAGAATTGCGTAATAAAATCTTTCAATTGCTATCAGCACTTCATACTGAATCAGTAGGCTAACTTTTTATACTATTAAGACTTAGATTTTGAAAATATATTTGGCTAATCCTAGAGGTTTTTGTGCTGGAGTCGACCGAGCTATTGAGATAGTTGAGCGAGCCATTGAAAAGCATGGCCCACCCATATATGTTAGACATGAGGTTGTCCATAATAAATTTGTGGTTAATAATCTTAAAAATAAAGGTGCTATCTTTGTTGATGAGATCTCTCAAGTTCCACAAGGAAATGTAGTTATTTATAGTGCCCATGGTGTTTCAAAGGCTGTCAGACAAGAGGCGAATAATATTTCTGCAGTTATCTATGATGCAACTTGTCCACTAGTGACTAAGGTTCACAAAGAAGTCATACGTCGTCAAAAAAATAATCATCAGGTGATTCTTATTGGTCACGCTGGGCACCCTGAGGTAGAGGGCACTCTTGGTCAGTCTTCAGAGTCAAAAAAGGTAACTTTGATTGAATCAGTTGATGATATCAAGGATTTAAATATCTCAAAGGACAAAGATATTTCATACACTACTCAAACCACACTGTCGGTCGATGACACGATTGAAATTATAGATGCCTTACAAAATAAATTTCCTAATATACAATCTCCTAAGAAGAGTGATATTTGCTATGCAACACAAAATCGTCAAGACTCAGTCAAAGAGGTGGTCAAACAAGCGGAAATACTCATAGTTATTGGCTCCAAAAACTCTTCAAACTCAAATCGCTTAAAAGAAATTGCTGACAATCAAGGTAAGCCCGCGTATTTAATCGATGGTTCAGATGATATTGATGATCAATGGCTTAATGATGTTGCATCAGTTGGTATAACGGCTGGCGCTTCAGCGCCTGAGATTTTGGTTCAAGAAGTGGTTAGTTATTTAATGTTAAATGGCGGTAAAGAAATTATTGAAGTAGATGGCGCAGTAGAATCTGTAAAATTTCCAGTGCCATCCTCATTAAAGAGTTAAGGTTCGTTTAATACTAGAAAAATTAAAATAATGAAAAAATATGATATTTATGGAATAGGCGCAGCAATTGTTGATACTGAGGTTGTAGTTACTGAATCTTTTATTAAAGAAAATGAAATTGGCAAAGGGCTCATGACTCTTGTGGATGCAGAGCGCCAAAAATATCTGATTGACTCCCTTACCACTCAGCGCGTTCCTGTAAAGATGAGTTGCGGTGGTTCAGCATGTAACTCAGTGGTTGCTGCGAGCATGTTTGGATCTTCCGCCTTTTTTTCGGGCAAAGTAGCTGATGACGAAGTGGGTGATTTTTTTGTTAAAGATCTTAAAAAATCTGGAGTTGATTTTCATCAAGTAGGCTCATCAAGTGGAGTTACTGGGAAGTGTCTGGTGATGGTTACTCCTGATGCTGAAAGAAGCATGAATACAAATTTGGGGGCAAGCCTCGAGCTCAGTTATCGCGAGGTTGATGAAAAAGCATTAGCTAATTCTGAATGGTTATATATTGAAGGTTACGTTGTAACTGATGAACAGAGGACAAAGGTTGCAAGAGATGCGATGAAGTTTGCAAAACAAAATGGCGTTAAGACTTCCTTAAGTCTTTCGGATCCTTTTGTAGTAGAAGTGTTTTCAGAAAATATGAAAAGTATTATCGGTGATGAAGGCCTTGATTTGATTTTTTGTAATGGAGATGAAGCCAGAAGCTTTACAGATACTCATACTATAGAGGCAGCTGTAGAAGGATTAAAAAAATATGCTAAGAATTTTGTGATTACTAGAGGTCCCGGGGGCTCGTTAGTATTTGATGGAACTAATCTAATCCATACTGATGGTGTTACTGCAAGTGCTGTTGATACAAATGGCGCGGGTGATATGTTTGCTGGTGCATTTTTACATGCACTGAGTAAGGGGAAAGGTTTTTCTTGGGCTGCGGACTTTGCAAATGCTGCTTCCTCAAGAGTGGTTAGTCAATTCGGCCCTAGAATTAAGTCTATTGAGTACATTAGTCTTAAGCAGCAATTCAATCTAAGATAGTAATTAAAGTTTAGTTTTTGATTTTCTATGCTTCTTGACTCTGATTAAATTATATTGGATAGAACTTTACTAATCCTTTTAATACGAGAAAAATCAGCCTCCATCTCTTCTTTAAGAACCAAAATACTCTGATTCTTAAGTTGAAACTGTTGAGGTTTTGTTTGGATGAGATGAATAATTTTTGATGTATTAATCATGCTCTTATCTTTTAAAGTAATTTCCGCCTTATCATCATAGATATTAATTTTATGAATTCCTATTTCCATGGAATAGTTTTTTAATGATGAGGATTCGAATAAATTATTGGTTGGATCTGGAAGAGACCCAAAGCGATCAATCATTTCAATTTTAAGTTCTTTGAGCTCATCTTCACTCACTGCACCAGCAATTCTTTTATAGAGAATTAAGCGTTCATGAACATCTGGCAAATAGGCCTCAGGAATTATGCAGGGAATACCAGGATTAATTTCTACCTCCTCCAAAGATGTGTCTATTATATTAAGTTTGGAATTATTTTTAATGGCGTGAACGGTTCGTTTTAATAAATCGTGGTAGAGGTTAAAACCTATTTCAGAGATCTTACCACTCTGATTTTCACCTAGCAAGTCACCTGCACCTCTAATTTCAAGGTCATGATTTGCGAGCATAAAGCCAGCTCCAAGTTCTTCGAGTGAGGCAATTGCATCAAGCCTCTTTCTAGCATTTGCAGTAATTGATTGATGAGATTTAATCACAAGGTATGCATACGCTTTGTGATGAGAGCGTCCGACCCTGCCACGCAGTTGGTGGAGCTGAGCAAGGCCAAAATTTTGTGCATTATTAATAATAATGGTATTTGCACTAGGAATGTCAATTCCAGTTTCGATGATTGTAGTGCATACTAATATCTGAAAACGCCGGTGATAAAAATCAGTCATTATTTGTTCAAGTTCTTTACTCGGCATTTGCCCATGAGCAATCCTGATTGTTGAATTTGGCATTAGATTTTTTAATGAGGCTGCCATATTATCAATGGTGTCGATGTCATTATGTACTACAAAGATTTGACCGGCTCTATGAAGCTCTCTAGAGAAAGCCTCGGTGATAGTGTTATCATCCCATTCATCAACAAAGGTCTGTATTGCGGTTCTTTTTGCTGGAGGCGAGGCGATGATTGATAGTTCCCTTAAAGATCCAAGTGCCATGTTAAGTGAGCGAGGAATTGGTGTTGCTGTCATGGTTAATATATCACTTTGTCCACGAATCTTTTTTAGTGAATCCTTTTGTTTAACCCCAAATCGATGCTCCTCATCAATAATAATCAAGCCAAGATTTTGATATTGAATTCCACCCTGAATGAGTTTATGAGTTCCAACTACAATGTCAATTTTGCCTTGCTTGAGATCTGATCGGATTTGAGTTTGTTCTTTAGCACTTTGAAATCTAGATAAAGACTTAATAACAACAGGAAATTTAGAGAACCGATCTGTAAATGTTTTATAATGCTGATTAGCAAGGAGTGTTGTTGGCACTAAAATTGCTACTTGCTTTCCAGACTCTACTGCTAAAAAAGCAGCTCTCATTGCAATTTCAGTTTTACCAAACCCTACATCCCCACAAACTAAACGATCCATTGGCTTTTCAGATTGCATATCTAATAAAACATCATTCATTGTTTTAAGTTGATCAGGAGTTTCTTCAAATGCAAAACTCGATACAAAAGAACTATAAGAATCATTAGGACTAGGAAATGAAAATCCTTTTTGTGACTCTCTCTTTGCATAAATTTCTAATAGCTCAGCAGCAACATCATAAAGAGACTCAGCAGCTTTTCTTTTTGCCTTTGTCCATTGCTGACTTCCTAATTTGTGCAGAGGCGCATAATCTGAATTTACACCTGTGTACCTTGAGATGAGATTTAAGTTTGTTATTGGAACCATGAGTTTTGAGCCATTGGCATATTCTAGAGAGAGAAAATCTTGTTGATTTTCATCGAAACTTCGACTGACAAGACCAAGATAGCGACCTACACCGTAATGTTCATGGACAACTGGATCGCCCAGCTGAATTTCAACTAGACTTTTGATTGCCTCATCAAAGTCTTTATGCTTTGCGCGGCGTCTACGTTGCTGTTTAACAGCATCTTTTCCAAATAAATTATTTTCAGTAATAATTGCTATTTTTTCAAAAATAACACCTTCGCTTAAGCTTGCACTTGTAATACAGAGTTTAGAGTCTTGGTTGAGAAAGTCAGACCAGTTGACGCAATCAGTTGCACAAAGCTCATAGGAAGATAGCAAATCAGTCAGCACATTTTTTCTTCCTTCAGACTCGCAAACTATTAGAACTCTCCCTTGAAAATTTTCTATAAAATTGACTAATTTATTGAGAGGTTTCTTGGCTTCAGCTTCAATTTTAAGAGGAGGGAGAATTGAAGATTTAAAGTCTAAACCTTCTCGACTATCTACTTTGGATGTTTGGATTTGTATCTGCTTTTTTTTATTAAGAGCAGTAAAAAAATCATTACTATTTAAGAAGACTTTATTGATTGTAAGTGGAAGCCTTTCTAGTGATTTTTTACAATATTCAAATCGTTCTAACAATTCATCATTTTGAATAGTAACTATCTCAGTTAATCCTTTTTGATAAACAATTACTGAATCATTTGGGATATAGTTAAACAATGTATCAGTTCTATTAAAAAATAATGGTAAGTAGAACTCAATTCCTCCAGGATAGCGACCCTCGCTCACTTCAGTGAAAATAAAGCCGTCAGTGTTTCCAAATTCAGATAAATAGTTTTCTTTAAATATATGAGTGCTATCTTTGTCAGAAGCAAACTCTCTAGCAGGCAAAAGTTTAATCTCTTTAATAACCTCAATAGATCTTTGAGAAGAGGAATTGAAGGATCGGATTGAATCAATTTCATTGTCAAAAAGATCAATTCTATATGGATTTTTCGCACCCATTGGGTATAAGTCTATTAGCGCACCTTTTAATGAAAATTCACCTTGCTCCATGACGGTGGTTGCTCTTCGATATCCTATTTTTATTAGGTTTTCAATAAATGAATCAATCTCAAGGCTTTGATTGGTTTCTAGGTACAGGCTGTACTTATAAATAAAATCCTTTGGACATAATTTTTGTGAAATTGCTTCAATTGTAGTTACAACAATTCCAGAATCAATAGAAGATAATTTTGCTAGGGTATTAAGTCTTGAAGAAACAATATCTGGGTGAGGCGAGAGGTTGTCAAAAGCTAAAACTTCCCAACTAGCAAAATTAAGAATTTCTATGGATTTTTTAAAAAAGGAAAGTGATTTATTAATTTCATCATAATGTTTTATATCTCTTGCAATATATAAAACAACGCCTTTGTTGGATTCTGCAAACTCTATAAGTGCAAGTGCTTCAGAGGAGCCAAATAAAGAGCCCCAATAATTCTTTTTTAAGTCAGATGAAATTGACTTAGATTTTTCAGGATAAACTATGCTCATAGGACTTGAACATCTTCCTTAGCAAGCATATCGATTAAGCGGATTGAGGGTAAACCAATAAGGCTGTTTGGATCATTGCCTTCCATTTGGCTAAGCAGTTCAGCCCCTAAGCCTTCTGATTTGAAGCTGCCAGCACAGTTTAGGACGTCTTCTTTAGATAAATAATTTAATATTTGATTATCTGAGAGTATCTTAAATGTAACTTTGAAATGTTCTACATGGAGCTGAGTATGTTGAGTATTTGTGTTCATTAAAACCAGTCCTGTAAGAAAATTTACCGTTTTTCCAGAGCTTTCCTTAAGTTGCAAGAAGGCATTTTCATTACTACCTGGCTTAGTTAAAATGACATCATCTTCATTCTCTCCACTATCTAAAGTGGCAACTTGGTCTGAGGCAATAATTAGACCAGAATGAGATTTTGAGACAGCCAAAGCTTTTTCTTTTGACAGGCGGCTAACCAAATCAATAGGCGATTCGTTTGCTTTTCTTGCCTCATTTATTTCTGGGTTGACAACTTTAAAGGTAAGTCCTAGATTATCAAGAATAGCTTTTCTGAATGGTGATGATGAGGCTAGAATGAGTAACACTAAGAGATTAAAAATTGTAAAATAATCTAATATTTTACTTCAATCAGGCTGAATTAATGCGCTTATCAATAGTAGTGGCAATGGATGACAACCGTCTGATTGGTAATAACAATCAACTTCCGTGGCACCTTCCAGCTGACTTGGCTTATTTTAAGAAACTGACTACGGGAAAGTCTTTATTAATGGGAAGAAAAACCTATGATTCAATTGGAAGGCCACTACCAAATCGTCGAAATATAGTGATAACTCGTAATTCAAAAATCTCAATACCTGGATGTGAGATCGTTTCGAGCGTTGAGAAGGCACTTATTCTAACAAAAGACGAGAAGGAGGTAATGGTGATTGGCGGTGCTAGTTTATGTGAGCAGCTTCTTCCCCAAGTAAATCGACTTTACATTACAAAGATTGATGGAGAATTTGAAGGGGATATTTATTTTCCACAATATGATGATTTAAATTGGCGCCAAGTGAGCAGTGAATCACATCCAAAAGATATTGCAAACGCTTATTCGCACCACTTTATTGTTTTAGATAGGGTTCTATGAAAACATTATTCACATTAAGCTTAGTGTTCTTATTCCTATCTGGATGTGTTCTTACTAAGGTTGTTACTGTTCCAATGAGAGTAACTGGGGCAGTAGTTTCAGTAATACCTGTCGTCGGAGATGGGGTTGATAGTGTCCTAGGTGCTAGCGCCGATGTAATCGACTCGATTCCTATTTAAATAGCTTTAAGGTGCTTCTTGTCGCGAGTAGCAAGAACTTCTTTCAAAGCTATTGGCATAACCTTAACAAAATGAATAATTTCTTCATCCCAGTTATCTAGTATCTTCTTAGCGATTTTTGAACCTGTATGTCGGAAATGCTTTTTTGTAAGATCATGAAGTTCATTAAGTGATTCTTTATCCATTGGGTCAAAATCAATCATTGCAGAATTTGCTCTTCCCTTAAGTGTTTGATTTGGGTTATATACATAGGCAATGCCCCCACTCATGCCTGCACCAAAATTTCGCCCTACTTCACCTAGAATGATAGCTCTTCCACCAGTCATATATTCACATCCATGATCGCCAATGCCTTCAACAACCGCAATCAAACCAGAGTTTCGAACACAGAATCGCTCAGCAACTTGACCAGAAAGATATAATTCACCGCCAGTTGCACCATAACCACAAACATTTCCAGCAATGATTTCATTTTCAGAGGAATAGGTTGAGTCCTTAGGTGGGAAGACAATAACACGGCCACCCGAGAGCCCTTTGCCAACATAATCATTTGCATCTCCTTCTACAGAGAGGGTGATTCCTTGAGCGAGAAAGGCTCCAAAAGATTGACCAGCCGATCCTTTAAAATTAATTTGAATTGAACTATCTTTAAGATTATTACCATTCCTTGATTTGACAACATGGGATGAAAGCATTGCTCCAACCGCTCTATCAACATTAGATATGCCGGAATCAAATTTAATTCTTGTATTGTTTTCAATGGCCTCTTTGGATTTTTCAATTAAATCAAGATCTAGTTGTTCTTCAAGTTGATGATCTTGCTTTATGCTTTGATAGGTGCCCGCATCTCTATAAAGATTTTCTGCAGGTGTAAGTATTGCACTGAGATCAATGGAGTCTTGTTTCCAATGATTAATAGCCTTATTCATCTCGAGCATATCTACTCTTCCAACCATATCTGTTAGATTAGAAAAGCCAAGTTTAGCCATAATAGCTCTTAATTCTTCAGCAACCATAAACAAATAATTAACGACATGCTCAGGTTTTCCGGTGAATTTTTTGCGTAATACTTTGTCTTGGGTGGCAATGCCAACAGGACAGGTATTCAAGTGGCATTTACGCATCATAATACAGCCAAGTGTAATGAGTGGAGCTGTCGAAAAACCAAATTCTTCTGCACCTAATAAGGCAGCAATTGCAACATCTCTTCCAGTTTTCAGTTGTCCATCAGTTTGAATCACAACTCTGGAGCGAAGGTCATTCATTACAAGAGTCTGGTGAGTTTCAGCAACACCAAGCTCCCAAGGAAGTCCAGCATGTTTAATTGAGGTTAAAGGTGAGGCTCCAGTTCCTCCATCATGTCCAGCAATAACTATGTGATCAGATTTGGCTTTAGTGACGCCAGCAGCGACTGTGCCAACTCCAACTTCCGAGACAAGTTTGACGCTGATACGGGCATCTGGATTTGAGCGCTTAAGATCAAAAATAAGTTGGGATAGATCTTCGATAGAATAAATATCATGATGTGGTGGTGGGCTGATGAGCCCTACTCCTGCCGTCGAGCATCGAATTTTTGCAATTCCTTCATCAACTTTTCCGCCCGGAAGTTCGCCGCCTTCTCCTGGCTTGGCTCCTTGAGATACCTTTATTTGAAGTTCATCAGCATTATTAAGATAATCAATCGTAACACCAAATCTACCTGAAGCTACTTGCTTAATAGCGCTTCGTCTTGAATCACCGTTATCATCTGGAGTCCAGCGTTTCGAATCTTCACCACCTTCGCCAGTATTGGATTTTCCACCTATACGATTCATTGCTATTGCAAGTGATTCATGAGATTCAGCTGAGATTGAACCAAAACTCATTGCCCCAGTAACAAATCTTTTGACTATTTCTTTAGCAGGTTCAACATGTTCAATATCAATAGAATTTCCATCTTTGAAAGACATCAGTCCACGAAGCGTGCAGTTTCTAGTCCCTTCTTCATCAGACTTCTTAGAAAATTCCCAATATGCATTTTGATCATTGCCTCTAGCAGCCTGCTGCAATGAAGTAATTGTTTGTGGTTCCCACATATGCTTCTCACCACCACTTCTCCAGTGGTAATGCCCAAGATTGTCTAGTGATTTTGTCAAAAATGCTTTTTTATGCTGTGCTTCAGACTCTTTCTGAATGACATCAAATCCGACTCCACTGATTCGACTGGCGGTTTCAAAAAAGCATTTATCCATAACTTCATCTGCAAGACCAACAGCCTCAAAAATTTGAGCTCCTTTGTATGAAGCAAGGGTCGAAATACCCATTTTTGCCATTACTTTTAGCATTCCTTTGGCAATAGCTTTTCGATATGAATTAACAACAGCAACATCGTCATCTAGATTAATTAGTTTGTCTCTTCTAGCTTGCCACAATGCTTCAAACGCCAAATATGGATTAACAGCATCAGCACCAAATCCAGTCAAAACGCAAAAATGATGAACCTCTCGCGCTTCTCCTGTTTCTAATATGATGCCAACTTGTGTACGTTTATGATTAGCTACTAAATGTCTATGAACCGCAGAGGATGCAAGAAGAGAGCTGATAGCATTCCGAGTAGAGTTTAATTTCCTGTCTGACAAAATGACAAGACTATGCCCATCTTGAATTGCCTGAGTACTCTGTTCGCATATTGAGTCAAGCATATGACTTAGATTATGATTGCCATTAGTCTCATATGTAATATCTATTGTCTTGCTTGTCCAGCCTCTATGGTCGCATTGTTTAAGTGCAGCCATTTCCTCATTCGTTAGGATGGGATGGTCAATCACTAATCGATTAGCATTTTCCTCTTTGTTACTAAGCAAGTTACCTTCAGGTCCTATAGAGCAACTTAATGACATGACAACTTCTTCTCTGATCGAATCGATCGCAGGGTTTGTTACCTGAGCAAAGAGTTGCTTAAAGTAGTCATAAATAATTCTTGACTGATCAGAAAGACAAGCCAGAGCAGTGTCATTTCCCATTGATCCAACCGGATCCCTTAGTTCAATAACAAGGGGAAGCAACATAAACTGAAGAGTTTCAGTGCTATAACCAAATGCTTTGAGTCGGCTTATTAACGTATTAGGATAAAAGCCTTTAGAATCGCCATATATCTTAAGGTCTATTAACCTAATTTTTTGTTTATTTAGCCACTCACCATAAGGGTTTTTGGTGGCAAAGCTATTTTTAATTTGATTGTCATCAATGAGTTGACCTTTGTTAAAGTCAACTAGAAACATTTTCCCAGGTCTAAGCCTTCCTTTAGTTTTTACATTGCTTGTTGCGACGTCAACAACACCGACCTCTGATGCCATAATAACCCTATCATCATGCGTCAAATAGTAGCGAGATGGTCTTAGGCCATTTCTATCAAGAACAGCTCCAATATAACGTCCATCAGTAAATGCGATAGATGCTGGACCATCCCAAGGTTCCATCACATTTGAAAAGTATTCATAAAAGGCTTTTTTCTCAGAGCTCATCTCAGTATCATTCTGCCAAGCCTCAGGCACCATCATCAATACAGCCTCTTGAAGAGACCTTCCATTCATTAATAAAAACTCTAGAACATTATCAAAACTTCCAGAGTCAGAAACTTCAGTTTCAATGACAGGAAGGGTTTTGGATAGATTGTCACCAAAGACATCACTTTCTAAAACACCTTCTCGTGCTCTCATCCAATTATAATTTCCTTGACGAGTGTTGATTTCACCGTTATGCGCCATAAATCGACATGGCTGCGCTCTATCCCAGGATGGAAATGTGTTGGTAGAGAAGCGTGAGTGGACCATTGCTAAATAAGTACTAAATTTCTTGTTACTAAGGTCAGTATAGAAGTCTAATAATTGAGACCCCATTAACATACCCTTATAAATAATTACTCTTGTAGATAAACTACAGACGTAGAAGTGCAAGGCTTGAGAAATAGATTCATCTGTTCGAATTATTTTAGAAATATTTTTTCGAATGATATATAGAGAGCCTTCAAAAGCCTCCTGATCCATATTTTTGGAGTTTTCAATAATTAGTTGTTTGATTTCAGGTTGCGATTCACGAGCCGTGTCACCTACATTTGCTTTTTTTGAGTCAACAGGGACATCTCTCCAACCAATTAAAGATTGACCCTCGTCTTTGATTATTTTTTCAATTATTGAGATGCAGTAATCTCTCTCTTTAGGTTTTTGAGGTAAGAAAACATTGCCAACACCATAATTTCCTGCTTTGATTTCAACTCCAAAAAGCTTTTTTATTTCTTCTGAAAAAAAGTCATGAGGTATGTCGGTTAGTATTCCAGCACCATCACCAGTATTGGCTTCACATCCACAAGCACCTCGATGATCCATTCTCGTTAGCATCTCGAGTGCATCTTGGGTAATTTGATGAGAAGATTTACTTTTCAGATTGGCAATAAAGCCAACCCCACAGTTTTCTTTCTCGTTATTTGGGTGGTAGAGCCCACGCGCTTTTGGCAATTGTAATTGCTTTTTTTTCATAAATATTGAGCCTAAAACGAATCCGAACTAACCATATATAATACCTTATTTTTTTACTATTTTAGAGGTCAAATTTATCGACTTTTATTGTTATAGCAGGGATTTTAAGGTAGAATTATTTTCATTTTGAGACGCATATGTTGGCAATAATTTCACCTTCAAAAACGCAAGATTTTTCTGAGTGCAATATTGATATTTTTTCTCAAACTAGGCAATTAGAAAGCTCAAATGAGTTAATAGGAATTCTTAAAAGCAAAAGCAAGTCGCAAATTTCAAAACTGATGTCCCTGAGTGAAAAATTATCTGAATTGAATTTTGATCGATTTCAGAAGTTTAAATTACCATTTACACTTGATAACGCAAAACAGGCAATTCTTGCTTTTAAGGGTGACGTTTATAATGGCATTAATGCTCCTGATTTATCGAGTGAAGATTTAGAATTTGCTCAAAGCAAAGTCAGAATGCTTTCTGGCCTTTATGGGGTTGTCAGGCCTCTTGATTTGATACAGCCATATCGTCTAGAAATGGGAACGAAGCTCAGTAATGCAAAAGGGCCTAATCTTTATGATTATTGGGGTACAGAAATAAGTAACGTTCTTAATGAAGACGAGCCAGATTTAATTATTAATCTTGCATCCAACGAATACTTTAAAGCGATAGATAAAAATACACTTAAAGCTAATATCCTAGACATTGTTTTCAAAGAAAAAAAAGGTGAGACCTATAAGGTTATAGGTATTTATGCAAAAAGAGCTAGAGGATTGATGATCAATTACATTATCAGGAATAGGTTAGAAAATCCAGAAGCCTTAAAAGATTTTTCAGATGAAGGTTACCGTTTTGACAGAGATTTATCAAGTGATTCATCTTGGGTTTATTTGAGAGGTTAAAAGCAACAATATTTTTTTCTTAACTATGCAATCTCCTTTAAATTATCATACTGGTATCATTCTCACTGAAAAATTGACTGCACGTTTACACGAATATGATTAAAGTATATACGTCTCATTCCTGTTTTTACTGCACTAGGGCAAAAAATTATTTAGATAACCTAGATATAGAATATGAAACACTTAATATCCAAGAGGATAGTAATGCACGAGATTTTTTTGTCAAATCAGGCTTTAGGACAGTTCCTCAGATTTTCGTTAATGACACTTTGCTTTGTAAAGGAGGGTCTGACGGTTTAGTGCAAATGAGTAAAGAGGATATTCAAGATAAATTTCTTGAGATTACTGGATCTCCACTTTAGGCACCTCTAATCCCTGCAATGCCTTGCGCACCAATACTTAAAGCTTTATCCATAGAATCTTTATTCATTCCCCCAAGCAAATAAATAGGCACTTTACATTCGCCGATAATCTCTGATGCTTTTTCCCAGCCTAAGATCTGAGTCTTTGGATGTGAAAGTGTCTTATTAATTGGTGAGAGACTAATATAATCCACTGAAATTTTTTCAGCATGTTTTGCTTCTATCAAGCTATGAGCTGAAGCTCCCAAAAGTTTATCATCTGGAAATTCTCTCGTTGAAGTTACCATTAATTCAGCACTTGTTAGATGCCACCCATCACAAGGCTCATCAAAAACCATATGAGGAATATTCAGTATAAGCTTTGCTTGATTTAATTGACATAATTTATTAAATTTATCAATGTAGATCTTATCGAGTTGAGATTTACTTCTTAGTTGTATTATTTTTGTTCCGCCAGAGAGGCGTTGATTGCACTCCTCAAAAACAGCATTAGAATTATGATTGTCAGGAGTAATCCAATAGCTCTTTGGAAGAGAAAGTCTCTTGATAATTTTCCACATTGTTGGCAAAAGCTTGTATTCTTTAAATTTCTCAATGCTGCACCATGAAAAATCTTGTCCCTCTTTGCCAACTGGGGTGCCAGAATATTTATCAATTACATAGATTGACAGATCAATTATCCTTTTAGGATATTGCTGTTGAATTGTTTGAATAAGGCTAAATTTTTCAATTTTAATTCCTATTTCTTCAAATAGCTCTCTACTTAGAGCGCTAGAAAGATCTTCATTATTTTCTACTTTGCCACCAGGAAGCTCCCAATAGCCAGACATAAATTGATTTTTCTTACGCCTAGAAATAAATATTTCTTTGGAGTTATTATGAACCACCCCAACTACAACTTTAATGATGTTATTTGTTTGCTGCATCAATATTCATATGTATTCATTCAATAGATATCTTTCTATTATCTCCGCTATGATGTGACCGAGGTAAAATAAGTATTTTAATATTTGAGATTAGAAAGTGAGTCTTTACGAAAAAATTAATTCACTTCATTCTTTTAAAGATAGTTTAGCTGAGAATCTAATTGGAATAGAAAAAGAGGGGCTGCGCGTGGCTGAAGATGGGAGTATTGCGCAATCGCCCCATCCAGGAAGCTATGGTTCTGCATTGACTCATCCTGAAATTACGACAGACTTTAGTGAAGCTTTGGTTGAAATAGTAACGTGTCCAACTAAAGGCGCTAAAAACGTAATAGATGAGTTATCCAAAATAAATCACTACATTTATCATCACTTGCCACATACTGAGCGCTTCTGGCCTGCCAGTATGCCTTGCATCTTAAGAGGAAAAACCAATATTCCTATAGCTTATTATGGCGAGTCTAATCTCGGAAAAATGAAGACTGTTTATCGCCGCGGCCTTGCAAATCGTTATGGAAGTGTTATGCAAGCAATAGCAGGTATTCATTTTAATTATTCATTTTCATTAGAATTTTGGGAGTCTTATCGTCAAGTTATAGCGCCACAAAGTAAAGTTGATTCTAAACGATTTATAAGTCATCACTATATGGGCTTAACTAGAAATGTTCTCAGATATGGCTGGTTAGTAACTTATTTATTTGGAGCATCCGCCACGGTTTGTAAATCGTTTATGCATGATTACCATGATCACAATTTAGAAGAATTTGATGATAATACTTTTTATCTTCCTTATGCAACTTCTTTAAGAATGGGTGATATTGGATATCAAAATTCTCAAGAGGATAAGAAAGGAGTAAAGGCCAACTACAATAGTTTGCGTCAATATATATATAGCCTAAGAGTTGCAATGCAAACTAGTTGTGAGGATTTTGAAGCAATTGGCGTTAAAAAAAATGAAGAGTATCTTCAACTAAATACGAATATCCTTCAGATTGCCAATGAGTACTATTCTTCAGTAAGACCAAAGCCTATAATCAATGGAAGTGATAGACCATTAGGTGCGCTTTTGAATAGCGGTGTTGGTTATATAGAATTAAGATCGCTTGATGTTAACCCCCTGATGAAGGATGGAATTGACGAGGAGCAAGTTCAATTTCTTGAATCATTCATGTTGTATTGTCTATTAGAGGATTCTCCAACAGTTTCAACCTCAGAGATAAATGAAATAGATATTAATGCCAACTTAGTTGCTCACAGAGGAAGGGAGCCTGGACTTTATCTAAATTGCCATGGTGAAGACTTAAAGTTAAAGAGTTGGGGGGAGTCTTTACTAAATAAAATTAATGATTGTGCAATTCTTTTAAGTAAAAATCATCAGAAATCAGTTAAAAAAATCTCACGTAGGATTAATGATCCTGATTTAACACCATCTGCTCTCATGCTCAACCAAATGAAACATGATGAAAAAGGTTTTTTTGAATATACGGACCAGTTCAGTCGAAAATATCAAAAACTCTACAAAGATTTAAAAATAAGTGATGATTATTTCTCAGAGCTCGACAAACTAACAAAACTTTCAAATCAAAGGCAGTTGGAGATAGAGTCTGATGACAGAGTACGTTTTGATCAATTTTTAGAAGAATATTTCTCAAGTGACTCATAAAGTAGAAACAATCTGTGCCCTTGCCTCAGCATTAGGCCAAAGTGGTATTGGCATTGCTAGAGTTTCTGGACCACTTGCTAAGTCTGTTTCTGAGAAGATCTTACAGAAGGAATTACAATCTAGATACGCATATTACGGAGCTTTTTATGACAATGACAATAATGTTATTGACAAAGGTGTAGCTATTTTTTTTCCTGGTCCAGGCTCCTATACTGGCGAGGATGTCGTTGAGTTTCAAGGACATGGAGGTATGAGTGTTTTAAGAAAGGTTATAGAGACTATCATGGCGTCTGATATTCGACTTGCTGAACCTGGCGAGTTTACTAAAAGAGCATTCTTGAATGGCAAAATGGATTTAATTCAGGCTGAGGCCGTTCAAGACTTGATTCAATCAAACTCAGAGGAGTCAGCATTAAGTGCAGTTAGATCCTTGACCGGAGAGTTTTCAGAAAAAATTAATCAAATACTTTCTGAATTAATTTCATTAAGAGTTTTTGTAGAGGCTACTATTGATTTTTCTGACGAAGAAATTGATTATTTAGAGTCTCATGAGGTATCAAGTAAACTCCACCTTCTTAAGGAATCACTGCAAAATATTCTTGAAACCGCGAACCAAGGTGCAATTCTTAGAGACGGTATTCATGTGGCAATTGCTGGAAAGCCCAATGCAGGTAAGTCAAGTTTGCTTAATTCACTAACAAAACAATCCAGCGCAATTGTTACAGATATTGCAGGAACCACAAGGGACGTTCTCAAAGAAACTATTCATGTAGATGGGATGCCTATCCATATAATAGATACGGCTGGCCTTCATAATAGTGAGAATGTAATAGAACAAGAAGGTATAAGAAGGGCACATAACGAAATCAATAATGCTGATGTTGTATTGCTTGTTTATGAATCGACTGATTCTATAGTTGATTTATCGATTTTGCCTGATTCAGTCAAAAATAAACCAACAATATTAGTAAGAAATAAAATTGACCTCGTTAATCAAAAACCTTTAGTTCAAAAAAATAACAATCTTTTGGAAATTGCTATCTCTGCAAAAAATAGAGAGGGAATTGATTCAGTTCGTGCCGCACTTTCTGATTTTGCAGGTTTAAATTCAAGCATTGAGGGAGTTTTTTTAGCGCGAAAAAGACACATTGATGCAATAAAAGAAACGCTTAATTTTATTAGCTATGCTATAAATCAATTGAATGAGGGATCGAGTGAGTTGGTTGCTGAAGATCTTCGTCAGGCAGGCATCCAACTTGGTCAAATTACAGGTGAATTTTCATCGGACGATTTATTAGGTGAAATCTTCTCTTCTTTTTGTATTGGGAAATAGAGTAGAATTACTGATTTTGAGAGAAAAAAATAGGAAGTTGATGACCTCGCTATTTCTCTCTATATTGTTGATTTAAATCACTATTTTATGTAAGACTCTTATTATATTTTTTGTGCTTTAAACTTTATTTAATAAAAAGTAGCAATATAGCTTGACGCTAGGATTTGAGCCTGTATAATTTCCCGCTTTCACCGCACAAAACGATCTTTTTTTGAGTGGTAGTTCTTTAACAATTTATCAAGCAACTTGTGTGGGCACTCGTGCAAGAAATTGTGCAGTGCACATAAAAAACAAAAGCAGATAAGCTTTTAAAAAAATTGAACTATTGGTAATTTTGCCATGTGTTCTAAAAAGTCAGATTAAACTGAAGAGTTTGATCCTGGCTCAGATTGAACGCTGGCGGTATGCTTAACACATGCAAGTCGAACGGAAACGGAACTAGCTTGCTAGTAGACGTCGAGTGGCGGACGGGTGAGTAACGCGTAGGAATCTGCCTGATAGTGGGGGATAGCCCGGAGAAATTCGGATTAATACCGCATAATCTATTCGTAGTAAAGTGGGGGACTTTCGAGCCTCACGCTATCAGATGAGCCTGCGTAAGATTAGCTTGTTGGTAGGGTAAAAGCCTACCAAGGCTACGATCTTTAGCTGGTCTGAGAGGATGATCAGCCACATCGGGACTGAGACACGGCCCGAACTCCTACGGGAGGCAGCAGTGGGGAATATTGGACAATGGGGGCAACCCTGATCCAGCAATACCGCGTGTGTGAAGAAGGCCTGAGGGTTGTAAAGCACTTTCAATTGTGAAGAAAAGTTAACGGTTAATAACCGTTGACCTTGACGTTAACTTTAGAAGAAGCACCGGCTAACTCCGTGCCAGCAGCCGCGGTAATACGGAGGGTGCAAGCGTTAATCGGAATTACTGGGCGTAAAGCGTGCGTAGGCGGTTTATTAAGTCAGATGTGAAAGCCCCGGGCTTAACCTGGGAACTGCATTTGAAACTGGTAAACTAGAGTATGGTAGAGGAAAGTGGAATTTCTGGTGTAGCGGTGAAATGCGTAGATATCAGAAGGAACATCAATGGCGAAGGCAGCTTTCTGGACCAATACTGACGCTGAGGTACGAAAGCGTGGGTAGCAAACAGGATTAGATACCCTGGTAGTCCACGCCGTAAACGATGATAACTAGCCGTTGGGGGGATTTACCCCTTAGTGGCGAAGCTAACGCGTTAAGTTATCCGCCTGGGGAGTACGGCCGCAAGGTTAAAACTCAAAGGAATTGACGGGGACCCGCACAAGCGGTGGAGCATGTGGTTTAATTCGATGCAACGCGAAGAACCTTACCTGGTCTTGACATCCTGCGAACTTTCTAGAAATAGATTGGTGCCTTCGGGAACGCAGTGACAGGTGCTGCATGGCTGTCGTCAGCTCGTGTCGTGAGATGTTGGGTTAAGTCCCGTAACGAGCGCAACCCCTATCCTTATTTGCCAGCACGTCATGGTGGGAACTATAAGGAGACTGCCGGTGATAAACCGGAGGAAGGCGGGGACGACGTCAAGTCATCATGGCCCTTACGACCAGGGCTACACACGTGCTACAATGGGAAGGACAAAGAGCCGCGAAGCCGTGAGGTGTAGCTAATCTCATAAACCTTTTCGTAGTCCGGATTGGAGTCTGCAACTCGACTCCATGAAGTCGGAATCGCTAGTAATCGTAGATCAGAATGCTACGGTGAATACGTTCCCGGGTCTTGTACACACCGCCCGTCATACCATGGGAGTGGGTTGCACCAGAAGTGGCTAGTCTAACTTAGTGAGGACGGTCACCACGGTGTGATTCATGACTGGGGTAAAGTCGTAACAAGGTAGCCCTACCGGAAGGTGGGGCTGGATCACCTCCTTAAGAAAAGCATGAGTGTTCACACAAGTTGTTTGATAATAATAAAGTAAGAGAAAAAAGACCAATAACCCAAAGTCAATCTATTTGATATTAAGGGTCTGTAGCTCAGTTGGTTAGAGCGCACCCCTGATAAGGGTGAGGTCGGTGGTTCAAATCCACCCAGACCCACCATTTTCTGGGTTATTAGTTTTAATTGGGGCTATAGCTCAGCTGGGAGAGCGCCTGGTTTGCATCCAGGAGGTCAGCAGTTCGATCCTGCTTAGCTCCACCATTTTTCTCATGTGAAAACTTAAATAAGATTTTATTTACAGTTTTATTTAAGTTTTTATACCCTTTCTTGCATTTGCTGGATTGGAGGCTCTTTAACAATTTGGATATGAAGTAAAGTTTGTTAAATACAATACAACGTATAAGTAGATATATGTAATGTTATCGAAGGTGTATTGCATTGACACAACAATTTCAAAAAATATGGATTCTCAATGATAGATTTATTTCTATCTTTGAAAATTGAAATCACCGATTGTATTGAAAGATATGATTTGTGACTTCACAAGGTGAAATACGAAACCATTTAACCCAGATACTTTGGGGTTATATGGTCAAGTGAATAAGTGCATACGACGGATGCCTTGGCAGTAGAAGGCGATGAAGGACGTGATAATCTGCGATAAGCTTCGGTTAGCTGATAATAAGCTCTAACCCGGAGATCTCCGAATGGGAAAACCCAGTGATCATAAGATCATTATCCTTAACTGAATACATAGGTTAAGGAGGCAAACCTAGGGAACTGAAACATCTAAGTACCTAGAGGAAAAGAAATCAACCGAGATTCCCTTAGTAGCGGCGAGCGAACGGGGACCAGCCCTTAAGCAATTTTTTGATTAGTAGAATGTTCTGGAAAGTTCAACGATACAGGGTGATAGTCCCGTATACGAAAATCATTTAATTGTGAAATCGAGTAAGGCGGCGCACGTGAAACGCTGTTTGAAAATGGGGGGACCACCCTCCAAGGCTAAATACTCTCTACTGACCGATAGTGAACAAGTACCGTGAGGGAAAGGCGAAAAGAACCCCGGGAGGGGAGTGAAATAGAACCTGAAATCGTATGCATACAAGCAGTAGGAGCAGACTTGTTCTGTGACTGCGTACCTTTTGTATAATGGGTCAGCGACTTACTTCTCAGTAGCAAGGTTAACCATTAGGGGAGCCGTAGGGAAACCGAGTCTTAAATGGGCGTTTAGTTGCTGGGAGTAGACCCGAAACCGGGTGATCTATCCATGGCCAGGGTGAAGGTTAGGTAAAACTAACTGGAGGCCCGAACCCACTTATGTTGAAAAATGAGGGGATGAGCTGTGGATAGGGGTGAAAGGCCAAACAAACCCGGAGATAGCTGGTTCTCTCCGAAATCTATTTAGGTAGAGCGTCATGTATTACTTCTGGGGGTAGAGCACTGTTATGGCTAGCGGGTCGTCAAGACTTAGTAAACCATTGCAAACTCCGAATACCAGAAAGTATGAGCATGGCAGACACACTGCGGGTGCTAACGTCCGTAGTGGAAAGGGAAACAACCCAGACCGTCAGCTAAGGTCCCAAAATTATAGTTAAGTGGGAAACGATGTGAAAAGGCATAGACAGCCAGGAGGTTGGCTTAGAAGCAGCCATTCCTTTAAAGAGTGCGTAATAGCTCACTGGTCGAGTCGGTTTGCGCGGAAGATTTAACGGGGCTAAACTATATACCGAAGCTGCGGATCGCAATTTATTGCGATGGTAGGAGAGCGTTCTGTAAGCCGTTGAAGGTGAACTGTGAGGTTTGCTGGAGGTATCAGAAGTGCGAATGCTGACATGAGTAACGATAAAGGGGGTGAAAAACCCCCTCGCCAGAAGTCCAAGGTTTCCTACGCAACGTTAATCGGCGTAGGGTTAGTCGGTCCCTAAGGCGAGGCAGAAATGCGTAGTCGATGGGAAACGGGTTAATATTCCCGTACTTCATATAACTGCGATGGGAAGACGGAGAAGGTTAGCTCAGCAAGGCGATGGTTGTCCTTGTTCAAGCGTGTAGAAATGGTTCTTAGGAAAATCCGGGAACCTTTATTTCAAGGCGTGATAACGATCCCTCTTTTGGGAGAAGTGAGTAATACCATGCTTCCAGGAAAATCCTCTAAGCTTCAAGTTATATGAAACCGTACCCCAAACCGACACAGGTGGACGAGATGAGAATTCTAAGGCGCTTGAGAGAACTCGGGTGAAGGAACTAGGCAAAATGACACCGTAACTTCGGGAGAAGGTGTACTCTTGCTATGTGAAATCACTCGCTGATAGAGCAGAAAAGAGTTGAAAATACTAGGTGGCTGCGACTGTTTATTAAAAACACAGCACTCTGCAAACACGTAAGTGGACGTATAGGGTGTGACTCCTGCCCGGTGCTTGAAGGTTAATTGATGAGGTTAGCGCTTGCGCGAAGCTTTTGATCGAAGCCCAAGTAAACGGCGGCCGTAACTATAACGGTCCTAAGGTAGCGAAATTCCTTGTCGGGTAAGTTCCGACCTGCACGAATGGAGTAACGACGGCCACACTGTCTCCACCCGAGACTCAGTGAAATTGAAATTGCTGTTAAGATGCAGTATACCCGCGGCCAGACGGAAAGACCCCGTGCACCTTTACTACAGCTTTGCATTGAACTCTGATCCTACTTGTGTAGGATAGGTGGGAGGCTTTGAAGCTTTAACGCTAGTTAGAGTGGAGCCATCCTTGAAATACCACCCTGGTATGGTTGGGGTTCTAACCTAGGTCCGTAATCCGGATCGGGAACAATGCATGGTGGGTAGTTTGACTGGGGCGGTCTCCTCCCAAAGAGTAACGGAGGAGCGCAAAGGTATCCTCAGCACGGTCGGACATCGTGCAATGAGCGCAAAGGTAAAAGGATGCTTGACTGCGAGACTGACACGTCGAGCAGGTAGGAAACTAGGTCTTAGTGATCCGGTGGTTCTGAGTGGAAGGACCATCGCTCAACGGATAAAAGGTACGCCGGGGATAACAGGCTGATACCCCCCAAGAGTTCACATCGACGGGGGTGTTTGGCACCTCGATGTCGGCTCATCACATCCTGGGGCTGAAGCAGGTCCCAAGGGTATGGCTGTTCGCCATTTAAAGTGGTACGCGAGCTGGGTTTAGAACGTCGTGAGACAGTTCGGTCCCTATCTACCGTGGGCGTTGGAGACTTGAGGGAAGCTGTTCTTAGTACGAGAGGACCGGAACGGACACACCTCTGGTGTTTCGGTTGTGACGCCAGTCGCATTGCCGAGTAGCTATGTGTGGAAAGGATAACCGCTGAAAGCATCTAAGCGGGAAGCCCCTCCCAAGATTAGGTCTCCCTGATTATTTAATAATCCTAAAGATCCCTCGAAGACTACGAGGTTGATAGGCTAGGTGTGGAAGTGCAGTAATGTATGAAGCTAACTAGTACTAATTGATCGTGAGGCTTGACCATATAACACCCAAGATATTTGGAGATGTTGTTGTGTCAACAGGCAATATGCCTTATAAACTTTACTTTATCCAATTTGTTATATACCTCTTGGTATAAAAACTTTTTAATTCATTTGAGTTAGGTTTCGACTTAGTTCAAGTAAGCAGTTTGCTTAGTGATAATAGCAAGTGTGACCCACCTGATCCCATACCGAACTCAGAAGTGAAACCACTTAGCGCCGATGGTAGTTTGGGGTCTCCCCATGTGAGAGTAGGACATTGCTAGGCTTTTATTCAAAATACCCCGACCTTTTGTAAGGCGGGGTATTTTTTTTCTAGCTATATTCAAGTAAAATTAATTTATGACTAATAGAGTGGATGTGACAAATGTTGCAAAAGGAATTAATGTTATTGATTCTGGTTACTATAGTAAAGACTTTGCAGCGATATACCTTCTTAGGCAAAGAAATAAGGTCGCTATTATTGAAACTGGTAGTAATTTTAGTGTCCCTCTTGTTGAAAAAGCAATTATTGAAGATGGTCTAAGCTTTTCTGACGTTGCCTATATTATTCCAACACATGTCCATCTTGATCATGCGGGTGGTGCTGGGGAGCTGATGAGGCGATGCCAAAATGCAACTTTAGTAGTTCATCCAAGTGGTTCTCGACATTTGATTGATCCAAGTAAACTTGTTGCAGGAGCTATGGCGGTTTATGGGGAGAAAAAATTCAGAGAATATTATGGTGAAATTATTCCGATAGATTCAGACAGAGTGATTGAGGCGGAAGATAATTTTATTTTGGATTTTGACGGAAGAGTGCTTAAATTTATTGATACCCCAGGACACGCTAGACATCATTTTTGTGTTTGGGATAAAGAGACAAAGTCAATGTTTACGGGCGATACTTTTGGAATCTCGTATCGTGACCTTGATCATCAAAATGATGTGTATGTTTTACCAAGTACAAGTCCCGTTCAGTTTGATCCAGAGGCATTAATTCAAAGCATTAATCGAATAATGGAGTTCAAGCCAGAACGAGTCTGCTTAACTCACTTTTCAGCTATTAAACCAACTCAGAGAGTCGTAAATCAACTAATAGATGGTATTAACTTTGTAAGTAATCTAGCAAAAAAATATGCAACAACGAATGAGGCTGAATCGATTATTTATAACGAAATGATGGAATACTTTTTAAATGGATTAAATAAGATAGGGTTTAGTAATGATGACTTTTCTAAAAATAGACTGAAGCTTGATGTGCAAATCAATACTCAAGGTCTAATCTACTGGCAAAGCAAATAGATATAATAACCTTCTAGTTTCAAAAAATAACCATGAAGAATCTATTACTTTATCTCAATAAGTATTTTGCGAAGGTACCCGGACAACTTATTCCATATCGCAAAACAGTTCTCATACTAGCCCTGCTCTCAACCATTTTTATGGGATATGGCGCCTCTCGCTTTGTCTTAGATACTTCATTTAGTGTGTGGTTTAGTGAGTCCGATCCAGCAATTGATGCTTTAGATGAGTTCCGTGACCAGTTTGGTAGTGATGACGGTCTATTTATTGTTTATGAAGCAAAAGATGGCGATGTCTTTTCAAATAAATCTTTAACGTTGATCTCTGAAATTACTGAAATTCTTGATAATTATGAAACAATAAGCGATGTAGAGTGGCTTGAAAGATTTAATTTAACACCAGAAGTTGTTGAATCTCTCACCCATATAAAGCGTGTTCAGTCTCTGTCAAATATACGAATTCAAAAAAATGAAGATGATGTTTTAAGTTCGCCTCGTCTGGTCCCTAAAAATATTCCAAGCGACATTAAGAAGCTAAATGAAATCAGCTCTGAGGCTGATGACCAGCCTAGTTTGTTGCTGTTTATGTTTTCAAAAGATCATCGTTATGGTGCCATTTCTATCAATACCGATTTTGGCGCTATTCCAGTAGTTCAAGAGTCTGACGATGAGACTTCTCTTTTTTCTGACGATGACTGGAGTGATGATTTTGATGCTAGCATGGATGACGGTGTAATTATTGAAAGAATTGAATTTCAGCCTGATGAGCCTGCCCTTTATTTTCCATTTATTAAGGTTATAACTGCAATCACTGACCAGCCAAAAATGACTGAACACTTCAACTTTTATCCCATTGGCAACTCTGCAATGATTGCTTTGGCTTGGGAAACAATGATTCAAGCAGCATTTCTATTAGTAGGGATGGTAGTAATCATTAACCTCTTGCTTTGGACTTTGTTTCGCTCCGCAAGTGCCGTTGTGCTTCCTCAGCTCGCAATAGGACTGAGTATATTATTTGTAATTGGCGGGCTCAGTTGGTTGAATTTGGCATCGACTACTCTCATTGCTCTAACAGTAATGCTTGTTATTGCTGTAGGTGTTGCTGATTGTGTTCATGTCATGAGCTCTTATCTATTCTTTAGACGGGATGGTAAAAAGCATGATGAAGCATTATCAAAAGCTTATGGTAAGACAGGAGTTCCAATTCTCTTAACAACCATTACAACGATGGCGGGTATGTCCTCACTAGCTGTAACTGGAATGCCGATGTTCGTTCAATTTGGACTGTCTTCTGCAGCAGGTGTCTTTTTTGCTTTCTTATACACCATATATTTACTACCAGTTTTGTTAAATTACTGGCATCCAATGCAAGTCAAAAAAATAAGTCAATCAGATGAAAACAGAAAATCTAGCATTAAGTCAGTAGCATTATTTATGAAATCTAAGGCATTAAGTGTCCTATGCTTTTTTGCTAAACCTTTAATGAGAGGAGCAAAAAAAGTTGGCCTAGTTTGGTTAGTCAGTGCAGACTGGCTTCAGCCTTTACTAGACAAGATACCAGCTTTTGTAGAGCGCTTTAGATATTTGATAGCTGTTGTATTTTTCGGTGGATTTTTTGTCTGTTTGTATGGCGCAACACAAGTAAAAATTGACTCTAATTTGGTTGAGCTTTATTCTGACGATGTGCCGATTGTTCAGGCATATGACATTGTTGATGACAATATGATGGGAACTGGAAATATGGTCATTGTAGTTGATACTGCTAAATCTGATGGAATAATGGATCCTGATGTATTAACCGCTATGGATAGACTTCAGAATAAAATTGAAGCAAACTACAGTGATTATATTATCCGAACAAATTCTCTAGCTGACCTCGTCAAAGATACTCACGCAATAATGCAAAGCTCAGAAGAATTCAGAACTATTCCTGACAGTCAGATTGCGGTATCTCAACTGCTTTACTTGTTTAATAGCTCGAATCCTGAAGAGCGAAGAGCTCTTGTGAGTGATGATTTTAGTAAGAGTCATATTAGTGTCCAGCTCAGAAATGCAGGTTCAAACGAATATAAAGAGTTTTTCAAAGAGATTCAAAAAGATATCAATAGTGAATTTAACAAGCTAACAGCAAGCTATCCAGAGATTGAGGTTCAAATAACTGGCTCATTTGCACTGATGATGAGGCTTGCAGATAAGATTAGTAAGAACCAATTTAAGAGTCTAGCAATAGCTGCTGTTGTGATTAGCCTTCTTTTGATGCTGACTCTTGGCTCGTTACAGGCCGGTGTGATGTCGATTATTCCTAACTTAATTCCAGCAACATTGGCATTTGGATTAATGGGGCTTTTTGAAATTCCTCTGGATACTGATACATTAATGATTGCACCATTAATTATTGGTATAGCGGTCGACGATACCATTCACTTTATAAGTCACTACAGAATGTCGCTTGCTCAAAATCACAATATGAAGTTTGCTTTGGTTGAGACCATTAAAGAGGTTGGACAGGCGGTAACATTTACAACACTGATATTAGGTTGTGGGTTTTTTATGTTAACCTTTAGCGACTATTTAGGCTTGGCTAAAATAGGCGGCTTTGGCTCCCTGGCAATTTTTGTAGCATTGCTATGTGACTTGTTGTTTTTCCCAGCCCTTATAATGATATTTAGGCCAAAATTTGGTCAGAAAGATGTTGAAGATAATTTAAATTTTATAGAGGTTGCAAAATGAATAAACCAGTAATAAATGATTTGAATTTAAAACTACCATTAGTTTTTTTAAGTATTTGTTTGGCATTCGTCAGTCCAACTATCATTGCAGATACTGATCTTAGTGCTATAGAGATCATGGAGAGAGTTGACGAAGAATCTCGCAAATCAACAGACTCTGCTTTTACAAGAATGAAATTAACTACTTGTAAATATGGCAAAAAGGATGGAAAGATTAAGTGCGCTGAAAAACCGCGCGTTAAGTTAGTAGAGAGTGCACAAATTAATACCGGTGAAGATAATAAAGATAGCAAGAGTATCGCAATCATTCTTGAGCCCGCAAGTGAAAAGGGAATCGGCATGCTCTCTTATAGCTATGATGATAGTGACAGAGATAATGAGACATGGTTATATTTGTCTGCACTCGGCAAGGTTAAGAGGATAAGTGTTAGAAACAGTGATGATGAAGAAACAGAGTCTGCTAGTATTTTTGGAACTGAAATGACAACTGAGGATCAAGAGACTGGAAAGCTCGATGATTACACCTATGAATTATTAGAGCAAGGTAAGTTCAGAGGTCGAGATGTTGCGGTTATTGAGTCGACGCCAAAGCCTCATCGACTCAGTAAAAGTAGTTATGGAAAAACCCAGAGTTGGATTGATACTGAGAGATTTATAAGCTTAAAGATTCAAATGTTTGATAAGTACAATAACCCCATCAAAAAACTTGAGGTTGGCAAGGTGGAAAAAATTAATGATGTTTGGATGGGGAGAAGTTTGACATTTTTTAATACTGTCAGTAACAGATTAACCAACATGAAACTCGAAGCTATTAACTTTGACATGGATATACAAGAGGGCTTTTTAACACAGAGAGCTTTAACAGATCAGGCTTTCAGAGAGAAATACCTGAAAGACCTTCGTAAGCAGGCCAAGTAAACATTAATAGGATGTTGAGTCTAACTTATAGACAATTAATTTTATTAATATTTTGCCTTGCCTTAGGCTGGAATGTGAATTCAGAAGATTCATTTTTTGATGATGAGATTGTTTTTGATGAGTCTGAGCAAGAGCTTGATGAATGGTCTGATGATAGCGATATATTTGGCGAAGATAGCTCTCTTACAGAGAAATCATTTGCTTGGCTTGACCTTGGCGTTGCTCAGAAATGGGGCTTTAATCCCGCAAGTCATTACAGCACAACTAAAGAAAGAACTGAAATAACTTTTGGTACTAGCGGCTCAGTTTCAGATTCAGGATATGGAGAGGTTGAACTAAAAGCAACAAAATATTGGCCAAGTGACAGTAATTATTCGACCGAAAAACACGATTTAGAGGTTGAGAAGGCCTTTTTGCAGTTTAGTTTTGATGATTGGAGTTCTAAATTAGGGAAATATACAATTGGTTGGGGTGAGTTAGAAGGTGGCGCACTTGACGTAGTAAACCCATCTGGAGGATTAACGGACCCATCTATGATTCCTCAGTGGTTTATGAGTACCACTCAATATTTTGATAACAGCGATTTAAGTTTTTTTTACAACACCAATCCAACAGTTTCTAAGAGCAAACTTCTTATTCTAAAAAATGATTCCTATGACGAGTTTGGAATGCGATATGGAATAAGTCGTGAAGGGAGTGATATAGCATTATATTTAGGCCAACTTGTTCCTAACGATGCACTCACAAATCTTACTGATGGCTTAGCTTATGCAACCCCCTATCAATTATTGGGTTTTGCTATGAATAAGGCATTTGATGAGTATTTACTTAAGTTTGATATAGCTTATAAGCATAACTTACAGCAAAACAGAACTGGGCAATTCATAAAATTAGATAGGATTGACTGGGACTTGGCCTTTGATATTCAGAAAAATGATAGGCAGTGGTTATTTTCTATTAACTCACAGTATCTTTTAGATTATGCCAATGACTATTTAACGCCAACATTATTAGGCAGTGTCAGTGCAAAAAGGAACAGTATGAATTACATGGCAAGTGTCGGTGATAAGTTTGGAGATTCTGACTGGAAATGGGGATTATCTAATGTAATAGCCTCAAACAATGATCTATCCCTTAGTTCAGCTACTTTAGACTGGGATATTAATGATCAGTGGAAGGCGTCATTTAGCGGCACATATATCGATGCCAAAGATAATCGTGCATTTGCAATATTAGATGACTATCAGCGAGTTAATTTAGAAGTTAAATATCAGTATTAAGGCGCATGAGATACAAGTCATTTCAAAAAAAACTAGTACTAGCTTTAAATCATTCCTTTAGATTGGTACATAGTATAATTTAGGCATAATAATTTAACTTAGTATCATGCTAGAGAGCAAGCTTTTAAGAGGAAATATCGATTTTGTTGTTGAGCAACTAAAAAGGCGAAATTTTTCCTTTGATGTTAAAGAATTCAATGAGCTCGAGGATCAAAGAAAAACAATCCAAGTTCAAACTCAAGATTTACAAAATTTACGAAACACCAAATCAAAATCTATTGGCCAGGCAAAGGCCAGTGGAGATAATATTGAGCCACTTTTGGAAGAAGTTTCAGAGCTTGGCGAAAAACTTGATAATGCCAAAGCTCAGTTGCAGGAGATACAGTCAAAGATTAGCGAGATAGTTCTATCAATGCCTAATATTCCTCATTCATCTGTTCCAGAAGGGAATACTGAAGATGAAAATGAGGAGGTCTTTAGTTGGCCTTTATCCGGACCAACTCAGTTTGATTTTGAGCCTAAGGACCATGTTGATTTAGGCGAAATGTATGGAATGAATTTTGCAGCAGCAGCTAAGATTTCTGGCTCAAGATTTGTTGTAATGACTGGAAGGCTGGCAAAGCTTCAGAGGGCTATAACTCAGTTTATGTTGGATCATCACACTGAAAAAAATGATTACAAAGAGACTTATGCGCCCTATCTAGTTAACGCAGATTCTTTGATGGGTACAGGAAATTTACCCAAATTTGAAGCAGATTTATTTAAAACCCATCTTCATGGCGAAGAGGGAGAAGCTAAGGCGCTTTATTTAATTCCTACAGCTGAGGTCCCAGTAACAAATATTGTTCGTGAATCGATTGTAAATGAATCTGATTTACCACTAAAATTTGTTGCACACACGCCATGTTTTAGATCAGAAGCTGGCTCTTATGGCAAAGATACACGAGGTTTAATTCGACAACATCAGTTTGAAAAAGTCGAGTTGGTTCAAATCTCTAGACCTAAAGAATCCTATGATATTCTTGAGGAATTAACCAATGATGCTGAGGGTATTTTGCAGTTATTAGAACTTCCTTATCGTAAAGTGGTTCTTTGTACTGGAGATCTTGGTTTTTCATCAGCTAAAACTTATGACCTTGAGGTTTGGTTGCCAGGGCAAAATGCCTATCGTGAGATTTCATCTTGCTCTTGTTTTGAATCGTTTCAGGCAAGGAGAATGCAACTTCGATGGAAAAATCCTGAGACAAATGAATCTGAGTTTTTACATACTTTAAACGGTTCCGGGCTAGCAGTGGGCAGAACATTGGTAGCAGTGATTGAAAATTATCAAAATGATGATGGAAGCATAACTATACCAAAAGTCCTACAGAGCTACATGGGCGGGCTAACTAAGATAAAATAACCCCTTTATTATTTTTTGGAGTGAAAGATGAATCTACCACCAGAAATTTTTCTGATTGCAATGTTTGTGCTGATGTATTTTTTATTAATCAGACCACAACAAAAAAGAGCTAAAGACCACAAAAACCTATTGAAAGAATTAAAGAAAGGTGACGAGGTCGTTACCAATGGTGGAGTCATAGGAAAAATTACAGCTGTTGATGAATCCTTTGCAGAGATAGAAGTGTCCTCAGGTGTTTCTATGAAGATTCAAAAACAAGGAATCAATCAAAAAATGCCAAAGGGGAGTGTGAAGCCGATGACTAAGTCAAAGACTAAATCATAAGCATCCGATTAAGTAGAATAACTATAGTTAATAACCAAATATGAACCATTACGCAGCCTGGAAAAATATTCTTATCGTGTTTTTCCTATTTATTTTAGGTCTCTATGCCTTGCCAAATCTTTATGGTTCAGATTTGGCGATTCAGATTTCTGGAACAGGTGACTATGATGTAAATCAGAGAGATTTAGACAAAATAAACGACACTCTGTTAGATAATGAGGTCGACTTTAAATCTATCTCTTTTGAAAATGAAAATATATTAGTACGGTTTAGTGATTCTCAATCACAATTATCTTCCAAAGCAATCTTGAAGGATTCGCTCACCAGAAATTATGTGGTTGCTCTAAATTTAGCACCATCAATACCTCAGTGGCTTTCAGGGGTGGGTGGTAAAGCAATGTCTTTAGGGCTAGATCTTAGAGGTGGGGTTCATTTCCTACTTGAGGTAGATATGGAAGCAGTCACTAAAATGGCGGTAGATCGCTATTACAATGAATTGAGAGCAGCACTTCGAAAAGATAAGCTTTATAAGAAAATTCGTAAAGAGGAGAATCTACTTATTGTAAGTTTTAAAAGTGAAGAGCTCAAGAATGAAGCTAAAAAAGTCATTAAAAAAGATTTACCTGACCTAGTTATTGTAGAAGGAAGTGAGCTTGAGCTTGAGTTGGGCTTAGAAATTTCAGCAAGTGCTCAATCTGCTGCAAAACTTAGCGCATTGAAACAAAACATTACGACATTGAGAAATCGTGTAAATGAGTTAGGTGTTGCTGAGCCAATTATTCAACAACAAGGAACAGAGAGAATTGTTGTTCAGCTCCCTGGTGTTCAGGATACTGCTAGAGCAAAAGAAATATTAGGAGCGGTTGCGACTATAGAATTTAGAATGGTCGATGAAAAAAATGATGTCCAAACTGCAATCCAGTCAGGGAAGACACCTGCAGGCTCAAAAATCTATAAGTTCAAGGACGGGCGACCTTTACTTTTGAAAACTAACGTTATCACTACTGGAGAAAATATAGTTGATGCTTCTTCCAGTATGGATGAAAACAATCAGCCTAGCGTTAGTATTGTTCTTGATAGTCCAGGTGGGCGGTCAATGCTGGATACTACCAAGGAATTTTTAGGTTATAGAATGGCTGTTGTCTTTATCGAAAACCAAGTTGAAACAATCATGGAAGATGGCGTAGCTATTAAGAAGCGTAGCAAGACTCAAGATATTATTAATGCTGCAACGATTCAAGGAACGTTCTCAAATCGTTTTCAAATCACTGGTTTAGATAGTGCTAGAGAGGCAACAAACCTTGCGCTTCTTTTGCGAGCCGGCTCTCTTTCAGCGCCTGTTGAGATTATTGAAGAGCGAACAATTGGCCCTAGTCTGGGCGCAGATAATATTCAGAAAGGACTCATTTCAGTGCTTGTTGGTTTTGCTTTGGTGCTTCTCTTTATGGGGTGGCGTTATCGCGTTTTTGGTTTGGTTGCAAATCTAGCCTTGACTCTTAACTTAATAACAATTATTTCTATTTTATCGTTAATTCAGGCCACACTGACTCTTCCAGGAATAGCAGGAATTGTTCTAACGGTGGGTATGGCAGTTGATGCTAACGTATTAATTTTTGAGCGAATTAAAGAAGAGATGCACTCAAATAAGAATATTCAAAAAGCAATATCATTAGGCTATGAAAAAGCTTTACTAACAATTGCAGATGCAAATATTACGACACTCATTGCCTCAATTGTCTTATTTAGCTTTGGTACTGGACCCATTAAAGGTTTTGCCGTAACTCTGACTATTGGAATTATTACATCAATGTTTACAGCAATTATTTTTTCTAGAGCAATTATAAATTTAATCTATGGCGGTAAAAAAGTTGAGGAGTTGGCAATATGAGTCTCAGATCTTTAAATATTCCAGTCATTGATTTTGTTGGCAAGCGTAAATTTGCACTGATTTTTTCTGCAATTTTATTGGTTATCTCTATAGCCTCTTTAGGCTTACAAGGCTTAAAGTTTGGTATCGACTTTACGGGCGGAACTTTAATTGAGTTGGGTTATGAGAAAACTGCTGATCTTGAAATCATAAGATCAAAACTTGCGACTGCTGAATACGAAGGCGCTAATGTACAATATTTTGGTTCAGATACTGAAGTACTTATTCAGCTTGAACCTCAAGCTACATCAAGCGCAAAGTTAAGTTCATCAATTATAAGAATGCTTGGTGAAGGTATAGATGTTCGAAGAGTGGAATTCGTAGGTCCAAAGGTAGGTGAAGAGCTTACTAATGATGGCGGACTTGCAATGCTCTATGCAATAATTGGCATATTGATCTACGTGGCATTTCGATTTGAATATCGATTTGCTTTGGGGTCAATTGCAGCCATAATCCATGATGTAATTATTACACTAGGCGTTTTTTCAATTATTCAGATTGAATTTGACTTGACCGTTTTAGCTGCTATTCTTGCAGTAATTGGTTACTCTTTGAATGATACGATTGTTGTCTTTGACAGGATTCGTGAAAACTTTCTTGCAACTCGTCATATTGAGCCTGAACCTATTGTCAATGAGGCGCTGAATCAGACTTTATCAAGAACACTGATGACATCACTCACAACTTTACTTGTTCTTTTTGCCTTGTTTTATTTAGGCGGCGAGGTTATAAATAGTTTTGCGGGGGCGCTAATTATTGGGGTAATTATTGGTACCTATTCTTCTATCTATGTCGCAAGTTCAATGATTCTCGCGCTAGGAATTTCTAAAGAAGATATGTTGCCTTCAGAAAAAGAGAAAAAAGAGATTGATGCTAGACCTTAGTTAGTTTTTTCGATAAATTTTTCAAAAACAAGGCAAGCATTAGTTCCACCAAATCCAAAACTATTTGAAAGTATTCGGTTCAGTTGTACACTTTTTGTCTCTCTCACAATAGGCATTCCAGATGCCTCGTTGTCAAGGTTTTCAATGTTTACGGATTCAGCAACAAAATCATTTTGAAGCATTAATAGTGAGTAGATAGACTCATTCACTCCTGCTGCGCCTAAAGCATGACCTGACAAAGATTTCGTTGAGCCTATAAGTGGAATTGAACTATCACCAAAGACTTCTTTAATTGCCCCTAGCTCTTTGACATCTCCTACAGGGGTTGATGTACCATGAGCGTTGATATAGTCAATGGGGCCATTAACGCCAGTAATCGCAATTTCCATACATCTTTTTGCTCCCTCACCAGAGGGCGCAACCATGTCATATCCATCTGAGGTTGCTCCATAACCTACAAGCTCAGCAATAATTTTTGCTCCTCGAGCTTGCGCATGATCTAAAGACTCAAGAACTAAGGCTCCTCCTCCACCTGAAATAACAAATCCATCTCTATCAGCATCAAAAGCACGTGAGGCTTTATTAGGTGTGTCATTGTATTTTGAAGATAGAGCTCCCATTGCATCAAACAGCATAGTTAAAGACCAGTCTAGTTCTTCACCTCCGCCAGCAAAAACAACATCTTGTTTGCCAAGTTGGATTTGCTCCATTGCATTACCAATGCAGTGGGCACTAGTCGAGCAAGCCGAGCTAATAGAATAGTTAATGCCTTTTATTTTAAATAGAGTAGAAAGACATGCAGAAGTAGTTGAGCCCATTGTTCTTGGAACACGATAGGGACCCACTCTTTTAATACCTCTTTCTCTTAAGATATCAGCTGACTCAACAATATTTTGGTTTGAAGCACCTCCAGAGCCCATAATTAACCCAGTTCTTTCATGCGAAATCATTTCAGGGCTTAGTCCAGATTCTTTAATCGCTTCATCTAATGCAGTTGCGTTATAAATTGCTGCATCTGCCATAAATCTTAGCATTTTTCGATCAATTATTTCACTAGTGTCAATTTCTGGAATGGAGCCGTGAACATGCGATCTTAGGCCCATCTCTTTGTATATTTCACTATACTCAATGCCAGATTTTGCTGATTTTAGGGATTTCAGTACATCCAGCTTGTTTGCACCTAAGCTACTAACAATTCCCATGCCTGTTACAACGACTCTTTTCATCAGAAGGCTGAAGTGTCAGTAAATAAGCCAACTTTTAAATTTGTGGCTTCATAGATTGTCTTGCCATCAACCTCCATAGTCGCATCAGCAATACCCATGTAAAGTTTTCTTGCAATAACACGTGAAAGGCTTACGTTATAAGTAATCATTTTGTTTGTTGGCAACACTTGACCTGTAAACTTGATCTGCCCTGATCCTAGAGCACGACCTCTGCCAGGGCCACCTAACCAGCCTAGATAAAACCCAACTAACTGCCACATGGCATCAACACCCAAGCAACCAGGCATTACAGGGTCTTCATTAAAGTGACAATCAAAAAACCATAAATCTTTGCTTATATCAAGCTCAGCAGTCATTCCGCCCTTTCCATAGTCGCCAGCATTTTCACTAATATTTGTTATACGATCAAACATTAGCATTGGTGGCTGTGGAAGTTGCGCATTTCCAGGACCAAATAGTTCCCCTTTTCCACATTGGATTAAATCTTCATAGGAATAGCTGTTTTGCTTCATAAGGTCTGTTAAATCAAGTTCTGAATAAATTTTAACATAGTTGAATTGAGCTAAAAATTCAACTTAAGGCTTTAGATCAGCAATAATATCTTCAATATTTTCTAATCCAACAGAGATACGGACAAGGTTTTCTGAAATACACGACTGTCTTTTTTCTTCGTCAGTCAGTCTGACATGAGTCGTTGTCGATGGATGAGTAATCGTTGTTTTAGCATCACCTAAGTTTGCAGTAATTGATATCATTTTTGTATTATTAATAAGTCTAAATGCTTCTTTTTTGCCGCCTTTTACCTCAAACGAGACAATACCTCCATAACCTGTTTGTTGCTTTTTAGCAGTTTCGTGATGAGGATGATTTTGAAGCCCTATATAGTAAACCTTGTCAACAAATGCTTGGCTCTCGAGCCAGTTTGCAAGTTTCATAGCACTTTCACTGTGTTCTTTAATTCTTAGGCTAAGCGTTTCTAGACCTTTAAGGACAACCCAAGCATTGAAAGCACTTAATGTTGGTCCAGTGCTTCTGGTAAATGAACTTATTTCATCAATAATCGACCCTTTTCCTGCAACAGCTCCAGCAAGGCATCTTCCTTGCCCATCAATATATTTTGTGGCTGAATGGAGGACAAGATCAGCTCCGAGCGATAAGGGTCTTTGAAGTGCAGGCGTCATGATACAATTATCAACCGCAAGAATAATATCGTTTTTCTTTGAAATAGTTGATAGTTGTTTAATATTTACAACTTCGCCCAAAGGATTCGAAGGTGTTTCTAAGAGAAATAACTTAGTATTTTTTTGAACACTTTTCTTCCACGCATCTAAGTCCGGTAGATCGACAAAAGTAACTTTTATTCCAAATTTTGCAATAATATTGTTGAGAAGAACGATGGTCGTGCCAAACATGCTGCGAGATGCCACCATGTGTTCCCCCGGTTTGAGTATCGTCATGATAGTTGCAAAGATAGCAGACATTCCACTCGCGGTAGCCTGACACTTTTCAGCACCTTCTAAGGCGGCTAGTTTATTTTGAAAAGATTCAACTGTTGGATTGGTAAATCTAGAGTAGATATTGCCTTTATTGCTATCAAAACGCTCAGCAGCTTGCTCAGCAGTGTCAAATCGAAAGCTCGAGGTTAAAAAAATTGCAGTTGAGTGCTCTTGTTCATTGGAAGAATGTTGACCTTCACGTACTGATTTTGTTTTAAAACTGCTATTTTTCATAATTTTGCTTGCTAGTCAGCATCATTGTAAATCAATTCAGAGCTTTCATTGGTGCTACTAATTTCTTTTGCCTTGTCAGATCTGATTGCTTCAAGATTATCAAGGTAGGGCTTATCAATATCATTGGTAAGGTAGTTGCCATCAAAGCATGAACAATCAAAAGCTTTGATTTTTGGATTACCTTGTTTGACAGACCAAATTAAGTCATCAAGATTTTGATAAATTAATTTATCAGATCCTATGGCTTCACAAATTTCATCTGTGGTTTTTTCATGGGCAATGAATTCATTCTTACTTGCCATGTCAATGCCGTATACGTTGGGGTATCGGACAGGAGGGGCTGCAGAGGCGAAGAATACTTTTTTTGCACCTGCTGATCTTGCCATCTGAACAATCTCCTTGCTAGTGGTTCCGCGCACAATTGAATCATCCACAAGAAGTACATTTTTGTCTTTAAATTCTAGTTCTATTGCGCTTAATTTTTGACGTACCGATTTTTTTCTTTGTTTCTGTCCTGGCATGATGAATGTTCTTGCAATATAACGATTTTTAATGAATCCTTCTCGATACTTTATGTCTAATTCGTTAGCTAATTGAAGCGCCGCAGTTCTTGAGGTATCAGGAACAGGTATAACTACATCTATTTTTTCGTCAGGCCAGTTGGACTTTATTTTATCTGCAAGCTTTTCGCCCATTCTTAGGCGAGATTTGTACACTGAGATGTTGTCAATAATTGAGTCAGGTCTTGCAAAATAAACAAATTCAAAAATACAAGGTGATAGCCTTGGATATTCTGAGCATTGATAGGAATGAACTTGCCCATTTCGGTCTATCACAATAGCTTCTCCAGGTGTGACATCACGAGTTATTTTATATCCTAGGGCTGTCAGAGCAACGCTTTCTGAGGTCAACATATATTTGGTGCCCTCTTTGGTTGTTCTCTCTCCAAGTATTAGTGGACGAATTCCATTGGGATCTCTAAATCCAAATATTCCATAACCAGGTATCATTCCAATGGCAGCATATGCACCCTTCACTCTTTGGTGGAGTTTGGTTACAGCCCTAAAGATATCATGCTCATTAATCCTATGTTTCTGTTCTTCCGCAATTTCACTAGCCAATATATTAAGTAATATTTCTGAATCTGAATTGGTATTAATATGTCGAAGATCTTGCTCAAAGATTTCTTGAGCCAGAGTGTTTGCATTAGTCAAGTTTCCATTATGTGCAAACGCAATTCCGTAAGGCGAGTTAACATAAAAGGGCTGAGCTTCAGCCTCGGAAGCACTTCCTGCAGTAGGATAGCGAATATGACCAATACCCATATCTCCAATAAGTTTTTCCATATGCTTTGTCCTAAATACATTACGAACCAGGCCATTACCCTTTCGCATATAGAATCGGCCTTTATTAGCAGTCGTTATTCCTGCAGCATCTTGGCCTCGATGCTGAATGATTGTTAGTGCATCATAGATGTAGAGACCGACATCTTTTTTTGTTGTTGAGAGGATTCCAATAATTCCGCACATTGCTTTTATTCCTTTAAAATTTCACTTTCTATAAACTCGACAACAACATCGCCAGGCTCTAGATCAACGAATAGTAGGTGTTTTGACAAAACTGGTTTAATGTCAACAGACCAATCTTGAAATGTTCTAAGAGCTCCAGTAGTTTCTACCCAGGCATGGTTTTGAGTAATCCAAGCCATACTTTGAAGAATAAGAACGGCAATTAAGACGAACGTACCTCCCTTAAATAGACCTAATATAGATCCAAAAAATTTATTTTTTAGCCCAACAATATTTCTTGCATTAATCAAAATATCCAGAACACTCAGTGCTCTTAATATACCCTCATATGCGGGTGTCATCAGGGAAGGATTTTCTGTATCAACCTTAATATTAAGAAGCTTTGATAGTCCGATCATAGCAATAATAAGAATAGCAAAGAGCAAAACGAATGATACAAAGTTTCTAAGCGATTGATTTGAGATGAGGGATTCAAATGTATTAACATCAGAAATCACTCCTAAATAGTTATAACTAATTACCGCAACAATTAAAGTTATAATAATATTTGCGAAGGGCCGATTGAGTTCACTAGGATTTTGATTGTTTGATGAGGCGCCGGCAATTCTATATAGGCCTTTTTTAATAAGCCATATACTCAGAAATATTCCACCAAAAGATAACGCATATGTGGATTGACTATCACTACTAATCCAGCTATTCAGAAAAGTTTTAGCAAACGTTTCATAGTAAAGCCAAGCTACGACAATAGCAATAATAACAAAAATAAAACTAATGACTTCCTTTGCCAGTCCCTGAATAAAGCCACGAACTACAAATATAATGAGAATAATTAGGGTAAGCCAATCTGACCAAGCCAGTAAACTGATAGCACTCCAAACATTGTCAAAAAAATTGCCCATGAGCTCCCTGATAGATAGGTTCAATTTTACAGCAGTTTCTTAAGCTTTGTCATTCTCTACTATGACTAATAATGATTACATTTTATCGACAATCAAGGTCGCATCAGCAATGGTATAAAAAGAGCCAAAAATAACCACTCTTTCTATATTTTTCATTTCTAATGATTTTTTAATTGCACTATTCATATCATCACAAATTGTTGTTAAATTCGGTTCGGAAAATTTTTTCTTGAGTTCTTTTGACTTAATCGCCCTTTCTGAGGAAAGGGGGACCAAATACCAATGTTTAATTGTATCTGATGCCAGGTTAACCATATCGATGATATTTTTATCAACCAGTGCTGAAAAAATAGCTACCGTTTTCATAGGAGATTCGGAGAGGGCATCTACTAGCGTTTTAACTGCAGCAGGGTTATGTGCGACATCAAGAATAATTGTTTTCTCACCAATATACCTTTTTTCAAAGCGTGCTTTTATTCTTGCATTCTTAATGCCATCAGTAATCATTTGACTTGATACTGGAAATTTATCCATAAAGCTTTCAACAGCCTTGATGGCAACTGCAGCATTTAGTCTTTGATGAGCACCATCTAGCCCTATTTCGTCTTGGTAGCCTTTTGAAACGAAAGTGATAGGTGTGTCAATTTCTTTGGCATAAGATAACAAGCTTTGTGGTGGGTCTTGATCACCACAAATACAGGGCCTTAAGGTTCTCATGATGCCTGCTTTTTCCCTACCAATGGCCTCTCTCGTATCACCCAGATATTCTGTATGATCAATTGCAATATTCGTGATCACGCTTATGTCGCTATCGACAACATTGACGGAGTCGAGTCTACCTCCAAGACCAACCTCTAGAATCGCAAGATCGATATTCGCTTTGGCAAATATGATCAATGCTGCAAGTGTTGAAAATTCAAAGTAAGTCAGTTCTACTTCTAGTCTTTTTGTTTCAATCAGCTCAAATGCATTAATGATTTCTTCATCAGAAACATCGACTCCGTTAATTGCGTAACGTTCGTTATATTTCAATAAGTGTGGTGACATTGAGCGGCCAATTTTGTATTTGGATTGGCGGTATATGCTATCAATAAAAGAGACAGTGGAGCCTTTACCATTGGTTCCTCCTACAGTTATAACTCGAAACGGGACACCATTTGGGAAAAGCCTATCGTAGACGATTTGAACTCGGTCAAGACCTAAAACAATCGTTTCTTCCATTAAATTTTCTTGCCAATTTAACCAATCATCAAGGGTGCGTTTGTTTTGCATGGTGGGGCTAAATTATGTTTGAAAGCTTTGAAATTTATTTATCTTCCCAAAACTCGCCTTCGATGGTATCTTCTTTCTTGCTTTTTGATTCAGCCGCTCCAGATTTATGGATAAATACTGAACTTCTAGGCCTAAAGACTCGCTCCGCATTTTTTTCAAGGAAGTGGTTGATAAAGTAGCGCCTACTCCAAGGCATGAGGCCGAGCAATCCAAGGGCATCTGTAAGAAAGCCAGGTGTAAGCAAAAGTATTCCAGAAACCAGTATCACAACCCCTTCAAGCATTTCTATTGCTGGCGTTCTTCCTTCTGCCATGCTTTGTTGGGCTTTCGCCATTGTAGACCAGCCCTGTTGTCTTAGAAGGCTTGAGCCAATAAATGCAGTAATGATAACAAGTAGGACTGTTGAGAGCCCACCTATAGCTTGACCAACACTGACCAATAAATAGATTTCAGCAAGAGTAACGACAACAAATATAGGAAATAACATTTAACCTCCCTTTATGTTTGTAAAAATAATGTCCCAAACACCGTGACCCAATTTTTGACCTCTATTTTCAAATTTTGTCAACGGCCTATATTCAGGTCTTAAAGAATATCTATGGGCGCCAGCACAATTTTTAAAGTATGGATGAGACTCTAACGTTTCCATAATATGCTCCGCGTAATTCTCCCAGTCAGTTGCTATATGAACAATTCCATGATCTTTAAGTTTTTTTGATAGTAGATCTAAAAAACTCATTTGTATAATTCTACGCTTATGGTGTCTCTTTTTGTGCCAAGGATCAGGAAAAAATAGTTGAAAATTAGAAATACTACTGTCAAGGATATTATTCTCAAGAACTTCAACAGCATCCTCTTTAATGACCTTAAGATTATTGATGCTTTTCTTGCTGGCCTCGTTCACAACTCGTCCAACCCCTGCCTCATAGACCTCGATGCCTAAAAAATTTTGGCCAGGCTGTCGAATTGCCATCTCTATGAGGCTGTCCCCATTTCCAAAACCAACCTCAAGGGTAATGTCGTTTTGATTTAAATAAATTTCTTCAAAATTCAGGCTACTCTTATCAACATCAATTCCGTAATCACTCCAAAGCTCATTGAGTCCTAAAGATTGACCCTTGGAGAGTCTTCCTGATCGTTTAACAAAGCTTTGGATTTTACGAAGTTGTTTTGCTTTTGTCATAGTTTGTAATCAATTATCAATGGAGAGTGGTCTGAAAATCGCTCCTCTTTATAAATCTCACATGAATGTGCAAGTCCAGCAAGGTTTGCACTGACCACCTGATAATCAAGCCTCCATCCGGTATTGTTTAACCAGGCCTGACCCCTGTTCGACCACCAGGTGTACTGGAACTCTTCTTTGTTAATCTCTCTGAATGCATCTATATACCCAACCTTATCGTAAAGTATATCGAGCCAGGCCCGCTCCTCTGGAAGAAATCCTGAGTTCTTTTGATTCGATCGCCAATTTTTTAAATCAATTTTTTTATGAGCGATATTCCAATCACCACAAATGATATATTTTCTTTTGTCTACTTTTAATTCTTTCAAATAAGGCAAAAAACGCTCATAGATAAACTCCATTTTTAAGGCTTGCCTTTCTTCTTTTGATGAGCCAGATGGCAGATAGATGGACAGAACACTCAGATCACCAAAGTCCGCCTGGATAATCCTGCCTTCTGAATTCATGTCATTCCAGGGGCTGAATGAAATCCTGTCTGGTTTTGATTTGCAGTAGAGCCCAGTGCCGCTGTAACCTTTGCGCTCAGCACTGTGATAATAAGTATGCATATTTAAGGGATAAAATCGCTCATCAAGTTGATCTTCTTGAGCTTTTATCTCTTGGAGACATACAACGTCGGCATTTTGTTTTTTTAACCAGACAAAGAAGCCTTTTCTTTCAGCAGCCCTAATTCCATTAACATTAATTGTTATAATTCTCATTACACCCATTTTAATTGCTTAGGAATATTTGATGGAACAGTATCAAAAGGATTTTGTCGACTTCACGCTAGAGACAGGCGTATTAAAATTTGGTGAATTTACTCTTAAATCTGGAAG
Organism: uncultured Gammaproteobacteria bacterium; assembly: GCA_902512305.1. GTDB lineage: Bacteria > Pseudomonadota > Gammaproteobacteria > PS1 > Pseudothioglobaceae > Pseudothioglobus. Next base: position 107,118 of record CABXIU010000004.1, read on the forward strand.
AGTAAGTCCGTATTTTTTTAATGCTGGTCTCTTCAACACAGGGAGTCATTTATCTGAGCTTGGAAAATTTTATGCCCAGGCAATTGAGGCGAGTAATCTAAAGTTTGATGTTTTGTTCGGTCCTGCCTACAAGGGAATTCCTTTAGCCGCTGCTGCATCAATTGCACTTAATGATAGGTTCAAGATAAATATTCCATACAGCTTTAATAGAAAAGAGGCAAAAGACCATGGCGAGGGTGGGAGTATAGTTGGACATCCGCTAGAGGGCGATATTCTTATCATTGATGACGTTATTACAGCGGGCACTGCCATTCATGAAGCACAAGAAATTATTCAAAGTTGTGGTGCCAATGCAAAGGGTGTAATTGTTGCACTTGATCGTCAAGAAAAAGGAAAGGGAGAGCTCTCTGCTATACAAGAGGTTGAACAGATTTTTGGAATTACAGTATTGAGCATCATCAATCTCTCGCACATCATTGACTATTTGAGGTCGAGCAATGACTCACAGGTCTTAACTGATATAGAGAGCTACAGGTCGCAGTATGGGATAAGCTAATCTAATTAAGAGTCGACTGGCTCGACAATGAAGGTAGCAGATTCGACATCAATTATTTTAACGGTTTGCCCAACACTCAATTCAGAGCCATTCGCGAACCAGATCGAACTTCCTATCTTGACCTTGGTGGTCCCATCCTCAATTGAGCTGACCTTGCACTCTTTTCCGATATAGGTTTTTGCTTTCTCGTGCAGTTCATCGTCAACTGTTTTGACCGGGTAGTATCGTTTTGAAAGGTAGGTTGTAGCTAAAGAGAGTGCAACAAAGATGAGAAGTTGTATTGGCCATGCAGTATCTGGCATAAGGTAGAAAAAGATACTGACAGTAATGGCTGATGTCCCAATCCAGAGCAGAAAGACTGTCCACAAAAAAAGCTCAAGGATGATAAGCGAAAGCCCTAGAACTAGCCAATGCATAAAGTTTAAATTTTCAAATAGCATCTCCATAGCGATAATTTTATATTCTTTCTAATCAACCATTAAATTTTTCTTTATTTTTTCTTGAGTTTGGTTCATAATGCGTTTTGGAGGCTTCATATGCAAGACAATAAAGGTTTGATTGACCAGTTTCATAGGGATGGCTATCTCTTTTTTGAAAATGCCATTACTAGCGAACAACTGGCATCACTTAACTCTGAGCTGGCCAAGTGGGTTGATGAGAGCAAAAAACATAAAGAGCCTTTTGGCAGAATCATGGACGGCAGACCTCGATTTGATCTCGAGCCAACAACACACTCCCCTGAAACACCTGCGGTTAGAAGGATCACTTCTCCGGCAGAGATTTCTGATGTATGCCTTGATGTTGTAAAAGATAATAACGCACTGGATCTGGTTGTTGAGATCTTTGGTCCAAATATCACTCACTTGGGCAACAAAATAAATCTCAAGTTGCCTGGCGCTGGAACTGAAGTAAAGTTCCACCAAGACTTTCCTTTTGAACCACATTCAAATGAGGATATTATGACTGTCCTGTATTTTTTGGATGACGTGACTTTAGACAATGGACCATTGGAGGTTGTCCCTGGCACACATAACGGACCGCTCCACTCTCATTGGCAAAACGGTGTTTTCACAGGGGCAGTTGATGAAAAGGTTATGGAATCAAACAAGGATAAGGCTGTAAGCTGCACTGGAAAGGCGGGCTCGGCTTGTCTTATGCATTCAAAATTGTTGCATGGTTCAGCATCAAACCGCTCTTCAATGCCGAGATCTCTATTCATAATAACCTATAAAGCTGAGGATGCAGTTGCTCTATCACCAAACCACCTCCCTAGCGATCTCGTTGGAATGGTTGTCAGGGGGAAAGAAACTGGAACGGTTAGGTGCACAAGTTATAGTGTTGAGTTGCCAGAGTACCCTAAAGAGGTTTCATTTTTTGGGCAGCAATCCAAAAGTAAAAATACGGCAATGTAGAGTTATTTTGAACTGTTAAGGCTTTATTTATGAAGGGGATATAATCGATTTAATCAATAAAATTTCTATAGTTGATGACGAGTTGGTTATCGACTGGAAGGACGGAAAAAAAAGTTTACTCTATAGCTACTGGCTAAGAGACCACTGCCAAATGCCTGAATCAAGAAACTTAGATAATGGGCAAAGACTATTCAGCGTTAAAGATTTACCCTCTAGTATATCTATTGAAAAAGCTTACAAGGATGACCAGGGAAATGTCTGTGTGCTGTTTCAACCTGAAAATCACTTGTCAGTCTTTTCACAAGAATGGCTTCGTTTTAATTGCTATGATTTAAACAACCACTTCGAAGATAGGAGCGAAAAGATAAAAAAGCTCTGGCAAAAAAATAGTTTTGAGAATGGATTGCCACTAATTGACTATGATTCAATGACCAAGGATGATACAAAATTAAAAGCGCTTTGTTCCTTGAGGGATATAGGTTTCTTTGTTTTAACAGGTGTCCCGACAGTTAAAGGTCAAGTATTAAAAGTGACCAGTGAAATGGGATACACTCGGGAGACAAACTACGGGGCTTTGTTTGAAGTAAGAACTGAAGTTAAGCCAAATAATCTTGCTTATACTAATCTTGGTCTTGGTTCTCATACCGACAATCCTTATCGAGATCCTGTTCCAACTGTCCAGTTGTTGCATTGCCTTGAAAGCTCAACTAAAGGTGGAGATTCAATCTTGGTCGATGGATTTAAAGCTGCCTCAATTCTTCGAGAAGAAAGTAGTGAAAACTTCCCAATATTAACAAACAATTGGATTAATTTTCGTTTCTCTGATGATAATACTGACCTTCGTTCAAGGGTCCCGATGATTGAGTTAAATGATAAAAATGAAATTATTAAAGTTAGATATAACAATCGTTCAATCGATACGATTAATTTACCAAAAGATAAAATGAGGGCTTTTTATAAAGCCTATCGTCACTGGAGTGAGATCATTGAGAGAGACGAATTAAAAGTTCAATTTAAGCTCTCAGAGGGCGATTTAATGCTCTTTGATAATACTCGAGTTATGCATGCAAGAACTGAATTTTCTCAAACTGGAAAGCGTCATCTGCAGGGCGCCTATATGGACCTTGATGGACTCTATAGTTTACTCAACACTTTAGAAAACAAAAATAATGACTAAGATCACTTCGAAAAATATTGTAGATCTTATTGAAGACATTTTTCTTCGAAGAGGGGCTGAATCATACTTAGGTGAGCAGGTCACGATGGCACAGCATATGCTTCAAACTGCTCAATGCGCTGAAGAAGCGGGTGCAGATAACAGTCAAATAGTGGCAGCCCTTCTTCATGATATAGGTCATTATAAAAATGAAATTCCTGAAACATCATTGGCAAAGGGTGTTAACAATTATCATGAAGAGGCTGGCGCTAATTTTCTTGAGGAATATTTCTCAGCTTCTGTCGTAGAACCGATTCGTCAGCATGTTGCAGCAAAACGTTATTTATGTGCAGTTAAATCAGATTATTTTGAGCGTCTTTCTGCTGCATCGGTTCACACTCTCAACCTTCAGGGCGGACCCATGAATGACAAAGAAATAGAAGAATTTGAAAAAAATGATTATTTAGATCACTGCATAAATTTAAGATATTGGGATGAAGAAGGGAAAGACCCAGAAAAAAACCACCCGCCATTTTCTTACTATCGCCCATTAATTGACTCTCTAGTAAAAGGCTAATTTTTCAATTTAGTTATCAATTAGACTCATCTAAAAGAGTAAGATTAAGTCCATATACAACAAACCTTGAGGTATATATAATATGCCAGAGTGTTATATAGTGCTTAATGTAAGCAATATTTAATAATTATAGAAAATAATGGACTTAATCAATAAATGAGTAATGGTAAATTATTAATAATTAATGGACCTGGATTATCCGATCTAAGTGAGCTTAATGAGACAGTTCATGATGGTCTATCTTTAGCTGATGTAAAGCAAAAATGCATCAAGACTTGTGAAGGATTTGGTCTGGAGGTCGATTTTCGCCAAAATGATGATGAATCTGAGTTATTGAGTGGTTTAATTAATGATATTAATAATTTTGATGCTTTCATAATTAATCCAGCTGGATTTGCAGAATCATCATTTATAGATTATGAAGCTTTTAGCACAGCAATAAATAAAATTACTAATCAAAGTAAGCCAGTTATTGAAGTTCGTATAGAAAATATCTTTAAGCCGGATATTAGTAGGCCTTTGCGGGGAGTTGAAAGTGGCGGCGTAGGCTTTGTCAGCGGGCTTGGTCAGTATGGTTATGTACTGGCTATTCAGTCAATTAACAAAAAACTAAGTAATAAGTAAATGAATATATACGTAATAAATGGTCCAAACATAAACCTTTTGGGTGCTCGTGAGCCTGAAATTTATGGCAAGGAAACTATAGAAGGTATTGCTAAAGATTGCCAAGAAAAGGCATCAAAAGATGGCCATGTTGTTAAATTTATGCAGTCTAATTATGAAGGTGAGATTGTTGAATGGATTCAAGATGCAATCATTCAAAAAGTAGATGCAATTGTTATAAATGCTGCTGCCTATACCCACACATCAATTGCGATTCATGATGCATTAAAGTCATATTCAGGATATAAAGTCGAGTTACACATTTCAAATCCACATTTACGTGAGTCATTTCGCCATGTTTCTTTTATTTCTTCGGCGGTTGATTCTGTTGTAGCTGGCCTTGGGGCAGATGGCTACAGCCATGTTATAGAGTTATTGTCTGAATTGCCTATCAAAGTAGACTAGCTAAATAGTTTTTTGTTCATTAAGTCAATATGTTCAGTATGAACTCCACAGCAACCACCAATGAAGCTTACACCTTGATATTTCCATTTTGCAGAATATTCACAGTATTCTTGAGCTGAAATGACATTATTAAAAGTCCATTCTCCATTCACTGATTTACCTGAATGAGCATAAACCCCAGTCAAACCCTTCCATTGACTTTGAAGAATTTCTAAACATCGGTCAACGAACTCAACCTCGGTATGCATAATATTAATTACATCTGGATTATAAGATTTAATTACATCTATAACATTTTCAAGCTTTTCCCCATCTCGCAAACACATCTGATTTGATGCGTTAGGTTCACACGTTAGTCCAATCCAAAGAGGGAGTCCTGAAGATTGAGCAGCTTCAATAGTTGTAACCATTTGTTCGATGTCAATCATCATTTCGAGCATAATAAAGTCTGCTCCGGCATCTCTCATGATTTGCGCTTGTTCAGTCACAGATAGCTTTAGCTCTTCTAGTGAGGGTTTATTACCGGTCCATGTCCAATATGAGATTCCTCCAGCAACAAGAACTTTATCATTTTTTAACTCCTCTTTTGCCTGAATGACAAGCTCAACACCCCTCCTATTCAAAGCTTCAAAGTTATTTTCTTGTTTTGCGTCAGTGAGTGCATGTTTGGTGGTAGCAAAAGTATTACTGATGACAATTTCGGCTCCCAAATCAATGTAGTCTTTATGAATTTGCTTGACAATTTCTGGATGGCTTAATGCGCCTCCTCCATTCCAAGCATTATCGAGTTGTGGAACGCCTCTTCGTTCTACTTCGGTTCCAGTAGCGCCATCTATTAGGATACATTCTCCATTCTGAGCTCTTTTTATTAATTTACTATATTGATTCATAGCCATCTTTGACTCATACGTTATACTAATATTCTACTATAGCTTTCATCGTAAGGGCTAAATGGGATAACTTCTGCAGAGATCAATTCCCCTAATAAATCCAAATTCAGCTGAGTTCCTATTTTTGATTTTTCAGGATTTACAAATGCATATGCAAGGTTTAAATTAACTCTGTGTCCCCATTCGCCAGATGTTATTGTGCCAATTACACTTCCATCCTCCATAAGCGAGGCTCCGCCGTATGCAGGGGCATGTTTGCAAGCTACTTTTAGACAGACAAGTTTTTGATTTGGGCTTTTTTTAATTCGATTTTTTAATGCCTCTTTACCAATAAAGTTATCTTTCTTTAGATTCACAAAGCGGTCAAGGCCGGTTTCAAAAGGATCAAACTCAGTTATTAAATCTGACTTCCATCCCAAAAACCCTTTTTCCATTCTCATGGACTCTACAGCTCTAGACCCAAAGAGCTTCATTCCAAACTCTTCTCCTGCTTCAGTGAGTTCTAAGTATGCAGCATATAGAGATTCATTGGGTACATGCACTTCATAAGCGAGCTCACCAGAGAAACTAACTGACATTATGGTGGCCGGAGAAAAGCCAATGAAACATTCTCTTACGCTGAGCCATGGAAATGACTCCTTGCTCCAATCTTCGCGACTACATTTGGAGAGGACTTCTCTCGCTTTTGGTCCAGCTAAAAGAAGTATTGTTTGGTCATTTGTTAGGCTTTTGATTGCAACATCTTCATCATCTTTTAAGTTCTGATTTAGCCAATCCATATCGTGAAACTCAGAGGCGGCAGCGGAACCATACCACATTCTTTTTGGGCCACGGTCTGAAGCTGGAATATTGGATATAGTGGCTTCACTTTTTATCATTCCGAAGTCATTCAGAAGGTAACCTAAGCCAACTCGACCTGACTTCTGGGTAATGTTGCCACAAAACATTCGGTCAACAAAACTGTTGGCATCTGAGCCAGTAATTTCAAATCGATTAAAGCCATTCACTTCAGTAAGCCCTACATTATTTTGGACATTTTTTACTTCGTTTGCCACAACATCAAATGCCTCATCAAAGTGAAACGAGAGAGAAGGGTGGAAGTCTTTTGAGGGCTTAATATATTCAACACGCTCCCATCCATTAATCACAGTAAATTCAGCATTTTTATTTGCCATGACTGGTGTTAGAGGAGTAGTTTTGGCAGGGCGAGCAGCCGGACGATGTTCGTGTGGAAAGTGAAAACGAAATTCGTTTTGATAATCTTCAATGGCTTTTAGAGAGGTCATTTCTACATTAGCGTGTGCAGTAAATCTTCGCGGGTCAAGACACCATGTGTCATAGCATGCTTCACCATGAACAATCTGTTGAGCGAGTAACCAGCCATGTCCGCCACCTTCACCAAGGCCTGCTCTTAATCCAATGATGCAAAAGGCATTTTCTTTTCCAGGTATTTTCCCAACCAGTGGCACCCCATCGATTGTGTAAGTAATTGGGCCATTAATTATGCTTCTTATTCCAGCATTCATTAAGACTGGCATTCGAGCAAATGCACCATCTAAAACATCGGTAACTCTTTCTAAATCATCTGGACAAAGGGCATTTACAAAGTTTGGATCAATTCCATCCATTCCCCATGGTTTGCAATTTTGCTCGTAAAATCCAAGAAGAAGTCCATCCTTATCTTGTCGACAATAATAATCAGATATTGGGCATCTTAAAAGAGGCATTCGGTGGCCTGCATCGATAATTTCTTGAATATCTTCTGTCAGAAAATACTGATGTTCCATTGAAGCTACAGGGTGGTGAACGCCCATCATTGCACCCACTTCATTGACCCTGTATCCGCAGGCGTTAACGATAACATCGCAATCAATATCACCACTTTCTGTAGTTACTTTCCAGGTGCCATCTTGGTATTGTTCTAGAGCGATTACAGGAGTGTTTGTGTAGACCTCAGCTCCAGCTTGCCTAGCCCTTCGACATAAGGAGTGACACAACTGATATGGGTCTATATCTCCATCAAGCGGATCCCATAATCCACCAATTAAATTATCAGTTGAAATTAATGGATGCCGTCTTTGACATTCCTTAGCATCAATGACTTCAAAATCAACATCCATGCCTCGAGCCATTGAAGCGAAATGGCGGTATCCCTGTATTTGCTCTTTTGTATTTGCAAGCCTGATTCCCCCATCACCATGATTGTAGTTGATTGGATGATTCGGGTCATCAGCCAATTCCTTGTATAGATTAATGGAGTGTGTTTTTAAACCAACCATTGTTTGGTTCATTCCAAAATTCGTTACCTGGGCAGCAGAGTGCCAAGTAGTACCGCTGGTTAGATCATTACGCTCAAGAAGTACAACGTCAGACCAGCCCTCTTGAGTCAGATGATACAAGGTTGAGCAGCCTGCAATTCCTCCACCAATAACTACAACCTTTGTTCTTGTTTTCATTTGACTTCCTAATAGTAAAACTCTATGGTTGAGACTGAAACATCAGAAACATAATCTTTACCGTAGGCAACAATCCCAAAGCTTCTAATATTTTTAGCATCCAAAGTGGAATTGGTTGACCACTTACGTTCGAATTTATTGAAAGGTAGATCGATAATTTGCCACTCTGAATCAGCTTTAAATGTAGCCGAATAATAGTCAGATGGAGACCAATTCTCATTAGTTCGGATATGAATATAGTAAGTCTCACCATTGCCTCTTACATTGAGACGAACGCCTTGGAGATTATTGCCATTCTTTTCAGAGTTTGCAAATGATACTCCAGCACGCAACTGAATGAAACCACCATTGTTTGAAGTACTAACATTCCCAGTGAGTCTTGCATAATACATTTCTCCTTCTTTCTCAAGATCAACCTGGCCATCGGAAACTCCACCCATTACTCGATCACTAACATATTGCCAGTATTTACCACTATCAGCATTAAATGGAAAGCTAAGATTTTCTTCAGTCGCAAAAATATTTGAACTAAGTGTTAAAGTAATGAATAGAGCCAGAAATGAGACTAGCAGTCGTTTTTTCATGCCATGATTATATCAACTTCAAACTGATATAAATAGAAGCTCAAGTTTTGTTAAATTTTTGAGAGATGCAGGGAATCTAGATTTTGTTAGAGCTCATTTAGTTAGAAAAAACTACATCTGTGATTGAGTATAGTTTTCAATACCAATTTTTTTAATTAATCCGAGTTGTATTTCGAGCCAATATGCATGATCTTCTTCTGTGTCTTTAAGTTGATCTCTTAAGATAGCTCTTGTAATAAAATCTTGTTCTTCTTCACAAAGCTTTATCGCTTCTTTGAGATCCTTAACGACTTTGTATTCAAGTGCTAAATCATTTTCTAAGCATGATACAACATCTGAACCTATGTTTATTTCGTCTTGAATAGATAAATCAGGGGTTACTTCTAGAAATAGTAAGCGCTTAATAATTTGATCTGCATGACCTGTTTCTTCTTCCATTTCATGATTAAGTCTTTCATGTAGTTTCGTTAAGCCCCAATCATCATAAATTCTAGAGTGAGCAAAATATTGATCGCGCGCAGCTAATTCGCCTTTAAGTAAGTATTGAAGTTTCTTGATAACTTTAGCACTTCCCTTCATAAATTACCTCCATATTAAATAATTGATTGATGATAGTTTTCCGATCCAAGTTTGATATCAAGTTCGATTTGTGTTTCAAAGAAGTCAATACGTTCTTCACAATCCTCAAGACATTCTTTTAGATGGTCACGAGTTATATAGTCTTTTTCAGTTTCAGATTCTGCAATTCCATTCTGAAGAACACTACGAAAAGCTTCTTCCATTGATAGGTTGCTTTGAAGAATTTCAACAACATTTTCTCCAATCCTGAGATTTCCCAAGTCTTGAAGATTAGGCAAGCCTTCTAAAAACAATATTCTCTGAATTAAAGAATCTGCATCCTTCATTGTCTGAATAGAATACTTATAATTTTTTTCTCCAAGATCATTGAACCCCCAATCATTAAGCATTCTGGCATGCAAAAAGTATTGATTAATCATGGTCAGTGAAGCTTTTAGAACTTGATTAAGAGTTTTATTGATAGAGTTTTTAATTTTCATTTCTATGCCTTTATTATTGACAGATTTTATTTAAATACCTATAATGATAATCATTCGCGTTTATTAAGATATTTTCATTATGTACGTATGTATTTGCAATGCAGTTACTGAAAGAGAAATACAAGAAGCTATTAATCAAGGTTCTAATTCTCTTGAAGATTTAAAGCAAGAACTTCAGGTTGGAGATTCATGCGGCAGTTGCATTTCTTGTGCTAAAGATATACTTAATAAATCAACATCGGCAAAAGCTCTTCAAGTTTCCAATATTAGTTTCGATCAGTCTCCGTTTGCATTAGCTTAATGTCTATTTATAATACTGAATTATAAATACATATTCTTCTTATATAGTATTATAAAATTAATTAAAATTAAACATTCTTCTGATATATTGTGTATATTGAAGAATATATGTATTTATTTTCTGTAAATGATTATCATTAATAAATGCAAGTGTTTATTGTTTGAAAGTTCAATCTGAATTGTTTTCTTTCCATAATGGCACCATTGAAGCCCAGACCCCATCTTTTTTTAATCGGTGATAAATTGCTGCTAAAAAATGGATACCTATAAGCCAGTAGAGAAGTGACGCTGATAATTCATGAGCGTCAATTACTACGTTGATTAAAATCCCATCTTTTAAGCCCAGCCAAAATAACAAGGCAATAATTAATCCAGAGAAGGGAATAGCTGCAAGACATATGTACATTCCAGAATGAACCACTTTAGCTGCAAATTTTTGTGATTTAGGCGTGTACTCTGGGAGTGAAGATTGTTGTGTTTTTCTCATATAAAAATAACGAATAGTAAGCAATGACAAAAATGTTAAAGCAAACAATACTTCGAACTTTAATAGACTATTGTCTTCTAATTGATTAATGTTATCTATTTGCTTGATTAAGCCATAAATAAATATAAGCACAAAACCCCAATGCATCAATTTAGCTAAAAAACTATACTTTGGTTTATTGCTAACGCTTGAAATATCCATATAGAACTTAAGTCCAAATCCTGCCTTATGTGCGAGGGTTAACGATTACAGGATGCACCAGGTTCTTGTTTTCCTTCACTACAACCATCTGTAGCATAGTATGAGGGAATAGGTGCATCAACGCCTGGATTTTCTTTCGCATAAGCACCTCCTAGTCGTTTTATTTTTTCTTTTTGTTCACTTCCTGATTCGGTTTGCCAGTAAGGGTCAGTTTCGTCAATAACCCAGAAATTAGAACCTTCTTGAATTTTCCAGCCAGGTCTATAATCTTTATGCTCAGTTGGATCGGGTATAGGCGGTGGATTAGGGTCAGGAGGTAATGGCACTGGAACCTCTTCATTTTTTGGTGGCATTGCTGGTAGTGGCTCAAAATATGGATTAATAGCAATTAATTCCAGTATTAATTCGGTTCTGTTTAGAAGTTTACCATCAACGTCATAAATCGCTACCATAGACGAACCATTTGCTTTAACGATTAGTTCTAACTCATTAGCTATTAATCCATATTTTTCAAGCCACATCTCTTCAATTTTTTTTGGATTTATTGGTTCTGGTAAGCTTTCTTCAGGCGGAGGATTAATCACAATACCGCCAGAACAACTTATATCTCTTGTTTTTACTTCATCAATTATATAAGAAGGAGGTAATGGATTTTCCATCCAACCACAAAGTGCATCATCAGGCCAGTCATCAAGATAATCGGCAGAAGAGAGATTAGTTAGGCCAATAGCTAGTAGTAGGAATAGAAAGCGTTCTTTCATACAGTCGTTGAATCACAGTTTGAGATTAATTATAAAACCATAAGGGACTAAAGTCCAAATATTGTTTGATTTGAAGTGGAGGGGTTTGATGGTGGAGGGACAGGGATTCGAACCCTGGAAGGGTATTAGCCCTTGCTGGTTTTCAAGACCAGTGCATTCAACCGCTCTGCCATCCCTCCAAAAGATTGGTATGATACAGTTTTTATCAATAAAGTAAATGAAATTTATCTAAAAAAACCGCAGTTTTTTGCGTATAATTCACCCTTTTTAAAAATTTCATTTGGTAGTCGTTATGTCAAAAGTATGCCAAGTAACTGGTAAGAGACCTGTAAGTGGAAATAATGTTTCCCATGCTAACAATAAAACGCGTCGTCGTTTTTATCCTAACCTTCATACTCATCGTTTTTGGGTGGAGAATGAAAATCGTTTTGTTAAGTTAAAATTATCTGCAAGAGGCCTTAGGGTGATTGATAAAAAGGGTATTGACGTGGTATTAGAAGAGATCCGTGGTCGCGGTGAAAAGGTATAAGGGGTAGTATATGAGAGAAAAAATCAAATTAGTTTCTTCAGCTGACACTGGACACTACTATACAACAACTAAAAATAAAAGAATTCACCCAGATAAAGTCGAGGTAAAAAAATTCGATCCCGTTGTTAGAAAACACGTGATGTATAAAGAAGCTAAGATTAAGTAATTCTTTTGATAGAATAAAAAAAGCCGCTTTATGCGGCTTTTTTAATGTTCATTTGTTAACTTTCGAGGATTACTTCAAGGGGAACATTTGAAGAAGATTCTTGGTAATCTGCGATTTGATTAAAGTTAAGATATTGATAAATTTCACCGGATAAAGGTTCAATATCTTTCATTAAGGATAGGTACTCTTCAGGGGTAGGAATATAGCCTAACTTTGCAGAGATTGCCGCTACTTCAGCAGATGCCAAAAAGACATTACTGTTATCACCCAGTCGATTTGGAAAATTTCTTGTAGATGTTGAAACGACTGAGGCGCCTTCTTCAACCCTAGCTTGGTTTCCCATGCACAAAGAACACCCGGGAACCTCAGTTCTCTCTGTAAGGCGCTCAAACGTGTCATAAATTCCTTCAGCTCTTAATTGCTTTTCATCCATTCTTGTAGGAGGAACTATCCATAAAACAGTATTAAGTTCAGTCTTGTCTTTGAGTAGCTGAGCTGCGGCTCTAAAGTGTCCAATATTTGTCATACAAGACCCAATGAAGACCTCATCGATAGATGTTTTAGCAACCGATGAAAGGAGCCTGACATCATCTGGATCATTAGGGCACGCCAATATTGGTTCTTTAATTTCATTAAGATTTATTTCAATAACTTCTGCATACTCACAGTCTTCATCAGCTTCAAGAAGTTCGGGGTTTGCAAGCCACTTTTTCATGTCCTGTATTCTCTTTGCAATGGTTTTTTTGTCATCATAGCCAGAGTCAATCATAGAGCCTAGAAGTGTAATATTAGAGTTTAGATATTCTTTAATTGGCTCTTTATTAAGCTTGACGGTGCATCCATTAGCTGACCTTTCTGCTGTTGCATCAGCAAGCTCGAAGGCTTGCTCAACTTTCAGATCTCCAAGGCCTTCAATTTCTAGAACTCGACCAGAAAATACATTTTTTTTATTAGATTTATCGACAGTTAGCAATCCTTTTTGGATAGCAACATAAGGAATTGCGTTGACAAGATCTCTTAGTGTGATGCCAGGTTGCATTTCACCTTTAAATCTAACTAGTACTGATTCAGGCATGTCTAATGGTAAAACGCCAATGGATGCGCCAAATGCAACTAGACCAGAACCAGCAGGAAAACTGATTCCTATTGGAAAGCGAGTATGAGAATCTCCACCAGTTCCAACGGCATCAGGTAACAACATACGATTTAACCAAGAGTGAATAATGCCGTCTCCTGGTTTGAGTGATACACCACCTCGAGAATGCATGAAGTCTGGAAGTGTGTGTTGCAATTCAAGATCAATCGGTTTTGGATAAGCAGCTGTATGACAAAAACTCTGCATGACTAGGTCTGCAGAAAATCCTAAGCAAGCCAACTCTTTTAGCTCGTCACGAGTCATTGCTCCTGTTGTATCTTGAGAACCAACAGTACTCATACGAGGTTCACAATAAGTTCCAGGCCTAATGCCTTTAACCCCACAGGCTTTACCAACAATTTTTTGAGCTAGTGTAAATCCTAATGAGCTATTCTTAGGATCAACAGGACGAAGGAAAACATCACTAACCTTTAGACCAAGATCAGCTCTTGTTTTGTCAGTGAGACCTCTGCCTATAATGAGCGGAATTCTTCCTCCTGCACGAACTTCGTCAGGCATTGTGCTTGGAGCTAGATCAAACTTAGAAACAACCTTTCCAGATGAATCTTTGATGACTCCATCGAAAGGGTGTATTGTAATTTCATCACCCATCTTAAGTCCTGAAACGTCGCACTGAATTGGAAGCGCTCCAGAATCTTCAGCCGTATTGAAAAATATTGGTGCAATTTTTCCACCAAGAACTATTCCTCCACTATTTTTATTTGGGATATAGTCTATTGATTCTCCCATATGCCATAAAACTGAGTTGATAGCTGATTTTCTTGAAGATCCGGTACCTACAACATCTCCAACATAAGCCAAAGGAAGGCCTTTTTGTTTGAGTTCGGCAATTTTTTCAAGGGGCTTGTCCATTTTTTTGATAAGCATTGCCTTTGCATGAAGAGGAATGTCGGGGCGTGACCAAGCTTCGGTAGCTGGAGAAAGATCGTCTGTATTGGTTTCACCATCGACACGAAAAACAGTCACTTGAATGCTTTCTGGCAAGGGATCTTTCGAGGTGAACCATTCGGCATCAGCCCAAGAGCCAACAATTTTTTTTGCGTAGTCATTATTTACTGATTTATCTACAATGCTTTGATAAGCCTCATAAATAAGTATTGTATGAGATAGTGCTTCACAAGCCGCTTCAGCAGTTTCTTTGTCATCAAGAAGGTCGATTAAAGATGCAATACTATATCCACCAAGCATTGTTCCTAATAAGAAAGTGGCGTGTTTTTTGGAGATGGCTTCACAAGCCTCATCACCTTTAGCAATACTAGTTAGGAAACTAGCTTTAACATATGCAGCCTCATCAACGCCTGGTGGGACTCTATGCGTTAGTAGTTCAAGATAAAAATCGTCATCACCCCCATCAATAAGGCTTTCAACAACAGATTTAGTTTGTTTAGCATTAAGTGCTAGCGGAGGTAAATTGTTTTTCTCTCTCTCGTTGAGATGTTTTAAATATGTTCCTTTCATTGATATTAACTGCTTATTGCTTATTTTAAACTAAGAGTATAATTTTATCGTTTTTAATGTAATTGATTAAAATTATTCATTTAATCATTCATATTATGATTTGAATTCTCATTTTATTCTTTTATACTAATTGCTACAAATTATATCTTTTTTATTAATTAATCACGTATAATATTCTTAAAATTGACTTTAATAGTCTAATTTAGGAATAAATGATACAATAATTATCTGAATTATTCAAATGACAAACTGGATATTGCGCACGAAAAGTATCATGCGCGAAAAGAAATTGACTCAAAGTGACCTAGCTCCAGTAATGGGAAAAAAGAGTCGCGGAGCTGTTGGTCATTATTTCACAGGCAGATCTAAACCAACATTTGATCAATTAGAATCATTAGCAAAATATCTTGGAGTCTCTCTTTCCTGGCTGGTATCAGAGCAAGAAAATGAAACGACATTTGATGCACTTAAATCAATTTCTCCTATAGATGGTCGTTATCAATCAAAGACAAATAGTCTTCAGGATATTTTTAGTGAATTTGGATTGATTAAATATAGAGTTTTAGTTGAGGTTCGATGGCTAAAGGCAATGTCAAAGAATTCTGAAATTTCTGAAGTTCCTGTATTCAATAAAAAATCCCATAAACTTCTGTCTGCACTTGCTGATAATTTTTCCCTTGATGATGCAAAATCGATCAAAGCAATTGAGAAAACAACCAATCATGATGTCAAGGCTGTTGAATATTATATTAAGGATAAGATTTCATTATCATCTGAACTCCAAAATATTAGTGAATTTGTTCATTTCGCATGCACTTCTGAAGATATTAATAATTTATCTCATGCTTTAATGCTTGAAGATGGTAGAAAAATTCTTTTAAAAGCAATGAGAAAAATTCTTGATCAAATTAAAACTCTAGCAAAAGATAACGCAGATGTTGCAATGCTTTCTAGAACACATGGTCAAACCGCTTCACCAACTACTTTAGGTAAAGAAATGGCTAATTTTGCTTTTCGTTTGAAGCGTCAAATTGAGCAACTAGAAGGTGTACAAATAATGGGTAAATTCAATGGAGCTGTTGGTAATTTTAATGCTCATTTAAGCGCTTATCCAAAAATTGATTGGCAAGAAGTTTCACAGAATTTTATTGAAAGTCTAGGAATAAATTATTCCCAATATAGTTCACAAATAGAAACACACGACTATATTGCAGAATATTTTCATGCATTAAATCGATTTAATACGATTATGATTGATTTTTGTCGTGATATATGGGGCTATATCTCTCTCGGTTATTTCAAACAAAAAACTATTGAAGGAGAGGTTGGCTCATCAACTATGCCTCATAAGGTTAATCCCATTGACTTTGAAAATGCCGAAGGAAATTTGGGTTTAGCTATAGCGATAGGCGATCATTTTGCGAATAAACTTCCAATTTCAAGATGGCAAAGAGATTTAACTGATTCAACGGTCTTAAGGAATTTAGGTGTTGGCTGCTCATATTCCTTAATATCGTACGCTTCTGTAATTAAGGGAGTTTTAAAGCTAGAAGTGAATCAATCTAAGATAGATAATGATTTAAATGATGCTTGGGAAGTTTTAGCTGAACCAATTCAAACTGTTATGAGACGTTATGGTGTTGAAAACCCCTATGAAAAGCTTAAAGAACTTACAAGGGGGAAGGCAATTGACGCCAAAATTCTAAATGAATTTATTACTTCATTAGATATACCCTCTGAAGCTAAAGAAGGGCTTTATAAATTAACACCAATGAACTATATTGGATATGCGATTAAATTAGCACGCGACATCTAAAACTGATATAATTTCCCGCCTTAATAATTTAACAATCTAAAAGGAGCAAAAAACCCATGGTTAAGATTAGACTAGCCCGAGGTGGAGCCAAGAAAAACCCTTTTTATTCGATTGTAGCAACAGACTCTAGAAAGAGAAGAGACAGTGGTTACATAGAGCGTATTGGATATTTTAATCCTGTCGCTCGCGGACAAGAAGTCAGGCTTCAACTTGAAGAAGACAGACTGTCACATTGGATTTCACAAGGAGCACAGATTTCAGATCGTGTTAAGCAACTTGTGAAAGAATATAGAGACCCTTCTATTCGTGAAAAACAATTAGCAAAGCAAGCAGTAAAGGCCGATGAAAAGGCCAAAAAGATTGCAGCAGAAGAAAAAGCAAAGGCAGACTTAGAAGCTAAAGAAGCCAAAGAAGCAGCAGCAGCCGCAGCCGAAGAAGCCGTAGCCGAAGCTCCAGCCGAAGAAGCCGTAGCCGAAGCTCCAGCCGAAGAAGCCGCAGCCGAAGCTCCAGCCGAAGAAGCCGCAGCCGAAGCTCCAGTAGAGGACAAGCCAGCGGACGAGCCTGAAGAAAAATAATTCGGTGTCAACAACACCTCATTCAAACGATAAAAAGCTATTAGTCGGAAAGATTAATGGCTTTTTTGGTTTACAAGGCTGGGTAAAGGTATTCTCATTTACTGAACCTAGGTCTAACATTCTTAATTATTCACCCTGGTCAATTAAAGTTGATGGGGGTTTCCATACAATTGATATCACAAACGGACGCGAACAGTCCAAAACGATTGTTGCTCATATTGAAGGAATAGATAGTCGCGAGGACTCTCAAAAATTCATTGGTAAAGATGTTTATATAGACAAAGAACAATTGCCTGAACTGAAAGAGAGTGAATATTATTGGTACGAGCTCATTGGATTTGATGTAATAAATAAAGATCAAGAAAAGCTTGGAATGGTCGATTACTTTGTTGAAACAGGTGCAAATAATGTATTAGTAGTAAAAGGGATAAAAGAACACTGGATTCCCTATATTGAACCATTTTTAATTTCTATTGATTCTAACAATAAAGAAATTTTGGTTGACTGGGACAAAGATTTTTAAGCAGAAATTAAAAAAATCTAAGTTTAACTGTTCTAGTTAGGTACACTTGTTGGTGAACTAGAACTTAACTTCAGAAACATACTTCATGATTTGGATAACAAGACTATTTCCGTTTTTGTTATGGATTAAAGACCTTAGTAAACCAAAAACCATCAAAGCCGATATTGTGGCAGGTGCAACTGTTGCATTCGTTTTAATTCCTCAGTCAATGGCCTATGCGCAACTAGCCGGACTAGGGCCTCAATACGGCCTTTATGCTTCGTTTCTGCCTGTATTGATTGGTGCTATGATGGGATCATCAAGACAACTCTCAACAGGGCCAGTTGCCGTAGTTTCATTGTTAACAGCGGCAGCACTTGGTGAAATAGTAACTGATCCATCGAGTTATGCTGTTTATGCTGCTTTGCTAGCTTTAATTGTTGGGATATTTCAATTTTCTCTAGGTATTCTTCGATTAGGTTTTGTAATTAACTTCTTATCTCTTCCTGTGGTAACTGGTTTTACAAATGCAGCAGCAATTATTATTGGAGCCTCTCAGCTCCCTAAAGTATTTGGAATTAGAGTTATTAACTCAAACGACTCTGATTGGGAAACTGCATGCCAACCATTAACAATCATTGAACGAATTGAAAATGTTGATGTCAATGGACTTCATACTATTTGTAATGCAGATCAAAGTTATGAGACATTAGCAAGACTTTTTCAGGCAGCTGCCTCAAATACCCATCTGCCAACCTTGGTTATGGCTATATCTGGCGTACTAGGAATTATCATTTTTCAGCGTTTTTTTCCTAGATTGCCTGCTATCTTGTCAGTTGCAGTTCTTTCAACAGCTGCATCATTCTTGATTGATTATCAAGCAATGGGAGGATCAATAGTCAATTCAATTAATATTGATGGTTTGTTTAGTTTTAAATTGCCAAGTTTTGATTTTAATGCTGTTGGCACTTTGTTTATTTACGCTATTACAATATCATTAATTGGATTTATGGAAGCTATCTCAGTTGCTAAATCAATGGCCGCAACAACTAAACAGCGTTTAGATGTCAACCAAGAGTTAATCGGTCAGGGATTGTCCAATGTGACTTCAAGCTTCTTTCAAGGCTATGCCGTTTCAGGTTCTTTTTCTCGTTCGGCAGTTAATTTGACTTCAGGAGCAGTGACTGGATTTTCATCTGTAGTTACAGCCATTATTGTAGGATTAACGATCATCTGGTTGACACCATTGCTCTTTCATCTTCCGCAAGCGACCTTAGCCGCAATTATTTTAATGTCAGTCGTCAATTTGATTCATTTTTCACCCTTGAGACATGCATGGAAGGTTGAGAAGCATGATGGCCTTGTTGGCTTACTGACTTTCATAATGACTCTCACTTTTGCACCTCACTTAGAGAATGGAATTGCTTTTGGTGTGATTATGTCTTTAGGGCTATTTCTATATCGGACTATGGAGCCCAACTTTTCTGAATTGTCTGTTGAGCATGGCTCGATTATTGCCTCAAGATTTGCAGATGAATCAACTGAAGTGAGTCCTTCGGTCAAGATTGCAAAGTGGAGCGGTTCCCTTTACTTTGCTAACGCCGCTTATTTTGAAACAAAATTTCTAGATTTGATCGCTAGAAATAATACTGAATTGAAGTACGTAATTGTTGATGTAGCCTCAATCGTTCAGGTTGATGCAAGCGGTGAGCAGGTGTTGTCAGGCTTGGTCGAGACATGCTCAAACTCGGGTATTGAAATACTTTTTGCAAGAACAGAGAGACTCGAAGCTGAATTATTTAGATCAGGATTTAAAAAACGTTTTGGAGAGGATCGTTTCTTTGAGCTAAGAGCAGATGCTTTAAAGTTCGTTTGGCAAGAGTTGGAAGATCTTGAGAATAAAGATGATGATTTAAATGGGGACGAGGAAGACTTAGACTTTGAAAATGATGGGCTAGAAACTAGTTAAATCTCTTCATAGAAAGCTTGAATAAAGTACAAACCTTGGGGTTCTGCAGTCGGACCTGCTTTTTTTCGATCTTTACTAGCCAAAACTGACGAGATCCATTCAACATTCTTCTCCCCTCTTCCTATTTTTAAAAGAGTTCCCACCATATTGCGCACCATGTGATGCAGAAAGGCATTTGCTTTGATGTCAAGTATTAATTCATCTTCAAATGACTTAATATCAATGTATTCAATAGTTTTAATAGGAGATTTCGCTTGGCATAAGCTTCCTCTAAAGCATGAAAAATCGTGCTCTCCAATTAATAATGCTGCAGCTGCTTTCATATCATCCACATTTAAAGGTCTAGGCTCCCATAGAGAATAATCGGCTTTAAGTGAGGATCTAACAGGATTATGATGAATCTTGTATTTGTATGATCTTGCAAAGGCGCTAAACCTTGCATGAAAGTCGTCACTTACTAATTTAGCCCACCTAAAATTAACATCACTTGGAAGGTTAACATTGCCACCAAAAAGCCAAGCTCTTTCTGTTCGAATGGTATTAGTTTCAAAATGAATGACTTGTTCCATAGCATGAACGCCGGAGTCAGTCCTACCGCTGCAAAATACACGAACTGGATGATTTGCTACCTTTGATAGGGCTGATTCAACAACACTTTGTACAGTGCGAAGATCAGATTTTTGAACTTGCCAGCCATGAAAATTTTTCCCAAAATATTCAACACCTAAAGCAAGTTTCATAATTAACCATTAATTGTATTTATTGTAAAATTAATGTTAATATTTTAACAAACTATTCTGAAATTTACTTAAGCGTCTCTAATTGATATGGATTATTTTTCTTCTCTAGAGAAGTCATTAAATTATGATTTTGATTGTCATTTTTTTGACTCTCTAGATAGTACAAATTGTTATCTAGCAAATTCTCCTTACTCAACTAAGCCTCAGTTGTGTATTACTAGAGAGCAAACAAAGGGCAGAGGTCAACATGGAAGAGGATGGGTGTCACAAAAGGACGGAAGTATTATTTTCTCAATTCGAAAAAGTTTTGCTCTAGAAACTAAAGTAAATGGACTTAGTTTGGTCATTGGAATGGCAATAATTAAAACTATAGAAGCAGAATGTCAGTTGAAAGGTATAAAAATTAAATGGCCAAACGATATTTATTTTGGAGATAAAAAGTTGGCAGGAATTTTGATGGAAAATAATGTTTACAAGGGGAAACAATATGTATTATTTGGGGTTGGTGTTAACTATCAGCTGGTTGATAATAATGACATCAATACACCATGGACAGATTTATCTAAAATTGTTAAAAGATTGCCAGATTTGCAAAAATTGACTGCGTCATTAATCAATAATATTTTTCTTATGTCTGAGGATTTTCAAATGAATGGTCTTTCTAATCTTCTGTCTCAATGGGATGAATACGATATGCTTAAAGGAATCAAAATCAGATCAAAGGAGTTTGATAAAGAGTTTCAGGGTAAAGTTGATGGAATAACCAATCAAGGTGCACTAAAGGTTTTAACAAAAGAGGGTATTAAAGAGCTATATAGCTCTATGCATATTGAGTACATTTAGGGTAAGATAGTTTCTCAATATAAAGGCATTGAAATTGAATGTTAGATCATCAGAATCAAGTAGGATTACCTTTCAATATGCTTGAAGTAAAAAATCTATATAAAAAATATGCAAGACGTATAGTAGTTAACGATGTCTCGTTTTCTGTCAAGGGGGGTGAAATTGTTGGCTTGTTAGGACCCAATGGAGCTGGTAAAACCACCTGTTTTTATATCACCTGTGGC
>CABXIU010000005.1 GCA_902512305.1 uncultured Gammaproteobacteria bacterium
CGTGGTGCTGAAATTTATGAAAACACTGTAGTTACCGATTTAGAACAGCAGAAAGATCATACATGGATCGTAAAGACTGATAAAGGTGATATTGCTTGTGAGCATATTGTGTCTTGTACTGGAAGTTTTGCAAGAAAGACAGGTGAAATGGTCGGTCTCGATGTACCTGTTATACCTGTAGAACATCAGTTTCTTGTCACTGAGCCACATCCTGACATTCAAGAAAGAAAGAAGCAAGGGCTTCCTGAGATGGCTGTTCTTCGTGAATCTGACGCAGCTTATTATCTTCGCGAAGAGGCAGGAGGAATGATTTTAGGTATCTATGAAAAAGGCGCACCCGCATGTTATGTTGATGGACCAAGTGATGACTGTAAGTATGAGTTATTTAATGGCGAATTGGACCGCTTAATGCCTCATATTGATGCTTGTATAAATCGTGTTCCGGCTTTTGGTGAGGTTGGAATTAAGGAAATCTATAATGGTGCAATTGCATATACTCCAGATGGCAACCCAATTGTTGGACCAGCTCCAGGTCTTAAAAATTTCTGGCTAAATGAAGGACATAGTTTTGGAATAACTGCTGCTGGTGGTGCTGGCTGGCAACTCGCAGAGTGGATGGTTGATGGAGAGCCAACCGTTGACATGATGGGAGTAGATCCGCGTCGATTTGGTCCATATGCTACTCGTGGGTATTTGAAAGAAAAGAATGAGGAGGCATACGCTAATGTTTTTACTACGCACTACCCTGACGAAGAGAGAAGTGCAGCTAGACCACTTAAAACAGCGCCATGCTACGATCGAATGAAGGCATTGGGAGCAGTATTTGGATCAGTTTATGGTTGGGAGCGCCCAAACTGGTTTATGCCAACTGCAGATTACTCACTCACTGCTGAAGATTTAAATCAGGCTGATCCTTCAAAAGTTATTCTTAATAAAAACCACTCGAAAGCTTTAGATGATGGACGTATTGTTGAGAAGAATTCCTTTCGCCGTTCTAACTACTTTGAGCATGTAGGGAATGAATGTAAGCACGTCAATGAAAAGGTTGGACTATTGGATATGTCTGCTTTTGCAAAATGTATCGTTAAAGGTCCTGGAGCAGAGGATTGGCTGGAGTCTATTTTTGCGAATAAGATGCCCCAGACTATTGGCAGAATAAGCCTCGTTCATATGCTATCTTTGAATGGCGGTGTAAGGGCTGAATTTACTGTTTATAAGACCGGACCTCAAAGCTATTATTTAGTTTCTGCCGGCGCTTTTGAAACGCACGACCATGATTATCTATATAAGCTTGCTCCAAAAGATGGAAGCATAACTGTTCAGCGTGTAACAACTCAAACTGGTGTTTTGGTTCTAGCTGGACCAAGGTCTCGTGACGTTCTTCAAAAGCTTACTGATACTGACTTATCTAATGAAAACTTTAAGTGGTTAACAGGTAAAGCAATAAATGTAGGCTACGCATCTGCTGAAGCTCTTCGAGTTAATTTTGTTGGCGAGTTGGGCTGGGAGCTTCACCATCCAATCGAAATGCAAAACTATATATTTGATCAGGTAATGGAAGCTGGAGAAGAATTTGATATTAAACCATTTGGAATTCGAGCAATGGATAGCATGCGCCTTGAAAAGTCTTATCGCTTGATTCCTAGAGAGATGTCAATTGAGTATTCTGCCTATGAGTCTGGGCTCGATCGCTTTGTAAGGCTTGATAAAGAAAATGATTTTATTGGCAAAGAAGCTTTAAAGGATTGGCAGGAGCGAGGAGCTAGTAATGGCTTTGTTACACTGGAAGTATTAGGAGTAGAGGATGCTGACGCACGAGGTTCTGAGGCTATTTATAAGGATGGAGAAGTTGTCGGGAGGGCAACATCAGGTGGCTTTGGATGGCGTTGTGGTAAGTCTCTTGCGCTAGGACTAGTAAGGAAAGATCTTACAGCTATTGGAACTGAACTTGAAATAGAGATATTGGGTGAAAAATACAAGTCAGTTGTGATTGATGAATCGCCTTTTGATCCATCGAATGAGAGTTTAAGGTCTTAATTTAAAATGTCTTTCGTCAAAAAAAATTCTAAGCTTCATAAACAGATGGTGACATGGCGTCACCACCTTCATAAGCATCCTGAGCTAAGCTTTAAAGAAGAGATGACCAGCGACTATATTGCCTCAATACTTGAGTCTCATAATATAGAGATTCATCGAGGATTGGCAGTAACCGGCATTATTGCAACAATTCATGGTCAAAAGCAGGGCGGAGTCATTGGACTTCGAGCTGACATGGATGCACTTCCAATTCAAGAACTTAATGAATTTAGTTACAAATCTGTTCATGATGGAAAGATGCATGCTTGTGGCCATGATGGTCATTCAACAATGCTACTTGGTGCTGCAATTTATTTGAAAGAGCATAATGATTTTTCTGGAACAGTGCATTTTATCTTTCAACCAGCCGAAGAGGGCGGTGGCGGTGGAAGAGTTATGGTTGAAGAAGGTATATTTGATAAGTTCCCATGTCAAGCTGTATATGGTATGCATAATTTTCCAGGCATAGCTGAAGGGCAGTTTGCTGTCCATGATACTGCAGTTATGGCTGCTAACGAAACACTCAAAATTACAATTAAAGGAAAAGGTGGGCATGCTGCAATGCCAGATTTGTGTATTGATCCAGTTGTTGTTGGTGCACAAATTATTAATGCACTTCAGACTGTCGTTTCAAGAAATGTAGCCCCACTTAATTCTGCTGTTGTAAGCATCACAATGGTCAATGCTGGTTTCGCTTCTAATGTCGTTCCTGATGAAATGGAATTAACTGGCTCTTTAAGATATTTTAGTAATGAAATAGGCAATAAAGTTAAAGATAATATAAAGAGCATTGTTGAAGGAATAAGTAAATCAATGGGAGCGACTGCTATATTTGATTCAATTCCTAATTATCCAGCAACAATTAATACTCCTAAGCATGCTGAACTTTGTGCTATTGCCGCATCAATGGTAGTTGACAGTAACAATGTTCTGAGAAATGAACAGCCTACTATGGGGTCCGAAGATTTTGCTTTTTTATTGAATGCATCTGAAGGAGCCTATATTTGGATTGGAAATGGACTGGTTCCTGAAGATGGCCCTAAGGGCGGTTGTATGCTCCACAATACTCAGTACGACTTTAATGATGAAATTCTTCATATCGGTAGTAGTTATTGGATTCAGCTGGTTAAAAACATTCTGAAGTAGTAATGTCTTTGTATTAAAGGTTGGTATATGTTTACTAATGCAATTGTTAGAGTCCCAGGAAAGAGCCTAGTTAATGGTTTATCAGATTCCAAGGAGCTTGGGCTGCCTGATTATGATAAAGCCATTATTCAGCATCATTCTTATATAGAGGCACTTCAATCATGCGGTCTCGAAGTTAATATTCTAGAGTCTTGTGAGGATTATCCAGATTCTACGTTTGTTGAAGACGTTGCTTTAATTACTTCAAATTGCGCAATCATAACTCGTCCAGGAGCTGAGTCAAGAAGAGGTGAAGTTGAGCAAATTATGGCTGTCTTAAAGAGTCAATTTAATAATCTTGAGACCATAGAAGCTCCAGGGACTATTGAGGCAGGAGATGTAATGATGGTTGGTAATCATTATTACATTGGTTTGTCTGATAGGACTAACCTTGAAGGCGCTGAGCAATTAATTGAGTTACTAGTTAAGCATGGACACACTGGTTCGACTGTTGAGCTCAAAGATGTGCTTCATCTTAAGACAGGCCTTTCTTATATTGAAAATAACATGTTGATTATATGTGGTGAGTTCAAAAGCGACCCTATTTTTTCAGGATTTAATCATATTGAAATCCCTGAATCAGAGAGCTATGCTGCAAACTGTATATGGGTAAATGATAATGTTCTTATTCCAGCTGGATATCCACTTTCAAAAGAAAAAATTAGCAGTACTGGATATAACGTGATAGAGGTCGATGTTTCTGAGTTTAAAAAGCTTGATGGTGGATTAAGTTGTCTATCGCTTAGGTATTGAAATAACAAGCTTAATTAGTCAAATACACCTTTAATTTCCTCAAAAGTTGCTGTTATCGCGTAGACATTTGAATAACCCATTTGCTTAAGAGTTAAAGCTGCAAGAGAAGCACGGCCGCCTCCACCGCAGTGAGTTAAAATTAAAGTTTCAGAGTTTTGGCAATTTTTTTCAATTAACATTTCTATGAGACCCCTAGGAATATTAATCGAATTATTGAGGCTAGACTCATCATAATTTTTGGCTTCGCGGACATCAACAATCACGGCATCATTAGAATTATCATATAAAGCTTTAGCCTCAACTGGATTAACGCAATCGATTTGTTTCTGAGCTCTGGTTATTAGTTCACCTGCGGTTTTTATCATATCAATAATCTCCTAGAATAATCTTAATGTTTAAAATGGCGCATTCCGGTAAAAATCATTGCAATGTCATGATCATTTGCAGCTGATATTACTTCATCATCTCGCATTGATCCACCAGGGTGAATAATTGCACTGATTCCGGCTTGGGCAGCTGTATCTATTCCATCACGAAATGGAAAGAATGCATCTGATGCCATTACAGAGCCCTTAACATCAAGATTTTCATCCGCTGCTTTAATGCCAGCAATCTTTGCTGAATAAACTCTCGACATTTGACCTGCACCAACTCCAATAGTCATTTGGTCTTTAGCATAGACGATAGCATTTGACTTGACGTGCTTTGCAACTTTCCATGCAAACAATAAGTCTTTCATCTGGCTTTCATTCGGACTGATAGAGGTTACGCACTTCATATCAGAAGAACTTAATAAGGATAAGTCTTTGTCTTGAATGAGAAGGCCGCCAGATATTTTTTTATAGTCAAATGATTGCTGGGCTTTTTGTAGGTTACCACACTCAAGAACTCTAATGTTTTCTTTACTAAGAAGGATATCTTTAGCGCTATCTGTAATGTGAGGTGCTATTATTACTTCAACAAATTGCTGGTCAATGATACTTTTTGCAGTTTCTTTATCTAACTCACGATTAAAGGCTATGATTCCTCCAAAAGCAGATGTTGGATCTGTCAGGTACGCACTTTGGTAAGCATCGTAAATATTTGTTCTTGTTGCAACCCCACAAGGATTCGCATGTTTAATAATAACGCAGCTTGGCTCTTCAAAGTCACGAACACATTCTAGTGCTGCATCTGCGTCAGCCAAATTGTTATATGAGAGAGGTTTGCCTTGGATTTGATGACTTGAAGAAACTGACGCTTCAAGTAAATTTGATTCTTTATAAAAAGCAGCGCTTTGATGAGGATTCTCACCATACCTCATTGTTTGTGATTTAACAAATTGAAGATTTATTGTATTGGAAAATCCATCCTCCATCCTTCCAAGATAATTTGCTATTGCGCCATCATATTGTGCTGTATGCTCAAAAGTTTTCATAGCTAAAGACTTTCTCATTGAAAGCGTTGTATTGCCGTTTTTTGATATTCCCTCTATAACTGACTTATAGTCATTAGAATCTACAATAACAGTTACTGAAATGTGATTTTTTGCACTTGAGCGAAGCATTGCTGGTCCACCAATATCAATATTTTCAATAGCATCTTCTTCGGTAGAATTAGGATTATTAATGGTTTGTTGAAATGGATATAAATTAACAACAACTAAGTCGATGGGTTGAATATCATTCTCTGACATTACCTCTTCATCCTTACCTCTTCTGGCTAAAATGCCGCCATGAATTTTTGGGTTAAGCGTCTTAACTCTTCCTGCCATCATTTCTGGGTAACCCGTAAAATCTGATACCTCAGTAACAGAAATATTGTTGTCTTGAAGGAGTTTCGCAGTACCACCTGTTGATATAATTTCAATATTTAGTGATGATAGACTTTTGGCAAATTCAGCAATTCCAGTCTTATCTGAAACGCTTATTAAAGCTCTTTTTATAGGCATTTTCTAGGGTTTTTCAGTATAGAAATTTAAGGCTTAAATTATAAACTCTTACAAGTTGTAAAGGCTTACTTTTTTCTTTAGGGTGGCACGATTTATGCCAAGAACCCTAGCAGCTTCACTTTGATTTTGATTGACTTTGTCTAGAACAAACTTAATAGTTGCTGACTCAGCTTGTTGGGTAACCATCTTAAATACGCCGTTCGATGGCTCACCGTTTAAGTCCGAGAAATACTTCTCAAGATTATCCTTGATGCAATCCTGTATACCCCTTTGTTTCATATCGAATACAAAAAATCATGTAATTTTGAATATTGCTCAGAGTGATCTGTCACTCTATTAATCTTTGGCCAAAAGGCTACGCCTTTTTCACGGTCAAGGTGCATAGAATACCAAAAAATATGCTTCCTGGATAGCTGAGTTCCCATTTTATGTCCATAAAAATCATGAATTTTTCTAATGTGACTTAAAATTTGCGGTATTTTTTTTTCAATAGAGAGGTCTTCAGATTTATTACCCGTGGTTAGAAATTCATTGACCTGGCTGATGAGCCATGGATTACCTTGGGTTGCTCTTCCAAGCATTACTGCATCAGCTCCAGTAAAGCTTAATATTTCTCCAGCTTTCTCTGCTGAATTAATATCTCCATTTGCAACCACCGGAATAGATACTTGTTTGACAATCTTTTTAACTGTATTAAACTCAGCCTCTCCATTAAATTTCTGTGTTCTGGTTCTGCCATGGATTGCAATCATTTGGATGCCATTGTCTTCAGCAATTTTAGCAATTGTTGGTGCATTCTTATTTTCATCATTCCAACCCGTTCTCATTTTTAGTGTTACTGGAACCTCTACAGCATTGACTACAGATTTAATAATGTCTTCAGCTAATTTTTCATTTTGCATAAGCGCAGATCCTGCGGCCTTTTTGCAAACTTTTTTTGCTGGGCAGCCCATATTAATATCAACTATATCAGCATTAAACTCAAGCGCTTTTTTTGCTGAAATAGCGAGTTCTTCTGCCTCTGATCCCGCTATCTGTATGCTAATTGGGGATTTCTCAGAAGTAAAATCTAGGCGATGCTTTGATTTATTTGAGTTTATTAGATGGCTTTGTATGACAACCATCTCTGAGGTTGTAAGACTAGCACCTTGTTCCCTGCATATCATTCTAAAAGGTTTATCGCTAGTTCCTGCCATTGGCGCAAGTAATACTTTTGAATTAAGTTTGTGTGTGCCTATATTCACTAATTTAAAGTTTTTTTGATTGTTTTTCAGCTTTCTTTTTAAGGCGTTTCTGTTTCAGCTTTGATAGATGATCCACAAATAGTATTCCATTGAGGTGATCCATTTCGTGCTGAATACAAATAGAAAGCATCTCATCTGCTTCAATCTCAAATGGTTGGCCAAGTTCGTTCAGAGCACTCACTTTAATCTCGTTCGCTCTTTTAACATTTTCATAATAATTGGGCACCGAAAGGCATCCTTCTTCGTATTCAATCTCTCCATTTTTTTCAATAATTTCAGGATTGATAAGGCATAGTGGCTGATTGCACTCTTCTGAAATATCTATAACGATTAGGCGTTGATGAAAATTAACTTGAGTAGCAGCAAGCCCAATACCTGGAGCTTCATACATAGTCTGAAACATATCTTTGGCTAGTTGCTTGATCTCTCTATTAACCTCTTCAACTGGTTTAGCAATTGTTCTCAGACGTTTATCGGGATATTTTAATATTTCTAATATCATGGTTTAGTTATCACTGTATTTTCAGTTTCACTCTTCTGGTTTGGATAATCTTGATTAAAGTGCAAACCTCTACTTTCTTTTCTAGAGAGGGCAGATTCTACAATAATTTTAGATGTTTGAGCTAGGTTTCTTAGCTCTATCAAATCCTCTGTCACTATGTAAACTCGATAATACTCATTGACTTCTTTATTAATTTGTTGAATTTTTAAATAAGCCGATTTAAGTCGGTTATTGCTTCTAACAATACCAACAAAATTCCACATTATGAGTCTTATTTCATGCCACAAGTGAGCTATTACAACTTTTTCCTTAGACGGAGCTACTCTTGATTCATCCCATTTCGCGTTTATTGGTAATATTTTCTCGAGCTTACTTTTAGAAATATGATCTGCACAAGATTTTGCAAAAACGATACACTCAAGTAAAGAATTGCTAGCCATTCTATTTGCTCCATGAACACCCGTGTGTGCAACTTCGCCTACAGCATACAGATTAGTTATATTGCTTTGAGCATCTATATTTGTATTTACTCCACCACAGGTGTAATGAGCAGCAGGAACTACTGGGAGGGCTTCCTTAGCTATGTCAATTCCAAGCTCACTACAGCGCTGGGAAATTGTAGGAAAGCGAGATTTAATCCACTCTTCATCTTTAAAGGAAAAATCTAAATAAACACAATCAAATCCATGAACCTTCATTTCATTATCGATCGCTCTGGCAACAATGTCTCTTGGAGCAAGTTCAAGTCGATCATCGTACTTATGCATAAATTCTTTACCATCAGGCAATAGTAGTTTCGCACCTTCACCCCTTAGCGTTTCTGAAATTAAAAATGATTTAGCATGTGGATGAAATAAACATGTCGGATGAAACTGAGTAAATTCCATATTAGTAATTTCACATCCAGCCCTATATGCCATAGCAATACCATCACCTGTTGAAGTATCAGGGTTTGACGTATAGAGATATGATTTTGAGGCGCCACCAGTAGCTAAAATGGTTTTCTTGGAGCAAAAAGTAATAACTTCTTCAGAGTTTTTATCATAAACATAGGCTCCATAACATTTACCTTCTTTAACAATTAAATCGACTGCAATATATTCTTCAAAAAGTTTAATGTTGCTCTTCTTTTTTACTTGGGCTAATAGATTAACTTGAATAGATTGACCCGTTTTATCGGCAACATGTGCCACTCTATTTGAGCTGTGACCACCCTCTGTAGTAAGGTCATATTTATTATCAATGGTTGAAAATTGAACGCCAGTTTTTTCAAGGTCAGTGATGGCATGAGGAGCATTCTCAACCATAAAACGGATACTTTTTTCATTGCCAAGATTAAGTCCAGTATTGATAGTATCAGTAATATGCGACTCAAAATTATCATTTGGATCTAGTACTGCTGAAATCCCTCCTTGCGCATAATAAGATGAGCCTTCTAATACTTTATCTTTTGCTATAACTGCAATAGACATATTATTAGAGAGCTGAATTGCACTCATTAAACCTGCAGCTCCAGAGCCAATAATGAGAACATCAAATTGATAATCGTTTGACATGATTAATTGTTACAAAAAGACACAAAATAAAAAATTATAAAAACTATTTATATATATAATTTTTCGCAAGTTAAAGCACTACTATACTTAACTTACTTCTCCTTTTAATAGTAGACTAACCCCGCAGTCTTATTCGAGGCGGGGTTTTTTATTTTATAAGACTTTCTTACTCATTCTTGGTTTAAATATTATTAGCAATTTAGGAAGTAAAGTGAGATTTACAATCACTGCACTCAACATTGCTATAGCCATAAAAATTCCAAAATAAATACTTGGTATAAAGTTTGACAATATTAGAACAAGGAATCCAATTGCAACGGTTGCTGCAGTATAAAACATAGATACACCAATCGAGTTATGAGCCCTATACATTGAAGAGACATAGTCACTATCTACCAATAATTCAGTTTTAAATCTACTGATATAATGGATGGCATTATCAATTCCAATTCCAATAGCTATTGCTGCTATAGTGATTGTCATAATATCTAGTGGTATTCCCACTAAACCCATTAAGCCTAGAATTACTAGCGAAGGAATTATATTTGGTGCGACTGCTATAAGAGCAATAGATATTGATCTAAATACAATTAAAAAAAGTATAAAAATAATGGTAAAGACAGTAAGGATAGTTTTGATCTGTGATGAAAATAAACTTTGAAGAAGATTGTTGTAAAGTGAAAAAGTTCCAGTGAAATAAAAATCATCTTCATTAAAGTAATAATTTTCAACAAGTTCCTTTTTAATGTCAATTATTAACTGATTTCTATCTAGGCCAGTTGAAGTTTCGTTTACTCTAGCGACAATTCTTATTTGGTCTGTTTCATCAGAGATATGTGGTTTTAATACTTGAGATTTTGCAAAATCAGGCATATTATTTTTACCAAGTACTAGTAAAAAGCCATTGGGTGCTTTGCCTTCATTTGAATCTTTGAGGACTTGCATAAAGGTATCAATTGAGAGAACTTTTCCTATACTTGGAAGGTTATTTAGATAATTATGAACTTCATGAAATTCTTCTCTTAAACTGGCGTCAGCCCAATATGCGCTGGCTATATCATCAAAAACAATTTCAAGTGGAATCGTTCCTCCAAGCTCTTTATCAATAAAACTTAGGCCTTGATATATTTCGGTATTTTTTTTGAAATAGTTAATAAAACTATTTTCTACAGAGAGTTTACTTAAGCCAAAAATTGCTATCGCAGCTACAATTGCAATACTCATTATTATTGACTTGCCGTGTATGTCTGTTAATTGAGCTAGTCTTTGAAGTATAAAAAATTGTTCAGGTTTTTTAGTCGGCTTTGGTTTTTTTAAAAGCGTCATTGCTATTGCAAAACCAATAAATGACAATACAAATGCTACTGTTACTCCTATACTCATCATTAACCCAAAGTCAATTACGGGTTTTACGTTACTTGCAGTCAATGAGGCGAATGCAGCTATAGTTGTTATGACAGTATAGACACAGGGCCTGATCATCTGATTTAAGGTTTTTCGAATAATATCAGAATTACTTTGTTCTAGTTCGTGGTTTTCTATTTCTCTATATCGGACAACTAAATGGATAATTACTGAGAGAGTCATGACTAGCAGAAGTGAGAAGAAATTGGCTGAAATTACTGTCACTTTCCAACCAATAGCACTAATCAATCCAGTCATAAATATGGCTCCGATGATACTGATCGATATAGGAATGAAAACCCATTTAATTTTTCGAAAGAATACTGAAAGCATGATTGACATAACAAAGACAACAGCAAGGCTAAATACAATTAAATCTCTTTTAATGTAATCAATGACATCATTCCTAATCATAGGAACTCCGCCTAAGAAAAGAGTTGCATTATCTCGATAAGAGTCCATCGTCGAACGAATATTTTTAATTATTATCTTAAGTGACGCATCATCGATTATTAATCTTGGATCATCAGTTGCCAATGGTATTAATAGAGCTGTAGTTTTTAGATCAGCGCTGACAAGATTATTAGCATAGAGCGGACTATTTTTAAACTCTTGTGCCACGAGTGTTTGGTCTGCTTTTCCATTCTCAATTGTGTAAACGTCACTTGCAAGTTCAACCAGTGATAGTGGCGGCGATTGAAAAAGAGATACATCCAAAATTGATATGATAGAGCTTATTCCCTCAATATCCAATAAATCGTCTCTTAGTAATTTTAGAAAATTTAATTGATCTATAGAGAGGATAGTTCCATCTTTTGCGGAATAACTAATTACTAAAGATTCATCTGAGCCAAAGGTTTCTTGAGTTGCAAAGTAAAGCTCAAGGTTATTATCACCATCAAGAGATAATGATTCCGAGGAGGCATCAAGAGAGAAATTTGGAATCTGAAGAGCAGATACTCCAACAATAATTGAAAAAGCTATTAATGACCAAAACGGTTTTTTAAAAATAAAATTTAAAATTGAATTAAGCATACATGCCTATTCCAAAATTAAAAAGAGAATTGTTCAATCGGCTCATGACCTTTCATAAATTCAAGATGAGTTTCAAAGAGAGATTTAGAATGCCAATCAAGTTCATTTGTCCTTGAAATTAAAGTAGCATGCATATGATGTTTTGATCCAATTACAACAAATAACTTTCCACCTATAGTAAGAAGCTTTTTTAAATCATCTTGAACTAAGGGCAATGCAGAGCCAATGACAATAGCGTCAAATTGCTCTTCTTGAAAATCAGAACAATCAAAATCACCCTTTATTAGGGTAATATTTTTGAGCTTTAATTTTTGAATATTTTCCTTTGCTAAGTCATGAAGCTCTTGATCAATTTCAATAGATTGAACTGATTTAGATAACTTTGCTAGCACAGAAGTAAAGTATCCACTTCCTGTACCAACCTCTAAAACATCCTCATTTCCTTGGAGGTTGAGACTGTCTAAAATTCTCCCTTCAATTTTAGGAGACAACATCTTATCAACTGAGTTTAGAGGTATTTCAATGTCTGCGAATACAAGTTTTTGATATTCTGCAGGTACAAATTTTTCGCGCGGGATATCCGAAAGAGCTTGATTGGCTCTAACGTTGAGCCCACCCCATGGCCTTATTTGTTGCTCAATCGCATTTTTTCTTGCTTGCTTAATATCCATATTAAACCTACTTTCTTTTCCTTGGAGGCATCAAATCTGTAATTGTTCCTTCAGCCATTTCTGCAGCAAAGGCGGTGGTTTCTGATAGTGTCGGGTGGGCATGAATTGTCAACGCAATATCACTCATATCGCAACCCATCTCAATTGCAAGACTAGCTTCAGATATCAAATCGCCTGCATTAGTGCCGCAAATTCCCATGCCAAGAATCTTACCCGATTTGGAATCAAATAGCGCTTTAGATACTCCTTCGCTTCTACCTATGCTCAAACTTCTTCCAGATGCTGCCCATGGGAAGACACCTTTTTCAAATTTGACGTCTTCTTCTTTTAATTCTTTTTCAGTTTTTCCTGTCCATGCAACTTCTGGATCTGTATATGCAACAGATGGAATGGTAAGGACGTCAAAACCAGATTTTTGACCACAAATAACCTCTGCTGCAACTTTAGCTTCATGAACTGCCTTGTGAGCAAGCATTGGTTGGCCAACAACATCTCCAATTGCAAAGATGTTCTCGACATTTGTTTTCATTTGTTTATTTGTCTCAATAAATCCATTCTCATTAATGTTGACTCCAGCCTTGTCAGCGTCAATTAAGTTTCCATTAGGCGTTCTTCCAACTGCTACTAAAACTTTATCAAAAGTATCAGTCTTAGGAGCATCTTTGCCTTCAAATTCAACTTTTATGCCCTTTTTTAATGCCTTCATTGAAGTGACTTTAGTATTTAAGAAAACATTTGCATAGCTTTTCTTTGCTTTCTTAAAAAGAGGCATAACAATATCTTTATCAGCGGCTGGAATAATTTGACCTCCAAGCTCGACGATAGTGATCTCACTTCCAAGAGCATCATAAATTGTTGCCATCTCGAGTCCAATAATCCCGCCTCCAACAACCAGCATTCTTTTAGGTATGTCTTCAAGGAGAAGAGCGTCAGTAGAATCCATGACACGTTTATCTTCAAATGGAAACATAGGAAACTTAGTAACCCTTGAGCCAACAGAGATAATGCATTGCTCAAATTCTATCACTTCATCTGTACCGTCAAGGGAGACTTGATTTTTTGAAAGAAATTTTGCATAGCCGTTAATCACTTTTACTTTTCTCGCTTTTGCAAGAGCCTGGATTCCGCCAGTAAGCTTGTTAACAATACTGTCTTTATTTTTTTTGACTCCCTCGAGATCAATTTTCGGTTTTGAGAAAGTTATTCCAAGTTGGCTTGCATGCTTAGTTTCATTGATGACTTCTGCTGTATGGAGAAGTGATTTAGATGGAATGCATCCTACATTCAAACATACACCACCAAGAGATTCGTGACGTTCAATCAGCGTTACTTCTTTGCCTAAGTCTGCAGCTCTAAATGCTGCAGTGTATCCACCAGGACCCGAACCAATAACTAAAACTTGAGTTTTAATCATAATAACATCTCCATAATATTGCTTAAGACTTCATTTAATTCAGCCATAAATCTTGCGCCTTCAGCTCCATCAATAACTCTATGGTCATATGAAAGAGCTAGTGGAATCATCGCCGTAGGCTCAAAAGAGCTGCCATTCCAAATGGGTTTGATTTGAGTTCTTGAGACACCTAAAATTGCAACTTCTGGAGCATTAATGATTGGCGTAAATTGAGTTCCACCTATACCACCTAAACTAGAAATTGTAAACCCAGCTCCCTTCATTTCACTTGCATCCAGTTTTCCTTCTCTTGCTTTTAAAGAGGTTTCAGCCAGTTCTTCAGAAAGCTCAATGAGAGATTTTTTCCCTACATTCTTAACCACTGGGACTAAAAGGCCATTCGGAGTATCAACCGCAATTCCAAGATTAAAGTATTTTTTTATTACAAGATTCTCTCCGCTTTCATCTAAAGAGGCGTTAAAGTTTGGATGGCGTTTTAATACTTGCACAACCGCTTTCATAATGAAAACAAGAGGACTTAATTTAATATTTTTTTCTTTTTGATGTTTACGAAATTTTTCTAATTGGTCAATATTAACTTCATCAAATTGAGTGACATGAGGAATTGAATTCCAAGATTTGGAAAGATGCTTGCCAGATAATTTTTTTATTCTCGATAAAGGTATAACCTCAATTTCTTCAGCGACATTACCATTAGATACAAGCTCTTTAACGAAGGATTTTAAATCTTTTTCAAGAATCCTGCCTTTTTGGCCTGTCCCGGTTACTCCAGATAGGTTAACGCCAAGTTCTCTGGCTAGCTTTCGAATTGAGGGTGATGCATGGTAACTTGAGTCTGTATTTAATGAGTGTTCTTCTTTTTGGACTTCACTTTGATTCTCTTGAGTGGAAGTATCTTCTGGCTCAGTATCTTTACTTGCTTGATTAACTGATTGAGTTGACTCAACTTTTTCTTCAGGGCTCTCTTCTTCCTGATCTGATTCACTTTCAAGAGTGAGTATGGGGTCGCCTTTGGCAACTTTATCACCTACTTTAACTGAGAGGGCGCTTACCTTTCCAGCAAAAGGGGCTGGAATTTCCATTGTGGCTTTATCTGTTTCCAGAGTAATGATACTGTCATTCTCATTAACAGTATCTCCAACCTTGACAAGAACCTCAATAATATCTACAGCATCAAAATCACCAATATCGGGTAACTCAACATTTTTTTGGGTAGACATATAGACTATTCAATAGCTTTGAATTTAATCCAGATAATTATCCCAAATTTAGTCTATTAAAGGCGATTAATGTTAAAATTTATTTGAATGCTAAAACTCTAATTTATTTATTTTATTATCTTATTCTCGTTTAAATCCATGCTTTATGTCGCTTGCACTTTCAACAGATAGTTTAGTCAAAACATATTCCAATAAACTTGAAGCCCTCAAAGGTATCAATCTTAAGGTTGAGGAGGGTGATTTTTTTGCTTTGCTTGGCTCTAATGGTGCTGGAAAGACAACAGCCATTGGAATTATTGCAGGACTTTTAAAAAGAACTTCAGGCGAAGTTATTATTAATGGTTTAAACCAAAAAAATCATTCTCATGAGGTAAAGAAAATGATTGGACTCATGCCACAAGAATTTAATTTTAATCCTCATGAGCCTAATATTGAAATTCTAATCAACCAAGCTGGATATTTTGGTATTCCTAGGAAAGAGGCGAAAACTCAAGCTGAAACTCTTTTAAAAAAAATGGAGCTATGGGATAGACGTTTTGATGTTGCACAATCTTTGTCTGGAGGGATGAAAAGGCGCTTAATGCTTGCTCGAGCATTAATGCATAAACCTAAAATTCTTATCTTGGACGAGCCAACTGCAGGGGTTGATGTTGAGATACGTCAATCAATGTGGCATTATCTGAGGCAGCTTAATAATGATGGCATGACTATCGTCTTGACTACTCACTATTTAGAAGAAGCAGAATCCTTATGTAGAAATATTGCAATATTGAGTCATGGGGTATTAGTAGAACAGTCAAATATGAAAAAACTTCTTGCCAAAGCCAAAAGGCAAGTAATTATTATCGACACTATTGAAAAAATAACTGGAAAAATTGAAATTCAAAACTGTGATTGTAAAGTTCTAGAAGAAAATACTTTGCAAGTTTCTCAGGGTGAAGAAATATCAATATCTGATGTGGTTTCAGCACTCTCTGATCAGAATATTAATGTGTCTCATATTCGAAGTTCTCAAAATCGTTTAGAATCACTTTTTTTATCTCTTACCAGCTAAATCATTATGTGGATTGCTTACAAAACTATTGTCATTAAAGAGATACTCAGATTTGCTAGAATTTGGGTTCAAACCATTGTCCCACCAGTTATAACAACCTCTCTCTATTTGCTCATTTTTGGCGGATTAATGGGCGGCAGGATAGGTCAAATGCAAGGGATTGATTATATTAATTTCATAGTGCCTGGAATTATTTTAATGACAGTGATTATGCAATCTTATGCCAATACTGTCTCTTCATTTTTTATGACTAAATATAATAATAGCTTTGAAGAGTTGCTTGTTTCCACAACTCCAAACTGGATTATTTTGCTAGGATTTGTAAGTGGCGGCATTGCGAGAGGTTTTTGTGTCGGCTTAGCGGTAACTCTTACAATTTCATTTTTTGTTGAAATTAAAATATTTAGTCTTTTAATTATTGCTGCAACATTTTTGTTAACGTCAATAATGTTTGCGTTAGCTGGCTTCATTAATGCGGTTTTTGCAAGAACCTTTGATGATATCTCAATTATTCCAAACTTTGTTTTACTGCCTTTAACCTATCTTGGTGGAATGTTCTACAGTATTGATATATTGCCAAGTTTCTGGAGAGGATTGTCAGCATTTAATCCAATCTATTACATGATGGATGCATTTAGATTGGGTTTTTTGGGTATAGGAACAGTAGAGCTATGGAAGGCTTTTCTAGTGCCTTTCTCGATGATTATAGTACTGGCGATAATAGCTAATACTTTATTAAATCGTGGTGTTAGTATCAAAACAGAGTAAATATATAGATGAAAAAACTATTCCTACTTCTAGCATTATCTTTTATTTCCATTCAGAGTTTTTGTAAAGAACCTCCATTTTGGGGGACAATTTTTATTGACCCAAACATTGTTACTGATTCTGATCCCTCAGTTTTTATAAGTATTTCATACAAAGGAAGAGAATTAAGAGAAATGTTTGACAGGAGACATAGCTGGATTAAATTAACTCCTTTTTTGTTTGAAGCTAAATATGAAAATGGAGGCATAATTGAGATGCAAGTAAATCCAGAATTTAACGATCAATCTAGTGCAGAAATTGAAGCTAGGAAATATGCTTGGTTAATAGGGCAACTTCCAGCAGTTCTTAGAAAAGATATAGAAACATCATGGATTCATAAAGGAGATGAGTCCGTTGGAGGCGGTAATAACAACATTTTAATACATACAGGTCGAACCAAAAAATTTGAAAGAGATGGTATTTTAGAGGAAGCTTTAATTCATGAGGCCTCACACACATCTCTAGATTCATATCATGCTAATAATCATGCTTGGCTTGAGGCACAATCAAAGGATAATAATTTTATTTCGAATTACGCTAGAGACAATCCCTTGAGGGAAGATATTGCTGAAAGCTTTCTAACGTATTTAGCAGCTATTCATCTAAGTGACAGAATTTCATCTGAACTGAAGTTGCTAATACTTTCAACTATACCAAATCGAATTGAGTACTTTGAAAATCAGAACTTTGACTTATCTCAATACTCAAGATAGATAGCCATCTCGTAAACATTTAGCCTTAATAAAAATCAAAGTTAAAAATTACATAAATCGATGAAATTGTTTACAATTATCCAATGAAAAAATTATCCATAATCTTATTCTTATTAATCATTTCTCTTGGTTCTTTTGCAGAAATAGTTTCAGCTCAAAGTTCTAATGAAGTTTCATTTGGTGCTACAGTTTATGCGAACGGCAGACTTGTAAGTGCTAGTGGAATGCATACTCCCCTTCCAGGCAATCTAGGTACTAATGTTAAAAAAGGAACGTTAAATGACGATACTTTAACAACAGAAGACTATGCATTAAGTGTTGATTACTTCAGAAAATTTACTGATAACTTATATCTCAATGCAGGCATTACAAAAAGTCGCATGACAACAAAAAATACTAAAGCTACTTTTGTTGGGGGTTATGTTGTTACACCTTTTCCAAAATTCACATTTAAGGGTGTTACTTTAGACTTAGGTCCAAGTTATAGATTTAATTCTACTAATAATCTAACTTCTTATGTTGGACTAAATGCCTCTTATTTTTCAGGAAAGGTAACCGATACAAATTACCCAACTGTATCTGGAACTGGCACCTATGGTGTAGGTGGTCCCGAGACAAATGTTACCTGCTTGGGTTTTAACCCCAATATTGGTGTATTCGTTAATTCAGGTTTTTTGAAAGGATTGGGAGTTTCAGCAAAGTCTAATAACTTGGATTGTGATGGTGATTCTTTTCGAAGTTTTACTTCAGGCTATAAGACAGAAATTAAAAATACACTCTATCAGGTTAACTATCGATTATTTTTCTAATATTTATTACTCATAATTAGGTAATAATCCAGACTGAGTAAGTTATTTCGAGGAGCCTATTGCTCCTTCATCACCATTCATAATCCTTCTAATATTTTCACGGTGAGTGAAATATATAAAGAGATTTATAATAAAAACAACCACTGTAGCTTTTACATCGTGTGTTGTAATCAAATAAAAATAAATAGGCGAAAGAACTGTTGCGGTTAATGCCGCAATGGAAGATATTTTAATTACTTTAGCAACGAAAAGCCAAATAATTGAAAAAGTGAGCCCTACAAAGAAATTAATAGCTATAAGGCCTCCAAGATAAGTTGCTACACCTTTGCCACCTTTGAATCGATAATAAACTGGAAACACATGGCCTAGAAAAGCAAATAAAAGAATAATAGTTGAATCAAAAAGGTTGAAGCCATAATAATGAGCGAGAAAAACAGGAAATGCACCTTTAAGTCCATCAAATATAAGTACAAAAGCAGCTGCCACCTTTCCACCTATTCTTAAGACATTAGTAGCGCCAGGATTTTTTGATCCTTCGGTTCTAGGGTCTGGCAAATTGCAGATTTTACAAATAATAATAGCGCTAGAAATTGATCCCAGTAAATAGCTACCAATTAAAAAATATAACAAGCAATTCCCCTAAATTATTTCCAAAATTTAATTCTTTATTTGCTACAAATTATATCAATGAAACCATTATTATTGTGGTTTAAAGTTGATGCCATAAAGGTATCATAATACTATTATTAAGTAAATATATTAATTATGGATATTGTTTTTGTTAAGGGTCTCAAAGTGGATACTGTGATAGGTATTTATGATTGGGAGAAGAAAATTCGTCAAGATATTGTTCTTGATATTGAAATGTCATCAGATATTGCTGCTGCTGCAGAGACTGACCATATTGACCAGGCGCTAAACTATAAAAATGTTTGCAAGCGCGTTGCTAGCTTTGTAAGAGATTCTAAGTTTGAGCTTGTAGAAACGTTGGCAGAGAAAATTTGTCAGATTATTCTTAATGAATTTGATGTTCATTGGGTCAAATTAACACTAAATAAAGGCGAGGCAATTACAGGTGCTAATGGAGTCGGTGTAATTATAGAGCGGACCAAAAGTTAATGAGCCTTTTGCATCTTAATATCGGGTCTAATCAAGATAGACGGAAAAATATTCGCTCAGCGTTAGAGCAGCTTGAACTTTTCTTCGAAAAAATTACAGTTTCTCCACTTTTTGAGAGTCCCGCTGAGGGTTTTAGTGGTAATGATTTTTATAATATTGGAGTTAATGTTGAAACTCAAAAAAAAGTGTCAGAAGTTGTAAATATTCTGCACCAAATCGAAGACTCACTAGGCAGAAATCGAGCACTTCCAAAATTTTCTTCTCGGATTATAGATCTTGATCTTGTTCTCTACGATGATGTTATTGATGAAGAATTAAATGTTCCACGAAAGGATATACTCAGATATGCATTTGTTCTTGCCCCTGTTGCAGAGCTCAACCCTGATGGCATTCATCCCGAAAAAGGAATTTCATATACAAAGCTATGGGAGGATTTTCAGAGCAATATGATTTTTGAACTGAAAAAGCATAGTATCGATAAACTATATAGTTAAAACTATTGAAATTTATATGCTTCAATATAATTTCTTTTCAAATAATGAGTGTACATAATCGAATTTCTCTATAATTTATGTTGAACATATAATGACAAATAACATGAAAAAAATTACCGCACTAACTTCTGTAATTGCTTTAGCAATTTTTGTATTCTTTACTAATACATCTCAGGCAGATTTTGTTGCGGGTAAAAACTATATTGTCTTGGATAAGTCTGTTGAAACTGAAACTGGAAATCAGGTTGAAGTTAGGGAGTTATTTTGGTATTTTTGTCCTCATTGTTTTTCCGTTCATCCAATGCTTGAAGATTGGATGCCGACAATGGACAGCTCAGCTCAGTTAGTGCTCCAGCCAGCTGTTTTTCCTGGATGGGAGTATGGCTCTACTTTTTATTATGTTCTTGAAGAGTTAGGAGAGCTGGACCGATTACATTCTGCATTGTTTAATGCAATACATATTCAAAAATTAAACTTTAAAACTCAGCAGGATTTTGTCACATGGCTGGCATTAAATGGAGTTGACGAAGCAAAGGCAAATAAAGTTTATGAGTCATTTCCAGTCAAGGTTGCAGTGAATAAAGCAAAAGCTAAT
Source organism: uncultured Gammaproteobacteria bacterium (assembly GCA_902512305.1). Taxonomy (GTDB): domain Bacteria; phylum Pseudomonadota; class Gammaproteobacteria; order PS1; family Pseudothioglobaceae; genus Pseudothioglobus. The sequence continues at coordinate 20,582 of CABXIU010000005.1, forward strand.
ACTTATAAATACCGCATTACTGGAGTTCCAGCTTTCATTGTAAATGGTAAATATATGGTTAACGCTACGAGTGCTGGTAGTGAAGAGAAGATTTTTGAAGTCATCGATTATTTAATTCAAAAAGAAACCCAATAGAAAGTGAAAAGGCATTCAGCCGATACTATTTTATTATTCTCAGGTCTTGATCCAACTGGTGCTGCTGGAGTTACAGCTGATATTGAAACAATTAATCATTTCCAACTGACACCACTTCCAATTATTACTTCACTGACAGCTCAAAATACTCAAAGAGTAGACTCATTAGAGGTAACAAAGGATAGTCTCTTAGAGAGCCAATTTAATCTAATTGCAGAAGATATTTCATTTAATACAGTGAAAATTGGTCTTTTAGGTTCAGTGAGTCAAATAAAAACTATTTCGAGATTGCTTGATGAAAAAAGTACGCTTAATATTATTCTTGATCCCATATTAATTTCAGGAACTCGAGAAAATTTAAGTTCAAATAAAATGATTGAGGCTATGAAAAGCCATCTTATCCCAAAGTGCTTGATTTTAACTCCAAATTTAGAGGAACTGAAACGTCTGGCTCCAGGTTTGAACGAGCAGTCAGCGGTTTCAAGTCTAAATTGTCCTTGGACACTCCTTACAACCTCAGATTCTTCTGAAGTTGAAGTTGAACACCGTCTTTATAATAAAACCAGTTTGATTAGAAGGTTTAATTATAAAAAATTACCAGGTGTATACCATGGGTCTGGATGCACATTATCTAGTGCAATTTCAGCATTAATCGCTAGAGGAGTAGCCATTGATGATGCTTGCGATCAGGCGCTCGACTATACTTACCAATGTTTATTAAATGCGAAAAAGCTTGGTAAAATGCAGTATCATCCAAAAAGATTCTCGTATCAATCAAAATGACATTTATAGATCAATGGCTAAGACCAGATATTAAGAATATCAGCGCTTACCATGTCCCTAAATCAAAAAACTTGCTTAAATTAGATGCAATGGAGAGTCCTTTTGGAATCCCTCAAGATCAAAAAGATGAATTTCTTAAATATATTGATCAGTCAGAGATTAATCGATATCCAGATGCTGAATTAACTCAATTAAAGGATACTCTCAGAGCTCTTATGGATATTCCAGAAGAGTTTGAAGTTCTTCTCGGGAATGGTTCAGATGAATTGATTCAGTTATTGGCACTTGCTTGTAATAAGGATGATTTAATAATGAGCTTTGAGCCCAGTTTCGTGATGTATGAAATGGTTTCAAAATACGCTCATTTAAATTACTGTGGTGTCAAACTTGATTCTAATTTTGATATAAACCTGAGCAAAACACTCCAGACTATAAATACTAAAAAGCCCAAGCTTATCTTTATTGCTTATCCGAATAATCCGACTGGAAATGCATTTGACTATGATTCAATTATCGAAATTATCAGGACAACGGATGCTTTAGTTGTTCTGGATGAGGCCTATTATGCATACTCAGATAAAAGTTTCTTATCAGAAATTTTAAATTATTCAAACTTAGTTGTTTTGAGAACAATATCAAAAATAGGCTTTGCTGGGCTTAGGCTCGGTCTTTTAATTGGAAGTAAGGAGACGATAATTCAATTAAATAAATTACGGCTTCCTTATAACATCAATACATTAACTCAGGCCAGTGCAAATTTTTTACTTCAAGATAGGCAGCAAATTCTTAAAAATGCACAACTATTGATTGAAGAAAGACAGCGTCTTTTTGATGAGCTCTCTATGATCTCACAGCTTAAAGTTTTTCCATCTCAGGCTAACTTTCTCCTCGTGCAGTCTGAAGAAGCTCAATCATTACATAGCTCATTAATTAAAAATGGGATTTTAGTAAAGGGTTTTGCAGCTAAGTCTGATTTAACAAGGTTTATTCGGATTACGATTAGTGAGCCAAATGAAAACAATACTCTTATAGCAGCAATTAAGGACTTTTATGGTTGAAAGAGATGAGTTAAATAATTATTGCAATAATTATTTAAGCGTTAGTAAATTTAAAGATTATGGTCCTAATGGTCTTCAAGTAGAAGGGTGCCAAAAAATCAATAAAATTGTAAGCGGCGTTAGTGCGAATCTAGAGCTTATTAATTTAGCTGTTAAGGAAAAGGCAGATGCTATTTTTGTTCATCATGGTATTTTTTGGGATAACGAGTCTAATTTGATTGCGGGTGCTAAGCGAAAAAAGATTGATTTATTGATAAAAAATAATATCAACCTTTTTAGCTACCATCTTCCGTTAGATGAGCATCCTGAGGTTGGAAATAATGTGTCATTAGGGAAAATTCTTGGCATTCAACAAATGAAGTCTGTTGAGGATAGTTTTCTTTGGCAGGGTGAATTAGATACTGATCTAAAGACACTTACAAGTCTAATTGAAAAGAAGTTAGATAGGACACCTCAAGTATTTGGTGAAACAAATAAGTCAATAAATAGCATTGCCTGGTGCACTGGTGGGGCGCAAGGCTTTATTGATGAGGCAATAAATCTTAATGTAGACTTGTACCTTAGTGGAGAGGTTTCAGAAAGGACGCCTGCTGCAGCAAAAGAAAATAATATCATTTATATTTCAGCGGGTCACCATGCCACTGAAAGGTATGGGGTTCAGTCATTATGTAGCCACCTTAGCTCTCAGTTCAATTTAAAACATAAGTTTTTAGAAGTTGAAAATTCTGTTTAATTTTTATTACTTCATTTAAAACTAGTGAAAATTTTGAAAATTCCCTTGATTTGATGCTGTTTAGACCAAATTTGCTATAAATTGAACTAAAAGTGACCTGTTATTGAATATATTTTTGAATATTGGCTCATGTGCCTCGTATAATCTATACATTTTTTAAGTTCTATCACATAATATGAGTAAAAAATATAATGTTGCTGTTGTTGGGGCAACTGGTGCTGTAGGCGAAACTCTTATCTCAATTTTAGATCAGAGAAATTTTCCTATTGAAAATTTATATCCGTTGGCATCTAAACGATCAGCTGGCAGTAAAGTTTCATGTCAGGGGGAGTCGTGGGTTGTGCAAGACCTAGATACCTTTGATTTCTCCAATGTGCAAATTGGTTTATTTTCTGCTGGCGGAAGTATTTCTGAAAAATACGCACCTATTGCCGCAGAACAAGGTTGTATCGTTATTGATAATACATCTCATTTTAGGCGTGATGATGATATTCCGTTGGTTGTGCCAGAGGTCAATCCTCATGCAATAGCTGATTATACAAATCGCAATATTATTGCTAATCCAAATTGTTCAACGATTCAAATGCTTGTTGCTCTTAAGCCGATTTATGATGCGGTAGGAATCTCTAGAATCAATGTTGCTACTTATCAAGCAGTTTCAGGGAGTGGTAAAGAGGCGATTACAGAGCTTACAACACAAACTGCAAATTTGCTAAATGGTAATGATGTTGAGGTGGATGTTTATCCTAAACAAATAGCATTTAATGCAATACCTCATATCGATACTTTTCAAGAAAATGGATATACAAAAGAAGAAATGAAAATGGTATGGGAGACACAAAAAATCTTTGAAGATAAAGATATTCTTGTTAATCCGACTGCAGTCAGAATCCCCGTAGTTTTTGGTCATTCCGAGGCTGTTCATATTGAAACTAAAGAAAAAATAAGTGCTGACGATGCTCGTAACTTGCTTGAGAAGGCTGATGGAGTTGAAGTCATGGACAAAAGAGAGAGTGGTGGATATGCCACACCTTTTCAAGAAGCAACTAATAATGATGCAACCTACGTTAGCAGAATTAGAGAAGATATTAGTTTTGAGAATGGACTAAATTTATGGGTAGTGTCCGATAATATTAGGAAAGGCGCAGCACTTAATACAATTCAAATAGCAGAAATTCTCATCAGAGAGTATATTTCATAAGATAAAATCAAAAAATGGTTAATAAAGAGCGCAAGACAAATGAAACAGATATCAAGGTAAGTCTTGAGCTTTATGGTATTGGAAAAGCAAATATTGATACAGGTGTACCGTTCCTAGACCATATGCTAGACCAAATTGCACGCCATGGTTTGATGGATTTATCAATAGCTTGCAAAGGAGACACTGACATAGATGACCACCACACTGTTGAAGATATCGGAATAACGCTTGGGCAAGCTTTTTTTGAAGCTGTGGGCGATAAAAAGGGCCTAACACGTTATGGTCACGCGTATGTCCCATTAGATGAAGCCTTATCGAGAGTCGTTATAGACTTATCGGGTAGACCAGGTTTAGACCTTGGAGTGAAGTTTACGAGGGATAGAGTTGGCACATTCGATCTAGATCTAATTAGAGAATTTTTTCAGGGATTTGTCAACCACTCGTTAATCACTTTACATATTGATAATCTAAAGGGCATTAATTCTCATCACCAAGCTGAAACTGTCTTTAAAGCATTTGGAAGAGCACTTAGAATGGCGATTACTCCAGATAGCAGGCAGTCAGATGTAGTTCCCTCAACAAAGGGCTCACTCTAAAAAAATTAGGAAGATCAACATGCAACAAATTGCAATTGTGGACTATGGGATGGGAAATGTCCGTTCTGTTCAGAAAGCACTTGAGTATGTCGCACCAAACGATACGTGCATTCTTACCAAAGATCCTCAGGTCATTAGAGACGCTGATAGAGTTGTTTTTCCAGGACAAGGTGCGATGGGATCATGTATGAGTGCGCTCGAATTAAATTCTCTTATCGATGAAATTAAATTGTCATTTAAATCTAAGCCATTTTTGGGTATTTGTCTAGGATTGCAGCTATTATTTGACTATAGTGAAGAAAATCAAGGAACAAAGGGACTATCAATAGTTCCAGGCACAGTCGAAAAATTCAAAAGTAATGAATTAAAAATACCACATATGGGTTGGAATAATGTTGACCAAGTTAAAGAGCATCCACTTTGGCATAATATTGATAATAATAGTCGTTTCTATAGTGTCCATAGCTATTTTGTAAAGCCAATTGATTCTAATTGTATTGTTGGAACAACTAACTATGGACATACATTTACTTCAGCCATTGCTATAGATAAAGTTTTTGCAGTTCAATTTCATCCAGAAAAATCACAAAGTGATGGACTTCAACTTCTTACTAATTTTGTAAGTTGGTCTTAATAATAAATTAAAAAAACTTTATCTTTGGCAATTAATTTTTTAAAAGATTCTTTAATGACCTTAGATAGTGCTCAAGATCCATAGGCTTACCGTATTTATGTGAATTAAATATCATTTCAGCTATGTGATCCATCATTATGTGCTCAACTTGATGAGCATCCTTAACTTTTTTTAGTAGACTACTATATATTTTCTTAATTCCTTTTGGCTGGTCTAGACTAAGTTGATCTTGTAATGATAAATGGAGATTAATATGTAGAAATGGATTGGTTTTCCCTTGTTCAGGAAAAAATTCAGTATCTATGTTTTTTATAATATCTTGATACTCAGGATGATTTTCTATTATCTTTGCTAATTGCTCTTCAAGGGGATCTAGCAAATAATTAGAATTATATTTTTCCCAAGCTTCGGCTAAAAATTTTCGTTGCTTGGATCTATCTGTTGAGAACACTTAATAGAATTTAGATGTTTTTCTCTTCATACTCGCACAAATCGAGCAATGTACAATCATTACAATACGGTGATCTTGCTTTACAGACATATCTGCCATGAAGAATCATCAGGTGATGGGCGGGTACTTTAAATTCATCTGGAATAAATTTAATTAATTTTTTTTCCACCTCGAGGACAGTTTTACCTGAAGCAATAGCTGTTCTATTGGCTACTCTATAGATGTGAGTATCAACAGCAATAGTGGGTTGTCCAAAAGCAGTATTAAGAACTACATTAGCAGTTTTTCTTCCCACACCTGGAAGAGCTTCTAATTCTTTTCTTGTTTCAGGTACTTCAGAATTGTATTTATCAATCAGAATTCTACAAGTTTGAATAATATGTTTTGCTTTTGAGTTAAATAGCCCTATTGATTTGATTGTATCTCTTAGCTTAGTTTCTCCAAGTTCAAAAATTGTCTCAGGAGTATTTGCAAGAGGGAACAAGATGTCTGTTACCTGATTGACACTCTTGTCTGTAGCTTGAGCAGATAAAGTAACGGCTACTAGCAATTCGAATGAGGTTGAATAGCTAAGTTCAGTCGTTGGATTTGGTATTTTTTTTAAAAGTCTACCAAACATTTCACTTCTTGTTTCTGCGTTCATTTGAACCTTTTTTGATTTAACTATGGGTCAAATATTATACTTAATTTTTAAGTATTTATCAATAACTGGGCATCTATCTAAAGAAATGAACTTGCATAATCTTCGAGTTCTTGCCAGAGATTTTTTCTCTCAGGATGGCTATCTTTTAGATTATTTAAGCTCCTTTCAAAGCTATCAATCGATAAGAATCCATTTGCACCACTTTGAATTCTAGATTGAACAATTTCAAACCACTCCTCTTGTTCATAATCATTAAGTAATTGAGGATAATTTCTTGCTTTAAAGTTAAGAAATAATTTAGATAAACGGCTATCTTCAAAATTAGGAGTAAATTGACCAATTTCATCAACTGAAAGACTTTGAATTTTTTCACATAAGGCTTTATCCTTGTTACTGATAAAGCCATCATAAAGAGACTGATCAACATCCTTGCTAGGCAGCTTTTCTGAGTCATTTTTATAAATAGAATGAACTTTTTGTTCTATTTCTCTTATATTATTTTGAATATATTGCAAATTTTTTAAGCAGATTTCCATGTCAATACGAAACTTATCAATTAGGACTGGAGAAAGTTTAAAATTATCTCGATTTGGACTACAAACAAACATAGGGCTTTTATTAAAAATAAGTTCATTAAGCTCAAGTTTTGCCAGTCCTTTTGGTAAATCTGCTTTTCTGGTAAATGTAAGCTTTTTTAAATCTTCGACCTCAAGTTCTAAAAGAACTTCTGGATCTTGATTGAGATTAAAAACAATTGCACGATCTGAGTACTCAGGGTGATAACAGATTGCAGTCACAAGTCTTGTAAATGATGATTTATATCCAAAGTTTGAGGATGTCAAAAGCATTGGATGATTAAGCTTTACAAGCCTTTCAACTTCTTTTTTATTGTTAAGACTTAATGCATAATCAAAAAATTTTGGCTGTGTTTTTTTAATTATTGATGCAATACCAATTGTCGCTCTTACATCTGCCATAGCATCATGAGCATTACTATGCTCTATATTATTTTCAGGTGCAAGAGTATCAAGCTTAAAAATAGGCCTATTGTTTTCATTTTTAACCCAATTAAGGCTTTCATCTTCTTTATGGGCATAGCAGAATCTTGCTACATTGAGGATGTCCCATCTTGAATTACCATTCTGCCAATGCCATGAGTAGGGGTCTAAGAAATTTCTGAAAAGAGTATGTCTTGTATGCTCATCGTCAAAAGCTATTGAGTTGTAACCGACAATACAGGTTTCAGGAATAGAGAACTCATCATGAATTTTTTTTATAAACTCATGCTCTATAAATCCCTTTTTTTCACATAGTTGAGGGCTGATTCCCGTTACAGCACAAGCTTCAGGGGTAGGTAGGCAATCATGAGTTGGTTTACAATAAAACATATGCTCATCTAGAATATTAAGATTTTCATCTGTTCTAATTCCAGCAAATTGAGCAATTCTTTGCACTTTTGGAGAGAGACCAAAAGTTTCAAAATCGTACCAATAAAATGTTTTCATAAAGCCTAATTTTTCTATTAATTATATATGGATTGACTTCATTAAAACAGAGGTGATTTATTTGAGAACATTATAAACAGTTAGACAGGCAGTATCATAAGTCCTATAAATAATAAGAAATTTAATTACTAAACTGAAAGTTTTAAGAATTTAAAACCGATGCAACAGTTTAGTCTAGGGATTAATATGTAAAACCCAGTAAAAAACTGGGTTTATATTTTTTAAATTATTTTGGTACTACGTTTGCTGCTTGAGGGCCTTTGGCGCCATCTTCAAGCTCAAACTCAACTTCTTGACCTTCTTCAAGAGTTTTGTAACCTTCGCTTTGAATTGCTCTGAAGTGAACGAATACATCATCACCACTTTCTTGCTCAATAAAACCGAAACCTTTCTTTGCGTCAAACCATTTAACGCGACCTGTAGTTGTAGACATGCAGTCTCCTAAAAAAAAATAAAACATGGAAAAGATGCAACCAACTCAAATCACTGTGAAACCGTCTTACTATGAAGCAACAACACAACATCAAAATCAGCTGAATATTAACCAGCAAGGTCAATTTTAACCTAAAAAACTAATAATATTTATTTATTTAGTGAGCTCTTAATGAAGCCTATTTTCTTGATTTTCCTCTTGAGAATTTTTTGTCTCTGTTTACTTTTGGTTTGACTCTTCTGCGTTTCTTAGATTGGTTTCTTTTGAAATTACTGGTTGATTCTCGTTGAGATGATTTGTTGTTTTGTTCAGTTAGCTCCTCCATGTTGAGTTTTTTGTCAAAAACTCTAGTATTCTTGAGTATTTGAAGAGTTTCCTTTGGCATCTCATCTGGCAAGTCTACAGTTGTAAAATCTTGATAGATTTGAATGGCGCCAATAAATGAACTGCTAATTTCAGCTTCATTTGCAATGGCTCCTAAAATGTTTCCTGGCTTAATATTATCCTTTCTACCAAGTGATATTTTATATCTTCTCATTTGGATGGAAGGATTGTCCTTTAATGGATCTGCTTGAATTGAAATTGATATATTATTTTTACTTTTGGAGTCTAATTTAGGCTGAAGAATTTCTTTTTCACTTAGTAACAAAGGTTCAGTACCCTGTGCCATTAAAGCCAGTGATGATGCAATTTTGAATAAATCTATTTCATTTTCTTTCTGATAGCCCAAAATAAGATCTTCAAAAATAGATAGGTCTTGATTCTCGAGAGTGTTAGTAATTCTTTGTTTAAAGTTGACCACCCTTTGTTCATTGATAATTTTAGCGGATGGGAGCATCATTGGTTCTATAGGCTGTCGAGTAATTCTTTCAATCGTTTTAAGCATTCTTCTTTCACGCGGAGCTACAAAAAGGATTGCTTTGCCGTCCCTTCCAGCTCGACCTGTTCTTCCAATTCTATGAACATAGGATTCTGGATCTTGAGGAATATCGTAATTTATAACATGAGATATGCGATCCACATCTAGACCTCTTGCCGCAACGTCAGTTGCAATCAAAATGTCAATTTTTCCATTCTTAAGATGCTGAATTATTCGCTCTCTGTGATTTTGAGCTATATCTCCATTAATTGCTTCTGCAGTAAAGCCTCTAGCTGAGAGTTTTTCTGCTAAGTCGATAGTGGCCGTTTTGGTTCTTACAAAAATTAGAAGAGCATCAAAAGGCTCAACTTCTAAAATACGAGTTAATGCATCAAGTTTATGAACGCCACCAACAAGCCAATATCTTTGACTGATTGTCATTGCTGTAGCAGTCTTTGTTTTTACTTTAACTATTTTTGGACTATCTAAAAATTTTTCTGCAACTCGCTTAATAACATCTGGCATTGTTGCCGAAAACAAAGCTATTTGGCGCTGCTCAGGAAGTTTTTCCATGACCCATTTGACATCATCAATAAAGCCCATTTTTAACATTTCATCTGCTTCATCTAAGACTAGAGCCTTAAGTGAGTTTAGTTTGAGGGTCCCCCTTTTTAAATGATCCATTACTCTTCCGGGCGTACCAACTACTGCATGAACGCCCCTTTTGAGAGGCCTTAGTTGGATGTCATATGATTGACCTCCGTAGATAGGTAAAACATGAAAGCCTTTTAGATGTCTTGAGTAAGTTTGAATGGCCTCAGATACTTGAATAGCAAGCTCACGAGTTGGGGTTAATACCAAAAGCTGAACTTGATTATTTTTTATATCTACTCTGTCAATTAAAGGGAGTGAAAATGCTGCTGTTTTGCCTGTCCCGGTTTGAGCTTGACCAATAACATCATGACCATTAAGTAAGTGCGAAATACATTGCTCTTGAATGGCAGACGGCGTTTCATATCCAACGTCATCAAGTGCTTGAATTATTTCTTTTGACAGATCAAAACTATTAAATGTAATGCTTGAGGCATTTTCAGACATGTTTTAGAAGGGGAATTGAGGAAAAGGGGAGCATTATACCTTTATTTGGCACCATGCATTTAAACGACACCAGTCCATTTGAAATTTATTAAGGAATGTCTTTAGTCAAACCACTTAATAGAGCATCCCATTGAAGGAATTTGGTCAATAGGGCCGTTGCCAGTGATTGCAATTTCTTTCATTGCTTCAAATAATTCTCGCTTTGCTCCACCAATTGACTCTTTTCGAGACTTATCTAATCTTCCTCGGTACTGAAGGCCAAGTTTTTTGTTGTATCCAAAAAAATCAGGAGTACACACTGCACCATAGGCCTTGGCAACCTCTTGAGTTTCATCAATAAGATAAGGAAATGGAAAGTCGAGGTCCAATGCAATTTTTTTCATATTTTCAAATGAGTCTTCTTCGTACTCATTTGAATCATTTGACATAATTCCAACACTATTTATCCCAAGATTTTTTAATTCTTTTGTATCTCTAATGATTCTATCAATTATTGATTTCACATAAGGGCAGTGGTTACAAATAAACATAATTAGCAATCCATTTGTTCCATGAAGTGAATTCAGATCATAGTATTTTTCATCAACTCCCTTAAGTTTGAAATCAATTGCTGGGAGATCGAACTCGCAAATTGGGCTTTCTTTTCTTACCATAATACAAATAATAATAAATTAATCATGATTGTAATATAGTTTGAATAATATGCCCAGCCATCATTAATCCAAAAAGATTAGGCATATATGATATAGCGCCATTGACCGCTCTTGGTCTTCCTGGTGGTGAAAACTCTGTTTCAGTAATTGCTTCATGTGGGAGCGCTTTAATTTGAAGTTCTTGAGAGTGAACTACCGGAAACTTTAATGATGCACCTTTATTTCTGAGTTGTCTTCTCAGTTCACGAGCTAGTCCACAGTATTCTGTTTTATCCATTCTTGAGATTGTAACTTTGGTTGGGTCTAATCTTCCTCCAGCACCCATGCTTGAAATTATTGGTTTTTTAAAACGATTACAAGCGTCAATTAAATTTGTTTTACAGGCGATTGAATCAATGCAATCGGCAACAAAGTTATAGTCCTCTTCATTCGCAATTGCTTCGGCTTTTTTACTATCGATAAAAAGGTTCATTTCATTAATTACAGTGTCAGGATTTATGTCTCTAAGTCTTTCAGATAATACTTTAACTTTTGATTTGCCTAGGGTTGAATGCAGAGCAATAAGTTGACGATTAAGGTCGGTTTTTGCTACAGTATCAAAATCAATAAGAGTCAATTCCCCAATTCCAGCTCTGCAAAGTGATTCAGCACACGCTCCGCCAACACCCCCAAGGCCAGCAATGACAACATGTGATTCTGCTAATTGAGCCAAACCGAGTTGTCCAACTAGTATTTCAGTTCGAGCACAACTTCCAGCCATTAGCTTATCTTAAAGATATTGTAAGTATTTTGATCGCATTGTTCGATCACCTGATCAACACTAATTTTTTTTATTCTAGCAACTCTTTCAGCAACTTGAATTAATTCATCGGGATTGTTTCTATCATCTGTTTCAATGACTATAGACTCAATAGGCAAGAAATTGACAATGTCATGTAATTTATATGCGTGAGGGTTGGTAAGCGCAGCTCCAAATCCAAAACAAAAATTAATTTTTAATAAATTTTCAGCTTGTTGAAGACTCCCCGAAAAAGCATGAATGACACCTCTAGACTTTGAATATGATTTAAGCAAATCAGTCACATCTTCTGTAGCATGAACCGAATGAATTATTAATGGTAAGTCAAATCGAGTCGCTAAAGCCACCTGCTCATCAAAAAAGAATCTTTGGGTATTCTGGTCTTTAACTTTCGCATAATCTAATCCACATTCACCGATAGCAATCGGTTTCTCTTCTTCGATACGCACTTCAAGAGCGTATAGATCTATCATTTGATGATCTTTAACAAACCATGGATGGATGCCAAGAGCAAAATGACTGTTTTTATTTGACTGACAGCATGCAATTACGTTATCCCAATTATCCTTTCCAGTCGAGGGAATGATAACTCCTGTTGTTGAACTTGATGGAGATTTAACATTATCAAAATCTAAGTGAATATGTGAATTAAGCATTTTTCTCTTTAAAATTTTCTATAAAAAAAGCTATACGAAATGATAAAAATTTAATAGTGATAGCTAAATGAATTTATAAACAATTTTACATTTTTCGAAATAGTAATTTAAGAAGATAATATCTAAATAATATAATTATTATTACTGAAATTTTTCTGATTGATATAAATTAGATTCGGCTTTATTTCAATTATGAAAACTTACATTAGAAATAAAAAGTGATTATAATAGTCCGCTTGTTCTAAACTGACCAAGATAATAGAGTTATGAAAACATTTAGTGCTAAAGCTGACGAGATAAAAAGAGACTGGTTTTTAGTTGATGCAGATGGTAAGACACTGGGTCGCCTGGCGACTGAAGTTGCATCTCGTCTTCGTGGCAAACATAAGCCAGAATATACGCCTCATGTTGATACTGGAGATTATATTGTGATTGTGAATGCAGCCAAAGTAGCTGTTACTGGAAACAAATATAATGACAAAATGTATCATCATCATACTGGATATGTTGGTAACTTAAAGTCAGTTCCTTTTAATGAGTTGCTTGCTAAGAAACCTGAAGAAGTCATTCAGAAGGCAGTTAAAGGGATGCTTCCTAAAGGGCCTTTAGGTAGAGAAATGGCAAGAAAAATGAAGGTTTTTGCAGGTGGAGAACATACTCATGCTGCTCAACAACCACAACTATTAGATATTTAAGGCGTATTAATATGGCAAACAAAGAAGTTTTTTACGCAACTGGCAGAAGAAAAACATCAGTTGCTCGAGTTTACATGACAAAAGGTAAGGGTGTTTTTACTGTCAACAAAAAGCCAATGGATGAGTATTTTGGTAGAGAAACATCCTCTATGATTATAAATCAACCTCTAGATGTTGTTGAGATGCACAATAAATTTGATTTCAATATCATGGTTAAAGGAGGCGGTGATACTGGGCAAGCTGGTGCAATAAGACTTGGAGTAACTAGAGCATTGATGGCTTATGATGAAGCCACTCGTTCAGATCTCAGAAGTGCTGGCCTCGTTACTCGTGATGCACGTGTTGTTGAGCGTAAAAAGGTCGGTAAGAAGAAAGCGCGTAAGAGTGAGCAGTATTCTAAACGTTAATTCTGAAGATAAAGTTAATTCAAAAAAACCCGCCTATAGCGGGTTTTTTATATTTAATAGAGCTATACTCTTAGTTCAAAAAATCATGTCTTTCTAATTGATTAAAGTTAATTAGTGATTTAATTGAATCAATATACTCATCGCCTGGGAAGGCGTAATTTCCTAGACCTTCAGCTAAAACTATTCCTGTAATTACTTTAAGGTTTTCGCGCTGATTTTTTCTAATTTGACGAAGATCTTCATAGGCATAGCTTCGATTAATATTTAATACATAATAGTCGATACAATCTTCTAAGGAATTAAAGCGTGCCACTTCATGGGTTGCAGTTTCTTCTCTTTCTTTAGGGACGACTCCACAACCTTTAGAGAAGCACCATATGCCAAAATAATTATTGTACTCTTTGGCAAATCTTGATCTTCCCCAGTTCGATTCATTGGCCGCCTGGGCTAGAACGAGTGAAGGGGGAAGGATATCAATTACTTTAAGTAATTCTTCTTTTGAAATTGAAGTTTTGATGCGATATTTGTTGGCTAAATCATTGAGCTGTTTGTCATTGAGTTCCCCATTAGAAATCGCACTTCTTAATACAACTATCTCTGCGTTTTTTTTATGAATTGCTGGAAGTAGATAATTGAAAAAAACTTCTTTTCTGACTATTGTACTTTCAATAGAGTCAAAGCTAGGTTTAAAAGATGAAAGAGAGGCTGAAGACACAAGAGAGCTCATTGCAAAGAGCATCAATAAAAGGAAAAGAGTTTTTAGATTTTTATTGATATTTCTATATTTATTGACCATTTTATAATCAACTAACTATTGAAATTTCTGCTTATTATCCACAAAAAAAAGGTTTGTTTTACCTATTTTTAAATTAAATTTGCAAAACCAATTATATACCAATTAGGTGTATAGTTTCCACCTTAAGAGTTACTCGTCGCTAGGTTTTCTTAATAGGAGTTCAGTAACTGCCTCTTTAGGAGTTATCTTGCCCTCAGTAACTTGAAACACTTGTTCGCATATGGGCATTTCTATTTTATATTTATTTGCTATCTTTAGGACTAGCTTTAAAGTTTTGAAGCCTTCCACAGTGGCATTAATATTCTTGAGGGCAACATCTGATGAGACATTATTGGCGAGTTCTTTTCCAAAGCGTCGGTTTCTTGATAAGTCGTCCGAGCAGGTAAGGATTAGGTCGCCTAGTCCAGAAAGCCCCTGAAATGTCAATTTATCCCCGCCCAAGGCAACACCAAGCCTAGTCATTTCAGCTAGGCCTCTGGTTATCAAAGCAGCTTGGGTATTAGCTCCAAAACCAAGTCCATTTGCAATTCCCGAAGCTATCGCAAGAACATTTTTAACCGATCCCCCAACCTGTACTCCAACAATATCTGAATTTGTATATGCACGAAGTGTTTTTGTTTGGACGATATTAGACCAAAATTCTCTTGTATTTTTGTCTGGTGATGCTACAACAATTGCTGCTGGTTTTTTTTCAACAATTTCAGCTGCAAAAGTGGGCCCAGATATAACGCAAGGAGGATGGCTAGGAATTTGTTGATTGAAAGTTTCATGGAGTAGACTTCCGTTGTTTGGATCAAATCCTTTGGTTGCCCATGCTAGAGGAATTTCATTTATGTCATCTTTTATAGTTTTGAGCACAGTAGAGAATGAAGAGCTTGGAGTAGCAATAAGAACAGCCATTGATTTATTTATTACCTCATAGCTTGGACTTATCTTAATGTTCTGACTGAATGGCTTAGAGAGTGCTGGATGCTGACTGCCAATACTTTCAGCATTCTCTTGATTCCTTGTAATTAGATAAATATTATCAAATTTATCACTTAAAGCAATCGCGAGTGCGCTCCCCCATGCGCCTGCTCCAATGATTGTAAGGCAGTTGCTCATCGTGTTTATTTTTGTATAGGAAGTTCAGCTTTTAGCCATGCATTAAAGCCGCCTTTAATACTATAAACTTTTTGAAAATCACTTTTAGAAAGCATATCAGCAATTCGATCAGATCTAGTCCCATTTTTACAATACACGAGAATATTTTTTGATTTATCGAGCGAATCAATCTTTTTTTTGACTTGACCCATTGGGATATTGAGATCATTAGTAATAAATCCCATAGTTCGTTCTTTCTCCTCTCTCACATCTAGAATAGTGAGTTTATCATCGTCCATTAGAGATACCGCGCCATTCGTGTCAACAACTTGATACTTCCTGTACTTCTCACTGTAAATATTTACTATGAGTAATATGATTAGAGCAAATAATGTCCCTGTTAGTAATAGCTCGCCTTGTAAAAATTGAATAAATTCCATAATTATTTGTTGTCCTGTAAAAAAGTATCTAGCATTTGGTGTCCATGCTCAGTAAGAATTGATTCTGGATGGAATTGTACGCCTTCAATAGGATAAGTTTTATGGCTAACTCCCATAATTTCTTCAATTTCTCCAGATTCAGTATTAGTCCATGCAGTGACCTCAAAGCAATCTGGCAAAGATTCTTTTTCAGCCACTAAAGAGTGATAGCGAGTTGCATTTAGAGGATCCTTTAGGCCTTTAAAAACACTTTTAGAGGTGTGATGAACAGGGGAGACTTTTCCATGCATAATTTTTTGTGCGCCAATAATATTCCCTCCAAAGGATTGTACTATTGCTTGAAAACCTAAGCAAACTCCCAAAATTGGAAATTTACCAGCCAATTTTTCTATCAAATCTAATGAAATTCCAGCTTCATTTGGAGTGCATGGGCCTGGTGAAATAACAATGTAATTAGGATTTAGATTTTGTATCTCATCAACCGAAATTTGATCATTTCTGTGAACAACCACTTCTTGACCTAGCTCACCAAAATATTGAACTAAGTTATAAGTAAATGAGTCATAGTTGTCGATCATTAGTAACATATTGAACCCTGTTTAAAGGCGAAAATAGCTTAGTTTATTTTACAGATAAAAAAGAAACAAAGTTAAGGCACTGAAAGAAGCAGCTGCTGTCAGTAAAGCCACAATCACGTAGGCGTTTTAGGTGTTCTTCTTTTGTTTCAGTGATAAGTACATTTTCAATCGCTTGGCGTTTGTTCGCAATTTCTAGTTCACTATATCCATTCTCTCTCTTGAAGTCCATGTGGAGCTTCGTAATTTGATTTTGAATCTGTTTGTTCTCGAAGTGTATTTTTTCACTAATTATTAAAACTCCACCAGGGTTTAGACCATCATAGATTTTTTTTATGAGATTTGAGCGAAGTTCGACACCGATAAATTGAAGTGTCAAATTAAGAACAACAATTGATGCGTTTTGAATATTAATATCATTAATATCTGCACAGATTGCATGCAAATTATTAACTTTATTGTTTAGATTTTTTTTACATTGATTAACCATATCTTCTGAATTATCAATGGCAAAAAATTGATTATTATTGTGCATATTATTAAGAGCAATTGAAAGTGAAATGGCACCAGTGGAAGACCCAAGGTCATAATAGTTTGTATTTTCTTGACCATACATTCTGGCAATCAGGCCAATCATTTGAATCATTGAATCGTATCCAGGTACTGACCTTCTAACCATATCATCAAAAACTTTAACAACATTTGCATCAAAACGGAAGTCAGCAATGTCGATTTGATTGTCGAATAACTGATCACGCATACAATGACTCCAAAAAGATCTCTGAAACAAGTAAATTAGTCTTTCCTATGGTAAATGTTGAGCGCCTAGCCCATGAGCTCTTATAGCTTCCTACCTCTAAATGGCCGCGTTTAATTTCAGGATCATCAAACAAAATTTCACCTAGTGGACGAGAACCTATTGTTAAGATATCTCTTGTATCCTCTGTTAATGGGATTAATGAGCGTGCATTTACTACAGGTTTTTGATATCCTAGAAGTTCAACTTCTCTAACAATAATAGTTTGGTTTTTCAACGATCCAAGTAACTCTAATTCACACTCATATGGGTTATTTTGCTTTTGCGAAATTACGTTAACTTTGAAGTCTTTATATTTTTCTTTTAGTTTGTAGGTTAAAGACTTGTTATCCAATAACCAAATACTAACGTGCGCAGGTATTTGTTCTTGAGAATCAAAAATTCGCCAATTAAATTTATCTGGATTAAACATAAGCGGTGTATTTTACAAGAATCTAAGTTTTTTATAAATTCTAAAATGATTATGCATCAAAATAGTGGGTTTTTTCGTCATCTATCCATCGTCTAATCATAGCATTTTGACTATCTTCACTTGCTTCTAACATTTTTGATGAATAGTAACCTGCTTCTTTAAGGAGGTATGCATCTCTAACAATATTAGCAATTTTCATTGAAGCTATGCCCGTTTGCTGGGTTCCTAATATTTCCCCTGGACCTCGAAGCTCAAGATCCTTCTGAGCTATCATAAAGCCATCGTTACTTTGACGAAGGATGTCAAGTCTCTCTTTAGCATTAGCACTTAGGGGCGATTGATACATAAGGACGCAGATACTTTTTTCAGAGCCTCTTCCAACCCGACCTCTAAGCTGGTGGAGTTGAGCTAAACCAAGGCGTTCCGAATTTTCAACAATCATCAAGCTTGCATTTGGAACGTTGACTCCAACTTCAATGACAGTTGTGGCAACAAGGAGATTAATTTTTCCTTTTTCAAAGTCCCTCATAATCATTTCTTTCTCAGACTTTGTTCGTTTTCCATGAATCATAACCACCGTTAAGTCTTTAAGATTATCAGTAAGATAATTAAAAGTTTTTTCTGCTGACTCAGCTCTAAGGACTTCTGATTCTTCAATGAGAGTGCATACCCAATAAATTTGACGTCCTTCATCAGATATTTTTTTTATTTTTTCAATAAGTTCATCTCTTCTTGAATTGCTTAATGCAACCGTCTCAACAGCTTGACGACCCAGAGGTAATTCATCTATAACTGAAGTGTCAAGATCAGCGTATGCACTCATTGTTAATGATCTAGGAATTGGGGTAGCAGTCATTACTAATTGATGCGGCGTTTTATTCGCTTTTTTTGAAAGGGAAAGTCTTTGATGAACACCAAACTTATGTTGTTCATCAATAATCACTAAGGATAAATTTTCAAAGTTGACACTTTCTTGAAAAAGTGCATGAGTTCCAACAACGACTTTCGCCTCTCCACTTTCAATAAAATCAAGATGCCCCCTTCTTTCTTGAGGATTTTGAGACCCTGAAAGGTATGCAATTTGAATATTTAATGGCTTTAGATAATCAGTAAAATTTTGAAGATGTTGTCGAGCTAATATTTCTGTTGGGGCCATAATTACAGCTTGATAATTATTTTCAACCGCTTGAATTAGAGCAAAAACTGCAACTATCGTTTTTCCAGAGCCAACATCTCCTTGAAGAAGTCTAAGCATTGGCTCAGAACTCGATAAGTCTTCATTGATTTCTTTGATACAGCGTGATTGAGAATTAGTTAAGTCGAAATCGAGAGACCCTAGAAGTTTGTTGCTTAACGAATCTTGAAT
Organism: uncultured Gammaproteobacteria bacterium; assembly: GCA_902512305.1. Lineage (GTDB taxonomy): Bacteria > Pseudomonadota > Gammaproteobacteria > PS1 > Pseudothioglobaceae > Pseudothioglobus. Next base: position 39,410 of record CABXIU010000005.1, read on the forward strand.
TTTAAATGCATTTGTCTTTTTACTTTTTCTAGCTTTTTTAGTTTTTAATAGGTTGAGCTGGTGTGTAGCAAGCTCTTCAATAATTAATCTTTGTTGTGAAATATGTTTAAAGGATTCAATCTTAGATAAGTCTTCATTTTTTTCAGGATGATGAAGCAACATTAACGAACTTTTAAGACTAGGCATTGATTGTTGAGTGATTTTTTCAAAATAATCATCAAGTTGACTAATTTGTAGAACCTCAAGAGAGTAATTAACCCATTGTTTCATTTTATTTTGACTAATACCAGAGCAGAGTGGATAGATCGGTGAAAGGGTTGACTCCAATAGGGGTTTTTGGTTTTGAGAGATGACTCGATACTCAGGATGATGCATTTCTAAGCCTTGACGACCAATTTTGATTTCTCCAAAGCACTGAATAGTCTCCCCTCGAATAAGCGCCTGTTTTTGATATTGCGTAAAATGAAAGAAACGTAATAGGATTCTATGATTTTGATTATCAGATAGGTAGCAAAGAAGTTGTCTCTGTCTTGATGGTACCACCTCAATTCTATCAATAGTAAGCTCAATTAAAATCTCATCATTAACGTTTGCCCTAGAGAGAGGCGTGATTGATGTTTTGTCTTGATATCTTCTTGGTAAATGAAAAACCAAGTGCTCTAAAGAGTGAATTCCTAGCTGGTTTAGTCTGTCAGAAGTCTTCTTCCCTAGCCCTTTAATCGAGATGATTGGATCAGAGAGAGACGGCATAAATTTAGAAGCTGTAAGAGTCCGAGCTAATAATCATAACGCCATCCATTTCTACACTTACACCTTTGGGAAGTTCGTTCACTCCGATGGCTGCTCTAGCAGGATAAGGCTCCGAAAAATAGGTCGACATAATCTCATTTAAAGTTGCAAAGTTATTTAGATCCGTTAAAAAAATGTTTAATTTAACTATGTCACTTAAGCTTCCTTTCGATTCTTCACAAACTGCCGTAAGATTCTTAAATACTTGATGGATTTGCTCCTCAATTCCACCTTCAACCACTTCCATTGTCTCAGGTACAAGAGGAATTTGTCCAGATAGATAGATAGTTGTCCCACCCGTAACAGCAACTGCTTGAGAATAAGTTCCTACTGCTGCAGGAGCTTTATTTGTTGAAATAATATGTTTGTTCATAGCTTTAAATTCATGCAATAAATAAGTTTAATTATATTCGGGATCTTATTTTTTGGAGAACTCTTTTATTGCATTTAATGTTTAATACTATATTTAATTTTCCAAATTATTAAAACTGCAAGAATTGATATAGTTAGGGTTAAAAGTATTGAGGATTCATAACTATTGTTTTTCTCATAAATCCAACCAGCAAGAGAAGGGGAAATCAGTCCTGCGGCCCCCCAGGCTGTAAAGACCTTGCCATAAACTGAAACATATAGCTTATTACCAACAATATGATTGACCAGTGTTGGATAGATTGCAATCACAGCACCATAAATCGAGGCAATAAAAATTAATAAGATTAATAAGAAGTTAACATTGGTCAATATCGAAAGTCCAAAAACAGCAACACAATTCATAATGAGTATAGTTATAAGAGGGCGTTTACATCCAAAGCGATCTACAAGCCAGCCAGCATAAATTCCTGCGATTGCACTTCCAAGAGTCATTAGGGTAATGGCTGTGATTGCATTAGAAGTCGATCCACCAAAAGAATTAATTAATGGAACAGCGTGCCCAATAAACATAAGCCCAGCAAAGACCCCTAGAAAATAGCCAAACCATAGCTTTGTTATTTTTGGCGTTTTGGAATTATTCTGAGTATTGTGAATTGAATTTGTAGTGATTCTTACTTTTGAAGACTTAAAGGACATTAAGCCAATAATCACAACTAATGAAAGAGCAAATATCCCAATAACATAACCTCTTTCAAAGCCAAAGTATCTAAATAAAAATGGGTAAAGCATAGAAAAGACTACAGCTCCAAATGCATAGGAAGCAGTTACTAATCCCAAAGCAAATCCAAGCCTTTTTCTTTCGGTAATAGAGGAGGCAATAAATAGAGAGAGTCCATAGCCTAAACCACTGGAAAACCCAAATAGAAATCCATAGCCAATAATCCATCCAAGCCAGCTTTGTGAATATGAAAAAAATAAGCCAATGAGTGGCAAGGTTGCTATGAGTGTAATCAGTAAATTAGGTGAAAATTTTCGATAAAGAATATGACCAAAATATACTGCTAATGTCACATTGACCAGTGCAGTAGAGTAGACAAGGCTAGAGGCCATTCGACCAACAGCAGTCTGAAGTTCAATATTTTGTATCAGTGTACTGAAAGCATGGACAGTGCCCATACAGAAAGAGATTAAAAGACAGGCAATTAAGGCGAGTAGTCTTTCACTATTTTTTTGAATGCCCTGCGAATTCATTCAATAAACTATACATTAAAAGCTAGTTATTAAATGAAAGATAAGATAGGGTTAATGAGGAGTGACGCCTCGGATTTTTTCTGATCGGCGACGAAGCATTTCAAGTGTTGTCAACAACAGAATAGAAAATATGACTAGGATTGTTGCAGCAGCAAGAATCGTAGGACTGATTTCATTTCTAATTCCAGACCACATTTGTCTAGGCAGAGTGTATTTAGTTCCACCCACAAAGAGAACTATTACGACTTCATCAAACGAGGTAATGAAAGCAAAGAGGGATCCCGAGATTACACCTGGCGCTATCAGTGGAGCCTGTATTTTGAAAAAATTCCTAAGTGGAGATCCGCCTAAAGTTGCTGCAGCACGAAGAAGGTTATTGTCGAAGCCAGCAAGAGAAGCCGTCACTGTAATTACAACAAAAGGTATTCCTAAGATAGTATGAGCAACAATTAATCCTGGTATGGTTGCAACAAGGTTCAATTTTGCAAAAAAGAAAAACATTCCAGCTGCAGTAATGATTAGTGGGACAATCATTGGAGATATCATGAGCGCCATTATTAAACGATTAAATGGCATATGACGATTTGATAATCCTAGAGCTGCTAGTGTCCCTAATACACTAGCGAAGAAGGTTGCAAAGACAGCAATCAGCGCACTATTTTTGATGCCAACCATCCACCTATCTGTGCAGACTGTTGTTCCTGAATTTTCACTACAAATACCCAGCAGCTCTTTGTACCAGCGTATTCCATAACCGTCAAAATTAAAAGACCATGTCTCAAAACTAAAGATTTTCATTTCAGGCACAAATTGAAGGAAAACTGAATTCGTAAATGATAGAGGTATGACAACAATGAGAGGGGCTACCAAGAAAAACAATACAAGGCCACAAAATGTCCTATAAGTATAGAACCAAAGCTTTTCTCGAGGTGTTGTGTAAGAAGGAAATTTCATCATTAACCCATTTTCAAATTATCAATACCAATCAGTCGATCATACGCCCAATAAAGAATCAAAACTGCCGCCAGAAGAATTGCACCCATTGCAGCAGCAAGACCCCAATTCAAGGTTTGTTGCATTTCACGAGCAACAAAGTTACCAATCATGAGTCCATCTTTTCCGCCTACTAGTTCCGGGGTAATGTAGTAGCCAATGGCAACAATAAACACTAATATACATCCAGCGCCAACCCCAGGAACTGATTGAGGCATGTAAACACGTATAAAGGCACGAGTAGGAGTCGCTCCGAGGTTTTTCGCTGCCTTCATGTAGCTTGGCGGTATGCCCCTCATGACGCTATAGATCGGCAAAATCATAAACGGTAGAAGCACTTGAGTCATCACAATAATGGTTCCAGTAAAGTTGTACATCATTGGAATACGATCCTCTTCACTAAAGCAGAGATCAATGTTAGTTTCTCCAAAAAAAGGTAAATTAATTGGTCCTTCATAGATACATGGAAGAACAGTGAGCATCGTATCATTTACCACACCGTTTTGTTGAAGCATAATCATCCAAGCAACAATTCTCACTAGTAGTGATGTCCAGAAAGGCATCAAAACACAGATCATAAGTAGATTGGATATCCTCATTGGCAGAGTTGCCAGTAAATAAGAGACTGGATAAGCAAGGATTAGGCAGAAAATTGTCACCATTAAGCTAACTTTGAGTGTTCTCATCCAAATTGTTTTATAAATTTTTAAATGATCTGCTTTTTGAATAACATTTTTATTAGCGTCATACCTCAGGTCAACAGCATTGAGATAATAACCCATTGTATAGGGATCTTTCATTGCTCCAAGTGATTGCCAAAACTCAAGCTTACCCCAGCGCTTATCTCTTTTAATCATCTGTTCTTTGTAGGGTGCTTCCCATTTATAGGGCTTGATTTCTTCTTTTGATCTTGTGTTTACTGAAGTCGCTGATTTGACTGTCTTTAATAATAAACTTCTCCACCCAGAGTACTCATAAGTCATCCTAGTGCCAGCTTTACCCAGTAAATTTTTACCAATATTTTTGCCTTCGCTATTCTCAAGTTTATGAGTTATCCGAATATCGTTTATAACTGCGGCAAACATTTCTTCACTAGGAAGTATGGATTTATCTTCCCATAGTTCATACTGAGCAAATGTTTGAGGAAGTACTGTATTAATATTTATGTCATCAATACTTCTTGATAGAAGTGATCCTATCGGGCCGACAAACATTATTAATAAAAATAAGAGTGGTGTTAGAAGTAAAAGGAATGAGCGAATTTTAGTACGTCGTAGTGATTTTCTTAAGCTTTCTTTAAGAGGCACACCATCATTAGTCAGCAATTGACCTTTAGAATCTATAAGGGAAGTATCGCTCATATAAATACCAATATTTATAAAATTATAATTTAAGGTTAAAAATTAAAAACAGGCCGATAGTTATACCGACCTGTTTTTGTAAAACGAGATTAAATCTATAAGCTCGTTTAATGGTCAGCTAACTATTGAGCCATCCAAGCTGCATAACGATCATTTACTGCTTGACCATTATCTGCCCACCAGTCAGGATTAGCTAGGATACCACCTTTCATGTGCTCATCTGTGTTAGGCATATGCTCCATGATGTTTACACCAGTATTGAACCATGGCTCGCCTGCTTCCATAATTGGAAGAGCAGATGGACGCATAGGACCATAGTTGATCCATTTAGCTTGATCTGCCTGAGCTTGAGAGCTAGAAGCATGAACTAAGAAGTGAAGCGCTGCAGCTCTGTTCGGAGCTCCAGTCATAAGAACTAACCATTCCTCTTCAAGAACCTGTCCATCCCAAACCGTAACATAGTCTGCACCGTCGTTTAGCACAGCTCCACCGATACGACCGTTATAAGCTAGTGACATAGATACCTCACCAGAATTAACTAGATCTAGAGGTTTTGCACCTGCAGACCAGAATACTACGTGATCTTTAATTGTATCAAGTTTAGCAAAAGCACGATCCTGTCCATCTTGAGTACTTAAGACGTCATAGATATCAGGAATAGCTACACCATCAGCATACAATGCCATCTCAACGATAGCGTTAGCCCAAGTGTGAACACCACGCTTTCCAGGGAATTTTTCTACATCAAAGAAGTCTTGGATAGTAGAAGGTTGCTCACCTGAGAACGTGTCAGCCTTATGGAATGGTACGTATGACCACCAAATTTGTGGAACTACGCAATCATTTGGAACATCAACCATTAAGTCTTCATCCATCGGAGTGCCATCAGGCGCAGGTAAGAAGATACTACGATCTAGCTCTTCAAACAAGCCTTCGTCACAACCTGTACGAGCTTGCGATGGAAGTACGTCAACGATATCCCATACAACATTGCCAGATTCAACTTGTGCGCGAACCTCACCTAGACCACCGTTGTAACTTATCATGTTGATTTCTCCACTTGAGTAAGTATCAACGTAAGCTTTTTGTTGTGAAGCTGTATAGCCTCCACCCCAAGAAACCACAGTTACAGATGCTTGAGCTGCACCAGCCAACATAGCTGCTGAGATAGCACTTGCCACCAGAGTTTTTGTTATTACATTTTTCATTTATATTTCTCCTTATATTAATATCTAGACTCTATCCATCTAGAGCTAGACAGTCCTCCGTCATCCAGCCGATATTAACTTCCTTGCCTTCTTTGAGGCTGATATTATCGACTGAGTTAGGAATTTTGACGATAAAATCGTCGTGTCCACACACACTAAAGCGTGTGCGAATATGGTCGCCGTGATAGATTAGCTCCTCTACCTTAGCGGAATATGTATTAGGGGTTTTGCCTTTTGAAGGCATAACCATTATGCGCTCAGGGCGCAGTGATAATGTGGCACGTTCACCTGCTTTATTAACATTGATTTTAGATGCAACGACAATATCCCCTGAATCTGTTTTAACTGTTACCTTATCTCCATCAATTGATTCTACAGATCCCATGAGGCGGTTGTTTTCTCCAATAAAGTTAGCTACAAAAGCATTTTCAGGTTTTTCATAAAGGTCTTCTGGTGTCGCGCACTGCTGAACAACACCGTCATCAAAAACAGCTATTCGGTTTGACATCGTGAGTGCTTCAGTCTGGTCATGAGTTACATAGACAACTGTCAATCCGAGTTCTTCATGTAAATGTTTGATTTCATATTGCATTTGCTCTCTTAAGTTTTTATCAAGGGCACCTAATGGCTCATCCATCAAAACTAAATCTGGATCGAATACAAGAGAGCGAGCAACAGCAACACGTTGTTGTTGTCCACCAGATAGCTGCATAGGGCGTCTAGCTCCAAATTCTCCAAGCTGAACCATATCTAGGGCTCGATTAACTTTAGCTTCTCTCTCGGTTTTTCCCATTTTACGAACTTCAAGAGGAAATGCTAAATTCTCTGCAACAGTCATATGAGGGAACAATGCATAGTTTTGAAAAACCATACCAATTCCACGTTTATGTGGGGGTACATTATTGATGGGTTTGTTTTTTAAGTAGATCGTTCCATTTGTTGTTGGTTCAAATCCTGCAAGCATCATTAGACAAGTCGTCTTTCCTGAACCTGAAGGGCCTAACATTGTGACAAATTCTCCTTGAGCGACGTCTAAGTTGAAATCTTTAACAACTAATATTTCACCATCATAACTTTTTTGGACATTTTCAAATTTAACTAAAGGTTCTGAGTTACTCATACAATAATAATTTTTTTTAAAAAATAAAAACTATAAGGCTGCTTTATCCAGCCATTTTTTTCGTTCCTATAGGTATTAACTTTAGAACTTAATGCTCTATAACAGGTGCTAAAGATGACTGTTATAAAACTTAAGTTTAATTCAATGCAACTATAGTAAATTTAACTTAAGACGAAATATACCATATAGATAGTAACGTATGTTCAAAAAAATGCCATAAAAAAGGGGCTAGAAAGCCCCTTTTAAATAAAACTAGACTAATTTAACTAGCCTCTTTTTCTCCCATAATGGCACTCAAAATGAGAACTGTAAGTCCGCCAGTAGTAATAGCAGAACTAAAAATACTGCCCATGAGTTTGCCAAATGTGCCACCAATATTAGTGGCTAAAGCACCTGCAAACTGCGGAACTAACAAGACTCCAATTCCCATGCCAAAGGAAACTGCAAGAATCAGCATGTTACGTCGATTCATGTCAACTGACGCAAGAATTTTGATACCTGCTATAGCAACAGTACCAAACATTACGATAGTTGCACCACCTAATACAGGGTTAGGAAGAGCTCTCAATATAGAACCTATATGAGGAAATAATCCCATTAAAATTAGAATTGCACCTATCCAGACACCAACATGCCTACTTGCAATCCCAGTTAATTGAATTACGCCATTATTTTGACTAAACGTTGTATTTGGAAAGGTATTAAAAATAGCAGCAATTGCTGAATTAATACCATCACCAAGAACACCATTCTTGATTCGTTCAATATAACCTTCACCCTTAACATCTTGTTTAGATATCATGCAATTTGCAGTAATATCTCCAGAGGATTCAATAGCAGTAATCACATAGATGAGTGCTATCGGGATAAAGGCAATAATGTCAAAATCAAAGCCATATCTAAATGGTATTGGAATACTGATCATCTCCTGTACTGCGAATAATTGGCTTGTATTAACTTTACCCATAAATAATGCCACAACAAAGCCTATTACCATACCAATGACAATTGAAGATAATCGAACCCATTGATTGCTTGAACGATTCATAATAATTATTGCAATTAAAACTAAGAATCCCAGAAATAGATTGGATAAAGATCCCCAAAATTCTGGTTTATTATCTAGCAACCATTGGCCTCCAGCCAAATCTGTGAGTCCAACTTTAATTAAGCTAATACCAATAATCGTAATTACTGTTCCAGTAACAATAGGTGTAATTAGTTTTTTAAGTTGAGGTAAGACTTGACTTAATCCAATTTCTATAAATGCACCCAAGAAACAAACGCCCATAATCATAGCGAGTATTTCATCAGGCCCTCCACCTTGAGATTTTGCTAAGAAACCAGCCGCAAGAACTGAGCTCAAAAAAGCAAAGCTAGTGCCTTGTAGACAGATCATTCCCGCACCAATGTTCATAGGCTTTTTTGCTTGGATTATTGTACCAACTCCAGAAACCATCAGCGCCATACTAATAAGATAAGGTATGTGCTCTCCTAAACCAAGCGCGCCTCCAATGATTAAAGTTGGTGTGATAATTCCTACGAAGCTTGCTAGCACATGTTGCAGTGCAGCAAAAAACTTTTCAGCTGGTGGTGGATCAGCTTCGAGTTCATAAATTAACTCAGAATCACTCATTTTTACTCTCCTTTTTATAAGTATTAATAGCTAACAAGAATTGTTAACAAAATTAATGCTACCAGATTTTTTTGTTACACAAAAAAATAATTTAGAATGATTTTTAAAGATAAAAAAAAGTTTGTTTAAGTTGGTGCCCGGAGCCAGAATCGAACTGGCACGGAGTTTAACCTCCGCAGGATTTTAAGTCCTGTGTGTCTACCAATTTCACCACCCGGGCAGAGATGTTTTAGAACGGCAAATTATATACTATCGATAATTAATTTTTAATCAATTATCAATCCAGTTAATACTAAATTTTAAAACCTTGCATTAAGCCTTTCATTCAGAGCCAAGAATAATTATGTAAAATTTGTGTTTTAAATGTTGAATTCTTAAGGTTGTCTCTTTGTTTATAAAATTAATTTTAGTTTTACTTTTAGGTTGGGCTGGATTTAGTCTTATCAAAAGATTAAAAAGTTCTGATTCTTCAAGCCAACCAAAGAATGGACACGGTCAAAAAATGGTTGCTTGTGAGACCTGTGATACTCATGTCCCCGAGTCTGATGTAATTGTAAAAAATGGTAAAAATTATTGCTCTAAAGAGCATGCGGAGTAAATTGAAATGAAGTTTCTATTAGATTTTGGCCCAATCATCCTGTTTTTTATAGTTTATAAGTACTATGGTCTTTATGCAGCAATCTATGCAATGATTGCAGCAACATTTGTTCAAATTGTGTATTCAAGAGTTTCAACTGGAAAATTCGTTACTTCGCAGATTCTCACTTTTGCTCTCCTCGTAGTATTTGGAGGAATTAGTATTGTACTCAGAGATCCAGCATTTGTAATGTGGAAAGTCAGTGTTTTGTACGTTATTTTCGCAGCTGTGCTAATTGGAAGTAACTATGTTGGAAGTAAAACTTTACTTGAGAGGATGATGGGTAAGGAACTTCAGTTGCCAAGGACTACTTGGGTAAAACTAACCTGGTTTTGGAGTTTTGGGTTTGTTATTATTGCAGCAATTAATGCTTTTTTTGTGAATACTGCTCTCAGCGCGAGAAACCAGTTCTTAAATGGTGGAGTCATGATTGATCCAAAAATAGATTTAAAAAACTTTGATTGTGCTCAGACATCACTTGAAAATCTTTGTCTATCAGCACAAAACTCAGAGGAGGCTTGGGTAAACTTTAAATTATTTGGAACGCTTGGCCTGACTCTTGTCTTGATTGTTATTACGGTATTAATGTTAAGTAAGCACATCAAAGAGAAGCAAGCCGATACCTGATAACGAACTTGTAAATGATTGATTTCATATAATTGGAGAGAGCCTTGTCAATAATTGGTGCCCTCGTTGCATACAAAGGTAAGCCGGCCAAAGTTGTTTCTTCCACAACTCATAAGTATGAAATTATTTTTTCTGACGGTAGTAGTCAAAAAGTAAGAGAAAAGGATTTTCAATTTATACATCCTGAGTTTTCCTTGGTTCATAGTAACTGTCCTGATGTCGATACTTCAATTTTGATTGATTTAGATATTGAATCATTATCTCTTAAGGAACTTACTGAATGGCTTTTTGATAACTATACAAGTCAAAATGCTTGGTTTATTTATTTAATGTCTGTAGATGGGTTATATTTTTATTGGAATAAAAATATTTTAGTACTAAGACCAACTGATCAGATTGAAATTATTAAGCAGCAAAGATATGAACAGGCCTTGGAAGAAGAAAGCTTAAAGAGGTGTGTTAACAATTTAAATAATAATTCATTTGATAGCGATGATGTTTCTTGGATTCATGAAATAGAGCAAGTCGCAATTAATCAATCTAAACATTCTAAAGCAATGAGTGCTTTATCTATTGACAGTACCCCAGAAAATGCCCATCGTATATTAATAAGAATAAATTACTGGTCAGGGCTCAACAATCCATATCCTCGGAGAAACAAGATTTATGATGATGAGGAATTAGATTTTGAATCAATAGAAGTTGACAGGAAAGATTTAACGCACCTTGATTGTTTTGCAATTGATAATAGTGATTCTAGTGATGCAGATGATGCAGTAAGTATCGAAGGTGAGCGAGTTTGGATTCATATAGCAGATGTAGCAAGCTATGTGGATGCTAATAGTGACCTTGATATCTTTGCCCAAAAAAGAGTCTCAAATTTATATCTGCCTGATCAAATCTTTCATATGCTTCCACTAAAACTTTCAGAGGCTTGTTCACTGGGCGCTGGAGAGAGATCAAATGCTGTGTCAATTGGATTCATTCTTAATGAATTTGAAATAAGTGACATTCAAATTCAGTTGAGTAAAATTAAAGCAACAATAATGAGCTATGAGGAGGCTGATAAAGCCTTAAAGAAAAATAAGTCTTTATCAAAGCTTAATGAAATTGCTCAAGCGCATAAAATTTTTAGGACTCAAAATGGCGCAATAAGACTGAATCTCCCTAAAGTGGATTTAAAACTCAAAGGCCAAAAAGTTCAAATAGTTCCTCAATCTGATAATGAAAGCAGAGAGTTGGTGGCAGAAATGATGGTTTTAGCAGGTCGGGTAATTGCACAATTTTCAATTGAAAATAATATTTCAATGCCTTATCTTTCGCAATCTCCAGGAAAATTTAGCGACGAAATTATTAACAATATAAATAACCTTTCTCCATCAAAGCTATTTGAAGCTGCAAAGGGTTTTAGTAGGTCTAAATTATCTGTAAAGCCTTCTCTTCACTCAGGGTTAGGATTAAATGTTTACTTAAGAGTGACCAGTCCAATGAGGCGATATCTCGATCTGGTAGTTCAGCAACAACTAGTTAGGTTTGTATTAGGTCTTGAGCTCTTAAATGATGCGGAAATTAAAGATAGAATCAAGTTGGTTAATTCTTCAATATCAAAAGTTAACAAAGCAACGCGACAAAGCTTTGAGCACTTTAGGTGCCTATATTTTAAACAAAACAAAAAATGGCAAGGAGAGGGCGTGATCGTTGAAGTTCATGGACAAAAAGCTTCCCTGATGATTCCTGAGCTTGCGATGATTACTCAAGTCAAATTTAAATCAAAGGTCGACTTGGAAGATAAAGTTAAGTTGGTAGTTAACTCAACTGATTTATTTGAGAGGTCAGTTGATTTCAAGCCACTCTAATTTATCAGTTAGCTTAATTGCATTACCGTTTTTGTATGACCAGTCTCCGAGGACATATCTAGTATATTTCTCTTCAGTGTGCGTTTTTTGCCTGTGAGTATGGCCATGTATAAGATCAAAACCTGGATAGCTTGACATTAATAAATCAGTTGATACTTGATTCACATCCATTAATTCTTCAGACTTGTAGCTCTGAGCTTCAATACTTTTTTTACGAAGCTGACCAGTTAATTTAAGTCGAAAAGTTTTCGGCAAGTTTAAAAAAACAAACTGAATGATAGGATTTCTAAGAACTTTTTTTAATTTTTGATAGTTGACATCATCTGTGCAGAGACTATCTCCATGAATTAATAGAAATTTCATTGAATTTTGCTTGAGTATATAAGGTTCTATGATTAGTTTGCAGCCTGATTCAAGTTCAAACTTCTTTGATAGTAAAAAATCACGGTTACCTGCCATCACAAAGACTTTTGTATTGGTAGTTAAGTCTTTGAGTATGTTAATAATTTTATTATAACTGGAAAGTGATATATCATCTCCAATCCAAGTGTTGAAAAGGTCTCCCAAGATAAATAATTGATCAGCTTGTGACGCGTGTAACTTGCAGAAGTTATCAAAGAACTCAATTTTATCTTCTTCAACATTAGTAAGATGAAGGTCAGAGATGATTAGTGTTGTTAGCATAAAAAATGCGATGTTAGAAGTGATCTAACATCATAAAATTAATTTTGAATCGAAGCATTCTTAATAATAACAGCTTCTCCTGGAACGTCAGCATGTCCGCCAAGATTAATAGTTTCAACTTTTTCAATTTTATCAACAACTTCTTGTCCTACAACAACCTCGCCAAATACGCAATAACCCCATCCATCTTGACCTGGAAAGTCTAAAAATTGATTATCATTTGTGTTTATAAAAAATTGTGAACTAGCAGAGTGAGGCGCCATTGTTCTCGCCATAGCAACACTATATTTGACATTTTTTAAACCATTTTTAGCTTCGTTTTCAATTGTAGCCTTGGTTGTTTTTTGGTTCATGTCTTCAGTCATACCTCCGCCTTGAATCATAAAGTTTGGAATGACTCTATGAAAAATAGTTCCATTAAAAAAACCTTCTTCTACATAATCAGTGAAGTTTTTTGCGGTAATTGGGGCTTTTTCAGCATTAACAGTAATGTGAATTTCGCCCATATTGGTTTCTAGAATAATCATGTTTAATCGCAGTTAATTTAAAAGATTGAATTATAACTTATTTGATTAACACTACTTTCATTAAGAACAGTGTTCAAGTATAATTTACTCTTTTTTTAGCAATCAGATCAGGATTTGTTATGTACGCAGTAATTAAAACAGGTGGAAAGCAGTATAGAGTTTCTGAAGGCGAGACTCTTAAAATTGAGAAGCTTGAAGTTGAGCCTGGAAAGAAAGTTACTTTTGATGAAGTTTTAATGGTCGCAGATGGTGATAAGGTTCAAGTTGGTTCCCCACTTGTAGCTAAGGCAAGTGTTGAGGCTAAAGTGATTTCACAAGGGAAAGGTAAAAAAGTACACATTCTAAAATTTAAACGTCGTAAGCACTCTATGAAGCAACAAGGGCATCGTCAGTTGTTTACAGAGGTTCAGATAGGTAAAATAAAAGCATAAGGAGTAATCTATGGCACATAAAAAAGCTGGCGGTAGTACTAATAATGGTAGAGATTCGGTATCCAAAAGATTAGGTGTAAAGCGTTTTGGTGGCCAATCTGTATTAGCTGGAAATATTATTGTCCGTCAAAGAGGCACGAAGTTTCATCCAGGAACGAATGTTAAGAAAGGTAAAGATGACACTTTGTTTGCTGTTGCTGATGGAAAAGTGCAATTTGAAAAAAAAGGCAAGTTTAATCGTCAATATGTTTCAATTCAAACTGCCTAATCGTCAAAATTTATTTATTTGAAAAAGCGCCTTAAGGCGCTTTTTTGTTATTATTCCTTTTATAATTAGGCTTAATATGAAATACTCAATTGTATTCCCTGGTCAAGGCTCCCAATCTTTAAGGATGCTATCTGACCTTAGTAGTAATTTTTCAGTTGTTAAAAATATTTTTCAGGAGGCGAGTGATGCGATTAGTGTTGACCTGTGGAAGATTGTTAATGAGGATCAAGAAGCACTTAATCTTACTGAAAACACTCAGCCAGTAATGTTGGCTGCTGGATATGCTACCTATAAAATTTTATCTGAAGAAATAAGTCTTTCTCCTTTATCTATGGCAGGCCATAGTTTGGGCGAATATACTGCCTTGGTCGCAACTAACTCTATCAATTTTTTTGATGCTATAAGATTAGTTAAAAAAAGAGGTGAATTAATGCAGGCTGCTGTTCCAAGTGGGACAGGTTCGATGGCAGCAATACTTGGTCTTGATGATAAATTGATAATTGAGCAGTGCAGTAAAGCAAGCCTTAAAGGTGTTGTAGAAGCTGTTAATTTCAATTCTCCAGGTCAGGTTGTTATTGCCGGTGAAAAAAGTGCGGTTGCTCATGCTTGTGGACTTATGAAAGAAGCTGGAGCAAAACGCGCTCTGGTTCTTCCAGTCAGTGTCCCATCCCATTGCTCCTTAATGAAAGAAGCTGCAAATAAATTTAAGACTTATGTGGAAGCAATTAATTTTAAAACTGGAAATGTTAAAGTGATTCATAATGTGGATGCCGATTATTCAGAAAGTCTTGAAGCTATAAAAACTAAGTTGTTTGAACAGCTGTATATGCCTGTTCTTTGGACTAATTCTGTCAATAAGATGAGAGATTCAGGCGTAGAGAGGCTTATTGAGGCAGGTCCTGGTAAAGTCTTGACAGGACTTACAAGGCGTATAGATAAATCATTAAGTGCTTCAGCTATAATAGACGTGAGTTCATTAAAATCTACGATTGAGGAGATATCAAATGCTTGATGGAAAATTAGTTCTTGTTACTGGCGCATCTAGAGGTATTGGCAAAGCTATAGCTTTAACTTTGGGGGAGGCTAGAGCAACTGTTATTGGAACAGCTACCTCTGAAGTTGGTGTCGATAATATTTCAAAATTTTTTGCTGACAATAAAATTTCTGGAAAAGGAATGAAATTGGATGTGACTGACAATGAGCAAGTCTCTAATCTAGTTAAGAATATCGCAGAGGATTTTGGTTCAGTTGATATCTTAGTTAATAATGCTGGAATAACAAAAGACAACATTCTTTTAAGAATGAAAGAGGATGAGTGGGAAGATATTATTAATACTAATCTATCTTCAGTCTTTAAGATGTCAAAATCATTACTCAGAGGCATGATAAAAAAACGTTCAGGAAGAATTATTTCCATTACTTCTGTAGTTGGCGCAATGGGAAATGCTGGCCAATCTAATTATGGTGCCGCAAAAGCAGGAATTATTGGTTTTACTAAGTCTTTAGCTCGAGAGGTTGGCATTAGAGGTATTACGGTCAATGCAGTTGCACCAGGTTTTATTGAAACTGATATGACCAATAGTCTGCCAGATGAACAAAAGGAAACTTTAGTTGGTCAAATACCTATGGGAAGATTAGGAAAAGCTAATGAAGTTGCTGAAGCAGTTTTATTTTTAGCTGGTGATAGTGGATCTTATATCACCGCTCAAACTATTCACGTTAATGGTGGAATGTATACTGTATAGAAATTCTAAGCTTCATTTTCCTTGAAGCTTTTTATAAAATTAATTGTTAAAACCAAAAGAATACTACTAATAGATCCTATAATAATACTCAAAAAGATTACTAATAGAGCTTTTGGTTTTATAGTTTCTATTTCCGGATCTCCAATAGTTTCGACTATTGTTTGTTTTTGAGTCTGAAACTTATTCAATGAACTTTTTAATTCTGATAATTCTTGGTTTAATTTAAATAATTCATTGGACGCTAAAATTTTATCTTGCAATTTCGCATCTTGATTTTCTTGCAACAATTTTGTAAAGGATTTTATCTCATCTTCAATTAAAAACTGAAGATTTCTTGCTTCTTGGGTCTGGGAATCAAAAGTCATTTCTGTAAATTTTAAGTGTGTATCAATGGTAAAGCTTATTAAATCATTCAATATTTTTTCATTATTTTCAATTGAGTTTGATTCAGCTTTTAAAGTCAATAACCTATTATCAGATAATTTAATTGAAACTTCTTCTTCTGGATATTTTCTTAATTTTAGGAAGTATATTTCATCCATAAAACCAGACGGAGATGAAACAAACCCTGCTCCATTAATATTTACAAAATAACCAAGCTCGATTTTACTTATTGTTTGAAATGAAGGTTTCATAAAAAGAGAATATACAAAACCTGCCAATGTAAAAATTAAAATAATTGAGATTATTAATTTCTTAAAATCTATAAGAATTTTAATTATATTTCGCACATCTATTTGATCTTCTAGTGGAGATTGTTGCATTAAATTTTGAGTCATCTAAAACAAAGTAAATGAATTTTAATATATATTTTATATAAAAATAGTTGCTAATAAGATTCATTATGAATTTAAAAGGGAGTTTATTTTCTAAGTGATTTAAAAAATGATTGTAAGATATTCTTACATTTGTGCTCTAGCACTGCACCGCTAACTGATATTTGATGGTTAAAGATTGATTGAGATGAGAGATCAATAGTTGAACCACAAACCCCGCTTTTAAAATCTGAAGCTCCAAAAACTACTCTATCAATGCGAGCATGAATCATTGCTCCAAAACACATTGCACATGGCTCTAAAGTTAC
Organism: uncultured Gammaproteobacteria bacterium; assembly: GCA_902512305.1. Classification (GTDB taxonomy): domain Bacteria; phylum Pseudomonadota; class Gammaproteobacteria; order PS1; family Pseudothioglobaceae; genus Pseudothioglobus. The sequence goes on from CABXIU010000005.1 coordinate 55,999, forward strand.
ATATAAGGTTGTTCTTGGTAATCTATAGTTTCGTAATTTTGCACCAGCTTTCCTTAGAACTTCTATTTCAGCATGGGCAGTTGGATCGTTATTGATTATCGGTCGATTATGAGCTTGTGCAATTAATTTATTGTCTTTAACAAGAACTGCGCCAACAGGTATCTCATTTTCATCCATTGCTAAATGAGCTTCATCAATAGCAATTTTCATCCATTTTTCATCACTGATCATAAGTTCATTTTAACAATAGACAAGATTAAAACCAACCACCTTGGGCAGCTAGATTAAAAGCGATAATAAACATAATTGATGCAATAAATGCATCAAGGATTCGCCAATGTCTAGGGGTTTGCATTATAGGGGTAAGGAGTTTGGCACCATAAGCAATACCAAAAAACCAAATAAAACTTGCAATACATGCGCCAAATGCAAAATATACTCTACTTAAATCTATAAACTGTTGAGCGATGGATCCAATCAGAATCATAGTATCAAGATAGACATGAGGGTTGGCAAAAGTAAAAATTGCAGCAATCGATAAGGAATTTAAAAGACTACTTGGCTTGATATTGCTTGAAATAATCTTAGAGTTAGCTTTGAAAACTGAATTAAGTCTTAATAATCCATAAGATAATAACCACAGCGCTGCAAAACCAAAAATGATTTTAGAATATTCATTAATAAAATCATTTAAGAAATATGAAATTCCTACAACCCCTAGAATAATTAATAAGGCGTCAGAGATTGAACAAAAAAGAGCAATATAAAAGATATGCTGTCTAAGAATTCCTTGTCTTAGAACAAATGCATTTTGCGAACCAATTGCTACAATTAATGAAAGCCCAAGAAAAAAACCCGTTAAAAATGCTGTAAACATTTATTATGGATTTTTATTAGTGCACCTGAATGCAATATTACGAGCAAAATAAAAAATATAAGTCATTGATTTTAATAGGTTTTTTGACTATTCCCACTCAATTGTTGAAGGAGGTTTTCCAGATATGTCATAGACAACTCTAGAAACCCGATTAATTTCATTCATGATTCGGTTTGAAACATGATCAAGAAAGTCATATGGAAGCCTTGCCCATCTTGCAGTCATAAAGTCTATCGTTTCTACAGCCCGTAATGCAATAACATAGTCGTATCTTCTCTCATCACCAGTGACGCCAACTGATTTCACTGGGAGAAACACAGCAAAAGCTTGATTTACAGAATCATATAAGTTAAAGTTGACCAGTTCCTCAATAAAAATATTATCAGCAAGTCTTAAAATTTCAGCGAATTCTTCTTTGACTGGACCTAGAATTCTTACACCTAATCCAGGACCAGGAAATGGGTGACGAAATAACATTTTTTTTGGAAGCCCGAGATTAACACCAATTTCTCTCACCTCATCTTTGAAAAGCTCCTTTAGTGGTTCAACCAAATCAAATTTCATATCTTCTGGAAGGCCACCAACGTTATGATGAGATTTTATTACTTTGGCTTTGCCTGATGCAGCTCCAGCAGACTCAATAACATCAGGATAAATTGTCCCTTGAGCTAGAAAGTTTATATCTTTTAATTTTTTTGCTTCGATATCAAATATTTCAATAAATGCGTTACCAATAATTTTTCTTTTGATTTCAGGATCACTTTTATCTAACAATTTATCGAAGAAATATTGCTGAGCATCAACTCGAATAACTTTTACTCCAAGATTTTCACTGAAGGTGTTCATTACTTCATTGCCCTCATTGAGCCTTAATAATCCATTGTCTACAAATACACAAGTTAGTTGATTGCCTATCGCTTTCTGAAGAAGAACGGCAACTACTGAGGAGTCAACACCACCAGAAAGACCCAATAAAACTTTCTGTTTACCAACCTGCAACTTAATTTTCTGAATTAAGTCTTCAATGATATTTTCTGTGGTCCATTTTTTTTCACAGCAACAGATATTAGTAACAAACCTTTCTAAAATTTTATTACCTTGTTTAGTATGTGTTACCTCAGGATGAAATTGAAGACCATAGTAACCTTTGTCCGAATTTGCAAACCCAGCGATTGGACAGTTATCTGTTGATGCAATTAATTCAAATCCAGGTGGTAAATTCGTGACTTCAATTCCGTGACTCATCCAAACATCCAATAGAGCATGTCCTTCAGGGTTAATATCGTCAAATATTTGATCCAAGAGTCGAGAATGATTTCTAGCTCGAACCTGAGCAAATCCAAACTCAGATTTATCAGCACTTTTGGCACTTCCACCAAGTTGAACTGCAATAGTTTGCATTCCATAACAAATTCCTAAGATTGGGATCTTAAGATCAAAAACTAATTGTGGCGCCCTGGCTGAATTATCTTCAACAACTGTATCTGGACCACCTGAGAGAATAATTCCATTAGGATTAAATTTTTTAATAAAATGGGTACTTACATCATATGGAACTAATTCACAATAAACTCCAATCTCCCTAACTCTTCTTGCTATTAGTTGAGTATATTGAGAGCCAAAATCAAGAATTAGAATTTTATGTTGATGTATGTCTGACATATAAAGAGATTTAACTCAGAAATTCAATTAAATAGAAAATGTTATTTTAATGAAAATCAAAGATCGCTACATTGCTAAAACACTATTAAGTTATACATTAGTTGTAATGATAGTGTGGCTGAGTATTTATAGTTTTTTTAATTTTTTATCAGAATTAAATTCTGTTGGAAAAGCTAATTACACCATTCTCGCGGCATTTCAATACATTGTATTGCAGATGCCTGAAGTTGCATATGATCAAGCATCAGCTTTAATTCTTCTTGGTTGTATTCTTGGGATGGGTCATTTGGCTACCACCGGGCAGCTTCTTATCTTTAGAGCTTCAGGTGCGTCAGTTTTCAAGATTACTTGGCTTACTGTAAAAAATGCAATGTTATTTTTATTTATATTGATTTTAGTTGGAGAAACTTTTGCTCCAACTCTTACTCAATATGCCGAAAGTGAGCGATCGGATGCTTTGGGTCAGACTGGTTTTTCAGGAAGTCAAGATGGATTCTGGATTAGAGATGGAGATAATTTTATTAATGTTGAAAATAATATCGATGGAAGCTTATTTTCTGGAATTACTGTTATTGAGGTAAATAAAAATAATAGGATTGAAAGAGTCGTTAACTCAGAAAGCGGTACTTTTGATGGTAAATCACTTAATCTCAATGAAACAGATATTTTTTCAATTAATGATGCAAAAAATAAATTTGAAAATATTTCTCTAAAAGAGCGAAATGTATATAACAAAAGTGTTGCTTTTGATCAGGACTTAATCGCCACCCTTGAAAAAGAACCAGAAGATCTCTCTACCTTTACGATAATAAAACAGATACAATTTTTAACAGAAAATAAACTTAGAGCAGGTGTCTTTGAAGTAGAGCTATACAATAGAATGGTAAAACCATTTACTCTTATTGCTATGGTTTTGCTAGCCATGCTATTTATTTTTGGATCGACTCGAGATGTGACACTTGGAAGAAAAATATTTTTTGGAGTTGCTATAGGCTTATCATTTGAATTAGTCTCTAGAATTGGTAGTGCAATGGCATTGAGTTTTGATTTTAACCCATTACTTAGCTCTTTTATTCCTGCTCTTTTAGTAATAATAATTGCAATTTCATTATTAATTAAAAAATCAACAAATTAGTTTGATGTCACAAGTTGAATCAAAAGTTTCAAAACAAAAAGTCAAACTTCCTAATCGGTTCGATGTGCTTTTGTTAAACGATGACTATACATCAATGGATTTTGTTGTTGAAGTACTCAGAAATTTTTTCAATAAAGAGTTTTTGGCAGCTGAGGCAATTATGCTTAAAATACATATCGATGGTGAGGCAGTGTGTGGAACATACTCTTATGATGTTGCACAAACAAAAGTTTCGCAAGTCATAGAATATTCTCGCAAAAATGACCAGCCATTAATGTCAGTTTTAAGGGAAGTGACTTCTTAGTTAAATTAATTTTTATTAGGAGATATTATTATTATGTCAATTCAATCAATTAAGCCTGAGAATGATGGTTTAAATATATTTTGGAATGATGGTTCATCTAGCTGTTTCCCTTGGCTTTGGTTGAGAGATCATAGTGAGAGTGAAAATGATCTTCATCCAGACTCGAAGCAACGCCAAATTGATGTATTTAGTCAAACGCTAGACAATTCAGTAGTTGATGCGATATTAGATCAAAACACAAAAAATATTTTAGTTCATTGGAGTGATAAATCAAACAGCTGTGTTTCATTTGAGTTGCTTGAAGCATTGGCATCAACAGGTCGTCCAAGTGCACAAGCATTGGCTAATGATAGTTGTTGGGATTCTGCTAATGAAATCAAAGATTTTCCAAAAATGTCATTTGATTATTTCATGAGTGATGATGGTTTAAAACAATGGCTAGGGAATATTCAAAAAAATGGATTTGTTTTAGTCTCTGGAGCGCCAGCGACAGCAGATGCCACGAAAGAACTTATGGAGAAGGTGGCATATATAAGAAATTCTATTTTTGGCGGTTTTTCAGTTTGGGACAACAAACTTACAAATCCAGATGATACAGCTTTTACATCTCTTGCAATCGAGCCTCACACGGATGGGACTTATGTTCACGATGCTCCTGGTCTTCAAACTCTTCACTGCTTAAAAAAAGATTCAGTTGGTGGCGAAAATCAACTAGTCGATGGCCTTGCTATTGCTGAAAAAATAAGAGCTGAATATCCTGATTATTTTGAAATACTTTCGAAAATAAATATTCCAGGAAGATATATTAAGACAGAAACATATTTAGAAGCTAAGAGGCCTTTGATTAGACTTAACGATCAGCAAGAAGTTGTTCAGGTGAGCTTTAATAATCATGACAGAGCGCCCTTTAGACTTGATAATGACTCAATGAATCAATTTTATGAGGCATACAAGGTTTTTCATAATCTAGCTAATGACAAAAGTCGTCAATTTGAATTTATGTTAGAACCTGGCACAGTTTTAACATTTGATAACTGGAGAGTTCTTCATGCGCGTGCGTCCTTAACTGGCTATCGTCAGCTTTGTGGCGGCTATCATAATCGTGAAGACTTTGAGAGTAGATTGAGATTAATTTAGTATGATAATTTATCACATAAATTGAATTTTTTTTTGAATCAAATTCCTTTCAGAGCTGTTAAAATTAAGCTTAGAGATTAAAAAATAATAATATTCTATGATTGAGCAGGGCTTACAACAAGAAATTAATATGGTAATGACTGAGGCTAGAAATCGTCGCCTTGAATTTGTTACTGTTGAGCATTTATTATTAGCACTTTTAAATATGGATGATGTGGTTGCTTTTCTTAGAGGGAAGAGAGTTAATATAGATGAGCTTAGAGCAGAACTTGAGCAATATATCGATTCCCACACTCCAATTATCTCTGAAGACGCAGAAATTGATATTGTTCCAACTGTAGGTTTTCAAAGAGTTTTGCAGCGAAGTGTTTATCAAGCTCAATCAGCACAGAAAAATTCTGTTAATGCTATGAATGTTTTTGTCAGTATTTTTTCTGAAAAAGAGTCTCATGCTGTTTACATGCTTAAGCTTAATAATATCTCTAGGCTTGATGTTATGGAAGGAATTTCATCTCAATTAGCTGACACTCCTTTGGAAGAGACCAAAAAAGTTGATGGTGAAAAACCGTCAAAACCTTCTTCTCTCGATTCTTTCACAAGTAATCTTTGTGAGAAGGCTAAGTTAGGTGAGATTGATCCTCTTCTAGGAAGAGAAGAGGAAGTTCTGAGAACAGTTCAAGTTTTATCTAGGCGTCGCAAAAATAATCCATTATTTGTTGGTCAGGCTGGCGTTGGAAAAACTGCGATTGCGCAAGGTCTTGCTAAAAAAATAGTTGATGGTCAGGTTCCAGATGTATTGAAAAAAGCTACTATATACTCATTAGATGTCGGCGTTCTAATTGCAGGTACAAAATACAGGGGAGATTTTGAAAAACGCCTTAAATCTGTTTTAACTGATTTAGAAAAAGATAAAAACGCCGTACTTTTCATTGATGAAATTCATACATTAATTGGTGCTGGAAGTGTTTCTGGAGGCTCTTTAGATGCTTCTAATCTTCTAAAGCCAGCTTTAGCTGATGGTTCTTTAAAGTGCATTGGCTCTACTACTTATGAAGAATTTAGAAAAGTGTTTGAAAAAGATCATGCACTTGCAAGACGTTTCCAGAAAATTGATATAGATGAGCCTTCCGTTGAAGATACCATTAAGATTCTCCATGGTTTAAAAAAGTATTATCAAACACATCATAAAGTTAAATTTTCATCAGCAGCTCTTGCTTCTGCTGCTGAACTAACTCATCGACATATTGGAGATAGGCGCCTTCCAGATAAGGCAATCGATGTAATGGATGAAGTTGGCGCACTTCAGCAGATTCTGCCTAAATCAAAACGCAAGATTAATATTGGGGTTTCTGATATTGAGAATATTGTTGCTAAACTCGCTAGAATCCCATCAAAACAAGTTAATAGTGATGATAAGTCTCAACTTAAAAATCTTGAGAATGATTTAAAACTAGGCGTTTTTGGTCAAGATAACGCAGTTGACTCATTATCAACTGCTATTAAACTCTCTAGATCTGGACTCTCACCTGTTGAACAGCCAATGGGTTCATTTTTATTTGCCGGACCAACCGGTGTTGGAAAAACTGAGATTTGTAAGCAACTATCCAGAATTATGGGCGTTAAGTTGTTGCGTTTCGATATGTCTGAATACATGGAAAGACATTCAATATCTAAACTAATTGGCTCTCCTCCAGGTTATGTTGGATATGATGAAGGAGGACTTTTAACTGAAGCAGTTAATAGCAATCCATATGCCGTTCTTTTGCTTGATGAGATTGAAAAGGCACATCCTGATATATTTAATCTACTTCTTCAAGTGATGGATCATGGGCTTCTGACTGATGCAAATGGACGAGAGGTAGACTTTCGTAACGTGATACTTATAATGACTTCTAACGTTGGTGCTCAAAGTGTTCAGAGGGCATCCATAGGATTCAATGAGCAGGATCACTCCTTTGACTACGAAGGAGAGCTTAATAAGACCTTTACCCCTGAATTTAGAAATAGACTCTCAGAAATTATTTACTTCAATTCATTAAGCGAAGATGTTGTGGTTTATGTTGTAAACAAATTTATTTTTGAGCTTGAAGATACCCTAGAGCAAAAAAATGTTTCATTAATTGTTTCAGAAAATGCTCGAAAATGGTTTGCAGAAAATGGCTATGACTCAAAAATGGGAGCTCGACCAATGTTTAGGCTAATTGAAAAAGAAATTCGCAAACCACTTGCTGATGAGCTTCTCTTTGGCAAGCTAAGCGCTGGCGGAATTGTTAAAGTTGATGTTAAGAAAGATAAAATTACCCTAAATATCTCTTAAATGAGAATTCTTATAAGTAACGATGACGGCTACAAGGCTGATGGAATTATTCAGCTTGCGAAATCCCTTAATGAAATTGCTGAGGTAATCGTTGTTGCCCCAAGTAAAAATAAGTCGGCCGCTAGTAGTTCATTAACTTTAGGGAAGCCTTTAAAACCAATTCAAATCGATAAAAATGTTTACGCGATTGACGCTACTCCAAGTGATTGTGTTCATCTGGCTTTGTGTGGGTTTATTAAAGAGACAATTGATTTAGTTGTTACTGGTATTAATTTCGGAGCAAATCTAGGAGATGATGTTATTTATTCTGGAACTGTAGCGGGAGCGATTGAGGGAAGATTTTTAGGACTTCCTTCAGTCGCAATCTCTTTGGCTAGTTTTGAATGTAATCATTTTGAAACTGCTGGAACTATTGCTAAGATTCTTGTTGACCAAATTGATAAAGCTCCGTTATCTAGAAATACTATCATTAATGTAAATATACCAGATATTCCAATGGATGAGATTTTGGGAATTAAGAGTACTCGCTTAGGAAGTCGTCACAAATCAGCACCCAGCATTCAAGACTCACAGAATTCATCTTTATATTGGATTGGAGAAAATGGAAAAGAAGCTGACAATGGGGAGGGGACAGACTTTCATGCAATTTCACACAACTTCGTATCTGTCACTCCTTTGCAAATTGATTTAACAAAATACTCTGAAGTGAAACAAGTGTCTGATTGGCTTTCAGATATTGACTATTGATTCCAATTATCTCTCAATCCAACTGTTTTATTGAACACTAACCCATTTGCTTCGCTGTCCCTACAAAAATATCCCTCTCGCTCAAATTGATATGCTTTTTCTATTTCAGCATCTTTAAGATTAGGTTCAACATAACCATTTTTAATAATTAGTGAATTTGGGTTCATTATTACTGAAATCTCATCAAATTGAGAAGGATTAGGGTCTAAGAATAGACGATCATAAATATTAAATTCAGCTTGAATTGCTTTACTGGACTCAACAAAATGAATCACTCCTTTAACTTTTCTTCCGTCAGCTGGGTTTTTACCAAGAGTGCTCGGGTCATAAGTGCAATAAATAGTGGTAATGTTATCTTCATTATCTTTATCAACACGAGTAGCTTTTACAATGTATGCATTTCTTAAGCGAACCTCTTTATTGATAGCTAGTCGTTTAAATTTATTATTCGGTGCAATTTCCTGAAAGTCTGCCTTATCTATATAGATTTCTTTACTAAAGAATATTTCTCTAGTTCCCATTGTTTCATTTTGTGGATGATTTGGAGCTTGGATTGACTCCAGCTTTTCTTCTGGGTAATTCTCAATGATTAACTTGATTGCATCAATTACAGCCATTGATCTTGGAGCATTTGTATTCAAATCGTCTCTAATCGAAGATTCTAAGATTGAAATATCAGTAAGGCTATTAACTTTTGAAACTCCAATTCTTTCAGAGAAATCTCTAATTGATTCAGGTGTATAGCCTCTTCTTCGAAGTCCTGAAATTGTTGGCATTCTAGGATCATTCCAACCAGTCACAAAGTTATTATCAACAAGAAGTTTTAATTTCCTTTTTGAGGTTGTTGCATATTCAAGATTGAGTCTTGAAAACTCATACTGATGAGGTCTGTCAGGCTTATTAAACTTGTCTAAATTCTCAAGAGTCCAATCATATATCCTTCGGTTGTCTTGAAATTCTAGAGTACAAATAGAATGAGTTACTCCCTCAATTGCATCTCCAATGCAGTGAGCAAAGTCATACATAGGATAAATACACCAATCATCTTTTGTCTGATGGTGGGTTTCAAAACGGATACGATAAAGTGTAGGGTCTCGCATACACATGAAGCTTGAAGCCATATCAATTTTTGCTCTTAGTACACATTCACCTTCTTTAAACTCACCTAACTTCATCTTTTTAAAAAGGCTTAAGTTTTCTTTAACTGAGGTGTCCCGATAGGGGCTATTTTTTCCAGGATTTTTAAGAGTTCCACGATATTCACGAGTTTTATCTGCACTCAAAAAGCAGACATATGCTAATTCTTTTTCTATTAGCTCTAAAGCACACTCATAGAAAATATCAAAATAATCTGAGCTAAATTTAATTTCTTTATGCCAGTTGAATCCAAGCCAACTAACGTCATTCTTTATTGAGTTAACAAATTCAATATCCTCTTTTGACGGATTAGTGTCATCAAATCTTAAATTGCAATATCCATCATAATCAGATGCGGTTCCAAAATTAAGACAGATAGATTTGGCATGACCAATATGAAGATATCCATTTGGCTCTGGTGGAAAGCGAGTAACGACTTTCTGATGCTTACCTATTGAAAGATCTTCATTAATGATATTGCGAATAAAATTTGTTCCCTTTTCAGAAGCCTTCTTAATGTCCATAGATCTCAACATTGGCGGTAGTTTTATGTGTATAAATTATATCATTAAAAGAATAATTTAAAATGTAGCGTTTAATGATGAATTAGTTTTAAAAGGAAGATTGTCTAATATTTCGCTATTAATAAAAATACTTTTTTTGGATAGAAAACTGTACAAATATTATTAATTAATAATATTCAAAATTGTTTCCTGAGGAAAAATTTTTCTAAATATTGGTTTTCTGATAAAAATAATATCAGCTTGAACGAGAATGTTATCAATGTGATGAACTTCACATATATCATAAGGCACAAAATCTATAGAATCTAAGAAAGAAATATAATCGTCTAATTTTGGAGACCCAGCATTATATTCGATAATTGGGCACTCCATATATATCAACTTACATTTAGATATGGTTTTTTTTCCACCCTTCAAAATATCTAGTTCACTACCTTGAGTATCAATTTTAATAAAGTCAGGAAAGGTTAAGTTATTTGATTTTGTCACATCATCAAGGGTATTAGTTAATATATTTTTTCCATCCGATGATTTGTAAAAGCTAGTTTGTTCGCGGTAATATGAATCTCCCGATAGAGATTTTGAATAAAAGGTAACTTCTCTGACACTATCAGATAATGCCCCTATAAAGTACTTGAAATTTAACTTATCAAGATATTCTGAATTTTTTTTATTTGCCTCAAAAAGATAAAAACTTCTTTTTTTTAAAATTGATTGATTTAAATAGTCACTGAACTCACCTCTATATGCTCCAATATCATAAATGATATTGATTTCTACTCCTTTATTTAATAAGTCCAGTAAGACACTATTTAATTTTTGCTTATAGATTGAGTTAAAGATTTTTGAATACCTTTTGCTAAAAAGTTTAAACAATTTGTACTTAAATATTTTTTTATTGAATTTCATTATTGGTAATTAGAAAGTAATTAATTGACAATTATTTCTTGGGGATAAATATTGAAACATTATTAAGATATTTGATAAACATTAAACTTAAACCCAATACCAACTGCAAAGATTAAGGTATTGAATTATATCACCAATTAACCAAATTAATATGCAGTGCTGGATGAATGATGCCGTTGTAAAATAGTTTTATGAAAATAGCTATTGTTAAACTTTCTTCGCTTGGTGATATTATTCACTCAATGGTGGCATTGCAATTTATTAAAAGAAGTTATCCTGATTCACAAATTGATTGGATTGTTGAGGAAAAATATAAAGGTCTTTTGGAAAATAATCTTCATTTAGACAATATATTTACGGTAAGTTTACAAAAAGCAAAAAAACGAAAATCTATTTTTTTGTTATTTAAAGAATTAAAAAAAATTAGAAAGTTAAAGGGCTATGATTTTGTGATTGATGCTCAAGGCTTATTAAAGTCAGCATTAGTCGCTAAAATGATTTCAACAAAACAAAATGCGGGGTTTGATAAAAAATCTATCCGAGAGCCTTTGGCGGCAATGTTTTATAATCATAAAGTCTCAGTCGCTTACGATGAAAACTCAATTGATCGAAATGTTGAAGTTATTTGCAGCCCTCTAGGTATTAGCATACAAAGCATCGATATTATTGATAAAAATCCTTTTATTATTTCTTCATTTAAAAATAAACCCTTAAGTAAAAATTATATTGTTTTTGTTATTGGATCTACCTGGGACAGTAGAAATTATCCTAAAGAAAAATATGTTGAAATAGCAAATAAATTGCAAAAAAAATGTCTAACTATTTGGGGTAATGAGTCTGAAAAGATAAAGGCCAAGTGGATGGCGCTTCAATCTGAGTTTATTGAAGTTGCTCCAAAATTAACACTGGATGAGTTGAAAGGAGTAATTAAGAATTCTACTTTACTTATTGGAAATGATACTGGGCCGTCACATATGGCTTGGGCTATGAACCTACCATCAATTATTTTATTTGGGCCAACTCCAATTAATAGGGTTTACCAAACTAAGATTAACAGAGTTTTAAAATCTAGCTCTAAAGTAGATCACTTCAACTTAGATAAAAATGACTATTCAATTAAGGAAATTCGAGTAGATGATATTGTTGAGATTTCACAAGAGTTATTAAGGGTGAATTAATGAAAATTTTAATAATAGATTTGGTGTAAATTATTAATTCTAAACCAGTTTTGTTCTCTCAAAGTTTTTTTAGTTGTTATAAGGACTACTTGAAAATTTAAAGACTAATCACATCTTTAGATTCTTTAATAGAATTTATTATATGTCTAGCATTTGAATTTAATTCATCATTCTCATGGCCACTTTTAACTAGGATAGTCTTTTTAATTCCAGCGTTATTTGCTGCTGAAATATCAGTCTCTTTGTCACCAATCATCCAAGATTCTTCCATACTAATATTATGTTTATGTTTGGCATCAATCAACATGCCTGGTTTGGGCTTCCTGCAATTGCATTTAGAGTTTGGATCATGTGGACAATAGAAGGTATCTAATATTGAAATACTTTTTTGCTCAAATTGCTTGAGTATCCATGCTGTAAGCTTCTTATAGTCTTTCTCACTGTAATATCCTCTTGCTATTCCTGATTGATTAGAAACAATAATAATTCTGTAGTTCAGTTTTTGAAAATGTAGGCACGCCTCAAAAACTCCACCAATAAATTTAAATTTTTCAATTTGGTAAAGATAGTTAACTTCTTCATTAATAACCCCATCGCGATCCAGAAAAATAGTTTTTATGGCCATAAAACAGTACGAGTATAATTTGTTTATAGTAAATTAATTAATTTTAAATGAGTAATCCCCTTTCGGTAGTCATTATTACAAAAAATGAAGAAGATTTTATTGAAGAAGCAATAAAATCTGCTCAATTTGCTGAAGAGGTAGTTGTGGTTGATAGTTTTTCAGTTGATAAAACATGTGAAATTGCAAAGAAACTTGGTGCTAGTGTTATTCAAAAAGAATGGCTGGGGTTTGGAGCGCAAAAAAATTTAGCTGTTAGCCTTGCTTCTAATGAATGGGTTTTTGTTCTTGATTCAGATGAAAGAATAACTAAAGAATTAAAAAAAGAAATTATTGAAACCTTAAAAAATCCATCATTTGACGGATATCAAATAGCAAGGCTTAATAGTTTTTTTGGTAAAAATATCAAATCTTGTGGGCTTTATCCAGACTATAGTATTCGGTTGTTTTCCCGTCTCAAAGGAAAGTTTGAAAATGTGCCTGTTCATGAGAGTGTCAGGGTTAATGGAAGGGTATCAAAACTAAAAAATCATATGATCCATATAGCATATGATAATGTTGAGGAATTTATAGAAAAACAAAAAAGGTATGCGAGTCTCAGTAATAAAAAGAAAAGCCTTGTAAGAGCTTTATTTTCACCAATGTGGACCTTCATAAATCTCTATTTTTTTAAATTTGGATTCTTAGATGGTCGACATGGTTTTTTGATTTCCAAAATTTATGCTATGTATACTTTTTGGAAGTACTATAAATAAAACTATATGAAAATTCTTTTGATTAAGTACAGAAATATTGGCGATGTATTATTAGTTACTCCTCTAATAAATAATTTAAAGTTATTTTATCCAAATGCTCAAATTGATATCGCATTGAATCATGGCACTGAAGATATGGTCACTTTAAATCCTAATATTTCAAGAGTTTTGGTCTATGATAGAAAACAAGTAAAGTCTCAAAATTTTCTTAGAAGAACCATGGAAGAATGTAAATTCCTTTTTTCATTTAGAAAAAATAACTATGAAATAGTAATCAATTTAACTGAAGGAGATCGTGGTGGTTTAATTGCAAAGTTCTCAAATGCTCCAATCAGGATTGGCCACAAAAGTAATAAATGGCTTTTGAGAAATGCCTATACTCAATTTTTGCCTAATCAAAAGTTTAGACATACAATTGAAACCAATTTAGATCCTCTTTTAAGCTTAGGAATTCCGATTAAAAGTAAAGAAGTAAATATATATTGGTCTGGTAATGACGATGAAATTATTAACAAAGAATTGTTTAATATTGATCAATTTGTTCATATCCATCCAGTATCACGATGGTTGTTTAAATGTATTAATGACAAAATGATGGCAAAGATAATTGACTTTTGTGAGCATGAGTTAGATTGTAAAGTTGTTCTCACTTCAGATTCTAATAAATATGAAATAAATAAAATCAATACAATACTCAAGCACTGCTCTTCAAATCCAATAAATTTATCAGGCAAGTTGACTTTAAAACAAACAGCAGCACTTAATAAGAGGGCAAATTTATTTATTGGAGTTGATACTGCAATTATGCATATTAGTGCTGCAAATAGTGTGCCAGTTTTTGCTTTTTTTGGCCCCAGTGGAGCAGATCATTGGGGGCCATGGGACAACAACTTTCAGACTTCAGAGTATTTTGAAAGAAATGGCCGCCAGAGTATGGGTATGCATAGAGTTTTTTCTGAAAACAGAGCTTGTCAGCCATGTGGAAAAGATGGATGCAATGGGTCCAAAATTAGCGATTGTTTAATGAATATGGATTTCATTAAAATAAAGAAAGATATTCAGGAAATGATTAATGCGTGACAACGACATCAGAGTTTTGCATACAGAATGGTCAGATGGATGGGGCGGTCAAGAAATACGAATAATTAATGAAATGAAAGCTCTAAGAAATCTAGGCATAAGGGTCTATTTAGCGTGTAGACAGCATTCCTTAATTAAGAGAAAAGCCGAAGAACATAATATAGAAGTTTTTGTATTACCTTTCAGAGGTAATGCTGACCTTTTGACGCTTTCTAAACTCATTAGGATAATTAAAACCCACTCAATTGATATTGTTAATACTCATAGTGGCAAAGATACTTGGGTTGGCGGTTTGTCTGCAAAGCTTGCTAGAGTTAAGTTTATTAGAACACGCCATTTATCAAATCCAATTAAAGAATCGCGATTGAACTTTATTAATGAGTTAGCTGACTATACTTTTACAACAGGTGAAAGTGTTAAATCTAATATGATTAAAAATAATCGAATTAAACCTGAAAAAATTCAATCAATCCCAACAGGGATTGATGCTAGTTTTTTTGATCCAGCTAAATTTAATCAAATTGAGTGTAAAAAGCTTTTCAGTATCAGTACTGATGATATTTCCATTGGCATAGTCGCAGTATTAAGAGAGTTTAAAAGGCATGACTTGTTTCTAAAAATGGCTAAAGACATCAAAAGTAGATTTCCAAACAAAAACTTTACCTTTTTGATTGCCGGTGATGGGCCACAGAGAGATAACATTGTTTCATTGATTGATAAATTGGATTTAACAAAAAATGTAAGGATACTTGGACATGTTGATAAAGTTGTGGAGCTTTTTTCAGCACTAGACTTAGTTATTTTAAGTTCAGATTCAAAAGAAGGTGTTCCTCAGTCAGTCATTCAAGCATTAATGATGAATAAGCCAGTAGTTTCAACTAATTCTGGTTCAACGGTAGACCTATTTCATAAGAATAACTTTCAATTAGTTGAAACAAACTCATTCGAAGCACTATCATCAGGTGTAATGCATTTTTTATCCAAGAATCAAGAAATTAATTCTAGAGATTATATTCAATTGAACTTTTCATTAGAAGTTATGTCAAGAAAAATTGTTGCTGTATATGAGGAATTACTTTCATGAAATTTCTGTTTGGTATAAATAAATTCTTGCCATATTTTCAAAAAAAGTCAAAGTCTCATTGTTTAGAAAAAATTTTGGTTGTTTCTAATACTGGACTAGGAGATACAATTCTATCTACACCCGCAATTAAAAGTTTAAAAAAAAGCTTTCCATATATCCATATAACATTTATGGTTCATAAGAAAATGTTCCCACTTTTTAAAGATTTTGAGTACGTAGATGATTTTGAAATTTATAGTCCTGGATTTTTTAATCAAGTAAGAACAGTGTATAAATTAAGAAAGAGGAGGCTTGACACTATTTTTCTTTTTCACTCAAATGGCCCAGAAGATGTATTTTTTTCGATTTTAAGTGGTGCAAAAAATATTTTGAAGATGACAGATAATTTAGACCATGAATTCAAACATTGTTTTTCAAATCAGCCTAATTCAAAACCTCAGCATGATATAGAAAAAAAACTTGATTTAGTAAGAGTTTATAAACCTAAAATTATTAGTAAGAAATTGTATATTCCAAAAAAATTCTATGAAAATATTGGCTTCTTTGAAAAAGATAAAAGTTTTATACATATAGGTTTTCAAATTGGCGCCCAAGATGAATATAAAATCTGGCCAATAAATAAATTTATTAATTTGGCAAATAAGCTTTGTTTAGAGTATAACAAAATTAAATTTGTTCTATTGGGCTCTACTGAATATGAAATCAATTTAGCTAAAGAATTCTGTGAAGGGCTTGATGAGTCAGGATTAGTCATAAATTTGTGTGGAAAATCATCTTTAGATGAACTGCCATCAATAATAAATGATTTAGATCTATTAGTTTCTAATGATACTGGGACATTGCATTTAGCTATTGCTTTGGGTGCAAAGACGGTGTCTCTTTTTGGACCCACAAACCAGAATGAATTTGGACCTTATCAAGACTATAATATTCACAGAGTTGTCAATACTGGTAGTCCTGGATTTGTAAAAGACAGGGAAAAAGATTTTAGAAAACATAATTCAATGATGAATATAGATTCAGATGATGTTTTCTCTTCAATTAATGAGCTTATATGATGTTAAGAGAGTCAGATAGATTTATTAAAGCTACTGAGATGATTTCGGATAGTCAATATCAAACGATATTGGATATTGGCTGTAGAGATAAAGCGTTAAAAAAATATTTAAAAGAAAACGTCACATATCAAGGTATTGATTTTGAAGATGATGATGATGTTCTTGGACATAATTTAGAGGAAGGGATACCTTTCCCTGATAAAAGTTTCGATATAGTTTTTGCATTGGATGTTCTTGAGCATGTTGAAAATATTCATTTTTTGTTTTCAGAAATTTTGAGGGTATCAAAAAATGAGGCAGTTGTTGCCCTGCCTAACATGTCATATTGGAAGTTTCGATTGAGGTATCTAAAAGGGAGGGATATAAGTGATAAATATATATTGCCAGCAAAAAAAATATTGGATAGGCACAGGTGGCTTACTTCATATAAATCATCGAAGTTTTTAATACAAAGTTTAAGTGGCAACTTAAAAATAGTCGAAAAAAAATACTATTACCAGTACAACAGTAAATTGTTGAAGTGGTTTGATTTGAACCTTTCTAAAAAATTTCCAAATATTTTTGTCTATGCCACTATATTTAAGATATCAAAGTATGATTAATATAGATTTCATCATTGTCTCCAAATAAATGAAAAATATATGCTTTATTATTGATTCATTAAGTGGAGGGGGGGCTGAACGTGTAGTTATTAATTTATCCCAATCAATAATAGAATTAGGTCACCATGTTCACATAGTGATATTGGAAAATAAAATTAGCTATGATATTTCTAGAAGTATTTTTAAACTACATGTTTTAACTGAAAATAGAAAATTATCTTCAAACAAATTTTGGAATAAAGTCCTTCTCTCAAGAAAACTTAAGCAAAAAGTGGAGAATTTGGAAAAGAAATATGGTGAGTTCGACTTAATTGTTTCAAACTTAGAAGACTCAGATAAAACTAGCTCAATGGCTAGGCTCCCCAATTTATATCATTGTTATCACGTTTCAATGCGAAACTTTCTAGCAAATAAAACAACTCATCAGAAATACTATAAACACATTTATAGAAAATTTAAAGAGAATTTTCGCCATAAGCGCCTTTACAAAAATAGTAATATGATTGCAGTTTCCAAAGGCGTGATGGACGATATTTTGGAATTTGGTGTAAATCCAAAAAGTATTATAAATATATATAATCCTTTTGACTTTGAGGAGATTAGGAAAAAGTCGCTTGAATATAATTCAGAAATTCCAAGAGCTAAATATATTATCAACATTGCTAGATTTGCAAAACATAAGAGACATGATGTTTTGATTAAAGCTTATGCAAATGCCAATATTAATCATAAGTTAGTTCTCATGGGTACAACTGATAAACCAGCAGATGAAGAGAATTTGCGAAATATTAAAAACCTAATTAGTAAACTTGGTATAAAAAATCAAGTGATATTTGCCGGTTTTGTTACTAACCCATATCCATGGTTAAAAAAGGCAGATTTGTTTGTGTTATCATCTGACATTGAGGGCTTGGCAAATGTATTAGTTGAGTCATTAATTTTAAATACCATGGTAGTGAGTACAAATTGCCCATTTGGCCCTTCCGAAGTTTTAACTGGTAAACTAAGTGATTTCCTTTCCCCTGTTTCAGATGTTAATGCTCTATCTGAAAATATAATAAGAGCTCTTAAAAATCCAGTGCAAATAACTGAAAAGCATATTTCAAAATTTAATGCTGAAACTATTTCAAAACAGTATCTTTCATTGGCAAAATAAAAATGACAATTAGATATCATATTTTATTTAGAGCTTGCGATAAAGTTGAGTCAGTTCACCAAGTTAATAGACCATTTGGATTGAATAAGCTTGAATCAATAAAAGTTTCCTTTTACAGCCTTTATCAGTCAATTAAAGGTCTTCCATGTGAATTTAGAATAATTGGTGATGATCTTTCACCTGAAGCGATTAATTTCTTTGAGAAATTTGATAACTTAATTATTGATAATTCTATTTTAGGTAGCGCCTCCAAATCACTTCAGAAACAAATTAAACTTGCACAAAAAGTACCCAGCAATGATTGGATTTATTTGTGTGAGGATGATTATCTACATTCGCCAAATGCTTTCAAATTTATTTCAGAATTTATTAAAAACAAAGAGCAATACCTAAAAACTTCGTCTAAAAAGAAAAATTATATGAATAAGATAATTGGTGACTTGTCAGAATTACCATTAATCATTCATCCACCTGATTACCCTGATCGATATTTACCTCAATGGAAGAGACATTCTTATATTTTTCTATCAAAGTATTGTCATTGGAGGCAAATTACAAATACGACCCATACTTTTATGCTTCAATCAAGTACATTTCAAAAATTTGAAAAGTACATTAAATTATCAGCTATTGGACCAAGTGATTCTAAATTGAGTGAGAAAGTATATGGACGTATATTTTTTAAAAATAAAGCACTTTGTGTCTCACCAATTCTTGGTTTATCTACTCATTTGACTGATGGAGTTATGACTCCTTTGGTTGATTGGGAGAAAATATGTAAACATAATATTGAATACATGAAGAAAGATCAGGTTTGGAAATGATAAATGCCTTTCTACAGTTTAAAATTAGAAATAAGTCTAGCCACCATCTTAATTTAGGAGATATTCAAGAAGCAAAGAAAGTTCTATTTGCCACGTTTACTAGATATGGGGATACAATAATTGATCTGGTGGTAATCCAAGAGTTTATTGAGCAATATCCATCAAAGGAATATTTAGTCTTATGTCCAAAACAAATGAAACCTTATTGCAGTGAGCTTATTCCAAAAGTTAAATGTATAGGAATTAATAAACGTAACTATTTGGATATGATTAAGTTGAACTCTTATTTAAAAAAATGGAGTCCCGATATAGCTTTTAACCCCTGGTCCTTTGGGCTCGAAAGCAGCTTTTTTTTGACTTACAGTAAGAAGTATCAGTTTTATAAGAGTTTTAAAAGGCCTGAAATAATTAATCACTATGCAGTTGTTAGGAGATATTTAAAGTTGCCTGAAAAAATCTGGAAAATAGAAGATTTAACATTGAACTTAGATTGTAAGCGAGTTCTAATTTGTCCAGAATCTACAGATAATGAAAGAAGCATTTCAGTTGAACAGCTTGAAAAGATTATTAAAAATGCTATGATAAATTTTGAAAATCCCATAATTACCATTGCCTCATTAAGCTCACATTATCTTCGATCCAATTGTAATGGTTTTATTTTCAAAAAAACTGACAAATCTTCTAGAAATTTCATCAAATTGGTTAAAGATAGTGATTTAGTTATTTGTGCAGATTCTGCACCACTGCATATTGCCAATGCATTAAAAAGAAATATAGTTGCAGTATTTAATTCAACAACTCCTAAAATAGTATTGAATTCAGGCAGTAGACTCAGTTTATATAAAAGTTGACAAAGTTAATGATAGATATATCAAAAATGAATCTTACCACAACAATTATATTAAGTAATTTGGCTCTATTGATTTTTATATTGAATATCCCTGGAACTATAGCTTTAAGAAATATTTTAGCTGCAACACTACTCATGATTCTAATTACATACTGGGCTCAAGCTAAAATTTCTATTAAACCAATTTTGAGCAATAAATTTTTTAGAGGCAATCTAGTTATGTTGCTAGTGATTACTATTTATCTTTTCATTCATAGTATATTTGTTGCAGATGATGTAAGTTGGTCGCTGTCTCAATTCAGAACTCAATGGGTTTATCCCATGATTTATTTTATGATGGGAGTCTCTCTGGCTTCTATGGCGTCTATTAATCAATACTTCAAAGTTGAAACTTTGATTACTTTATTGTTTCTCTCTTTATTTATCCACATAATTTATATAGATTTAGTTGCAATATATAGTTATATTGAAACTAGCACCTTATTGTTACGCTATGGCGGCTTGACAAAGAGCCCTGTATTGTCAAGCTATATTTCAAATATATTGATATCAATGATTATTGTGGAGTTTATTCATAGACTTAAAAAGAAAAAAAGAATACTTCAGATAGGTTCTTTTTGGCTCGCCTTTTGTTTATTTCTTTGCATATTTAGTTCAATTATTAACGGAATGAGATTCGGAGCTATTAGTATATTTTTTATGTCTTTAAGCGCCGTTATTCTTATAATTATTGGCAATCAGAATTTTAATAAAACTAAAGTCCTTATCTCAATCTCTGTAATAATTCTTTGCACATACCCCCTTATTTACAATGCAAAATATGATGTAAGATGGCAAACGCTTGTTGAAACTATTCCAATCGCAATTGATACTGAAAATAATTTATTCTGGAGAGAATTAGATACTCCACCACCAGTACTTTCTAATGGAAATAGAGTTAACGATTCAAATTATTTGAGAATTGCATGGGCAACCAAGGGCCTTGAGTATATAAAGAATGATATATTTGGAATTGGCTATGGAAGAAATATATTCGGTCATGCGATTCAAAAATATGAAAAAGATATTGAATCTTTGCGAGGTTTTCATTCTCACAGTGGGATTATAGACTTTACGATTGGGGTTGGAATTATTGGGCTGTTATTATGGTTATTTTTTGTGGGTAGAATTGTTGTATTTTCAGCATTGATTTATGTTAATTCTGGACATTATTTTTCATTGATGAGTTTATTTATCACATCAGGTTTTTTCTTTAGAAGTATTGTGGATAGTAATATGAGAGACCATATGTTTAAGCAGTTTTTTTTACTTGTTGGTATAGCTCTAACTCTGGCTGCATTTGAAAATAAAAAGAAAGTTAATGACTCGTAAAAAAATTTATTTTATCCGAGAAAAATATACTAATTTTGGTGGCGCTGAAGTTTATTTATCTCGACTTTCACATGCTCTAAAAAATCAGAATATCGATCATGAAATTATTTTCTCTAATGTCCCAGTTTTCCTCCCTTCGTGGCTTAGAATTATTCTCTTCAATCTGAAATTAATTATTTCAAAGCGAGATCGTTTGTATTTTTCGCTAGAGCGAATCATATGCCCTGATATTTATCGTGCAGGTGATGGAGTTCATAAAATATTCTTAAGTATCGAAAAAAAATCTAAGCTGAATCCTCTTCATCCTTTGTATTTGTATCTTGAGAGGCAATGCTTTAAAAATGCAAAAAAAATTATTGCTAATTCTGAAATGGTTAAAAATGAAATTATAAATTCTTACAAGATTAACCCTGAAAAAATCAGAGTTATATACAGTGGTATAGAATTAAAAGAATTCGAGTATAGGCTATCATTTCATAAGTTATCTAATGAGTTTGATATTAAAGAAAACTCACCTATAATTTTATTCGTTGGAAGTGGTTATAAGCGAAAAGGAGTGTATGAATTTTTAAATATTATTGCTTCTCTTGATAATAGTGATGTAATTGCGTTTATTGTAGGTAAAGAAAAAAAAATAGAATTTTATAAAAATTTAGCAGAACAATTAGGAATTGAATCAAGAGTTTTTTTTGTTGGAGCTAGAAATGATGTTGATGATTTTTATACTATAAGTGATATTTTTTTGTTTCCAACTCATTATGAGCCCTTTGGGAATGTTATTCTTGAAGCAATGAATAAAAAAAATGTTATTTTTACAACCATGCAAAATGGAGCAAGTGAAATAATTGATAAGGAGTTTTTAATGCAAAGTCCATCCGATTATTCAGTGGTTGATAAGATAAACAAATTAATAAGTGACCCGATAAAAATAAAATCAATTCAAGAAGAAAATTTATCTATGTCCAGAAATTTTTCTATTGATAATAATTTAAAGCAAACCATAGATTTAATAGATGAAGTTACTAATTGAACTTCCAACATGGCTGGGTGATGCTGTAATGACCACTCCAGCAATAGAAAATATAATTAGCCATTTTAAAAATGTGGAAATTACACTAATTGGTTCATTAGTATCTGTTGAGGCTTTACAAAGTCATCCTAGTGTTATTAAAACTTATTTTGTGGATAAAAGGTTTAGTAATTTTTATAAAACTTTAAGTGATCTTGATGAGTTTGATTTATTTTTCTCTTTTAGGGGCTCACTTCGAGCAAAATTGTTTAAATTATTCGTATCTTCTAAAGTAAAAAATCAATATTTTAAAGATAAATATAAAAGTGGACACCAAGTAGAAAAATATAATAATTTTATAAATGATAGTTTAGGTATAGATTCTAAACCAGGCAGATTAATAGTTCACTCCAAAGGTCAAAAGAAAGTTAATAAAAATAGGTTATTAGGCATTAATCCAAGTGCTGCATTTGGAAGTGCAAAACAATGGTATCCTGAAAATTTTGCTAAAGTTGCTTTGGGACTATCTACTGAATATGACATAATTATTTTTGGCGGCCCACAAGACTATGATATTGCCCAAGATATTGAAAGTTACTTAATTGAGATGGGTGTAGTCAATTATCTGAATCTCGCTACAAAATTATCTGTTACTCAGCTTATCTCGCAAATTGAGAATCTTGATCTATTAGTAACCTGTGATAGTGGGCCAATGCATTTAGCTGCTGCATTAAATATTCCTACAGTTGCAATTTTTGGCCCTACAAAAGTAAATGAGACTTCTCAATGGATGAATGAAAAAAGTATTGTTGTAAAAAAGAATTTTGAATGTCAGCCTTGCATGAAGAAGAACTGTCCACTTAAGCATCATAATTGCATGAAATTAATAGATGAATCAGATATTTTTGATGCGACAAAAAAGTTTAATTAGTCTATAAGTTCTAGATCAATTAAGTGGCAAATAGTGTGCCCAATAAGAATGTGCATCTCTTGAATACGAGGCGTATCATTTGAATCTACTAATAAGTTCACATCACATATGGCATTAAACTCACCTCCATCCTTACCACTAAAGCCTATGGTTTGACACCCTAGTTCATTTGCAGTTTTTAATGCATTGACTACATTAGCACTGGTTCCTCCGGTGCTAATACCAATGACTACATCTTCTTTTTGTGCTAATGCTTTAACTTGACGATCAAAAACATGAAGAAAACCATAATCATTTGCAATTGATGAAATTACGGATGTATCAGTAGTGAGTGCAATAGCAGGTAGCCCTCTGCGTTCAATTTTGTATCTACCAATTATTTCTGCTGCAATATGTTGAGCGTCGGCGGCACTTCCACCATTGCCCATAATAAAAATTTTTCTATTTTTTTTAAGGCAGCTAATGCAAATTTTAGCAGCATCTTCAATTTGCTTGGTAATTGAAATTAATGTCTTTTGACTTGTTTTGATATGATCATTAAACTCATGTTTGATTATTGATTGCATATTTATTTATATTTATTGCCTAATTTTTTCAATGGTTTGAGTTGAACTTTTGCCATCTATAAATTCAACTAATTTTAATTCATCTACTAAATCTTGTCCTACTACTTTTTTTCCAAAATAGTCACCACCCTTGACTAAAATATGAGGTTGAATTGATTTTATTAATTCATACGGAGTATCTTCATCAAAGATCACAACATAGTCCACGGGTTCAAGAGCTGCAAGTATGTATGCCCTGTCAGCTTGCAAATTGATTGGGCGATTCCTGCCTTTTAAGGAAGTGACAGAGCGATCTGAATTTAGGCCAATTATTAAAATATCACCAAATTTTTTAGCTTTCTCTAAGTAATTAATATGTCCAGCATGAAGTAAATCAAAACAACCATTAGTAAAAACAATTTTTTCTCCTTTTAACTTTAACTCTTGACATATTTTAGTAATCTCATTTTTTGATTTAATATATTTATCAATCAAAGATTTGTTTTGACTAGATTCATATTCAATAACTTCATTTAGAGTTGCTGTCGCACTTCCAATCTTTCCAACAACAACTCCACCAGCTAAATTAGCAAACATAACAGCTTCATCAATATTGAAGCCACAAGCGATAGCAAATCCTAATGAGGCAAGAACAGTATCACCTGCACCAGTTACATCAAAAACTTCTTTAGCAATTGTAGGATGCGTTCGAAGTCCTTCATCATATATAGCTATACCATTTTCACTAAGAGTAATTAATGAAATATCTAAGTCACAATTTGATTTAAGCTTCAGAATTGCTTTAGTTAAGCTAGTATCATCTGCAATTTTAATTTTCGTAGCTATGCTTGCTTCTTTTTTATTTGGAGTAAGTAAATATGCGCCTTTATACTTAGAATAATCTGTACCTTTTGGATCAATTAGAACCTTTTTTTTATATTTTTTTGCAGTTTTAATTAAAAATTGAGTAAGTGGTTTTGTCAGGACGCCTTTTCCATAATCAGAGAGAAGTATTACATCATAGTTTTGCACTATTTTGCTATAAGTCTCTATAATATTATTTTGAGAATTTAAATCAATATCTTCAGAGCTTTCATGATCATATCTCACCACTTGTTGTTGAGATGCAATAATTCTAGTTTTTCTTGAACATATACGATTTTTTTGTGTGATTAAATATTTTGTATGAACTTTTATATCATCAAGAAGTTTTACAAGTTCACTTGATGTATCACAGTTTCCAACTACACTAATAACATCTACTTGAGCGCCAAGTTTCTTTAGGTTATTAACAACATTCCCAGCGCCACCTAGTAATACAGTTTCGTTACTAATTTTAATCACTTGAACTGGTGCTTCAGGTGAAATGCGCTCGCAAGAACCCCAAAGGTATTTATCAACCATTAGATCACCTAATACTAATATTTTAGGTGATTGATTTGTTAAATTAATCATGTTAGTTTTGTTCCAAATAATTGCTTAATTTCTGGAGCATAAGATTTGATACCTTGCTCTAATGTAAATTTGGGGTCAAATCCTATATTTTCTTTTGATTTTTTAATGTTTGCTTGGGTATGCATTTGGTAGCCTTCATATGGGTTTATAAAATATTCTGTTTTATAGTTAGTTCCCAATTCACTTTGGAGAATATCGACAATATCTTGAAAACTTCTTGAAATACCTGTCCCTATGTTGTAGACCCCATTTTTATTTGGACTGCATGCTTTAATTAAAGCCTGAACAACATCTTCAATGTAAACAAAGTCACGAAATATCCTATCTGAGCCATGAAATAAGCGAGGCTTTTCTCCATTTAGTATTTGATGTCCAAGTTGAATTATCATAGATGAAGTTTTGGCTTTATAGTATTCTCTTGGTCCATAGACATTGAAAAACCTCAATCCAACTATTGTCAAATCTGAGTTTTCTTTAGAATAACTGTTGGCAATTTGATCCATAATGCATTTACTATAACCATATGGATTTTCAGGATTCTCTTTACCTTCAGTTTGTGGAGAAGATTGGTTGCCATATGTTGCAGCAGAGCTGGCATAAACCATTACAGCTTGATTTTTTTTTGCTATTGCCAATAAATCATAAAATGAGTTTACATTTGTTTTCATTATTATTTCTTGGTCATAAACACGAGTGTCAGAAATTGCCGCCTGGTGAAATACAAAGTCAAACTTATAATCACCTAATAATGCTAAGTCATTTTGATTATTAATGTTGCCACAAATGATTTCACCTTTAAAACCAATCAAGTTTTTGAAATGTCCAAAGCTTTTAAGATTACCATTAGGAAAAACTTCAGTACTTCTAAAGCAGTCGAATACGATAACTTTTGAGTTTGGAAAGTTCTCTTGAAAATAAAAAGCAAGGTTGCTGCCAATGAAACCGGCACCACCAGTGATAAGAATAGTCTTTTTGTTGAAATCTATATTGTTATACATCATAGTTTATTTAATTTTATCTAATTATAGAGCATAATGAAGAAACACAAAATGAGAAGAAACCGCAAGCAATAGATTTAAATCATATTTATACATAAATAAATTATGTTCATTAGTTGAACAATAACAATATTGATGATAGTATAAACACTTTAAAAAGATTCTATTTTTACATAAGTATTTTTATGTGAAAGGGCGGTAGCATACCTAATTTTTTTTTTACTTGCAATTATTTGATCATTATCTAATGAACCAAAAAGATATTCGTCTTGATTTGCTTCGAAAGATAGAGCTAAATCCTGAATACACTCAAAGAAAGCTCTCCCAAGAGATGGGGGTAAGTCTGGGCAAGGTAAACTACTGTATGAAAAAACTGACTGAAAAGGGATGGGTAAAGCTAACAAACTTTACTCATAATCCAAACAAAATTAACTACATGTACATCCTTACCCCCAGTGGAATTGAAGAAAAGTCAAGGCTAACTTTTTACTTTCTTAAAAGAAAGATTATTGAATATAAAATACTTAAAAGAGAGATTAATGAGCTAAAACTTGAATCAGAAGAAATGTTTAATGAAAATTTAAAATAGCCATTATTATTCATGAAAAATAGTCAATCAAAATGACCAAAGAATTATTAAGGATAGTTAAATGAAAATAGCAGTGGCTGGCATTGGCTTCGTAGGGCTTTCTAACGCCATACTCTTGTCTCAAAACCATGAAGTCGTTGCCCTTGATATCATTCCAAAGAAGATAGACCAACTTAATAACAAGATCTCTCCAATAGTCGAGACAGAGATTGAAGATTTTCTAGCTAATAAAGATCTTAACTTTACTGCTACACTAGACAAAGAGCTAGCCTATAAAAATGCTGACTTTGTCATTATCTCTACACCGACTGATTACGATACAACTAGCAACTACTTTGACACCTCTTCAGTAGAAGCAGTTATTCAAGACGTGATTGATATTAACCCTAGGGCAGTTATGATTATTAAGTCAACCGTGCCGGTTGGCTATACTAGAAGTATTAAAGAGAAGTTCAATGTCGATAATATCATCTTCTCGCCAGAATTTTTAAGAGAAGGTAGTGCACTGCAGGACAACCTGTACCCTTCTCGTATTATTGTGGGCGAACAATCAAAACGTGCCAGAAAATTTTCTGATTTACTGGTAGAGGGTGCGATTAAAGAAGACATTGATGTACTTTTTACTAGCTCAACTGAAGCTGAGGCAGTTAAATTATTCTCCAATACTTATTTGGCAATGCGTGTGTCATACTTTAATGAGCTTGACTCATTCGCAGAAGCACATAGTCTTGATTGTAAACAAATTATTGAAGGTGTCGGGCTAGATACGAGAATTGGTAATCATTACAATAACCCATCATTTGGTTATGGTGGATATTGCTTACCCAAAGACACTAAACAGCTTAAAGCCAATTATCAAGACGTTCCAAATAGCTTAATCAATGCTATTGTTGATGCCAACTCAATAAGAAAAGACTTTATTGCAGATTCAATCATTAGTAAGAATCCTAATGTGGTGGGTGTTTATAGGTTGATTATGAAAAGCGGCTCTGATAACTATAGAGAATCTTCCGTCCAAGGTATTATGAAGCGCATTAAGGCCAAAGGCATTAAAGTAATCATCTATGAGCCAGTAATAGAAGAAGACGAATTCTTTCATTCAAAAATAATTAGAGATCTTGATGAGTTTAAAAAACTATCTGATTTGATTGTGGCTAACCGTATGTCGGATAATCTCAGAGATGTTAAGGATAAGGTCTACACTAGAGATTTGTTTAATGGGAATTAAGTTGATCATATGAAATTGTTGGTAACGGGTGCGGCAGGATTCATTGGTTCAGCTCTTTCAATTAGGCTCTTAGATAGAGGGGATGAGGTACTCGGCATTGATAATCATAATGATTATTATGACCCGGCTCTTAAAGAAGCTCGTTTAGCTCGCCATATTAACCATAATAACTATACTCATATCCGAATGGATATTGAAGATGGCAAAGCTGTTGCAGAGATGTTTATGGAACATCAGTTTGATGGAGTAGTTAATTTGGCAGCACAGGCGGGTGTTCGGTATTCTATTGAAAATCCACTTACCTACATTAACACTAATGTGGTTGGCTTTAGCCATATTTTGGAAGGTTGCCGGCATAATAATGTTGGCCATCTTGTTTATGCATCTAGTAGTTCGGTCTATGGATCAAATACCAAAATGCCTTTTTCAGTCCATGATAATGTCAATCATCCTTTGAGTCTGTATGCGGCGAGTAAAATAGCCAATGAATTGATGGCTCATACCTACAGCCATTTATATGATTTACCAACAACAGGATTGCGATTTTTTACGGTTTATGGTCCTTGGGGTCGCCCCGACATGGCGTTGTTTAAATTTACTAAGGCGATCTTAGCAGGTGAAAAAATTTCAGTGTTTAGTTATGGCAAGCACCGTCGAGACTTTACTTATATTGATGACATTATTGAGGGCGTGATTAGAGTCTTGGATAAACCAGCGAAACCAAATCCACATTGGAATGGTGATATGCCAGACTCCGGCACCTCCAATGCGCCTTGGCGTATTTACAATATAGGAAATAATTCGCCAGTAGAGTTGTTGGATTACATTGAGGCAATTGAAGAGGCTTTGGGTATTGATGCTGAGAAAGAGTTTCTACCACTTCAGCTAGGAGATGTTCCATATACTTATGCTGATGTGGATAACTTAGTTAAGGAGTTTGACTATAAGCCTTCAATGAGTGTTAAACAAGGTGTTAAGAATTTTGTTGATTGGTTTAAAGAATATCAGAGCCTATGACGTTGATAAATCATGTAATTTTGTACAGTTGGCTTAAAGAAATGAAAATTGATTTACTGCACGGAAAGAAAATAATAGATACCTGTGGATTTGTTAATCCGTGAATAGCGTAATGAAAATGTGGTCTATGCTATCCACCAGTAAACAGCATGCTGCAGTAGCTCTGTTATTCCTCATGATAATAGGAATGGTTTTTGAGACAATTGGCGTTGGGTTGATAGTTCCATTAATTGTGGTTCTTTTACAAGAAGACATAGCTACAAAGTATCCCATAATACAGCCAGTTATTGATTTTTTAGGGAATCCAAGCCAAAAGATGATTATTGTTTACTCGATGCTTTTTATGCTAGGAGTATATACAGTTAAAAATTTATTTCTTGTGGCGCTTGAGTGGAGAAAAAGGCATTTTGCTTATACTGTAAGGACATATCTCAGCTATAAATTATTCAATATTTATTTGCATCAACCATATACATTCCATTTGCAACACAATTCAGCACAACTGATTCGTAATATTAGTGGAGAAGTAAGTATGCTAATAAGTTATGGCCTTAATTCAGTACTAACAGTATTTACGGAGGGGCTGGTGTTGTTGGGAATTTTAGGTATGCTGATAGTAGTAGAGCCTGTGGGGGCTATATTAGTTATAGGAGTAGTAGGGTTTTCCAGTGTAGGTTTTCATTGGCTGCTTCGATCTAGAGTGGTTCGCTGGGGAAAAGACAGACAATATTATGATGGTATGATAATACAGCATCTTCAACAGGGATTAGGTGGTGTTAAAGACGTTAAAATATTTGGTCGTGAGGAGAGTTTTCTAAATGGCTTTGATTTCCACAATAAAAAAAGTTCAAAGATAGCTCAATGGGAGCAAACGATGCAGGTGATGCCTCGCTTGTGGATTGAACTTGTTGCTGTTGTGGGCCTTGTCATATTAGTTTTGAGCGTGATTAGTAAAGGGGATGAAAATGCTAATAATATAGTACCAATTCTAGGATTATTTGCAGCTGCAGCATTTAGATTGCTTCCATCTCTGAGTAGAATAATGAGTGCGCTGCATGCCTTTCGGTTTAGTATGCCAGTTATTGAGACGCTTTACAAAGATATAAATTTACAACTCCCAGTGAGAAAATTACAGGCAGTAGAACATCAAGATAGTTTTCATGAAAAAATAAAACTAGCAAATGTAGACTATACATATCCTTCTGCATCCACAAAGACACTTATAGATATATCAATTACTGTAAATCATAACGAGTCAGTAGGGCTTATTGGAACAAGTGGGGCAGGTAAAAGTACTCTTGTAGATGTTATATTAGGCTTGTTAACACCAGATTCTGGAAAAGTAATTGTGGATAAAAATGATATCGCAAATAATATACGAGATTGGCAAAATCAAATTGGCTATGTGCCTCAGTCAGTATATCTTACGGACAGTACTTTGAAGAACAATGTAGCCTTTGGGATAGTAGATAATGAAATTGATGAAGACGCAGTATGGAGAGCAATTCAATCTGCACAACTAGGAGAGTTTGTTGCTAGTCAACCAGAAGGGCTAGAAGTAATAGTTGGTGAAAGAGGTGTAAGGCTGTCGGGAGGTCAACGACAGAGAATTGGTATTGCCAGAGCGCTTTACCATAATCCATCCATAATAGTTTTGGATGAAGCGACAAGCTCATTGGATATTAAGACTGAAAAGGGAGTCATGGAAACAATCAACGCCCTTCATGGGCGAAAAACTCTAATAATAATAGCTCATCGTATTTCTACGGTTGAACATTGTGACCGGTTGTACCGTTTAGAGAGTGGACGAGTTGTTGAAGAAGTCGTAAATGGATCTATTTAAATGAAATGAAAATAGCTTTGGTTTCGGGACTGACAACTAACATTTAAAATGCTAGGATGTTGTTATGTAATAAATTAAAAAATAATAAGTTAGAATTAATGAAATACTTTATATCTTAAAATGAGAGAGTAATAATTATGTTTGAAAATAAAACTATACTTGTTACTGGAGGTACTGGCTCATTCGGGCACACCTTCATACCAATGACATTAGAGAAATTCAATCCTAAGAAGATAATTGTATTTTCCAGGGATGAGATGAAACAATGGGAAATGGCTAAATTATATCAGGACGATGAAAGAATACGGTTTTTTATCGGAGACGTCAGAGATAAAGATAGGTTATATAGGGCTTTAGATGGAGTGGACTATGTCGTCCATGCCGCCGCGATTAAAATTCTACCCACTGCGGAATATAATCCGTTTGAATGCGTAAAAACCAACATAAATGGTGCTATGAATGTTATAGATGCATGCATTGATAAAGGTGTTAAACATTGTGTTGCACTTTCTACTGATAAGGCAAGTAGTCCAGTTAACTTATATGGTGCTACAAAGTTGGCATCAGATAAACTATTCGTGGCTGGAAATGCCTATTCCGGAGAGCATAAGGCGAAATTTTCGGTAGTTAGATATGGGAATGTTATGGGTTCTCGAGGCTCAGTTATCCCATTTTTTAATCAAGTAAAAGTTAACGGATTTGTTCCAATTACAGATGTAGGAATGACCCGATTTATGATTTCTCTGGAGCAGAGTGTAGAGCTTGTTTGGCATGCATTTGAGGATATGATTGGAGGAGAAATTTATGTTAGAAAAATACCGTCTATGAAGATTATCGATTTGGCTTCTGTTGTTGCTCCAGGAGTGAAACAAAAGATTGTTGGAATTCGACCGGGTGAAAAAATGCATGAACAGATGATTAGTTTAGAAGATGCGGTGTCAACATACGAATACGCAAATTGCTATAAAATTTTGCCGTTAATTCATAATTGGGCTGACGATGAGAGCAGAATAAAAGATGGGCAAAAGGTTCCAGAAGATTTTGTTTATGATAGTGAAACAAACAAAGATTGGATGAGTCCTGATGATCTTAAAGATTGGTTGAAAAAAAATATATAAAAATTAAGTGAAATTTCAGTGAGATATTTATTTATTATTAAATCTTTATTAAACTTAATATTAAAAAAGACATTTTTATGAATGTGGCAATTATTCCAGCAAGAGGTGGTAGTAAGAGAATTCCAAGGAAAAATATTAAATCCTTTTGCGGGAAGCCAATGATAGCCTGGGCTATAGAAGTTGCGAAGAAATCAGAGATATTTGATCACATAATCGTTTCAAGTGATGATTCAGAAATCATTGAGATAGCTATCGAATGGGGTGCTGAAACTCCGTTTTTGAGACCTGAGCACCTTGCTGATGATCTCACTCCAACGGTGCCGGTTATCGCTCAAGCTGTTGAGGCTTGTCAGAGTATGGGTTGGTCAGTTGATAATGCTTGTTGTATCTATCCTAGTGTGCCTTTTTTAGAGTCGAATGATCTAATCATAGCTCGCGATCTTCTTTATGAAACCCAGGCAAATTTTGTTTACCCTGTAGCTGAATACCCCCATCCAATACAAAGAGCAATGCGCCAGCGATCAAGTGGTCAAATGGAATTTATTGATCCAAGCAGTGAGATGACTCGAACACAAGATTTAGAAACAACATTTCATGATGCTGGGCAGTTTTATTGGGGTAAAGCAACTGCTTGGCTTAAACATAAAAAGATGCATTCGGATGCAATAGGCTTGGTGATTCCAAGTTGGAGAGTCGTTGATATAGATAATTTAGATGACTGGAAAAGAGCAGAGTTATTGAATGCAGTCCTCGAAATGGACTAAGATAGGCGTATCTCATGAAAATTGTCGTTATTGGAGCATCAGGTTTATTAGGTTCTGTTTTGGTGCCAAAGTTGGAGCTAATCAGTAATGAAGTTATTACCCTTGGATGGTCAGCCTCAAATCACTATCGGTGCGATGTTGGTAATAGAGAATCAATCAATCATACGCTTGATATATTAAAGCCGATTATCATAATAAATTTAGTAGCTTTAACTGATATAGATCTTTGTGAGTCTGATCCTAGGCAAGCATTCAAAGTTAATGTTCAGATTTTAGAAAATATTGTGAGTTGGATTGAAACGTCAAGTAGAATTTGTCATCTAGTGCAAATTTCAACAGATCATGTTTACGATGGTATGGGACCTCATCTGGAATCCCAGGTCATGTTAACTAATTATTATGCCTTTTCCAAATATGCTGCTGAGCTTGTGGCATTAAGAGTTTCTGCCACTGTTCTGAGAACAAACTTTTTTGGCAAGAGTAAGCGTGATAAAAAAGTGAGTTTTACAGATTGGATTATTAAAAACATTAAAGATAATGAATTTTTTTTCCTGTTTAATGATGTTTTTTTTAGTCCACTTTCAATGGAAACACTGGCTCAAATGATCTCTATAGTAATTACTGAGAAGCCCCAAGGAGTCTACAATTTGGGTTCTCGGGAAGGGTTAAGTAAATCTGCATTTGCTCTACTATTTGCAGATAAATTGAATCTTGAATCAAGCAATATGAAGGCTACATCAATTGATGATGTTACCTTCATGAAAACTTATAGACCCAAAGATATGCGTATGGACGTCACTAAGTTTGAGAAGCATTTGGGTGTTAGTTTGCCAACATTAGAAGATGAAATTGATAGTGTGATTGATGATTATTATGAAACAGCCTGATCAAATACTAAAAATAAATGAGAAATTTATAGGAGATGATTTCCCTACATATTTTATTGCCGATGTAGCAGCTAATCATGATGGTGACATAGCACGAGCTAAGGATCTTATTTATCTTGCGGCCGAAAAAGGGGCTGATGCAGTGAAGTTCCAGCATTTTTCAGCTGAAACTATCATAAGTGACAAAGGGTTTAGATCATTAAATACTGTTTCTTCACATCAATCGAAATGGAAGAAGTCAGTATTTGAGGTCTACAAGGATGCTAGCGTTGATCTGGCGTGGACTGAGGAGCTTAAAGATACCTGTAACAAAGCGGGAATTGCCTTCTTTACTAGTCCTTATTCCAAGGAATTACTAAATCATATTGATCCTTTTGTCCCTGCTCATAAGATTGGGTCAGGTGATATTACTTGGCTAGACATGATTCGGTTGATTGCCTCTAAGGGTAAGCCAACAATACTAGCATCTGGAGCATCATGTTTTGATGATGTTACTCATGCCATGGATGCGGCTCTAGAGGTTAACTCGAAAATATGTTTAATGCAATGCAATACAAACTATACAGCTAGTTTAGAAAATTTTAAATATATTCAATTAAATGTATTAAAGGCCTATCGTCAAATGTATCCAACCCTTGTTTTAGGTTTAAGTGATCATACTCCAGGCTATACCACAGTGCTTGGAGCAGTCTCTTTAGGGGCTCGGATGATAGAGAAACATCTTACTGATAGCAATAATAGAGAAGGCCCTGACCATAAGTTTTCCATGAATGGTGATTCTTGGCAGGAGATGGTTGATAGAACTAGGGAGCTTGAAAATGCCCTCGGTGATGGTATTAAGCGTGTTGAGGAAAACGAGAAGGAAACTGTAATTTTACAGAGGAGAGCAGTTTGTTGTTCCAAGGATCTAGCTTTGGGGCATGTTCTAACTGATGCTGATTTAGATGTTCTAAGACCGTGTCCACCGGATGGAATTTCACCTCGTTATCGCAGTGATATGATAGGTAAATCTATAGTAAGAGATCTGAGTAAAGGGGAGAGTCTTAAATGGCAAGACCTAAGCTAGCTGTAGTTATTCCTGCATTCAACGAAGAAAAAACTATAAGTAATGTCGTTAATGAGGTTATTCATCATGGAATTCCTATTGTAGTTGACGACGGATCAACTGATGATACTACTCGCATAGCAACTGAGGCTGGTGCGACTGTTGTTAGTCATATCCAAAATCGTGGATATGACTATGCCCTAAATTCGGGATTTGAGAAAGCTCGACTATTAAATACTCAGATAATTATGACATTCGATGCTGATGGGCAACATTCAGCATCCCTAATAGAAGATTTCATAGTTGCAATGGATGATGGGGCAGATGTGGTTATTGGTATCCGCAATCGGAGAGAAAGATTTACGGAAACTTTTTTTGCCTTAATTTCTACAAGACTTTGGGCCATTAAAGATCCTCTGTGTGGCATGAAGGCTTATCGCTCAGAGGTATACCAGATGTTAGGTTATTTTGACTCTTATAGTTCAATTGGTACAGAGCTTTGTATATTTGCTTCGAAAAAGAATTTCCGAATTACGGAAATTCCATTTGATGTCAAAGAGAGATTTGATAAACCAAGGATGGGCAGTGTTTTGTCTGCTAATTGGAAAATTCTTCGAGCTCTAGTACTTGGAGTTTTGAAATAAAGATCTTTTGTCTACTAAAGACTTGTAGGTTTCTTTATAGGAATAATA
The DNA here is from genome assembly GCA_902512305.1 of uncultured Gammaproteobacteria bacterium. Classification (GTDB taxonomy): domain Bacteria; phylum Pseudomonadota; class Gammaproteobacteria; order PS1; family Pseudothioglobaceae; genus Pseudothioglobus. The sequence continues at coordinate 91,449 of CABXIU010000005.1, forward strand.
AGTAAATTAAATGATATGGAAAAACTTAGTGTCCTCATAGTTGGTTGTGGAAATATTGCTGGAGGCTTAGACTCAAATAAGATTGAAGATGGTCCCCCTTTGACACACGCAGGTGCGTTCACGTTAAGTCCAAATTTCAAGATTGTGGGTTGTGTAGATATTGATAAAGAAAAAAGTAAGAAATTTGCAGAGCTGTGGAATATTAATAACGCATACGTTAGTATGGAAGAGGCGCTTCAAGCGGACATTCAGTTTGATGTTATCAGTATATGCTGCCCAACCCAGTACCATAACTCTTATTTGAATGCCTGTCTATTGCTATCTCCTCAATTAATTTTTTGTGAAAAACCATTAACAGATTCAGTAAAAAATACCAATAAAATAAAGACTGCTTGCGAACAAGCGGGTATTTTGCTAGCAGTAAACTATCTCAGACGATGGGATGAAAAAATTATTAGGTTGAAGAAGGAAATTCAAGCTAATAAAAGAGGTTCATTGCGCTCTGTGGTGGGTTATTATAATAAAGGCATTTTGAACAATGGCTCTCACCTAATTGATATTCTTCTTTTTCTTATCGGTGACATGAGGCTAAAACATGTCGGACAACCTAATTATGACTTCTTTCCAAATGACCCTTCAGTAAGCGTGACCCTAGAGGCTGGGTCCTCTGTTCCTGTGATACTTGTCCCTGGAGCAAAAGCGAGCGATTACAGTATTTTTGAAATACAGATGATTTTTGAAAAAGGTATGATAACAATGTTTGATGGGGGTTTAAGATGGATTGAGAGACAAGTAGTGGATAGTGAAGTCTTCGATGGTTATCAAGTACTTGATTCAGGAAGTGAGAATAAGGGAGGTTATTTGGATACTATGTCAAATGCAGTCGATAACATATGGCGAGCACTATCTCAAGGAGATTCGCTCAATAGTTCTGGTGATACGGCAATAATTTCACAAAATTTATGTGAAAGAATTTTATTAGAGTCGAGGCTTCGTTAATGCCTTTAAAGTATTACATTAGACATTTGTGTTTATTCAGTAGGTTTAATTAAATGGATAAGTTGGCGATTTTTGGAGGCTCCAAGGCTATTGAACGACCATTAAAACCATATAACTCGATAGGTGTTGAAGAAGCCGAAGCGGTTAAAAAGGTCATTGAGAGTGGTATTTTGTCCCGATATCTTGGTACTTGGAGTTCTGATTTTTATGGTGGTGATAAGGTTAAAGAATTTGAGCGTGATTGTGAGAAGTTCTTTAATGTTAAACATGCTGTTACAGTGAATTCTTGGACTTCTGGCCTTACTGCAGCAGTTGGAGCTGTTGGAATAGCTCCAGGCGATGAAGTGATTGTGACCCCCTGGACAATGTGCGCTACTGCAACTGCTATATTACACTGGAATGCTATTCCGGTATTTGCGGATATTGACCCTCAAACCTTTAATATCGATCCAGCATCTGTTGAAGCCAACATAACTCCTTACACAAAGGCAATTATGGCAGTTGATATTTTTGGGCATCCCGCTGATGTTGATAGCCTGATGGAAATAGCAGAGCGCTACAATCTTAAACTTATAACTGACAGTGCGCAGGCTCCAGGTTCTTTTTATAAAGGCGCATTAACAGGAACTTCTAGTCATGTGGGTGGTTTTAGTCTCAATTATCACAAACATATTCATACCGGAGAAGGCGGTATTTTGGTGACCAATGATGATGAAATTGCAGATCGATTGCGTCTTATTCGTAATCATGCCGAGGCTGTTGTCGAAGGCATGGGTATCACCGACATCAACAACATGGTTGGACACAATTATCGGCTGGGTGAAATAGAGTGTGCAATTGGAATAGAGCAACTTAAAAAATTACCAAAACTAGTATTGGGGCGTCAGAAAGCGGCAGAACGATTAACGGGATGGCTAAGTAGTCTCCAGGGATTGCGAGCTCCTATCGTAATGCCTGAGTGCACTCATTCCTATTATATGTATCCAATGGTATTGGATATTGAAGTTCTTGGAATTCATAGGGCTAAAATAATCGAAGCATTGACTGCTGAAGGCGTTACAGGACTAACTGCGGGTTATGTTAACGTTCATCTTCTTCCAATGTATCAAAACAAAATAGCCTATGGATCAAATGGTTTCCCATGGTCATCAGATATATGTAGAAGAGATGTGAGTTATAAAAAAGGTATATGCCCAGTAGCTGAGGAGCTGCATAGTTCAACCTATATGGGATTATCTGTTTGTATGCATGATATGAGTGAGATAGATGTAAAAAATATTGCAAATGCATTTTTAAAAGTTTGGAGTAACTTAGATTATCTGCGGGAAAGAAAGTAGTGATTAGTTCTAAAGAATCCATTGGAGTTGTTTGTCATGATGCTGGGGGCGCTTATTTGGTATTATCGTTTTTAGCGCATCTTAGATCCAATCAACTGAAAGCATATGTTGAAGGCCCCGCTGTAGCTATTTTCAATAGTCTATTCTCCAATTTAAAACCAGAAAAAAATTTAAAATTTGCTTTTGATGAGATAGATATTTTGGTTTCAGGCACGGGTTGGGCTAGTGATCTTGAGCATGAGGCTCGAAAACTAGCGAGATCACGTGGCATTAGGTCGGTCGCCATAATTGACCATTGGACTAACTACGAAGAAAGGTTTATTCGTAATGGTGAGATAATTCATCCTGATGAAATTTGGGTGTGCGATTCTTACGCTTTTGAAATGGCACAAGTATTTTTCCCGGATTGCGTTATAAAACAGATAAGAAATTATTATCTAGATGATTTAGTAGGAGAAATAGCTTGTATATCAGAAGTTAATCCTCCGGAAATCCTTTATGTTGCAGAGCCTGCCAGAAGTACATGGGGGAAATCCGATTTAGGAGAGTTTCAGGCTCTAGAGTTCTTTAAAAGTAAATTCGACTTACTTGAGTTGCCGACAACTACAATTATTAAAATGCGAGCACATCCGTCAGATGAGATTGGTAAATATGATTCATGGATTGCAAAACAAAAGGACTTGAGATTTGTATTAGAAAAAAAAATAAATCTTCAGGAGTCTATAGCTAGGTCATCCATGGTGATTGGATGTGAATCTTTTGCTCTCGTAATAGCATTATTGGTGGGTAAAAAAGTTTTTTGTAGTTTACCGCCTTGGGCTCCAGTCTGTCGTCTTCCTCATGATGGGCTAATTCACTTGAAGAAATGGGAGTAATGTGAAATATTGTATAAGATGTGTCCAACCTGACACTCGTCCAAATACTAAGTTTTCTCCTGAAGGAATTTGTCCAGCGTGTGCTTATTATGATGAGCTGAAAAAGGTTGACTGGCAAGAAAGATACGAAATCTTGCAGAGTGAATTAGCGCAATATAGGTCGCAACCTAATCAGATGTTTGACTGTATTATAGGCGTAAGTGGAGGGAAAGATAGTACGCGACAAGCCCTATGGGTTAGAGATAAGCTTAAATTAAAGCCTCTTTTAGTATCCCTTAGCTATCCTCCTGAGCAAATCACAAATCGTGGAACAGACAACATCTCAAATTTGATTGAACTAGGGTTTGACGTCATAATATCTGCACCTGCGCCCCAGACTTGGCGGAATTTGATGCGCGAATCTTTTTTAAAGTTTACAAACTGGGCCAAATCTACAGAGTTAGCACTATTCTCTTCAGTTCCACAAATGGCTATAAGGTACAAAATTCCACTAATCCTTTGGGGAGAAAATCCTGGATTACAACTTGGTGATATGAAGTCATTAGGTAAAAATGGTTATGATGGTAATAATCTTAGACATCTAAATACTCTTTCTGGTGCTCAATCTGATTGGATGAATGGTGTTGTCGCCAACGAACAAAATCTAATTCCATATATATATCCTTCGGAAAAGGAGTTTATCGCCAACAATATTAAAATTATCTATCTTGGTTGGTTTTTGGGCGACTGGTCTCATAAAAACAATAGCGCATATTCAGTTTTAAGTGGGCTGGATATTCGAGGAGATGATAAGTTAGACTCGGTCGAAAATACTGGCGATCTTCATAGATCAACTTCACTAGATGAAAACTGGGTTACCCTTAATCAATTAATAAAATACTACAAATTTGGCTTTGGTAGAGTGACCGATTATTTGAGCGAGGATATACGGTTGGGAAGGTTATCAAGAAATGATGCTATAGAGCTAGTTAATCGATATGACTCTTCATGCAGTGAAGAGTTCATTCATACTTTCACCGATTATATTGGGATATCTGTGCAGGATTTTTGGAAAGTTATTCACTCCTCTCTTAATAAAGATTTATTTGATATCAATCATAATGGAGTGATAACATCCAAGTTCATAGTTGGAGTTGGATTATGAGAAAGGTTTCTATTGGTATAGTAGATTCTGGTATTGGCAATGTATCGTCTCTATATTCTGCACTGAGTATTTTGGGTTATTCGGTAAGGGTTACTGATGATCCGTCACTTTTAGATTTAGTTGACATAATGGCTCTTCCTGGCGTGGGGGCCTTTCCAGCTGTTATGAAAATTTATGACTCTAATGGCATTAGTGACTACATCAAGTCTGCCGCTGATAAAGATAGGCCCATTATTGGTATTTGCCTAGGAATGCAGTTATTAACAGACTCATCTGAGGAATCTAATTCGTTTAAGGGGCTTGGTTTAATTCCTGGCAAAGTAGTTCGTATTAGTAATTCTAGGTGGCATATAGGATGGAATACTCTTAAATCGAGTGGTCAATCTGAATTTTTAAAAAGTGATATGGGGTCTACTGTATATTTTAATCATGGTTTTCAGTATCAAGGAGATCTTGATTATCATGTTGCGGTGGTTGATTATTTTGATGAGATCCCGGCTATTATCAAATATAGAAATTTGATTGGTTTTCAATTTCATCCTGAGAAAAGCCAGGATGCTGGAAGATATATTTTGCAGAATACTATTGAGGAACTTATGAATGCTAAATAAAAGAATTATTGGGGTTGTGACCGTTAGAGGTGGTTGGGCTGTTCAGTCCTTTGGGTATAAATCTTATTTGCCTCTGGGTAAGCCCGAGGTTTTGGTTGAAAATCTGGATAGATGGGGTGCCGATGAAATTCTAGTCAATGTGATTGATCGATCTTCCAAAAAATTGGGCCCAGATTTCAATTTAATTGGGAAAATTGCAGACTTAGGTGTTTCTACTCCCATTATTTATGGTGGTGGAATTAGAAATGAAAATGACGGTATTAATGTTGTTCAAAGAGGTGCAGATAGAATTTCTATAAATAATATGCTCTTTGAAAGCCAAGACTCTGTTTGTAAAATTTCAGATAATCTTGGTTCTCAGGCGATTATAGCGTCCTTGCCATTATCTTTTATAGATGGGCAACTGCAACATTATAATTATATTACTAGAAAGTCAGTAGATATAAGTAGTGAAATAATAGCCCTTTTTAGGACCAAAATTGTATCAGAATTAATGATTTCAGATTGGATGAATGAAGGCTCATTAGATAGATTTAATATTGATTTAATTAAAAGTAGGGAGCTTATAGGCTCGAAATTAATAGCATTTGGTGGTGCTGGAGATCCTCGAGTTGGTAAAAAAATCATGGAATATAATAATGTTTCAGCAGTAGCTATTGGTAATCCTTTTTCATATAAAGAGCATGCGATTCAAAATTATAGTAATCAACTAAACGCTGATTTTCTAAGACCCCCATACTTTAGAGATGAACTCACTTATGATTGGAATCAATAAATTGCAGACTTGCACTAAATGTTTGTATACCAGCGACCATCCTTTGGGTTTAGTATTTGATGATGAGGGTGTTTGCTCTGGTTGCAGAGTCCATGAAGAAAAAGATCTTTTAGATTGGAATTCCCGTTTAGATGATTTAAAAAGTTTGAGTGCCCCATATAAATCTAAAACTGGGAAGAATTATGATTGTATAGTCCCTGTATCTGGTGGACAGGACTCATATTTTATACTCCACGTAGTTAAAAATATATTGAAGCTTAATCCATTATTAGTGTCTTATAATAAGTACTTTAATACTCGGTTAGGCATAAGAAACCTGGCCAATCTGAGAATAAAGTTTGACTGCGATATTCTTATCAAAAATGTAAATCCTAAATCTGTAAAAAACATCACTCGACACACCTTAAGAAAATATGGAAATATGTATTGGCCTATTTTAGCAGGTCATTCCGTATTTCCAGTTCAAGTCGCCGTAAGCCATAAAATTCCTCTAATAATATGGGGTGCGCATCAAGGTATTGAGCAAGTCGGCATGTTTTCACACTTAAATGATGTTGAAATGTCTCGGCGGTATAGAAAAGATCATGACCTTTTTGGAGTTGAAGCAGATGGTTTGCTCGATATATTTGACAATCTTAACGAAGAAGATGTTTGGCAATATAGGTATCCATCAGATACTGATATTCATGAGGTAGGTGTAAGAGGGATATATATAGGAAACTATATAAGGTGGGACCCAAAGGCACAGCACGAGAAAATGATTAGAATGTACGATTATAGAACGGACAAATTTACGAGAACATTTGATAAATATGACTATGTAGATTGTTTTAACTATATGCAAATACACGATCAGTTAAAATATTATAAGTGTGGTTTCTCTAAGGTCACTGATCATGCTTGCAGAGAAATTAGACATGGCCGCATTACCCGATCTGATGCTCTAAACGCCGTTAATTATTATTCGAATCTTGGATTTGATAATATTGAGTTATTTGCAGCATGGTTGGGTACTACGAGCAACTCAATTAAGTTTGTAATGGATATGCATAGAAATCCTATATATTGGAATGAAAGATCTCCTCAGGTCTGGGAATATACCAAACCAGAAAATAATCTTCATAGCATAGATTCGCTAGATATATCTGATGAGCTTGACTTTCTTGACAACTCGTATGAAGGAAGCAATAAAGAAAAATATATTACAATAGGAAAAGGATATCCTTAATTTAGACTTAAATATTAGATGTTTTATTTTTATTGTCCGCATACAATAGAGTATAAAGGAATCACTAAACAGCGATTCTATTTCATATGAATTTGAAGCCTTCTAAACTAAAAGTGAGACAAACCATAAACCAGTCTTGTTTTATAGTCAGCCTTATAAGACTGCGATTAAAATATGTAGGATTTAGCTACAATAGAGACCTAATTATTACTCATTGATGAGTATTACAAATCACAAGTTTAAATTATATTAATGGAGAACCCCTATGTCGAGTCAAATAAATAACTTTGTCCCAGTTAAGGTTGAAGATTATTATCCTAAAGTCACAGTTAGGCTGCTTAATAAGATTCTCAAGGCAGCACCTGATAAGGTTGTCTTATATGGTTTTAGTGAGAATATGAAATGGTTACTTAAGTTGCTTCAAGAACGTTCAATCACTCCTATACTAACTGATTGGCGAGATAAATATAAAGACTATGATTGTGGAGGTCATGGTTTGGTTCCAGTGAAAACATTAGAAGATACTTCAAGCACTCTTCTAGTGGTTTGTGTCGAAGAAATAAATGACTTAAAGGATGGTATAAAATTTCTTTACCATCTGGGTAAAAATAGTATTCGAGTTATATACGATAGAGCAGATGCTAATCTTCCATTTCGTCAGGAGGAGCCATATAAAGAAATTTCAGAAAGAGCCTGTGCTAGAGCTACTTCTATGATTTCTGATTCTCAATTATTTGACTTAATCCAGTTTATTGAACAGACTAATAATATCCAGGGCGATGTTGTCGAATATGGCTCTTTACATGGTGGATCTGGAGCTGTAATTGCTGAGGCAGTTAAATTCTTTGGTGAAAAACCAGTTTGGCTTTTTGATACATTTGATGGAATTCCAGATTCGAAATATGGATTAGATTATCACTGGAATGGCTCTTTTTCGGATAATTCATTCTCACAAGTGCGGGATGCATTTTCTGATATGGATAATGTGACCATAGTAAAAGGCAATATTTGCGATACGTATAATACAGTTTCTGATAATCCAATTAGTTTTGGCTATCTGGCAAGCGATACTTTAGAATCTGGTGAGTTACTTATGAACTATATGTGGCCAAAATTGAGTCCTGGAGGTATTATCGCTGTATGTGACTACGGTTCGTTCCCGAATGCAATACCACTTACTGTTTTTATGGATGAATTCATAAAAGAAATAAGTTCAGAGGCTTTTATTTTTCGTGCAGATAAGTTCGGAATATACATTATGAAAAATATAGTCTGAACAAAATAGATTTTATATAGTGGCGCTCTGAGTGAACATTTTTACTAAAAGGAGAGATTTTCAGCAAAATAATAACGACTTATTTGTTTTAGATAATTTTTTATAACAAGTATTTAATACTTATGAAAAATATAAAATTAAAAAAAATTTCTCTTGATGAAATTGCCAATTATTCTGCCTGGCCTCCTCGTCTTTTTTCGCTTGATTATTTTGCCGACAGACATAAGAATTCGACGGAGGTTAATCGTGAATTTGGTGATGAAAAGTGGGGTAGGTTACTAAAATCTTTTAAGGATGAACCTATTTTAAAAATTGATGATATTGAAGCTGCTGAACAAGACTTAGAGCAAGAAATACCTTGTTTTGATAGTTCTCTAGGATTATATTTAGTTAGAGCAAAGGATGCTCAAAGGCAGCAAATGAAAATTTATGAAAAAGTACTTTCAAAGTATGCTGATGAAGCTCACGGATTAGTCGAGCTTGGGGCTGGGTATGGATCAAAAATAATTCGGTTAGCGAATTTAAATGTTATGAAAGAACTGCCTTTATTCGCTGGGGAATATACACAGTCAGGCTGTGATTTGATTAGTTTACTTGCGAAAAAAACAAAAAAAAATATTCAAGTGGGTAGGTGTGATTTCGATAAGTTAGATTTATCAGGTTTAGATATTCCTGAAAACTCAATAATTTTTACTTCATATTCTGTACATTACGTTTCGGAGTTAAAAGAAGGGTTTGTTGATTTCCTCTATCAATTTAAGCCAAAAGTTGTAGTGCATTTCGAGCCATGTTACGAATATTTTGATACTAGAAGTTTGCATGGACTTATGTGTAAGCGTTATATGGAGCTTAATGGATATACTGAAAATATTGCCTCAGCTATTGATTTTGGATGCCAAAGAATAGGTGCTCGCGTTCAATTACAAAAAAATGTTTTTGGTTGTAATCCCTTTTTGCCTTTTTCTGTTATTGAGTGGTCTCCCCAATATTAAGATGTCGCATTCTCCAAATAGAAAATTTTCTTTCTTCTAATTATGCAAAAGTCACTTTTGATTATATTTTTTCGTTTTTTTGATTTAGGTCAATTTATTTATTGACTGGCTTTGTGATAATTCTTCCTATTTAACTTATTTCCGTTTTCTTAGATTAATTATTGAGGTATTTTTGAAAGAAGAACTAAATGAGCTCTCGATAGAGCAAGTTCCTATAGGAAACACATCTATTTTAGAATACGATTGTATTTGTATCGGCACTAGCATGATAATTTCTTTAGAGGCGTGTTACCAAGTCAGTAAAGGTTGCCGCGTACTTATGGTGGATAAAGAAAAAACTTTTGGTGGAGCTTGGAAAACCATAACTATAGATGGTATAAAAAACGTTGAAAATGCGATTCACTATTTCTTACCAGACGAAAGAGCTATTGAGTTTATGGATCAAACACTAGGCTTTCCTGTTGAAGTCTCCAAGGGAAAATATCGGTATTTTAATATTTTTAATTTGGGATATATTAAATTTTCATATAATTCCTGGATTTCGCGTTTGATTCATAAATTGTTCTATTCTGGTTCAATAGATGGATTTATACCTTTGGTTCGTCATATTTTCAGAAGTATTATTTTGGTTTATAGTGGAAGAGGATCTCGTTCATACTACGTATCTTCTGGGTCAGCAAAAATGTTAGAAAAGATTAAAGATCGTTTAGATAAGCATCAGGTGGAAATTTGGTACCAATCTGAAATAAATAATGTCTATTTTGATCTTGGAGAAAAAAAAGTCAAGTGCCAAATTGGTGATAAGATCGTTGTTGCACGCTCAATAATTTTGGGACATGGAGCTCGATTGCCTGAAATTGATAGCTCTAATGGTGAATTGAAACTTCAGGAAAAAATTCATCCTCGACCAGCTTTTCATCTGGTAGTTGAAGATAAGAAACGGCCAAGGAGTCTTGAAGTTGTTATGACATCAGATTCTTTAATAAAATATGTACATGATGTCACTAGATTCAGTTCTTTACGTGATTCTAACCGTTTTAACAAAAAAATATTTGTATTTGCTTTACATCCTAACATATTGGACGATGATGGTCTTTGTGATAAATTATTTAACAAACTTATAGATATAAAGCTCATAAATGCAGATGCTCAAGTTATAACAAGTTTATACTCTGACATAATATTACCAACAAATGATGATGAAGATTTAAACATTTTAAAAGATAGTTTTGGTGATCTAGTTAATATCTTAAGGACCGAAAATTTTGCCAGAGGAATTGGCTATTATGCAGAAAGATGGAATAGTTAGTTTTATTCGCCAATGATGACTTAAATTTATACACCATGATTTTGGAAAGAATATTTTTTAATTGTCGGATATTTACAGCTAGATTAGTACTTTAAGGAGATTTATTTTTGATAAATGTCAAAGTAGTGTCACTTCAAGCGCCAAAAAAAATTAAGTTTCTTGATGAGATTCTAGAAGTGGAGTCAATAGGGCCTTCTGATGTTTTGTGCGAAACTCTAGTATCAGCTATTTCACCTGGTACTGAGCTAGCTGCTTATAACGGGCTTCCAGCGCTCAGGCCGTCTACTAATTATCCTCGTCTGCAAGGTTACTGTAATGTAAGCAGGATCATCGCCAAAGGAGCTCAAGTCACAGAATTTGATCTTGGGGAGAGAGTACTTACATTCGCTTCCCACCGAAGTCATTTTCAAATTTCCAAGGATAAAATTATTTGCAAAGTGCCAGAAACTATTTCAGATAACGATGCAGCCTGCACTTATCTTTTCCATATAGGTTATGACGCGCTACTTCGATCTCCTATTCGTTATGGTAGTAAAGTATTGGTAGTTGGTCTGGGCGTTCTGGGCTTGGCTACTGTAGCAGTAGCTGCGTGTTCGGGTATGGAGGTTTATGCCATATCTGATCAAAGTAAACTTCGAAATGTTGCGCAAGAGTTCGGCGCAAATAAAGCGTTTGATCGTTCCGATATTCCCAGTATCAAAGAGGAGTTAGGGCTAACCTTGGTTGACACAGTGATTTCTACCACAAACAGCTGGAAAGACTGGGAGCTTTGTTTAAAGCTAGTGCGACCTAGAGGATCCATTGGCGTGATTGGATTTCCAGGTCGTGGAGAGCCAATACCAAAGAAGAACCCTTTTGATAGCCAGTACTTCTATGACAAACAACTTACTATTCAGTGTATGGGACTGGCCCCCGAAAATGATGATTCTAGAAACCATCTTCGGTTTAATGAAAAAACTAATATGCAATTTCTACTTTCTCAAATTTCATCAGGAAATTTAAATCCAGGACGATTAGTTTCTGGAGACTGGCCATGGTACGACATAGAAAGTGCGTATAAAAAAATTAACTCCAGAGAGGATTCTCCCATAACATTCATTCTTAAATGGAAAGGTTGATAAAAATTAAAGCTGTAAACTCGGCAGTTATCGGATTAGGAAGAATGGGAGCATTCACTAGTAAGAAAGTAAAAGATTATGCCCCCTCCTGTTGGTTTCCATTGAGTCATTTAGAGGCATTGAAAATGATCGATGAAGTTAATTTGGTCGCTGTGTGTGACAAGAGCAACGAGTTGTTAAAACAGGTTAAACAGATATATGAACCAACTAGTACCTTTAATGATTTCAATGATATGTTAGAAAAAACGACTATTGATTTAGCTTGTGTAGCTACCCGGACGCCAATCAGGACCGAAATCATCACTTCCTGTATTAGAAATGGTGTGAAAGCACTGCATGTTGAAAAACCACTTTGTAACTCTTTAGATGAATTGGTGATGTTAGAGGCAACGATAAAAGAAAGTGGAGCCATTTTGACATACGGAGCTATTAGACGGCATTTTGAAGTTTACAAAATGGCTAAAAAAATGATAGATTCTGGTGATTATGGAGAGTTACAACAAATTGAAGTGGCATTTGGTCATAGCCAGCTTTTTTGGAGTCACCCCCACTCTGTTGACTTAATCCTATTTTTTGCTGGACACAGAGAATTCAAGTCTGCACAAGCTAGGTTGACTGAGCTCGAATTCTATTATAAAGATGGAAGTTTAGTTATTGAATCTGACCCTTATGTTGATAATGCGACGCTTAATTTTTCAAATGGGTTGACTGCAATTATTACAAAAAATCAAGGTATGGATCTTGTACTGTCTTGTTCGAAAGGAAAGATAGTTGTTAGTGGTGATGGAGAAAGGATTATGTCTCAAGTTTTTATAAAAGATAACCCGTACTTAGATCAGATTGTTAGTTTTGAGCACAAAACTGATCTCCCTCAAGGTACTTACTCAGCTTTAATAGAGACTGTTACAGACTTAAATTCTAGTGATGGTAGCAAGCTATCAGTTGCAGAATGTCAGAGCGACTATATCTTTCTCGGACATCGAATATTATTTTTACTTGTGCAATCTCATATGAATAATAGTGCTCTAAAAACCATGGCTGATTTAAAAGAAGGGATGACGATTCTAGGAAAATCTGGCGACTTATATGCATAAAAACTAGCTCATCTAATATCATGTTTTGGATTATTTGTTAGCTGTAAAGAGCTGGGTAAAATAGTCTTAGAGAAATAAACTTACAACTAGATAATTATCAAAAAAGGGCTGACATCTAATATTTAAAATGTTATGAAATTGACATGTATATACAGCATTGTAAATTATAGAAAATAGCAGTTGGAAATTATGAAAGAGTTTGTAGTAGTTGCAACAGTTTGAACTGCAGCAGACTTAAGTGGCGTTCATCGCAATACTGAGGCAAGGTTTTTCTATAAATTGTGAGAGAATATCACACTTAAACAGCATGAAAGTAGTGGGCAATTTTTGTGGGAAATTGAGCCTGATAAAAGTTATTTTGATGAGATACGAAAAGTTAGAAGAGCTAAAGGCTAATTATGAGTAGAAAATTTCTTGTCACTTCAGCTATTCAAGAGACTTGGGGAGATAAAAGAGATGTCTTTTTTTTAGGGGAATGGTGCAAATTATATTCGGAGAAAAATAAGTGGTCTATTCTCAACTCCAAAACCCAATCACACCACTGGAAAGATAGAGTTAAATATAAAAAAGATCACGATTACATTCATATATTTTATGAAGATTTATTAAATAGATTAAGCTCACTTATGAATGATTTCTATGATGTTAACCATAGTGTAAAGTATTGGAGAATAATATTAGGGCCATGGCTGATATCATATTTAGGAATAAGTTTTGATAGGTGGGAAACCCTGCGAATATTTTTTGAAAATAATTCTGGCATAGTCGATACATGTTGGATTTTAAACGAAGGAATTGAAACAACTTCTTGGGACGATTTGGTCTTAAGAGCTGCAGATGATGACCATTGGAACTATTCTCTATTCATCCAGATTATCCAGTATCAATACTTAGAAAAAGTTAATTTCATCAAAGTTGATAAGAGAACCAGTAATGACGATCTACAATACATTAATATCAAAAACATTATTCGTGATATTTATTTGAAATTTAAAGATTACGCAGGGGTAATAAAACTTTATACATCATTAAGGATAAATAAATATGTCTTTCATACTTCTCAGTTTTCTAAGGAGAGCTTTACTGAAATTAACAAAGCACTGAATCAAGTATCAATAAATTGTGATAGTGCGTTTTCTGGCCCTGTATTTAAAAAAAATAATAGTAAACACCGTCCCATATTGGTCGATCAGTTAGAGTGTGTTGAAAATAGTTTTGAGAACTATATTTTACAAAATGTTGTTAGAGATATGCCAGAGATATATTTTAATATTTCTAATAAAATATCATGGTTAATTCCATCGTTTAAAGATAGGAGAATATCATTATTTAGTAGTCACTCTTATGTTAATAATGAGAATTTCAGGGTATTAGCGGCAGAAATGGTAGAAAGCGGCCACAATCTAAATATAATTTTTCATGGTGGCTCTCTGCAATCAGCATTTGACTTTTTTGAACATGAGTATGACATTGCAAACAATGTAATTACTTGGTATCGCCCCTTAGATGATAAATCGACACAGTTAACTCCAGCAAAGTTAGCTGGAAATAAACTAGTCAAAAAAAGTGGAGTATTTTGTACAATTATTGGTTGTGAATTAGCAAGATATCCATACAGGATTTCTGCTATGCAACCTCCAGTAGAAACAAATCTAGAGCATTTCATGTTTACTAATACAATGATTGATTCTTTATGTAGGAATGCTTATAAAAAACTTATTATCCGTCCATATTTTAATATGGGGTGGGATACTAGACAACGGTTCATAGATATTCATGGTGTAAATAAGGTTACCAGAATAGATGAAACATACACTCAAACATTAGAAAATTCAAAATTAATAATCTGTACATATCCAGTGACCACATTTGCCGAAGCGATGTCATCTAACATACCAACTATATTGTGCTATCCATTCGAGTTGTTTGATTTAAGCTATGAAACAAAAAATATAGTTGCTATACTGATTGATGCAAATATCTTATTTGGCTGTCCAATAACAGCAGCAGATCATATTAACGCAATATGGCCCAATATTTCTGATTGGTGGAATTCTCAGACTGTTGTTGATGCTCGTGTTGCATTTGCAACTGAGGCATGTAATGTTAAAGAAGATTGGGTTAAAGAGTGGTGCGATTTTATAACTAGTGAATAACATTAGATACATATCTGCTTCCATAGCATAAATGAAGTTTCTATAATACGAATATGAATTGTATTTTAATTTCCAGGTTATGATCCTATTATTGAACCTATCGTGATAGACTCACTTGTGAATGAGTATAAGAAATACAGCGAAAAGTAAATCGCATATATCCTCTATAAAATAATTAATGATAAGGCTGAAATTAATGGTAGTACGATAATTAAAGTCATAGTTAATGAGAACAATGGATTTATATACATGTCAAGATTACCATTTCATTATTCAAATGATGGTTTACCGTCTGTTCATAAAATGTAAGTTCCTGTTTATTGCTTCACTTCTGAAGCATTAGAAATATTTTCAACCTATTTAAAAACAATAAATGAACAATTTGAAAACACAGAACTACTTAGGTTTTTTAGGTCTTGGTTGTAAATTACAGATGGCCGAAACAAAAACTACTTTCATTGCTGTTGATGTGCCAAGTGATATTATTAAGGTGGAAAATCAGCTAAATAGAATTCTAAATCCTTATTAGAGTCGAAAAGATTAGTACTACTTTATGAGCATAAACTTGAGTAATAAAACAATGGAATTATGGTTTGATGCCAATCCTAACCTAGCCTCTGAAAAAGGCATGATCTACACTTGGAACAGCACTGAACTTCAAGATCATTGTTATTCATTGGTTGATTATGTGGAAACTAATAGTAGGGAGTTACGTGCTAAGTATTTAGCGTTTACACATGATGTTGGTGAGTATAAATTAAATGGAAAACCAATAATTGAGCATCTCAGTGATTCTCGTGGATACAGTCTATGGTGGATGTCAAAACTTGCAGAAAAAAGCCATCTTAATTCTCCACAACTAACTGATTGCATAAAACTATTTGCTCTAGAAAAAATTTTACTAGAGGAAGAAATAGGGTCTGTGGTGATCCGAGGAGATACTCATAATATTCGACTATTAGATGCTATAAAATCATTATGTATTAATCTAGATATTGAAGTTTCTAGTCAGATACCTAACAGACACAAGAGATTTAATATTAAGGAATTTTTGCATAGATATCGTCCTGAAATTCTATCTGTGATTTTCTGGTTGTTCCGTTATCTTAAGTTGCATTGGGTTCTTAGGAATAGAAAAGAGACTAAATGGTTTTCTGATAATAAGTCAATAATGGTATTTTCATATTTTTTTGGTTTGGATGTTGAGAAATGTTCAAAAGGACAATTTTTTTCAAAACAATGGGGGATCTTGCCAGAAAAACTTCAGAATAAAGGTATAAAAATCAATTGGATTCATCATTTTATGAGATTTAATGGGATGAATGATACTAGTACAGCTCTTTCATGGATCGAACAATATAATGATAATCCTGAACAACAAGGTAAGCACACTTTTTTTGAATCTCAATTAAGTTTTTTATTATTACTGCAAGTTTTATTGAGTTACACAAAGTTTTTCTTAAAATCATTTGCACTTATAAATGCCAGAGATGCTTTTAGACCGAAAGAATCATCAGTAGATCTATGGCCAATATTAGAGAATGAGTGGGTTGTTTCTGTTAGGGGAGGTACAGCAATAAGAAATTGCATGTTTATTGAGCTAGTTGATACTGCGTTAAAGAATGCTCCACATCAAAAAAATGCGTTCTACTTGCAAGAAAATCAATTTTGGGAGAGGGCACTAATTCATGCATGGCGCCGTTATGGTCATGGGATTATTGTTGGATTCCCTAATGGGACTGTTAACTATTGGGATATGAGATATTTTGACGACAAGCGAACTATTTCTGAAAATGGTCGGTTTTGTCAACCACAGCCAGATCTTGTGGCTTTACATGGTCCTGTTGCAAAAAAACATTTCATTGATGCAGGTTATTCATTGCAAAACATTATTGAGGTAGAAGCTCTTCCTTACCTCTATCTGGACGAAAACAAACATGATGAATATCATGAGAAAGTACATAAAGCAGCGGATAAGGTTAATGTTCTTATTGTTGGGGAATTTCAACTAAAATCAACACTTGAGATGCTTCATGCTATTGGTATGGCAATGTCTCAAAACGATGCAATATCATCACTTGTATTTAAACCTCATCCAGCATGCCCAATTGATGAAAGCATGATCACTATGTTGGATATTTCATTTACAAGTGAGTCACTTGATTTGATACTGCCAAACTTTGATATTGCCATTGTCGCTGGATCAACAAGTGCTGCTGTCAATCTTTACTATTCAGGTATTGATACAGTTGTTTATCTGGGAACAAAAGAACTGAATTTAAGTCCATTACGTGACATAGTTGGATCTGTCTTTGTCAGAACTGCTAGTGATTTTAAAAACATACTATCACGAGATGATAATAGAAAATATAATGTTTATGATAATGAAGTGATTTTCTGGACTGATAAGAATTTACCACGCTGGAACATATTGTTAAATATAATGGGATACGATTATGATTAGACCAATCTCAATGTCAGAGTCATTAAAAATCTTTTATGGCGCCAATGTTTTAATTACAGGGCATACCGGATTCAAAGGCTCCTGGCTAAGTTTATGGCTAACTCAAATGGGGGCTAAGGTTACAGGAATTTCAGTCGATATTCCTTCTGATCCTTCTCACTTTAATGCAGCTAGTTTATCTGATCAAATAACAGATTGCCGTATAGATATTCGTGATGGTGAAGCGTTAAAAATAATTGTCAAGCAGACTCAACCAGATTTTGTTTTTCACCTTGCTGCGCAACCACTTGTACGTCGTTCTTATACGCAGCCTGTTGATACATGGCAAACGAATACAATGGGTACCATAAACCTGTTGGAAGCACTTCGTCAATTAAATCAACCTTGTTCTGCTGTGTTTATTACTAGTGATAAATGCTACGACAATGTGGAATGGGAATGGGGTTATCGTGAAACTGATGCGCTGGGTGGGCCAGATCCTTACAGTGCGTCAAAGGGCGCTGCAGAATTGGCAATTCGCTCCTATGTTCGTTCATTCTTTCCAGTAGATGGCAATGTAAGAATTGCTGTGGGCCGAGCTGGTAATGTAATTGGAGGAGGAGACTGGGCAGAGGACCGAATTGTTGTTGATTGTATGCGTGCATGGTCAATTGGCGAGAGTGTTTCATTGCGTAATCCATTAACCACAAGACCTTGGCAGCACGTATTAGAGCCCCTAAGTGGTTATTTAACGTTGGCGATGGCACTGCACAATGATGTTGCCTTGCATGGAGAGCCCTTCAATTTTGGACCGCCAGCGCATCAGAATCATTCTGTAAGGGAGCTGGTCGAGCAAATGGCTAAATATTGGGAGCAGGTTCGTTGGGAAGATCTTTCATCTGGATATAGTGGCCCCTATGAGTCAGGATTACTTAAGCTTAATTGCGATAAAGCATTACATCATCTTAAGTGGCAAGCAGTATGGACGTTTGAAGAGACGGTGCGAATGACTGTCTTATGGTACAGGCACTATTATGAGCAATCTCAGACCTCTATTTCTGATTTTTCATTGAGACAAATACAGGAATATATTGATTTTGCGAAACAACAAGGACAACCATGGGCCCAGTAAATGTTGATTCAATTTACGTAACACCATTAAAACAAATACCTATTTTAGGTGGTGATGTATTGCATGCGATGAAGCGTTCAGACCCTGGGTTTGTGGATTTTGGTGAAGCTTATTTCTCAAAAGTTGAGAAGGGGGCTGTAAAAGCATGGAAGCGGCACCTCCAGATGACGCTCAATTTAATTGTTCCCTTTGGTTCAGTGCGCTTTGTGTTTGTTGATGGTGATGGCAGTTTGCGTGAAGAGGTGATTGGGGAAAATTGCTATGCGCGGCTTACAGTCCCACCTGGTATCTGGTTTGGTTTTCATGGAGAAAGTGCACCATACAGTTTGGTGTTGAATATTGCAGATATTCCACACTTTGCTGATGAGGTTGAGCGTAAAAAAATAAACGAAATAGAATTTAATTGGGAGAAGAAAAAATGAAGGTAATTATTCTTGCTGGTGGATTTGGGACGCGGTTATCCGAGTACACGGAAACAATACCTAAACCGATGGTTAATATTGGGGGAAGACCAATTCTTTGGCATATTATGAATAGTTATTCGTTTTTTGGTTACAATGATTTTTATCTGGCATTAGGCTATAAGGCTGAGATTATCAAAGAATATTTTCTTAACTATCGATCTCTAAACTCAGACTTTACTGTAAATCTTGCAAGTGGCAAAATAGATAATCATCAATTAAGAAAAGATGACTGGAATGTTACCCTCGTTGATACAGGAATAAAATCTATGACTGGTGGAAGAGTAAAGCGCCTTAAATCGTTTATAGGGAGTGAAACATTTATGTTGACATATGGAGATGGAGTGTCAGATATCAACATTAATGATTTAATGGATTTTCATAAAAGTCATGGAAAAATGGTAACAATAACAGGTGTTCATCCTCCTGCTCGATTTGGTAAGTTGGACATGGATGATGATAGAGTTGTATCTTTCAAAGAAAAACCCTCGGTACAAACTAAAGATGGATGGATCAATGGAGGATATATGGTTATTGAGCCAGAGTTCATAGATCTAATTGACTCAGATGAAACTATGTTGGAAAAGGAGCCATTTGAATATGCTGCAAAACATGGTGAAATGATGGTGTATCGTCATAATGGTTTTTGGCGTTGTATGGATACTAAAAGGGACCATGATGCCTTAGAAGAAATGTACGCAAATGATCAAGCAATATGGATTCATGTATGATCTATAATTTCAATAATATAGACTATAATAGCAAATCGTTTTATCATGTATGTGATAAGTTCATGAGCCAAGACAGGAAGATCGGAAGTCAATCAAGTAATGAATTACAAAATAATAATATTGGGTAAATAATTAATAGGTTGATAAGCTAGATGATGAAGTTAAATATTATTGTTAATGTATATAATGGTGAGGTTTATCTGTCCAAAGCTCTTGAAACATTAGTTTCTCAAGAATACGAGAATATTTCTATACATTGTTTTGATAATCATTCAACAGATAAGACTCAAGAAATTATTCAAGAATATGCTAATTCGTATAGTAACTTGATAAGCTATTCCACGCCTGAGCACATTCCTCTTGTCAAGGCAAGAAATTATGCCGTCTCAATATTAAAGAAAAATATGAGCGAACCGTTTTACTTTGGTTTTTGCGATGCCGATGACCTTTGGGATAAGAACTGGGCCTCATCTCTTATGGCCTTTTGCAATCAAAATTATGACCTTTTAGTTTGCAATTATTATTCCGTAGAAGGCAATCAAAAAACACGTGTTAGTTCCTGCTTATCTCTGGCGCGACCAAGTCCATTTAATTGTCCAGTTGGAATACTGTCTTGTTTATTTAGTTCAAGGCTTATTGAAATTGAATCAACATTGTTTAACAATGACTTTCCAATTAGTTGGGATACAGAGTTTTGGATACGAAGAGGACTTGACCTTAGTTATCTCCATATTTCAGATCATCTTTGCTATTATAGAATACATTCAAATTCATTGGTGCAATCGAATTTTATCCCATTACTACGAGAAAGATGGGGTATTTTGAAATTGCATAAGTTGCCTAAGATACGATTCATATATGGGTTTATTAGACAAATCCTAAAGATAATTAAAACATAATAATAGACTTTTTTATTGGACTAATATAGATAGCCTTAGAGCTAACTTTTATTGACAGTGATAGTGAAGCTATAGATTTATTTGAATAAACCTAATTTAATCATTAGGTTTTTAGTTTAACTCTGATACTCCAATAGAAGTTTCTTTATTGGCGGCTCAAGTTTCGTACATATTAATTATAGGATGCAAGCAAATGTATAGGATATATCAAATTATTTTTAAGTTTAAATTTATCAGAAAAATTTTCAGAGCAATTAAAACAAAGTTTTTCCAAGTATCAGACGCCATTAATATATTTAAAATGAAGAGAGAAATAGATACTCTTTATACTTTATTTTACAATCAAGTACACGATCTAGATAACTCCCTAGACTTTTCATCTAAACAAACGCAAAATGCCTTTAGTACTCAGTGGGATCAATTTGAGGAGGGTTTATTGTTAGTTGATAGTGATCCCTGGTTTAAAGAAAATTGCATTAAATTTTTATGTGAGCAAGAAATTCAAATAAAGCCCGAATGGTTTAAAGGTAAGAATGTTTTGGATGCGGGGTGTGGAAACGGTCGATGGGCATATGCGCTGGCTAAGCTTGGGGCTAACTATACTGCTGTGGATATAAATGAGGTTGCTTTGGAGAAAACAAAAGAGCTCATTAAAGATATTGATGTAAAGAAAGAATTCATCCATTCTTCATTAGAAGATATTTTGGACAAACTACCTGAAGACAATAAATTTGATTTGGTGATATCTTGGGGGGTTGTCCACCATGTCAAAAGATTTAATAAAGCCCTTGATAACCTTACGAAACTCGTAAAGGATGATGGTATCTTATATCTTTATTTGTATGGTCAAGAAAGTGTTCCATTTAATGAAGAGTTAAGAATCTTTAAAGAGCGTGTTAGATATAATAATCTAAACTCAGACGATGAAAGATATAACTTCTTGTTGAAAAAATCATGGGGGATTAAAAGTAGAGTTCATAGTAATCACGATCATTTTGCACCGCTAATTAATAGGAGGGTAGACTTTAATTATGTTCAAGATTTTTTAGTGAGCAGGGGATTTGAAAATGTTGTTCGCACCCAAAAACATCCGGAGGTATTTGTTAGAGCGATCAAGAGTCACCCAGAAATATATAAAGAATACATTCTGCCTCCCAATAAAGATCCTATTTGGATAGAATACTATTCTTAAGCTTTATGAGTTAATTATATTGTTATTGGGTTTAGTGATTCAGAGTGATAGAATTGGATTTTGTGCTCGTTTAGATAATGAAGATGATTAATTTGGTAAGACTTTTGTTTAAATTCTTTAATATAATACGGTAGTTGTATGGGCTGGCATAAATGATATCTTTACGGAATTAATATGTGCGGATTATCAGGATTTTATTGTCCTAGTGGATTTCAATCTAGGGATGGAATTGAGCTTGCTCAAAAGATGGCAAATGCAATAACTCACAGAGGGCCAGATGATTTCGGAGAGTGGGTTGATGGAGATGCCGGTATAGCATTAAGTCATCGCCGATTATCTATTTTAGATTTATCTGATGCTGGGCATCAACCTATGATTTCTCAATCTGGGCGTTTTGTTTTAGCCTTTAATGGTGAAATATACAATCATTTAGAGATTCGTAAGAAAATAGATTCCTTTGATAATGTTTCTTGGAATGGACATAGTGATACAGAAACTTTGCTTGCAGGTTTTGAACATTTTGGATTTGAGGACACACTTAAACAAACAGTAGGCACATTTGCTATTGCGTTATGGGATCGGAAAAATCATGTTCTTTCAATTGCCAGAGATAGAATGGGTGAAAAACCACTCTATTATGGATGGCAAAATAGTGTATTCCTTTTTGGCTCTGAGTTAAAAGCTTTGCGTCAACATAGTTCATTTCAAAATGATATTCACTATAATGTCATAGAGCCATTTCTTCAATATGGTTCTATATCTGCGCCCTCCTCAATATACAAGGGTATTTATAAATTAGTTCCAGGGTCATATATTCATATATCATCTGAATCTGACAGAAATTCATATCAAAAACCATCAAAATATTGGGACCTCCATTGTATTTCTAATGAAGGTTTGCGGTCTCCATTTCAGGGAAATGATAATGAAGCGATAGACTATTTAGATGGACTTGTTAAGGAATCAGTAAAACTACAAACAATTTCGGATGTGCCATTAGGTGCATTTTTGTCAGGGGGAGTTGACTCATCTCTCATAACTGCCCTTCTTCAATCAGTGTCGACTGATAAGATTAAAACATTTACAATTGGTTTTGAAGAACAGAATTACAATGAAGCTGTTTATGCTGAAGAAATTGCAAATTATTTAGGGACAGATCACACAACACTTTATCTGTCTGAAAAAGAAATCATTAATTCAATTCCGAATATACACGATATATATGATGAACCATTTAGCGATTCTGGGGGGGCTCTTCAAGTATCAACTTTGGCTGGAAACCATGTAAAAGTTGCACTTTCAGGAGATGGTGGGGATGAGCTGTTTGCGGGATACGATGTTTATTCAAAGCTAAATAGAGTTAATAATATCTTCAGTAAAATACCTTCTAATATTAGAAATATTATATTTAATGTTATGTCATCTATTCATCCAAATATTTCTAATTATCCTTTGTCTTTAATTCTTGAGTTGGCTAATAGGAAAACGACTATTCCACTGAGCATGAGACTGGATCAATTAATATTGGCACTAAAATCATTAAGCCATATTGATTTTTATAGGTTAATGAAGTCAAATGGTCTAATTGAACAACAAATAATGGAAAAACGTCATTTAAATAGTAGAAACCCACTTCGTTTTGATACTTCTGATTTAGATCAGTTTGTGAGCTCGCTACTTTATTATGATCAAGTTGATTACCTTCCTAGTGATATACTTGTAAAAGCAGATCGCACCTCTATGTCTGTTGGCCTCGAAAATAGAGCACCTTTACTTGATCATCGTATCGTTGAGTTTTCTTGGCGACTATCTAATGATATGAAAATTCGTAACGGTATCAATAAGTGGCCTCTTCGTCAGGTTCTTTATCGTTATATACCGCAAAATCTGGTTGATCGTCCTAAAATGGGTTTTAGTCTCCCAATGTCTGAGTGGCTTCGTGGGCCATTAAGGAGTTGGACAGAGGATTTGTTGAGTAAAGATCTCATTGAGCGGCACGGTATTTTCAATGCTGATCATGTCCAATCTATTTTGAAGCAGCATATGGAGGGGAAATATAATTGGCAAGCTACTTTATGGAGACTGATGGCTTTTCAGTGTTGGTTGCTAAATAGGTGATTTATGAGGGTTGAAGAAGCGCATGCTATAAAATCATCATTAGATCAATTTGCTAATAATGATCATGAAGTTCTATTGAATATAGGAAGCAGCACTGATGATTTTAGAATAGTACAGCAACCACACATAGATAATGTAATTTTTTCGAAATTAGATTCAGCAAGGTTTACAGTTGTTCACTTTGATTTAAAGAAGGATCATGGAGTTGATATCTCAGGCGATATTTTTAATCCTGAGGTGCAGCATAACCTTCAATCGATTAAGCCATCAATCATTTTGTGTTGTAATTTACTGGAGCACCTAGTTGATATCTCACGAAATAATATACCTCCAATTATTAACAATATTCTTTCCAAAGGGGGAGTGTTGATTATGAGTGTCCCTTTTTCATATCCTTTGCATTTTGATCCTATAGATACTTACTTTAGACCAACTCCTAACGAGATTAGTAAACTATTTCCAAATTATGATATCTTAGAGCAAGAAATTATTAGAAGCAACACATTCATGCGCGAGTATGCTTTATATAGTATGAGTATAAAAATTAAAACTATAATTCGACTAATGCTTCCAATCTATAAGTTTAAAGAATGGATATGTTTGGCGCATAGAGTGTTATGGTTATTTCGATCCTATAAAGTAAGCTATATCGTTCTCAGAAAAAAATAATGTCTGTTATATTAAGTATCTATTTTCCAGTTTTTTTGTTGTTGTCTCTTTTTTCAATAGTAACTATTGATAGGGAGGGTTCTAGATATATTAATTTGTATCTAGCGTTTTCACTTATACTCCTTGTGCTGCTTGCAGCATTAAGAGACTTAAGCCCTGATCAGATAACATATGCTATAGTTTTTGAGCATACAAATTCATTACTCGAGTGGTTTAAGAATGGTAGTAATTTTAATCATAGCAAATTAATACAGTACAATCCGGGTTTTTTGACTTTCTTATCAATCATTAAGGTATTCACAAGTAATGCGACACTGATGTTTTTAACGATTGCTTTTAGCAATGTTTGGATGGTTATATATTCATGTAAAAAATTATCACCATACCCTGTGCTGAGTGTTTTGATCTATTATTCTTGGTTTTATTATAGTAACCTTGGTGCCCTTAGGCACGCCGTCTTGGTTGCAGTATTGATGCTTCTTCTTGTTGTAGTTATTAATAACAAAGCAATTAAATCATTTTTGCTGTATTTATATGCTATGACTATACATAAGGTTGGCGCATTTGTCTTATCAATATATTTATTGAAAAAATTAAAATTTAAAAGTAAGAGCTACTCCTTCTTTCTGATTGTTGCATTTGCAATTGGATTTTTTGGCGGTATTTCATACCTTGCAATTGATTTGCTATATCAGTTTCTTCCTGGATCTTGGCAAGAAAAAATAGATGCGCATGTTGCATGGGGCTTATTTAGTGGGAAGGAGGACCTGTTTCGTGGCCAAGTGATCAAACAGATGGCTATATTGGTAGCTTGCTTGTTTTATTTTTCTCCACTAACAAAGCGTTATTCTGATAAATTTAATATTTTATTTGGAACATACCTCGTCAGCACAGTTAGTTTGTTTTTATTCGTAGATTTTAAACTTATTGGAGATCGAGTTTCAAATCTATTAGGTGTTGTGGAAATAATTTTAATTCCAATGTTATTATCTATTGTCATTTCCCGTGATCGATTTTATGCCTTACTGCTTATTATTATTGTAATGTTCTTACAGATAACGTTGTTGTATGGCGAACAGTTTTATTACTACAAATCTATTCTTAATTCTACAGAATATTATGATATTGAAGAATATTTAAGTAATGACTAAAAATAAACATATAAATGTGTTGATGGTTGTAGCAAATTATCCGTATCCTATAGTTGGAGGTTTGGAGAAACAGGCGCATGAACTGTCTAAATTGTTAATAAATAAAAATATTAAAATAACTATTTTGTCAGGTAAGTTTGCCCCATCGCAAAATAGATATGAATTAATAGATAATGTACCTGTCCATAGATTGACTTGGCCTGAGAGTAGGATTATTAGGTACAGCATTTTGCCTTTTAGGCTGCTATATTTCTTTCTGAAAAACAAAAATGATTTTGATATCGTACATCTACATACTTTAAGTTGGCTTAGTATTTATGCCCTATTAGTGGCAAAAGTATTAAATAAGTACACTGTCTTGAAATTAGCTAATGTTGGCGAATTTGGGTTAACTGGGTTGAGTAATTCATTCCTAGGTGCCCTGAAGCTTAGAATTGTAAAAATGTCTGATACTCTAGTCTCAATGTCCCATATAAGTAAACAAGAAGCTATAGATATTGGTTATCCAGTGGGTAGAGTATTCATGACACCAAATGGTATCTCCTTAAATAGTGATTTAACTAAAATATATTCTCATAAGTCTGATATTTGTACTGTTGTATTTGTTGGAAGGTTGGATTATCAGAAAAATCTAGAATCATTTTTATATGTATGGAATAAAATCAAACTCAATATCGCCCAAGATACTGTTCTTGAAATATGGGGTGATGGCAAACTCAGGAAAAAATTGGAGGCTCTTTCTGAAACTTTGAATCTTTATGACAGTATTATATTCAGAGGGAGTGTGACTTCTGTTCAGTCAAAATTGAAAAAAGTAGATATTTTTGTTTTGCCATCGCTTGCGGAAGGAAATTCTAATGCAATTTTAGAGGCTATGGCTGTCGGATTGCCAGTGATTTCGACTAATGTCGGTGGCACATTGATGCAGGTTGGTTGTGAAGGTGCTAAGTACATATCGGAACCTAATGATGATCTTGAGTTATATCTTAATCTCAAGAATATGATTGAAGATGGTGAATTAAGAATAAGGATTGGAAAAGCTATGTATAGTCGAGTAGACAAATACTTTAAAATGGATACAATTGCAGATGGATATATTTCTATGTATTCCTACCTTGTCTCAGGCAAAAAGAATCAAATTGTAAAATTAACTAATAAAGTTTTCGCTGATAATGGTTGAAGTTCTTACTTTCAATCATCATTACTATCCTGGCTATAAATCAGGGGGTGCATTGAGAACAATTGTAAATATGGTCGAACAGATCGGTAATAATATCCAATTTAATATTGTCACATCAGACAGAGATCTTGGAGACTTTAAAGCTTATAGTGGCATCAAAATTAATCGATGGCATAAAGTAGGTAATGCTAATGTTTATTACAAGAATGAAGTGAGTTCTTTCTTTGAATTAATCAAAATTATTAACAATGCGGATTATGACCTGGTTTATTTGAATAGTTTCTTCGACTATAATTATTCCATCAAAATTTTATTATGCTTACGATTAATAAAATCAAACAAGAAAATAATTATAGCGCCTAGAGGAGAATTTTCGAAAGGTGCCATGAATATCAAAAAGCACAGAAAAAAGCTATTTCTGATATTAGCTAGGGTTTCTAGAATATATAATAATGTGCTTTGGCAGGCGTCATCTCAGTATGAGAAGGGCGATATTGAAAGCATCTGTATGCCTGGAAGAGTGGCTATAGTGCCTGATATGCCCCCTATGCCAGTTAGCTATTTTGATAACACTAGAAAAAAAGTAGATGGACAACTGAAATTATGCTTTATTTCTCGAATAAGCAGAATAAAGAACCTCGATTTTGCATTAAAGGTATTATCTGAATTGGATATTCATGTTGAGTTTGATATATACGGACCGATTGAGGATGAATCCTACTGGTCTGAATGTAAATTGCTTATAGACAATATTTCAAACGATGTCATCATTCGTTATTGTGGATTAATTAATCATAATGATGTGATTGATGTTTTTGGAGAATATGACTTGTTCTTTTTTCCTTCTCATGGAGAGAATTATGGTCATATTATTTTGGAGTCAATGATATCAGGCACGCCTGCGTTAATTTCCGATATGACCCCTTGGACCAATTTTGAAAGTCATGGTATTGGTTGTGTTTCATCTTTGAATAATCGATGTAAATTTGCTGATTATATTAAGCATATTTATTCTATGAATGCGACTGAGTATTCTGATTTGAGAGAGAGAGTAAATCAATATGCTATTAGTGTTTTAAGTGACAGGTCTGTAAAAGAGAAAAATATACAACTGTTTTCTAATGAAAAATCTAAGGTATCTTTGTAATGTTTGATAATAAAATATTATTAATTACTGGAGGTACAGGTTCATTTGGTAATGCTGTACTGAAGAAATTTTTGACTACAGACGTTAAAGAGGTGCGTATTTTTTCTAGAGATGAGCTTAAGCAAGATGATATGAGAAGGTTTTACAATAACGATAAAGTTAAATTCTATATTGGCGATGTCAGAGATAAATACTCAACTGATGATGCAATGAGGGGAGTTGATTATGTTTTCCATGCGGCTGCACTTAAGCAAGTACCATCGTGCGAGTTTTATCCAATGCAGGCAGTTAAAACTAACATTATTGGTACTGAAAATTTATTAAATTCAGCTATTTTAGCTGGTGTTAAAAAAGTTATTGCACTGAGTACAGATAAAGCGGTTTATCCAATAAATGCAATGGGCATCAGTAAGGCTATGATGGAAAGAGTGATTGTATCAAAAGGTAGAAATGTAAAAGACACTATGATTGCTTGTACTAGATATGGCAACGTGATGGCTAGTCGTGGTTCGGTTATTCCGTTATTTATCGATCAGGTAAGGAATGGAAAGCCTATAACTATTACAGATCCTAATATGACCAGATTTATGATGACTCTAGATCAGGCTGTAGATTTGGTGTTATTTGCATTTGACAAAGGACAGAGCGGTGATATTTTTGTGCAGAAAGCTCCCGCTGCAACTATTGAATTACTTGCTAATACTATGAAAAATGTTCTAGGTGTCCCTGACCACAAAGTGAAAACTATTGGTACAAGGCATGGTGAGAAACTGTACGAAACTTTACTGACGAAAGAGGAAATGTTGAAAGCAATTGATATGGGTGATTATTATCGTATTCCAGCTGATACAAGAGATCTAAACTATAACCAGTTTTTTGAAGAGGGTGAAGAGGTTGCTAAAGAAGCAGGTGAATACCATTCCCACAATACCAGCAGACTGAATGAGGAGGAGTTGACAGAGTTGCTGTTGAGTATTAGAGAGATTCAGGACGATTTAAAGGGGTTCAAGAAAAATGGATAAGCTGAAGGTAATGACTATTGTAGGCACTAGGCCGGAAATCATTAAGCTTAGTCAAGTAATGAAAGAGCTGGATCGACATGTAGATCATACAATAGTTCATACTGGTCAGAATTATGATTATGAACTAAATGAATTATTCTTTGAACAGTTAGATATTAGAAAGCCTGATATCTTCTTGGAGGCTCTTAAAGGTACGCCATCAGAAACTATTGGAGATATTATTGCAAAGGCCGATAAGGTCTTTGATGAAATGCAGCCGGATGCCTTATTAATTTATGGAGATACCAACAGTTGTTTAAGTGTTATTCCTGCAAAGAGGAGAAAGATACCAATCTTTCATATGGAGGCGGGTAATCGATGTTTTGACCAAAGAGTTCCAGAAGAAGTTAATAGAAAAATTGTAGATCATTTGAGTGATATCAACCTACCTCTTTCCGAACATGCAAGAGATTACTTGATTGCAGAAGGCATTAAACCTGAAACAATTATTAAAACTGGTTCGCCGATGACAGAAGTTTTAACTGTCAATATGGAAAAGATTAAATCTAGCGATATTCTAGTAAGAGAAGGGCTAAAGCCAAAAGCATATATTGTTATGAGTATCCATAGAGAAGAAAATGTTGACTCGCCTAAAAACTTTAGTGACTTACTTGAATCAATTGATGAGCTGGCTAAGAAATATAAAATGCCAATTATTATTTCTACACACCCAAGAACAAAAAAGAAATTGGAAGATATTGACTACCAAAACAAGAATCCCTTAATTAGATTCTCGAAGCCTTATGGTTTTCATGAGTATAACAACCTGCAAATGAATGCATTTTGTGTGATTTCAGATAGTGGAACTATTGCTGAAGAGGGGTCAATACTGAATTTACCTGCTGTCACAATACGCCAGGCGCACGAAAGACCTGAAGGTATGGATGAAACAACTGTAATCATGTCCGGTTTGAATAAGACTAGAGTTATTCATGCAGTTGAAGTTGCAACAGGTCATAATTCGCAAGATATTAGAGCTATAAAGCCTGTCAAAGATTACGAAGTTGATAATGTCTCTAAAAAGATCTTAAGAATCATCTTGTCATATGTTGATTATGTAAACAGAACTGTCTGGAATAAAGAGGTATAGTTTTGTATAAGACTCTTGTTCTTGGCTCTGCAGGTTTAATAGGTCATCAGGTTTATAATTATTTGAATGATAGCAATAATTATGAGCTATACAATATATCATATCGAAATAAATTTCAAGATGATACAATCTTGTTAGATGCCAGAGATGAGAAACATTTTATTGATAAAGTAATAAGTATCAGACCACATTACATTATTAACTGTATGGGTATTTTGATTAATGGATCAGACAAAGATCCTGAAAATGCTATCTTTCTCAACTCATATATGCCGCATAGATTGGCCAGACTGGCAGATAAAATTAATGCAAAATTAATCCATATATCAACTGACTGCGTTTTCTCAGGTGACAAGAAAGGACCGTATGTTGAAACTGATGAGAAGGATGGAAGAGGTATATATGCCAAAACTAAAGGGCTCGGGGAAGTTGTTAATAACAAGCACCTTACTTTAAGAACCTCGGTTGTAGGTCCTGAATTAAAAACTGATGGAGAGGAATTGTTTCATTGGTTTATGAGTCAAAAAAGTGACATTTCTGGTTTTACTAAAGCGATTTGGTCAGGTGTTACTTCAATAGAGCTTGCAAAGGCTGTTAAGTGGGCAATTGATAATGAAGTAACAGGCTTATACCATGTGACTAATAACTCTTCAATTAGTAAGTATGACCTTCTTAAATTGTTCCAAAAGTATACAAAAAAAGATATTAGCATTAGGCCAGTGTATGGAAAAAATGTCGATAAGAGTTATATTGATACTAGATTATTAATGAACTACGAAATCCCATCTTACGATCAAATGATTTCTAATATGGTTAGTTTGATTTCTGACAACGTGACACTGTATTCCCAATATAAACTATGAAGATAGCGATAATAACTGATTCATTTCCACCATTAAAAAATTCTGGTGCAGCTCAAGTTATGGATTTGGCGGAAGAGTTTAAAAGACAAGGTAATCAAGTAACTGTTATAACTCCTTCTTCAGAAATTATTGTAAATTTCTTAATAGACATTATAGAAAATATACAAATCATAAGAGTCAAATCTCCAAAATTTAGAGATGTTAGTTATATTCGTAGAGTTATTGGTGAATTTTTAATGCCTTTTTCGATGATTTATAAATTAAATCGAAGTTCCGTCTCTCTTAGTCAATTTGATGGAGTGATTACTTATGCTCCATCAATATTCCTTGGTCCAGTTGCAAAAAAATTAAAAAAAGATAGTCAGTGCAAAAACTATCTTATCATAAGAGATATCTTTCCACAGTGGGCAGTGGACTTGGGATTAATTAGTAATAATAGACCACCATATTTTTTTTTTAAATTAGTTGAAAAAAATCTTTATTCAACGGCAGATATTATTGGAATTCAAACACTTGCTAACATGCCTTATTTTCAAAAAGAGATACCTGGTAATGCGAATATAGAAGTATTACAAAATTGGTTGTCTAATGAAGAGAAGGGTGTAAATTATTGTAGTATTGAAATAGATAGCACAAAGCTTAAGGGGCGAACTATTTTTGTATATGCAGGAAATATGGGTGATGCTCAAGGACTTGAGATTTTTATTGATATCGCAGAAAAATTTTCTGGTAATACTAATGTAGGATTCTTATTTGTAGGAAGAGGGTTGGCATCAAATCGCCTGAAAATTGATGCTGAGAAAAGAAAACTTGAGAATATATTATTTTATAATGAAATAAGTCCTAAAGAGATATCTGGATTATATGAACAGTGTAGTTATGGAATTATTTCCTTAGATAAGAGGCATAAGACGCACAATATTCCAGGTAAATTTTTATCCTATATGCGCTCAGGTCTTCCTGTTTTAGCTGTTATTAATAAAAACAATGATTTAGAGAAAATTATTCAAGAAAATAGTGTTGGTCTAGTGGCAACAAATCATTCTGTTAATCTATTAGTTGATAACATATATGAATTATTGAATAATTCATATAATGCTGAAGATATGAGGAAAAGGTGTCAGAAATTACATAATGAATTATTTTCTACAGAAAAAGTTGTGAAACAGATAGCACATGGATTGGTTTAAATATTTAATTATTCCTATTATTGCCTGTAGCTGGGTAGGTGTATTTCTATATAAAAAATATGCAATTTATATAGGAATAATTGCACTTCAAAATCATCGGACCCTTCATGATAGTCCTATTCCAAGAGGTGGTGGAATTGTTTTTTCTATATTATTTATATTATTTTTATTATTGATCTGGCCTTACCTGGAATTATCAAATAATCTATTTTTAATACTTGGAGTGGGAGGAGGTTTGGCTTCACTATTTGGCTTTATAGATGACATTTTGAATATTAAAGCTAGAATTAAGTTAATTATTCAGTTGCTTCTTTCTGGGTTAGTGGTCTATTGGCTATATTTAGATAGTTTATTTGTAGGAAATTGGGTTCCGATTTATGTAATTATTATTGCCTGTTTATTTTTTATGGTCTGGATGATGAATGCTTATAATTTCATGGATGGAGTTGATGGAATGGCTTCTTCTGAAGCGATATTTTCGAGTTTAACTCTTGCTCTTATTCTATTTTTCACCAATAGCTCTGTCGAATTAGCGCCTATTTTTATTTTAATTGCAGCAACAGTTAGTGGTTTTATTATCTTTAATTGGCCTCCAGCAACTATCTTTATGGGAGATGCAGGTAGTGTTTTTTTAGGCTATATCTTTGGATCTCTCTTAATATTTACGACATTTAGTGGCACTCTCTCTGTTTGGAACTGGCTGATAGTGTTTGGATGTTTCTTTGCGGATACTACTGTAACCCAAATTGTAAGGGTTATTTTCATTAAGAAGTGGTATTTGGCGCACCAAAGCCATGCTTATCAAAACTTTGCAAGGATAACTGGAAGTCACCTAAAGGCAACTCGAACTGTTACTCTTTATAATATAATTTGGATTTTACCGATTGCAATATGGTCGGCATTGCAGCCTGAAATGGAGATAATTGCTGCGATACTTGTCATTACTCCAGCATTGATAGTTGCTTATAAATATGGTCCATTATTATCTTCATCTTAGGAAAGAGGGTTAAATATGAATAATATTGAACTTAATGAGATTAGAAAAAAAATCGAACTAGATAAAGAAGATGCCTTAGAAAAAGCGTTTAAATTAATTTTGACAGGTGTAGAAGTTAGTAATCCTGAGTCTTTACATATTCGAGGTAAGGTTAGTTGTGGTGAGAATGTAAAAATTGAATTAAATGTAATTATTGAGGGTGATGTCAAACTCGGTGATAATGTTACAATAGGATCTCATAGTATTCTCAGAAATTGCATAATTGGTAAAGGAACTATTGTCAAACCATTTTCTCTTGTAGAAGGTTCAATTATTGGTGAAAACTGCTTTATTGGCCCTTATGGGCGTATTCGTCCAGATGTATCGATTGGAGACAATGTATCAATTGGTAACTTTGTTGAGATTAAAAATTCTAATATTGCATCAAAGTGTCAAATTAATCATCATTCTTTTGTGGGAGATTCAGATTTGGCGGAGCAAGTTATAATTGGTGCGGGAGTTATTACTTGCAATCATGATGGAGTTGGTATTAAACGAACTGAAATAAGTCGAGGGGTTTATGTAGGTTCAGGTTGTAATTTAGTGGCGCCATTAAAGATTAATGCCAATGCAACAATTGCGGCTGGATCTACCATTACTGATGAGGTTGCACCTGATACATTGACAGTTGCTCGCTCTCGACAAGTACAGGTTGAGAATTGGAAGGGCTCAAAATTAAGAAAATGAGTTTACTGAATGTTGTAGTTTGGGGTTTAGGCGGCCATGCTCAGAATCGAATCCTTCCGGCATTAGCTGCTATGGATCAGATTAAATTAGTTGGCGTTTGTTCCCGAAACTATCAGGTTGTTAACGCTTGTGCAAAAAAATGGAATTGCTATGGTTGGACTGATCATAAGCAAATGCTTAATTCAACTGAAGTGGATATTGTCTATATTGCCACACCAATTGGTATTCATTTCTCTATGGCTAAACAATCACTTGAAGCTGGGAAGCATGTTTGGTGTGAAAAGCCATTAACATGCAGTTATATTGATACTCAGGAATTGGTTTCACTTGCAGAGAAGAGGGGTAAAGTTATAACTGAATCATTTATGTATCTTTTTCATCCTCAGTTTCAGAGGGTAAAAAAGTTTGTAAATGATAGTAAAGATTTACACTCTGTTATTTGTCGATTTGGTATTCCAACTATTGATAATCCCGGGTTTCGTAATAACTCTGAGTTATGTGGCGGTGCTTTATGGGATGTAGCAACTTACACAATTTCTGCACTACTTTCCCTATTTTCTGATCAGCAGATAAAGTTGATTTTTTCTGAGATTTTGTCAAAAACAGGGGAGTCAGTTGATAGTGAAGGAAGGGCTTTATTAAAATTTTCACAAGGCGTAACTGCATATTTAGAGTGGAGTGTTGGAGTTGCATATAAAAATGAGATTGATTTATGGGCTAAGGACGGTTCTTTTTTTACTGATAAAATATTTTCTAAGCCAAAAGATTATCAGCCTCAGTATAAAATTCGTGACATAAATGGAAATGAAAGTGTGAAAAATGGTGAGCAGTCTGAACAATTTATTGATATGTTTCATAATTTTGTTAGGATTATGAAAAACAAAGAAAGAGCTGCTGCAGAGAGAAAAACTATTTTGCAACGAGCAAAATTAATGAATGATATTGTGAATTATAATGGAGTAAAAAATGGAAAGTTGGAAAAATTTTAAGCTTGATGAGGAGGGCATGTGGCCAAAAACAGGTTTGGTCAATTTAGATGCAGCACATAATGATGATAGGGGTTCGATTCAGTCATTAGTTAATTTTCCGATGAAGAATATATCGTTAATCTCTTCTAAGAAAGGTGTTGTTCGGTCTAATCATTATCATCTAACAGATTGGCATTATATGTATGTTTTATCTGGATCTTTTAATTATTATTATCGCGCAACTAATAGTGATGATGAACTTCAGTGCGTTCATGTTGAGGCTGGAGAGCTAATTTTCACTCCGCCGATGGAAGATCATGCAACTGTTTTTCTTGAAGATTGCGAACTGCTGGCGATGAGTCGTAATCCTCGAGATCAAGAGGCCTATGAGGAAGATGTGCGCCGTGTGATCTTGGTTGATCCAGAAAATATAACTTTATAAAATACTATAATGCAATCCAATTACTATTTTAGAGATAGCTGTCGAATGTGTGACAGTAGCTCTTTAGTTAAAGCTGTTTCATTAACCCCGACACCACCAGGGAATGATTTTCTTACTGAGGATGAATTAGGTCGGGA